>NZ_VMSE01000001.1:1200000-1800000 GCF_009858335.1 Methylovorus glucosotrophus
AGCGCGTCTTTCATGCGCAAGGCGCCATCCGCCGCTACCGCCCATGGCATTGTCCAGCCTGAGCATGTACGCGCCGCGCAACAAGCGCGCCTGGCACGGCACCAGATACCAGAGCAGCAGCTGCGCGATTCGATTGCCGAAGGCGAACTCATGTTGCGCTTGCACGGTGGTGCGGTAGGGCAGATCAACGGCCTTAGCCATATTGATCTGGGCGATGCCAGTTTCGGCTCGCCGATTCGTATCTCGGCACGCTGCTTTGCTGGCGCGCAAGGCCTGATCAACATTGACCGCGAGGTCAAGATGAGCGGCCCTAACCATGACAAGGGCGTATTCATTCTGCAAAGCTGGCTGTCTGCCAGTTTTCCGATGCTGACGCCTCTATCGCTGGCAGCATCCATGGTGTTTGAGCAGGAATACCATGGGGTGGAAGGGGATTCGGCTTCTTGTGCCGAATTGTTCGTGTTGTTGTCGGCCCTGTCGGGCTTGGCTATTTCGCAAGGCATTGCGGTTACCGGGGCGCTGAACCAGCACGGTGAAGTCACCGCGATTGGTGGCGTCAACGAGAAGATTGAAGGCTATTTCCGGGTATGTCAGCGGGTAGGTCTTGACGGTAGCCAGGGCGTGATTATTCCCAAGGCCAACATGCGACATCTGATCCTGGATGAAGAGGTGATTGCCGCGGTGGAGCAGGGACGTTTTCATTTATATGCCATTGAGCATGTGCTGGAAGGCATGGCCTTGCTGACGGGCATGGAGGCGGGCGCCGAGCTTCACGAGGGTGAGTATCCAGCGGGCAGCATCATGGGGCGCGTTCAGCAGAGTCTGGAGGCCTTCCGTCAATATTATTTCAATAATACGCCCGCCAGATGAGCATGCAAGAAGACAACAAGTGCCGTCTCGACAAGTGGCTGTGGGCAGCGCGCTTTTTCAAGACACGCAGCCTGGCGACGGATGCCATTGATGGCGGCAAGGTGCATGTGGATGGGGATCGCGCCAAGCCAGCCAAAGAGGTGCGGGTAGGGCAGCGCATTTACATCCGCCGCAAAGAGCTGGAAATGGAAGTGGAGGTCATGGCCTTGTCCAATCAACGCCGTGGCGCCCCCGAGGCCGCCTTGCTGTATCAGGAAACCCCGGAAAGTGCGCGTAAGCGTGAAGATGCAGCGGTCACGCGCGAAGCCGACCATGGCAAGCGCGAGCGCGGCGCCGGGCGGCCTACCAAACGCCAGTTGCGCGATATCAAGCGATTTACTGGCGGAAGCTGGTAAGCCTGCGATCCACCTGGTGAGCGTCTTTTGCGCTAGCTCACCAAGTTCTTCTCTTACTCCCTTACTCAAACAGATCGCGTTGCGGTGTCAGCTTTTTGGCTGTGCGAGCAGTCGTCGCGGCGAGCGGCCGGAAAATGCTGGTATTCAAAGGGCTGCGCTCCTGCATGAATCCCAGTTTGCTCGCGGCCAGGCGGAAGCGCTGCGCTAGCAGATCGGCAAATATGCCTTGTCCGCGCATGCGCTGATGAAACTGGGCATCGTAGGCTTTGCCCCCACGTGATTGCCGGATGATGCTCATGACATGCGCCGCCTTCAGTGGAAAGTGGTGTTGCAGCCATTCTTCAAAAAGCGGAGCCACCTCCAAAGGCAGCCGCAGCAATACATAGCCGGCATAGCGCGCACCTGCTGCATGGGCATGTTCCAGAATATGTTCCATCTCCGCATCATTCAGCGCGGGAATCATGGGTGCTGTCATGACGCCGCAGGGAATACCTGCTTTGGACAATCTTTCCAGTGTTTGCAGGCGACGTTCTGGCGCGGCGGCGCGCGGCTCCATGACGCGGCTGAGATGGCGATCCAGGGTGGTAATTGACATGAAGACGCGCGCCAGATTCTGGGCTGCCATCGGCGCCAGCAGATCAATGTCTCGCTCTACCATGGCAGATTTGGTGACGATGGTGAGGGGATGCTGGTGTTCGGCCAACACTTCAATGATCTGGCGCGTGATGCGCTGCTGCCGTTCCAGTGGTTGATAGGGGTCGGTATTGGTCCCCATGGCGATCGGCTGACACACATAGCCTGGCTTTGCCAGCGCCTGGCGTAACAGGGCAGCGGCATCAGGCTTCACCAATATGCGGCTCTCAAAATCCAGCCCGGCCGAAAACCCGAGGTAGGTATGGCTGGGGCGCGCATAGCAATAGATGCAGCCATGCTCACAGCCACGGTAGGGGTTGATGGAACGGTCAAACGGGATATCGGGCGAGTCGTTGTACTGCAGGATACTGCGACTGCTATCGTGGATGATCTCGGTGATCAGTCGCGGCGTGCCAGTGTCGGCGTCTTCCTGTGCCCAGCCGTCATCAAAGGCTTCGCGCTGCAATTGCTCGAAACGCCCGTTCTGGTTGCTGGTGCTGCCTCGGCCCTTGAAGATCAAGGGCCGGGTAGGCAGCTGATCTTCTTCACCAGGGGATGGCTTGTCCGTCATACGCAATGAATTGCCCGCTCTGCTTGGGGGTCAGTTTGGCGATGACCTGGCGCATGCCGCTGACACTTTGCTCGGCATTGATCAAGCCGTTGGGGCCGCCCATGTCGGTTTGCACCCAGCCTGGATGCAGCACGAGCACACTGATACCCTGATTGCCCAGATCAATCGCCAGGCTCTTGCTCACGCTATTCAGCGCCGTTTTGCTGGAGCGGTAAATATAGTGGCCGCCACTGCCATTGTCGGCAATGCTGCCCATTTTGCTGGTGATGTTGATGATTTTTTTCTCGCTGCTTTTTGCCACGTGTGAAGCAAATGCCTGCGCCATTTTCAGGGGTGACATGCTGTTGACGCGGAATGCTGTCAGCCAGGCTTCATAATCGGCATTGCTCAGGCGGCTGCCTGCATGGTCGGGATAGATCCCGGCGTTGTTGATGAGTACATCAATTGGCGTGTCGGCGAGTGTCTCGGCCAGCTTGTCTATCTGATTGAAATCCGCGACATCCAGCTTGTGCAGGGTGATGCGGTCCAGGTGCGCGGTATGCAAGGCTTTGAGTGCATGGCTGTCTTCAGGCCTGCGGCAGCATGCGTGCACCTGCCAGCCGGCTTCGGCATATTGGCGGGTAAATTCCAGGCCCAGGCCACGATTGGCGCCTGTAACAAGTAAAGTTGGCATTGGGTATGGTCTCCATGGACTATTGCGGTGAGTTACTTGGAATTATATAACTTGAGGCATCATAAATAATCTCGATTTACGGGTAAGACTGTCGGCGATCATGAACAGTTGCAGAGGGGTATCCGAGGGAGAAACGTAACCTGCTCACCTGAAGGCGAGGTGCGGGCCGGGAGCCAACTAAAATTGTGACGAGGCAGCACAGCAGATTACAATGAGGCATGCGCCAGGCATCTCATGAGAAACACTAAACACGTCAATCAGAATAAACAAACAATGGCGAAAATCTCTGACCAGTCACTCGCATGTCATGCGGCTTTCAGCCTTGGCTGTCACGATTTTTGCTTGGCAGAATATGTCATTGATGACCTTAATAAATTCCACAGACTCAGGAGTCACTAGATGAAGATAGCAATTGCCGGTACCGGCTACGTAGGACTTTCCATGGCGGTGTTGCTGGCCCAGAAAAACGAAGTGGTCGCGCTCGACATCGTGCCGGAGAAGGTGGAGATGCTGAACCGCAAGCAATCGCCGATTGCCGATGCCGAGATTGAAGAGTATCTCGCCACCAAGACCCTGAACTTCAAGGCCACCATGGACAAGCAGGCGGCCTATGAGGGCGCTGACTATGTCATCATCGCTACCCCGACCGATTACGACCCCGAGACCAACTACTTCAATACCGGCTCGGTAGAAGCCGTGATTCGCGACGTCAAGACCTACGCACCGAATGCCGTGATGATCATCAAGTCCACCATTCCGGTCGGCTTTACTGTTGGTGCCCGAGAAAAATACCAGACCAATAACCTGATCTTCTCGCCGGAATTCCTGCGGGAAGGCAAAGCGCTTTACGACAACCTCTATCCTTCCCGTATCGTGGTGGGCGAGAAGTCCGCCCGTGCCGAAACCTTTGCCCGGCTGCTACAAGAAGGCGCACTGAAAGAGAATATCCCGCTGCTGTTTACCGATAGCTCCGAAGCCGAGGCCATCAAGCTGTTTGCCAACACCTATCTCGCCATGCGCGTGGCGTATTTCAACGAGCTGGACAGCTATGCACTGACCCATGGCCTGGACACCAAGCAGATTATCGAAGGCGTGGGCCTGGATCCGCGTATTGGCAGCCACTACAACAATCCTTCGTTTGGCTATGGTGGCTACTGCCTGCCTAAGGACACCAAGCAGTTGCTGGCGAACTTCAACAATGTACCGCAAACACTGATCAACGCCATTGTGCAGTCCAACACCACCCGCAAGGACTTCGTGGCGGACAGCATCATCAAGCGCAAGCCGAATGTCGTTGGTATCTATCGCCTCATCATGAAGAGCGGTTCAGATAACTTCCGTGCCTCCAGCATCCAGGGCATCATGAAGCGCATCAAGGCCAAGGGGATTGAAGTGATTGTGTATGAGCCTGTGCTCACTGAGCCCGAGTTCTTCCGCTCCAAGGTGGTGAATGATCTGGAAGCCTTCAAGCAAAAGGCCGATGTGATCGTCTCCAACCGCATGGCCAAGGAACTGGCGGATGTGGCGGACAAGGTGTTTACGCGCGATTTGTTTGGCAGTGATTAAGCGTCCGTGGCATGACGGATCACCGACTATAAGCTGTCAGCCTGGCCTTGCCCAACGTCCGCTGTGATGCAGGATATGGCCAGTCTGCTTGCTTTGTCGCAAGCGCAAACAATCCTCACCTTGCCAAGATGCGGTCTATCAAACCGCCTGATAATGTAAAACGCCTAAAATTATCTCTATTAATCGCTTAAGGTTAAGTAGAATTGCAATACCTTTTTAGTGCGGTACGGTATGCCAGGTTTTAAAAATAAATTGCGCGACCATTGGTCGCAATATCGGCGCATGGCGAATCCACGTACGGCGGCTGCGGTTTTGCATGATCTGACGGTGGCTGTTGCTGCATGGTATTTCGCTTTTGCATTGCGTTTTAACTTTCAGATTCCCTCCGCATTCCAGGATTCCATGCTGCAGGCCATGCTGTGGATAGTGCCTTTGCAGTTCGTGTTTTTTATCAATTTTGGGCTGTATCGCGGCGTCTGGCGCTTTGCCAGCCTGCCCGATCTCAAGCGTATTCTATTCGCTGTCGCGACGGCCGCTGCGACGGTGGTGGCGGTCATTTTCATGACCAAGCCACATGGCGTGATTCCTCGTTCAGTGCTGATCCTCGACCCCATGTTGCTGGTATTGGGCATGGGAGGGAGCCGCTTTCTCTATCGCTATTGGAAAGAGCATCGCCTGTATGGGGCTTTTCACTCTCAGGGGCAGCCCGTTCTGCTGCTGGGAGCGGGTACGTCGGCCATCAATCTGCTCAAGGACCTGACGCGCAGCCAGGAGTGGCGCGTGGTGGGCATGCTGGATGACGATGAGGCCATGCATGGGCGCCAGCTGCTGGGCGTCAAGGTGCTGGGGAATATTGATGACATAGGCTATTTTTCACGTCGCTACCAGGTGGAGCATGTGATTGTGGCCATGCCTTCCGCCTCGCATCAGCAGAGAAGGGCCGCCGTGGAAAAAGCCAATGCGCATGCATTGACCATCCTGACGGTGCCTTCGGTGGAAGACTTGATGAATGGCAAGGTCAGCATTTCACAAATACGTCGGGTTGAAGTGGAAGATCTGCTGGGGCGGGAGCCTGTGCAACTCGACACCGAAGGCATGCACGCTCTCCTGCAGGCTCAGGTGGTCATGGTGAGCGGTGCTGGTGGCTCGATCGGTTCGGAGCTCTGCCGTCAGATACTGGCATTCAAGCCAGCCAAGCTGATCTGTCTTGATATCTCGGAGTTCGCTTTATATAAGCTGGAGCAGGAGTTCTCAGCGATGAGCAACCGGCCTGCCGATATTGAATATGTGGTTGGCGATGTGAAGAACGCGGAACGTCTTCGTCATCTGTTACAGCAGACCAAGCCGGCTGTCATCTTTCATGCAGCCGCCTACAAGCATGTGCCCATGATGGAAACCGGCAATGTGTCGGAAGCCCTGCATAACAATGTGCTCGGGACTTATACCCTTGCCAGCCTTGCGAAAGAGGCCGGTGTTGCCAAATTCGTGCTGATTTCGACCGATAAAGCCGTGAATCCGACTAATGTGATGGGGGCCAGCAAACGGTTGGCGGAAATGGTGTGCCAGGGCCTGCAGGAAAGTCATGGCACCCGTTTTGTTATTGTCCGCTTTGGCAATGTCCTGGGCAGTAGCGGCAGTGTTATTCCCAAGTTCCGTGAACAGATTGCCAAGGGGGGGCCTGTCACCGTGACTCATCCGGATATCACCCGTTATTTCATGTCTATTCCCGAGGCTACCCAGCTCGTCATGCAGGCGGGCTTGATGGGTAAGGGCAGCGAGATTTTTGTGCTGGATATGGGTGAGTCGGTGAAGATTGCTGATCTGGCTCGCGATATGATCAAACTGTCTGGCCTGCAGGACGATGAAATCGAAATCGTCTTCACCGGCCTGCGCCCTGGAGAGAAGTTATATGAAGAGCTGCTCGCCGATGATGAACATACCTTGCCGACGCCTCACGAAAAACTGCGCATTGCCATTGCCCGCTCCGCTGACTTGACCTGGGTACACGCCTTGCTCAAATGGATAGCCACTACCTTGAATGCGGATGAGGCGACGATCAAGCAGGAGCTGAAGCTGTGGGTGCAGGAATATCAGCATCAAGACACCACTAAGGTTGCCACTGAAACCAAACGCACCCTCGGACCGCAGTCGTCTACCCTTCATTAAGGGGGCATGGCTAAGCATTTATGCGGATATGTGGTATTTTGTCGAAAAGTAATCAACAAAGGGGCATGTGTGGCAAATCGATCCGTTAATCCAGAGCAAATTCTTCAACAGTCAGAGATTATTTACACTGAAGAAGATGTCAGGAATGCGATTGCGGTGCTTGCCAAGAAGATATCGGCACGCATCGCCGGTACCGAGCCGCTGGTCATGTGTGTGATGGGTGGCGCCGTTGTATTTTCCGGTCAGCTCCTGCCCCAGCTTGGTTTTCCGCTTGAGTTCGATTATGTGCAAGCCAGCCGATATCATGAAAAAACCGAAGGTGAGCAACTGGTTTGGACTGTTGAGCCACGCGATAATGTGCGTGGCAAAACCGTATTGCTGCTGGATGATATTCTTGATGAGGGACAAACCCTGGCGGCCATACGTGAGAAATGCCTGGCCCACGGCGCTGCCGAAGTGGTGATTGCTGTGCTGGTCGAAAAAGATCTCGAGCGCGTCAAACCCATTCAGGCCGATTATGTTGGCTTATCCGTACCCAATCGCTATGTTTTCGGCTGTGGGATGGATGTATATGGCTGGTGGCGTAACCTGCCTGCCATTTATGCACTGAACGTTAATTAAAACGTTCTGAAGCTTGATGTGATTGTCGACCGCTGGAGCTCTCTGGCGGGTTTATCTTCTGCAGGCGGATTGATGTTACGCCGTGGATTTCAACATGCATCAGATTCAACTAAACCCCTGCATGTCATGATTCGGCAATATCAAGCCGGGCGGTCTTCTGTATAATCAATTCGAGATTGAAACTAGAGCATTGATAAAGCACTTATGCCCATCGTCGAGGCCAAAAACAAAAACGCACCGACATCTAAAATGTACAGTGCGTTTTGTTTGTATCTGGTGCCCAGAAGAGGACTCGAACCTCCACACCCGAAGGCACATGGACCTGAACCATGCGCGTCTACCAATTCCGCCATCTGGGCTTTCTTAGATGCTTGTGCATCGAAAGAGCCGAGATTTTATATCAACAAAAAAGTTTGTCAAATGGAATATTTAAAGAATGAAAAAGAAATCGCGTAACGCCAGTATAAGCCAAGTGCGTAAAGCCGATCCTTATGCCAAGCGCGAAGCCGAGAATTATGCTAACCCCCTGCCCAGTCGGGAGTTCATCCTTGATGTGATGACCGAGCAGGGGGTGCCCGTGAGTGTTGAGCAGTTATATGAGCTGGTCGGCATTTCGGAAGAAGAGCGGGAGATTTTTAATCGTCGTCTGAATGCGATGGAGCGCGATGGTCAAATCATGCGCAATCGCAAGGGTGCGCTGTGTATTGCCGAGAAGCTGAATCTGATTGCTGGCCGTGTGGTCGGGCATGCTGATGGGTTTGGCTTTCTGGTGCCTGACCATGGCGGGGATGATCTGTTTTTGAGTCCGCGTGAAATGTCGCAAGTCATGCACGGTGACCGTGTCATGGTGCGTCCCGCCGGCTTTGACCGCCGCGGACGTCCCGAGGGCAAGATTGTGGAAGTGCTGGAGCGTTCGACCAAAAAGCTGGTGGGGCGTTTGATTCGCGAGCAGGGTGTGACCTTTGTCGCCGCTGAAGACAAGCGGGTGAATCAGGATATTCTGGTGCCGCCCGGACAGGACATGAATGCCGGTGCAGGCCAGGTCGTGATGGTGGAGCTGATTGAGCAGCCGTCGGCCTATGCCAAGCCTATCGGCAAAGTGGTAGAAGTATTGGGCAACTATGCGGACTCCGGCATGGAGATCGAAATCGCCTTGCGCAAGCATCAATTGCCGTATGAGTTTTCTGCGGAAGCGGAAAAACAGGCGGCCAAGTATCCCAAACAGGTGCGCCCAGCGGATTACAAGGGCCGTATCGATTTGCGTGACATGCCATTGATCACCATTGATGGCGAAACCGCGCGGGATTTTGATGATGCTGTCTACTGCGAGCCGCAAGGCAAAGGCTGGCGTCTGGTAGTGGCGATTGCCGATGTCAGTTTTTACGTGAAGCCTGGCGATGCGCTGGACAAGGATGCGTACGACAGGGGTAATTCGGTCTACTTCCCGCGCCGCGTGATCCCCATGTTGCCGGAAGCACTTTCCAATGGCCTGTGTTCGCTTAACCCGGATGTGGAGCGCTTGTGCATGGTTTGCGATATGCAGATTGATGCTCTGGGCAAGATCAAGCGCTATGAATTCTACCCATCCGTGATGCGCTCCAAGGCTCGCATGACCTACACCAAGGTGTATGACATCATCAGCCACCCGGATGGAGAGCTGGCAAAAGAGTATGCATGGCTGGTTCCGCACATCGACCATCTGTACAGTCTTTACAAGATATTGCTCAAGGCCAGAGAAAAGCGCGGTGCGATTGAGTTTGAAAGCACCGAAACCCTCATGATTTTTAACGATAACGGCAAGATAGACCGCATTGAAGCTGTGACGCGCAATGAGGCGCATCGGTTGATTGAAGAGTGCATGCTGGCGGCCAATGTCTGTTCCGCTGACTTTTTGATACAGCACGAGCAGCCCGGTCTGTATCGTATTCACGAAGGCCCTACCCCGGAAAAACTGGAAGCTCTGCGTACGTTCCTGGGTGAGTTCGGCTTTGGTGTAGGCGGTGGAGATACCCCGCATGCCAAGGATTACGGCAAGGTCATCTCCCGCATCAAGGGGCGCCCGGATGAGCAGCTCTTGCAAACCGTTCTCCTGCGTTCCATGCAACAGGCGGTTTACAGCCCGGATAATGTCGGCCACTTTGGCTTGGCATATGAGGCTTACACCCACTTTACCTCGCCCATTCGCCGTTACCCTGACTTGCTGGTGCATCGCGCCATCAAGGCCGTGCTGAATGGCGAGCGCTACAAGGCGGGAGACTGGCAGGCCCTGGGCCAGCATTGCTCCATGACCGAGCGGCGCGCGGATGATGCCACCCGTGATGTTCAGGCCTGGCTCAAGTGCTATTACATGCAGGATAAAATCGGCGAGGAATTTGCCGGTACCGTGGCTGGCGTCACCAGTTTTGGGTTGTTCGTCGCGCTGGACGGTATTTTTGTCGAAGGCCTGTTGCATGTGACCGAGCTCGGCAACGACTACTTCATCTACGACAAGACCCGCCACGAAATGGCAGGGGAGCGTACGGGCGTGAAATACCGCCTCGGTGATCGCCTGCGCGTCAAGATAAGCCGGGTGGACCTGGAAGTCAGTCGCATCGACTTTGTGCTGGCCTCGTCTGACAAGGCAAAAAATACCGTGCCGGATGAAGCCTTTGCGCAGGAGGGTGGGGCAGATGGTGATACAATTCGGCTCGCCAAGCCGCGCCGCTCTGCCGATAGAAAGCCTGCAGCCAGCGCTGGAGCCCGGCCTCGCACGGCAGCCAAGCCGTCGCGCAGCAAGTCAGCAGCCAAACCTGCTGCCAAGCCCAGAAAAAGCAGCGCATCCAAGCCTGGCGCAAAATCAGGCGCCAAGGTGTCCTCCCGTAAAACCAGTAAAAGGTCATAAGTTGTAATGAGTGATAGCCGTATATTGTTTGGATTTCACGCCGTCTTGAGCCGCCTGCGTCAGCATGCGGCCAGCGTGCAGGAAATCCTGATCGACAAAGATCGTGTGGACGCCCGCATGAAGGACCTGATCAATCTGGCGGAAGGTGCTTCTGTGCGTCTGATGCAGGTAGAGCGCTCCCGTCTGGATGGCATGGCAGGCGCTAACGGCCGGCATCAGGGCGTGATTGCACGCGTGGTGGATACGCCGATTCCGTACAAGGATATTCACGATATTCTGGAGTCGGATCTGACCGAACCCCCGTTTTTCCTGGTGCTGGATGGCGTGGAAGACCCTCATAACCTGGGTGCATGCCTGCGCGTGGCGGATGCCATGGGCGTACATGCGGTGATTGCCCCCAAGGATAGAGCGGCAGGTTTGAATGCGACCGTGCGTAAGGTTGCGTGCGGTGCTGCCGAGACGATTCCTTTCATCGCAGTGACCAATTTGGCGCGTACCCTGCGCGAGTTGCAGGAGGCAGGAGTATTTGTTGTTGGCGCTGCGGCCGATGCACCGGGCAATCTGTTCACCACCAAGCTGGACGGTCCATTGGCGCTGGTGCTGGGGGCTGAAGGTGCGGGTTTGCGTCGTCTCACCGCTGAAACCTGCGATACGCTGGTAAGCATTCCCATGTTCGGCTCGGTGGAGAGCTTGAATGTATCGGTGGCAAGTGGGATTTGCCTTTACGAGGCAAGACGCCAGCGTAACGCGCTTTAAGCTTGCTTATCCTGTAAACAAGAGTCTCCTGCCCGGCAAGGCTGGATTTTGCCGCGTGGGTTTATTTTAAACTGCTAAAATGCTATTTTAGTCGGTTTTTCGTAGTGTTAATTTTTTGGAGCTATCATGGCTGTTGAACGTACCCTTTCCATTATCAAACCCGATGCTGTTGCCAAGAATGTCATCGGCAAGATCTACACCCGCTTTGAAGATGCTGGCCTGAAGATTGTTGCTTCCCGCCTGGCACAACTGTCACAAGCTGAAGCTGAAGGCTTCTACGCTGTGCACAAAGAGCGTCCTTTCTTTGCTGACCTGGTCAAGTTCATGATCTCCGGTCCTGTGGTTATTCAAGTACTGGAAGGCGAAAACGCTGTTCTGGCACACCGCGACCTGATGGGCGCAACTGATCCGAAGAAGGCCGCACCTGGCACCATCCGCGCTGACTTCGCTGAAAGCATCGATGCCAACGCCGTGCATGGCAGTGATTCCGTTGAGAATGCAGCGATTGAAATCGCTTACTTCTTCCCGGCTTCGCAAGTTCACAGCCGCTAAGTTGCAATGACCGTTAATCTGCTCAATTACAGCCAGCCTCAACTCGCCGAGTATTTTCACGGCCTGGGCGAAAAGCCTTTTCGCGCCAAACAGTTGATGCGCTGGATGCATCACTTCGGGGTGCATGATTTTGATCAGATGACGGATATTGCCAAATCGCTGCGCGACAAGCTGAAAGACCAGGCGGAAATCACCCCGCCTGGAATCAAGCTTGAGCAGATTTCTGAAGATGGCACCCGTAAATGGCTGATTGATGCCGGGACCGGAAACGGGGTGGAAACGGTATTCATCCCCGAAGCCGAGCGCGGTACGCTGTGTGTCTCTTCACAAGTCGGTTGTGCGCTGGAATGTACGTTTTGCTCTACGGGGCGCCAGGGTTTTAATCGCAATTTGAGCGTGTCTGAAATCATCGGCCAGCTGTGGGTCGCCAACAAAGCGTTGGGGCGTGACCCCAAGGGCGATCGCATTATCAGTAATGTGGTGATGATGGGCATGGGCGAGCCGCTGGCCAATTTTGATAATGTGGTCACGGCCCTCAATATCATGCTGGATGACTCGGCTTATGGCCTGAGTCGTCGACGCGTCACCGTTTCCACCTCGGGCATGGTGCCTGCCATGGATCGTCTGCGTGAGGCTTGTCCAGTGGCACTCGCCGTGTCACTGCATGCACCAAACGATGCCCTGCGTGATGTCATTGTGCCTATCAACAAGAAATACCCGATCAAGGAGCTGATGGCCGCTTGCCAGCGCTATCTTGAAAAAGCCCCGCGCGACTTCGTGACATTTGAATATGTGATGCTGGATGGGGTGAACGACAGCGTGGAGCACGCCCGTCAGTTGCTGGATATCGTGCGCGATGTGCCATGCAAATTCAACCTCATTCCATTCAATCCGTTCCCTAATAGTGGCTATGACACATCCAAGCCCGAGGCGATTCGTCGTTTCCGCGATGTCCTGATGCAGGCAGATTACGTCGTCACAACACGCAAGACGCGAGGCGATGATATCGATGCGGCCTGTGGTCAGCTGGCTGGCAAGGTGCAGGACAAAACGCGGCGTACTGAACGCAACAAGGTCATGCAGGTTATATCGGTGGAGAAAACAGTTTGAAACGTTGGCTGATGGTAGTGTTGATCGGCCTGGCTGGATGCGCTGAGCAGCAAGCCCAGCCTTACAGTGCTGGCGAAACGAGTGCACGCGAGCGTGCCCGTGTTCATACGGAGCTGGGTGCGGGGTATTTTGCGCAGAACCAGATGGCGATTGCGCTCGAAGAGTTTACCGAGGCTATTCGTATTGATGGCAGCTATGCCATGGCCTATAACGGTCTGGGGCTGGTGTATGGCGCATTGCGGGAAGATGCCAAGGCCGACAGCAACTTCAAGCGCGCCTTGCAGATTGAGCCCAATAATTCGGAGTCGCGCAACAATTACGGCTCCTTCCTGTGCTCGCGCAACCGCATTGATGAGTCCATCGTGCAATTTACCGAGGCGGTTAAAAACCCGCTGTATGCCACGCCAGGGGTGGCCTATATGAATGCCGGGATTTGCGCGCTGAAGAAAAAGGATGAAAAGTCTGCAGAGGGCTATCTTGAGAAAGCCTTGCAGGCGCAGCCTCTGTTACAAACCGCCGCCTATCAGTTGGCGACCATCCAGTTTAATCGAGGCCAGGTGGGTATTGCGCGCAATACCCTGAAAAATGCCCTGGTCAATAACCCTGGGCCAGATACTTTATGGCTGGGTATTCGCATCGAACGCATCCTGGGTGATCGCGATGCAGAAGCAAGCTATGCCTTGTTGCTGCGTAAAAAATACCCGAATTCCGAACAAACCAAGGCACTTCTTTCAGGGCAACAAGCGCAATGACGGAAACCACACCAGTAACACCTGATACGCAGGAAGCCGCAAGTACTGCGTCTTCTCATGCATCCTCCATCGGCGCCATCTTGCGTGCAGCGCGTGAGCAAAAGGGCTTGTCTGTCATCGACATTCATGCGCGCCTGCGCATCAGTGAGCGCCAGATACATGCGCTGGAGACCGATGACTTTTCCTTGCTGCCCGAGCCTACCATTGCCCGTGGCTTCATACGCAATTACGCCAAGTTTCTTGAGATTGATGCCGAGCCTCTACTGGCAGCTTACCGCGCGCAAATGCCTTCGGAAGAGCAAAAGAATATCAGTATCCCATCGGCCAACATCCCCATTACCCAGTCGCGTACTACGGATTGGAAAAAGTACATCTATGCCAGCGTGCTGGTGCTACTGGGGGCAGGTGTCTGGCTGTTGTATGACGAGAATTTGATACCGGGTATTCCTGATCTGCATCTAGGTAGCAGCAGTAGCGAAGTGAGTCCTGCTCAGGGAGAAAGCCTGCCACAAGCAGCCCTGCCAGCGGCCGAACGAGAGTCCGCCGCTGCACAGGCGCCTGCGCAAGGCGAGGCCTTTGCGCTTCCTCCTGAGCAAACAAGTGATCAGGCAAGCGCTGTACCCGCGGTAGAGCCACAGGCCGCTCCTGCGGCTGCCGTTCCTTCTACACCATCTGCTACAGCGCCTGCTGCACAGCCATTGCCAGCCGCGCCCGCTGCAACAGCCGCTCCCGCGAGCACTAATGCTGACAGCACGACTTCTTCCGTGGCCTTGCATAAGGTCCGCATGGTGTTTACCGAAGATAGCTGGGTCAGCATTGTGGATCGCCATGGCAAAGAAATTTTCAATAAAACCAAGCGTGCCGGTAGCGAAGACGCCGTGGAGGGTGAACCTCCCCTGAAGGTGACCATCGGTAACGCTGCCGGTAGCCAATTGATTTATGACGATAAACCGGTGGATACCGCGCCATACAACCGGCTTAACGTCGTCCGCATTACACTGGAGTAATCGTGAGTCAGCAACAAGCCTTGAAACGCCGCCCCTGCAATCTGGTGATGGTGGGACATGTTCCCTTGGGCGGCGGCGCCCCGGTAGTCGTGCAATCCATGACCAATACCGATACCGCTGATGCGGCTGCGACTGTCCAGCAAGTATTTGAGCTGTGGCAGGCAGGTTCCGAGCTGGTGCGTATTACCGTCAATTCCCCTGAAGCCGCCGCGCAAGTTAGCACCATTCGCCGTGAACTGGATGCCATGGGCTGTAATGTCCCGCTCGTAGGCGACTTTCACTACAACGGACACAAACTGCTGGCGCAATATCCTGATTGTGCTGAAGCGTTGGCCAAATACCGTATCAATCCCGGCAATGTCGGCAAAGGCAGCAAGCGCGATGAGCAGTTTGCCGCCATGATAGAAGCGGCCATCCATTACCAGAAGCCCGTGCGCATCGGCGTGAACTGGGGCAGTCTGGATCAGGAAAAAATGGCGCGCATGATGGACGAAAACGCACAGCGTGCGGAACCCTTGTCGGCCGATGCCCTGATGCGCGAAGCCCTTATTCAATCGGCCCTGGAAAGCGCTGCCCAGGCCGAAGCGCTGGGTCTGCCATCCAATTTCATTACCATTTCCTGCAAGGTAAGTGATGTACAGGATCTGGTGACCGTATACCGTGATCTTGCTTCCCGTTGCACTTATCCCTTGCACCTTGGATTGACCGAAGCCGGCATGGGATCCAAAGGCATCGTGGCCTCTACAGCGGCGCTGGCATTGTTGCTGCAAGAGGGCATAGGCGACACCATCCGTGTATCCCTCACGCCTGAGCCGGGAGAGGCCCGCACCAAGGAAGTGGTCGTGGCGCAAGAAATTTTGCAGGTGATGGGAATCCGTTCTTTTACGCCGCTGGTAACAGCTTGCCCTGGCTGTGGCCGCACTACCTCTACGTTCTTCCAGGAACTCGCCCAAAAAATCCAGCGCTATCTGCGTGAACAAATGCCGATATGGCGCAGTCAGTACCCGGGTGTGGAAACGATGAGCGTTGCTGTCATGGGGTGTGTCGTTAACGGCCCTGGAGAATCCAAGCTGGCGAATATTGGCATCAGCCTGCCGGGGACGGGGGAAGTGCCTGTGGCGCCTGTCTTTGTGGATGGCCAGAAAACCGTCACCCTCAAGGGTGACGCGATTGCTGAAGAGTTTCAGACGATAGTGGAAGACTACGTACAAAAGAATTACGCCGAGGGCGGCAAACTGCGTCAGTCGCTGCCATTGCAGCAAAAGACCATTCCGCTTAAGGCAATATAAAAAGCAATTAATAAATAACATGGCTGATAAATTTCAAAGCATCAAAGGTTTTTACGACATCTTGCCCGAGCAAACTGCGCTCTGGCAAAAGCTGGAAGACACGGCTCGTCAGGTTCTGGGCCAGTATGGCTATCGCAATATACGCATGCCTATTGTTGAGCCCACCGATCTTTTCATTCGCAGCGTGGGCGAGCACACCGATATCGTGGAAAAAGAGATGTACTCCTGGGTTGATGCGCTGAATGGTGACAAGCTGACCCTGCGGCCAGAAGGCACGGCGGGCTGCGTGCGGGCCGTGGTAGAGCACAGTCTGACCTACAATGGTCCGCAGCGCTTGTGGTATATGGGCCCGATGTTCCGTCATGAAAATGTACAAAAGGGCCGCCAGCGCCAGTTTCATCAGATAGGCGTGGAAGCATTCGGTTATGCCCAGCCCGAAGTCGATGCCGAGCAGATCATGCTGCTGGCCCGCTTGTGGCGCGCACTGGGCTTGACTGACGTTGAGCTGCAACTGAACACCATAGGCGATGCTGCCGAGCGGGCGGAATACCGTCAGGTACTCATCGCTTATTTTGAGCAACACGCCGACCTGCTGGATGAGGATGCCAAGCGTCGCCTGCATACCAATCCCTTGCGTATTCTGGATAGCAAGAATCCCCGCATGCAGGCCATGATAGAAGGCGCGCCGCGCTTGCTGGATACCCTGGGTGGGGAAAGTCGTGCCCACTTTGATGCGGTGTGTGCATTGTTAAAAGCAGCGAATATTCCTTTTGTGTTGAATACCCGTCTGGTGCGCGGTCTGGATTATTACAACCGTACCGTGTTTGAGTGGGTGACAACCCGTCTCGGCAGCCAGGGCACCATTGCCGGTGGTGGGCGTTACGATACCCTGGTCGAGCGCTTGGGTGGCGATGCTACGCCAGCTTGCGGCTTTGGCATTGGTCTTGAGCGCGTATTTCTGCTGATGCAGGAATATGGTATCGAGGCCGCGCAAGGGTTAGACGGTTATCTGGTGAATCTGGGTGAGCAGGCCGAAAAGCTGGCACCTCAAGTGGCTGAGCAATTGCGCGATGCCGGTATTTCGGTTGCGTTGCATGCCGGCGGCGGCAGCTTCAAGTCGCAAATGAAAAAAGCGGACCGCAGCGGTGCGCGTTTCGCATTGATCCTTGGCGATGATGAAGCCCAGGCTGGCCAGATCACCCTCAAGCCCATGCTGGGCGGGGGCGAGCAACAACGACTCGATTTGCTACAGGCGATACAACATTTGAAGGAGTGAGCCCATGACTGCCTTGCTGCGCATGGAAGAACTGACGGTTGTCCCGGTTAAATCGCCCCAGCGCAAGCTGGTCAATCAGGTATCTTTTGTGCTGGAGTCAGGCAAAACCACTTGCGTGGTAGGCGAGTCGGGCAGCGGCAAAAGCCTCACAGCGCTGTCAGTGATGGGGCTTCTGTCCGAGCAATTGCAGCGCATCCATGGCCGTGTCATTTTTCAGGGGCGTGATCTCGCCTCCCTGAGTCCGGAAGAAATGCGCGGCATACGCGGCAAGCAAATTGGCATGATTTTTCAGGAGCCAATGACTTCGCTGAATCCTGTGCTGAAGGTGGGCTACCAGATAGGGGAGAGCCTGACCGAGCATCTTGGCCTGCGCGGAAAAGCCTTGCGGGCAAAGGTTGGCAGCCTGCTTGAGCAGGTCGGCATACCGGCAGAGCGTGCAGACAGTTATCCCGATGAGCTTTCTGGTGGACAGCGCCAGCGTGTGATGATTGCCATGAGTATTGCCTGCGAGCCTGCCATGCTGATTGCCGATGAACCGACGACCGCGCTGGATGTGACCGTGCAGGCACAGATTCTCAAATTGCTGGACGAACTCAAGACCCGCATGAACATGGGCATGCTGTTCATTACCCATGATTTTGGCGTGGTGGCGGATATTGCTGACGATGTGGTGGTCATGTTCCGTGGCGAGATTGTCGAGTCCGGCCCGGTGGCAGAGGTGCTCGGCAATCCGCAGCATCCTTATACCAAGGCCTTGCTGGATTGTGTGCCCGATGCCGATGGTAAAAAGCCGTTAAAGCCGATTGATTATGCCTGGCTAACAAATGGAGCCCACCCATGAGTGAACCGATTCTGGTTGCCAATCATCTGGTCAAGACATATCCCCAGCGTGGCGGATTGTTTGGCCTGGGTCAGCAAAAGGTAAAGGCGCTGGATGATGTCAGCATACAGCTGAATGCCGGTGAAACGCTGGCTGTCGTTGGCGAGTCGGGTAGTGGCAAGTCCACCCTGGCCCGTTGTCTGTTACAATTGCTGCCCCTGGATAGTGGCGAAGTGCAATTTCAAGGCCATGACCTGGCCAAATTGTCCGGCAAGGACTTGCGCGCGATACGTCGCGATCTGCAAATGGTGTTTCAGGATCCGTTTGCCTCGTTGAATCCGCGCATGCGCGTCGGTGAAATTATTGCCGAAGGCCTGTTGATTCATGATCTTGGCACTGCATCCGAGCGGCAACGCAAGGTCGTACAGATGGTGAAGCGGGTGGGCCTGAGCGAGGCTGATTTGCAGAAATACCCGCATGAGTTTTCCGGTGGCCAGCGTCAGCGTATAGGTATCGCCCGTGCTTTGGTGCTTGAGCCCAAGGTGGTGGTCTGCGATGAACCGGTTTCGGCGCTGGATGTTTCCATTCAAGCGCAGATATTGCTGCTCTTGCGCGAACTGCAGCAGGAAATGCAGCTGAGCTACCTTTTCATCACACATGATTTACGTGTGGTGCGTCATATTGCGGATCAGGTAGCGGTCATGTACAAGGGGATGGTGGTGGAGCAGGGGGATGTAGACTCCCTGTATCATTCGCCCCAGCAGGAATATACCCGGAATCTGCTAAATGCGATTCCAGGGCGTCGGCCGTTGGCGGGTTTGGCCGCGGCAGGCTAATCAGGTGCAAGTTGATAATTAACCTTGAATTTTAGGATGGCGTAATGGCATACGATTTGGAAGAACAAGAACAGTTGGACGCGCTGAAAAGCTGGTGGAAAACCAACGGTAAATATGTTCAGGCACTGCTGATTGCAGTTGTGATCGGTCTGGCAGGCTACAAGGGCTGGAATTATTACCTTAATCAGCAGGCGATCAAGGCTTCTGCCAAGTATCAGGCCATGACCCAACTGGATATCAAGGATACCCAGGCGATTCAGGCCGCGGCCGGTGAACTCATGGATAACTTTTCCACGACGCCTTATGCCGCGCGTGCTGCAATTGCGGCGGCCAAGGTGAGTTACACCAGTAAAGACCTGGCAAGTGCCAAGCGTCAACTGGCTTGGGCAGCCGAGCATGCCAAGGAAGACCAGGTGGCTGCTGTGGCCATGCTGCAACTGGCAGGTATCCAGTTTGAAGAAAAAGACCATGAAGCTGCGTTGAAGACGCTGGCACAAAAACACGATGCCGCGTTCGACGGTTTGTTTGCTGATCTCAAGGGTGACATTCTGCTGGCACAAGGCAAAAAGGCCGAAGCCAAACAGGCCTATGAAGAAGCATTGCTCAAACTGGACGAGCAAGGCCGCTATCGCCGCTTTACTGAGCATAAACTGGAATCCTTGGGGAGCTAAACCTTGCGTCAGATTTCATTAGCCGTGCTGATTGCACTGGCGATCAGCGGTTGTTCCACCATCAGTGACATGAAGACCGATATTTCGGAGCGCATGTTTGGCCGTGAGTTGAGTGACCCACCTGCTGAACTGGTCGATTTCAAAGCCAGCATGACGCCGAAAATCATGTGGCGTGCCAGTCTTGGCGCTGCCGATGATTACGACTTCACCCCGGCATCGATCAACGGTCAGGTGTTTGCCGCCAATGCCGCTGGCGACATCTTCAAGTTTGATGCCATCAAGGGTACCCAGGTGTGGAAGGTTAACGCTGGTCAGCGCTTATCCGGTGGTGTTGGCGTAGGTACTGATCTGGTACTGGTTGGTACGGCCTCTGGCTATGTTGTCGCCTATGATCAGGCAGGCAAAATGCTATGGAAATCCAAGGTGAGCAGCGAAGTACTGAGCGCCCCGCAAGTCAATAATGGTGTGGTCGTCGTCCGTTGCGGCGATAGCCGTATTTTCGGTCTTAACGCGGTAGATGGTGCTCGCAAGTGGGTATATGAGCGCGCTACCCCGGCATTGAGCCTGCGCAGCAGCGCGGGCGTTGCAGTGGATGGTGGCGCGGCTTATGCTGGCTTTGCCGGTGGAAAGCTGATTGCCTTGCGCGTGGAAGATGGCAAGGTCATCTGGGAAGCCTCAGTTGCCCAACCCAAGGGTACAACAGAAATCGAGCGTATCGCAGACATTACCAGCCTGCCGGTGGTGGATGGTCCTTTGGTCTATGCAGTGGCATACCAGGGCAAGATCGCAGCAGTTGACCGTGCGACTGGCCGTGTGAGCTGGGGCCGCGATATTTCCAGCTATACCGGTCTTAATTCTGAAGATGCGCGCGTGTATGTTTCCCATGCGACCGGCTCGGTCTACGCGCTGGAATATTCCAGCGGCAAGACGTTCTGGCGTCAGGGCGACCTCAAAAATCGTCAGCTCAGCGCACCGTTGCCCATGGGCGGCGTGGTGGCGGTGGGCGATATTCAAGGCTATGTGCATTTCCTCGGGCGTGAAGATGGCGCTTTTGAAGGCCGTATCCGCACCGAAGATAGCCCCGTCATGCCACAAATGCTCGCGCTGGGCACCAACGGTATTCTGGTCCAAACCCGCAAGGGTGGGCTTTACGCAATCTCACTGAAATAATCCATGCTACCCACCATCGTACTGGTCGGCCGTCCCAATGTCGGCAAATCCACGCTTTTTAACCGGCTGACCAAGAGCCGGGATGCGCTGGTGGCCGATCTGCCCGGCCTGACCCGCGATCGCCACTACGGACGTGGCATCGGTGGCGACAAGCCATTTCTGGTGGTGGATACCGGCGGTTTTGAGCCGCTGGTGGATAGCGGTATTCTGAAAGAAATGGCCAAGCAAACCTTGCTGGCGATTGATGAAGCCGATGTCGTGATCTTCATGGTGGATGGCCGTAATGGCCTGGCACCGCAGGATAAGGTCATCGCAGACCGTCTGCGCAAAAGTCAGCGCCCGGTGCTGCTTGCGGTTAACAAGACCGAAGGCATGCAACGCGCCATTGTCAGTGCAGAATTCCACGAGCTCGGCCTGGGCGATCCACTGTCTATCTCTTCTGCCCACGGCGAAGGGGTACGCGACCTGGTGGAACTGGCGCTGGCGGATTTTCCCGAGCCAGAACCTGAAGAAGAAAACGATGGCAGCCGCACGCCCAAGGTGGCGATTGTCGGTCGGCCGAATGTGGGCAAATCTACGCTGGTCAATGCCTTGCTGGGGCAGGAGCGCGTGATCGCGTTTGACCAGCCGGGTACTACGCGCGATTCCATCCATATTGATCTCGAGCGCAACGGCAAGCATTACACGATTATCGATACCGCGGGTGTGCGCAAGCGCGGCAAGGTATTTGAGGCAATCGAAAAATTCTCGGTCATCAAAACCATACAGGCGATTGAAGAAGCCAATGTTGCAATTCTGGTGGTGGATGCCCAGGAAGGCATTACCGAGCAGGATGCCCATGTGGCGGCGTATATTCTTGAAGCCGGTCGCGCGCTGGTGGTTGCCATTAACAAATGGGACGGCCTGAAAGAAGATGAGCGCGACTGGATCAAGCGCGAAATCGACCGCAAGCTGCAGTTCCTGGATTTTGCCAAATTCCATTACATTTCCGCTTTGCGCAAGAAGGGCCTGCCGGAGTTATTTACTTCGGTCGATGGCGCCTACAAGGCGGCCATGGCCAAGCTCTCCACACCGCAACTGACCCGCGTGCTGGAAGATGCCATCATTCAGCATCAGCCACCTATCAGCAAAGGCATACGCCCCAAGCTGCGTTATGCCCACCAGGGCGGTAGCAATCCGCCGATTGTAGTGATTCACGGCAACCACGTGGATGGCGTGAAGGATAGCTACAAGCGTTATCTTGAAGGTGTGTTCCGCAAGGCGTTCCAATTGACCGGTACGCCATTGCGCGTGCAATTCAACCAAGGTGCCAATCCGTTTGCCGAGCCAGAAGACAAGCGTAAAGCAGGCGAGGGTATCGTCAGCATGCGCCGTCGCAAAACGGCTCAGCGCGCTGAGCTCAATGCCAAGAGCCGTGCTGAAAAGGAGGCCTTGGCGCAACCCGCGGGTACCAAGCTCAATGCCGGTGTGAAACCTAAAGCCCCGATCAAGCCAAAGGCGCCAGCCAAACCCAGAAATGCAACAGGCGCCAAAAAGGCGCCTGCAGCGAGTAAAGGGCGCGCCAGCAAGAAGTAATGCCGGCGCTGTCTTAACGTTGAATCAAGAAGCGTAGAGCCCTTCCCAGAATTTCCACCATACACGTTCTTCTGGAACACCCTTTTTCAGCATTTTGCTGTCCGGATAGTTGGTTTGCAGCACGCGCAGGGTGTCCTGCTTCAGATCAGTCATGCCCATCAGATCGTATGCGCTGATCATGATGACCAGTGCTTCTTCCACGGAGGGTGAGTCAGGGTAAGTTTCCAGTACGAACTTGCAGCGATTGACCGAAGCCAGATAGGCCTGACGTTTCATGTAGTAGCGCGCCACATGCAGTTCACTGTTGGCCAGCATGTCCACCAGATAGGTCATGCGCAGGGTGGCATCCTTGACGTAGCGGCTGTTGGGGTAGCGGGTGACCAGTTCCTTGAGTGCAAGGAAGGATTCTCGCAATGACTTGGGGTCTCGGTCACTGATCTGTTGCTTGGTGAGCTTTTCAATCACGCCACGCTCGTTAAAGGTGGCCAGACCCTTCATGTAGTAGGCATAGTCGATGTTGGGGTGATCTGGATGCAGCTTGATGAAGCGGTCAGCCGCAGCAATGGTGGAAATCGGATCGTTGCGCTTGTAGTAGGCGTAGATCTTGTCCATTTGAGCCTGAGTAGCAAAGCGGCCATGCGGGTAGCGAGATTCCAGCGTTTCAAAATATTTGATGGCTTTTTCGTAATCGCGTGAGCGCATCTTTTCGTCGGCTTCGGTGTAAATGCGTTGCGCCGACCAGCCTTTGGTCTCGTCTAACTCAGTTGGTGCGCCGAAGATCGCGCAACCAGACAGCCAGAGTACCGCAATAAACGCTAAACTATGCTTCATTTAAAAATATCCAGATTAAAAGTCTTGTAGATTATAACCGATGACCCAAACCACTCCTATCACTCTCATTATTCCACAAGACCTTGGCGGCTTGCGACTGGATCAGGCACTGCAAAAGCTGTTGCCTGAGCATTCGCGCTCGCGTTTGCAGCAATGGATCAAGGACGGCCTGGTCACCCTGGAGCCTGCGCAGGCCGTGACGGCCAAGACCAAAGTTTGGGGCGGTGAGCGCCTGCAGGTGCAAGTGCAGCCATCGCCCGACGAACATGCGTTTGAGGCCGAGGATATTCCGCTGGATGTGCAGTATGAAGATGATCATATTTTGGTCATCAACAAACCTGCGGGCCTGGTGGTGCACCCGGCGGCGGGTAACTGGAGCGGCACGTTGCTGAACGCCTTGCTGCATCATGCGCCGGTGGTAAAAGACCTGCCACGGGCGGGGATTGTGCACCGGCTCGATAAAGATACCAGCGGCTTGCTGGTCGTCGCCAAGACGCTTACTGCGCAGACCAGTCTGGTGCGGCAGTTGCAGGCACGTACCGTCAAGCGCGAATACCGTGCCATTGTCTGGGGGCAGGTGTGGCAAAACGGACGCATCGACCAGCCGATAGGCCGCCACCCCCATGCCAGAACCAAAATGGCGATCAACCGCAATGGCAAGCCTGCGGTAACCCGCTATGAAGTTCTGGAGCGTTTTGCCGTCCACACCTATCTGCGCTGTAACCTGGAAACCGGCCGTACCCACCAGATTCGCGTCCACATGCAGCATTTGAAGGCGCCATTGGTGGGCGACCCCGTCTATGGTTTGGGAGGCATCGTGCCTCTGCGCATGATGCCGCAGCATTTGCGTGATACCGTCCTCAACTTTGGCCGTCAGGCTTTGCATGCGGTCAAACTGGGTCTGATTCACCCCGCCAGTGGCGAATTCATGGAGTGGCAGGTGGAATTGCCTGCCGATATGAAGTCTCTGCTGGAAGCCATGCGTCTGGTGCCAGTGGACGAAGTCGATCTTCCATTCGAATTTGAGGGTGATATGGATGGCGATGATCTGGACGACGCATATCCCGAGGATGAATTGCTGGACGACGATGATGAAATTGACTGATGCATGCCTGATTGTGCCGGATTGGCCTGCACCGCCCAATGTGCATGTGGTGCAAACCACGCGTATGGGCGGCGTGAGTCAGGCGCCGTATGACAGTCTCAACCTGGGAACGCATGTCGGGGATAATCCCCTGCATGTGGCGGCAAACCGGCAGCGACTGAGTGATATGTTGCCATCCGAGCCGATATGGATGGAGCAGGTGCATGGCACCATCGTGCAGGATGCAGCCTTGGCTTCTTGCGTGCCACAGGCCGATGCTGCGGTGGCGCGGCATGTGGATACCGTATGCACCGTCATGACCGCTGATTGCCTGCCCGTGCTCTTGTGCGATCAAGCCGGAACGGTGGTGGCTGCCGCGCATGCGGGCTGGCGTGGACTCAGTCAGGGTGTCATTGAGCGTACGGTCGAAGCCATGCACACACCAGCGGAAAATCTGCTGGCATGGCTGGGCCCCGCGATTGGCCGTGACGCTTTTGAAGTAGGGGATGATGTCTATCAGATATTTGTAAACCACGATGCCCAAGCGGCGGCAGCGTTTGCAGCCACGGAGAATGGCAAATGGCTAGCGGATATTTATCTGCTGGCCCGGCAACGCCTTGCTGCGCTAGGAGTGACGCGAGTCTATGGCGGCGAATATTGCACATTCCATGATGGCAGCCGTTTTTTCTCCTATCGCCGTGATGGCGCATGCGGCCGCATGGCCAGCATGATCTGGCTGGGCCGATAGTCGCCAGTGTCGGTAAAGTCTAGTAGGTAAACTCCGCGACAATCCGGATATTTCGACCCGGTGCGACATTGCCGATGGTGCCACCAAAAGCGCCATCCAGCCGGTACTCTTTGTTAGCCAGATTCTCGCCGATCAGGCGAAACCCCATGTGGGATGTCGGGGCCCAATGTATACCGGCATTAAACACTTCGTAACCATCTTGCGTGCCAAACTCCAGAGGAATGGAGCCCCCGCCTGCTGTGACTACGGTGCGCTGCGCAACCCGACGATAGCTGATATTGGCGTCCACCCTGGCATGCAGGTTTGCCCCTAACGTTATATTCAAAGCATTCCCCGGTACGGTATACAGGGGGACATATTCTTTACCATCAAATAGGGCGCCGCTGATTCGGGAATACGATACGCGGCCATACAGTTTGCCCGCCGACATTGTGCTTTCAAACTCAACGCCATTTCGACGTTCCCAGCCATCCTGAACAATCTCCCCGGCCTCGTTTTGCCGTAAAGACGTCAGCAGATGGCTGGTGCGTATATGGAAAAAATTGAGCTTGGACGTGAGCTGGATATTGCTACCGAACAATCTTGGTGTCTGGTAACTAATGCCGGCTTCAGTGGATTCCGAGGTCTGAGGGCGATAAAGATCGCCACAAATCTGCGAGGCCGGGCCGTTGGATGTGAATGCCCTCAGGCAACGGCTGAATACGCCTTGCGTGAAATATTCGTCCACCAATGGTGGACGAAACCCTTGTCCATAATTGCTGTACAGGGTGAGTTGCTGGTTCGATGCCTGAGGTAACAAGGCATAGGCTAGACCCAGACTGTAGCTTTCCTGGCGAAATTTGATAGTGGATGCCTGATCGTACTGTTCAAGCAAAGCCAAGGTGCCGCCCGCGGCCTCGACTTGGTAAAAGTCTTTGCGGAATCCGGGCATGATGCTCAAGCGTCCCAGGGTCAGTTTTGGTTGCAAATAATAGGCAACGTAGGATTTGGTACCCGGTGGTGCCGAGGCATTGAAGCCATTGGGGTAAAAGCTTTGGCTGTAAGCCGTATTGTCGTAATAGCGGCTCACTTCACGCTCGTTTTTGTTGTACTGCAGGCCCAGCAACAGTTCCAGACTCCAATCCTTGTTTTCAATCATGCGTGAACGGTTGCTGATATCGAGATTGGTTGTTTCGTATCGGTAGTAGTCATTTAGGTTGCCGCGGCAAAGAATGGGAGTGCAGAGCGGGTTGATACTCGACATGCCGGGCCGGATCAAATCGTGCAGGTCGGTATAACCTTTGCCAAATATCGCCTTGAAATCCACCCAGCGGTTATCAGGTCGGTATTGCAGGGTTTCTGACCAGGTCAGATCTTCAATGCTGCGGATGACATTGCCGAAAGTACCTGGCTGACCGCCAGTGGCATCATAAGGCTGCAGGCCACTGTCTTCAAAGCTGACCACGGAGGTGGTCAATTGCACGCTTTCGCTAGGGAATACACTGACTTTCAGCAGTTTGGAGATCGAGCTGATGGCAGAACTTTCCAACCTGACGCCCCCTGGCTGCATGATGTCGTTGGACTGGCGATTGGAGTAGTTGAAGAGAATATCAATCCGCTCATCCGGCCGTCCATACACCATGTAGGAGCGTGAATATTCGTCGTTATTATTGGCATAGCCGAATTTGGCGCGTGCACCATAGCGCTGGCCGGGTTGCAGCAGGTCGGCGGCATCTTTGGTGGTGGCAATGATGGTCCCGCCCAGTGAACCTGAGCCACTGGTAATTTGCGGCCCGCGCTGTACTTCTACGCTTTTTAGCAGTTCAGGTTCCAGAAAAGTACCGCCCATGCGGTATTTCTCAAATCCCTTGGGAATCCCATCCACCTTTACGGCCACATCTTCATTGTCGGCATAGCCGCGGATGTTGAATGACATCCCGCTTGGGCGTGGCCCGCCATTGATCGCCACACTGGGTACATCGCGTATGGCATCGAACAGGGTCGCAGGTTGCAGGCGTTCGAGATCTTCGGTGGTGATGGTGGTAATGGCGCGTGTTGTGTCGATGCGCTCATCTTCAAGCTTACGGGCACTTACGCTGACTTCGGGCAAGGTTTGCTCAGGGACAGGGGCGGCCTTTGTATTGCTATTAACCGTAGTATCTGCTGTCGTGTTTTCGGTATTCAAAAGTTCAGCGTGAGCAGGGGCAGATAGCGCATTAAGTGCGACAAGGAAAATAATCATTAGCCGTCGCGCGTCAGGCAGACGGATTCCGGCAGGCGGAATTAGCATGAGAGGAGCTCGGATCAGGACTGAAAAGCCCCGACCAGGAGTTTGGCCGGGGCGCAGGCTTATGCCAGGTTGTAGCGGTTTTTACTGCGACGTCGACCCATGAAGCCGATCAAGCCCAGGCCCGCGGCCATCATGCCGTAGGTTTCAGGCTCAGGAACGGGGGAGGTGGCAATCGGCGCAGATGGACGAGCAACGGTGGCCAGTGCCAGTTGATCCAGGCTCATACTGGAAGTGGTTGAGTTGAAGGCAAAGGTATACAGCGAAGAAGCTGCTACATTGCTCCATAGCCAGTATTGCTCTTGTTCTGCCGTAGCGCCGCCCATGACGGTGCCTTGGTCTTCATGAAATGCCAGGGTGGAGGTGGCGGCAACGCCATTCAGTGTCGCTGTGGTATTGGCCAGCGTACCCAGGGTACCTATACGCATATACACGTCAAAAAAGCCGGAGGTTGCGCTGCTGACCAGGGTAGAAACGAAGCTGGTAGCGCTTGCAAAGCTGTAAATATTGCCGCCACTGGTGACGAAGGAAGTGCCGCTGGTTTCTTTGACCGTGCCGCCAGAACCATAGTCAGCGGAGTTGTCGGTTGTACCGCCAAAGTTGTCCCATGCTGCAAAATCGGTCAGGGTTGCACTGCCCCAGGGTGCGGCAGAATCCCAGACATTGGTAGTAGCGAAGGCGGAGCCGCTGAACGCAGCGCCGAGTACCAGGGTAAGTGCGGATAGTTTTGTAGATAACGTCATGATAGTCCTCGTGAATATGCCGTTGACCCTTCCTCTCGAAGGCGCTGTTAGGCGATTGGCTCAACATTACAAATCCACGGTCCCACACCGTCGGATGAATACAACAACCGGCCTTGGCCGGGGTAAATCAGGATTCCAGCAGCGTTGCACTTTCAGATGTATGTGCTACTGCCATGCCTGTGGGTTGAAAGTCCACCACAAAGCGATATTGCTTGCCGCAGTCGATGATGACCTCTTTCTGGCCCCGGCGCAGGATGCGCATTTCCACTTTAAGATTGCCAAAGCCATCGTGCCCGATCAGCTCATCGAAGAGCGACAGCAGACATTTTTTTGCGGAGGATGGAGTAGTGGACATCGTGCAGTGCTTCCCGGTTATCGTAATTTTTCATAATGATAATGATTATCATTTGAAAGATCAAGCCTCCGATGTGCTTTGTCCGATTTCCGCATCGTGAGCATCGGGGTTATCCCGTATAATGCGCAGCTATGTCGACATTATCAGCCATCATTTTTACCAACCTGGCCGGTGGCGTACTCAGTATTCTGTGTGCAGCACTTTTTGTTTTAAAAGCCCGTCCAGCCTGGATTCCCATGCTGGTCAGCTATGCTATTGGTGCATTGCTGGGCGCAGCATTCCTTGAAATATTGCCGCACGCTTTGAATGAAGCTTCCAGTGTGGAGGCGATGGCAATGACGGTGCTGTTTGGCATCCTGTTGTTTTTCATACTGGAAAAGCTGGTGTTGTGGCGGCATTGCCATGGCAATGAATGCGAGGCGCACAGCGGTCATGAGGCGGCATCATCCTCGCATGGCCACGACCACGGGCATGATCATGGCCGTAGCGGCATGATGATCATGGTCGGCGATACCTTCCATAATTTTGTGGATGGCATATTGATTGCCGCGGCGTTTATGGTCGACATGAAGCTCGGCATGGTCACGGCTCTGGCGATTATTGCCCATGAGATTCCGCAGGAAGTAGGGGATTTCCTGATTCTGTTGCATTCGGGATATACCAAGCGTCAGGCCATTCTGCTGAATCTGCTTTCCAGCCTGGCAACTTTGGGTGGCGGTTTTCTCGCCTATTTTGCCTTGCAAACAGTACAAAGCTGGATTCCCTATATTCTGGGCTTAGCGGCTGCCAGCATGATTTATGTCGCGGTGGCCGACTTGATTCCCGGTCTGCACAAGCGCACCGAACTCAAGGCGACGGTTCAGCAGGTGCTATTGATCATGCTTGGCATTGCCTCTATCTGGCTGACCAAGTTTTTCCTGGAGTAGGGCGGCTTTTTCCTGTGCCAGTTTGCGGCGCCTGCGTTGCGGCGTACCAAACAGCCACAGCAGTAGCGCGCATGGCAGCAAGCCATAAAACACAAAGGTCAGGATGCCAGCCACCAGGCTGGGCTCGGTGGCTGCCATCAGTACAGTAACGTACAGCCAGGCGATGGCAACAATATACATAAGGGCTTTTTCAAAAACTCATGTGATATGAGTGCCCAGATTTTAATTGAGAATATACGTATGAACCAATCCATTCCAAAAGTAGGCTTTGTTTCCCTGGGCTGCCCCAAGGCATCTTCGGATTCTGAGCGCATCCTCACGCAGCTGCGCGCCGAGGGCTACAGCATTTCTGGCTCCTATCAGGATTCAGACCTGGTGGTCGTCAATACCTGCGGCTTTATTGATAGCGCAGTGCAAGAATCACTCGATGCGATTGGTGAGGCACTGGCAGAAAACGGCAAAGTCATTGTGACTGGCTGCCTGGGGGCTAAGGCGGATGTGGTGCAAAACGCGCATCCCAGCGTGCTTGCCGTCACCGGGCCGCATGCGCTGGAAGAAGTGATGACTGCTGTGCATGCCAATCTGCCTAAGCCGCATGATCCCTATACGGATCTGGTGCCGCCACAAGGCGTGCGCTTGACGCCCAAGCATTACGCTTACCTGAAAATATCCGAAGGCTGTAACCATCGCTGCAGCTTCTGCATTATCCCGTCCATGCGCGGCGATCTGGTGAGCCGCCCGATAGGGGAAGTGATGCAGGAAGCGGAAAATCTGGTCAATGCTGGTGTTTCAGAACTGCTGGTTATTTCGCAAGACACCAGCGCGTATGGTGTGGATGTCAAATACCGTACCGGCTTCTGGAATGGTCGCCCGATCAAGACACGCATGACCGAGTTGGCACGTGGTCTGGGTGATCTTGGCGTATGGGTGCGCATGCATTATGTCTACCCTTATCCGCATGTCGATGAAATTATCCCGCTGATGGCCGATGGCTTGATCCTGCCTTATCTGGATGTGCCGTTCCAGCATGCCAGCCCACGCATCCTCAAGGCAATGAAACGTCCGGCAAGCAGCGAAAACAACCTCGCGCGTATCAAGGCATGGCGTGACATCTGCCCGGATATCACTATTCGGAGCACCTTTATTACCGGCTTTCCTGGCGAGACTGAAGAAGACTTCCAGATGCTGCTGGATTTCCTGCAGGAAGCAGAGCTGGACCGTGTTGGCTGTTTTGCCTATTCCGCTGTGGATGGTGCCGCTGCGAATGCTTTGCCAGATGCGGTGCCTGAAGAGCTGAAGCAGGAACGTCTGGCGCGTTTCATGGAAGTGCAGGAAGCCATCAGCGCAGAGAAATTACAACGTCGGGTAGGGCGCCTGGAAACCGTGCTGGTGGACGAAGTCAATGGCGATGAGGCGATTGCCCGTACCATGTCCGATGCGCCCGAAATCGATGGCGTGGTGTATCTGGCAGATGCGGAAGGCTTGAATCCTGGTGATCTGGTGGAGGTGCAAATCACCGATGCCGATGGACATGATCTCTGGGGCGGCCCACCGGGGTCGATTTGAGGACCAGATAATTCTTGATCAGTGAAGATTATGGTCAGGGATTACCGAATAAATCCGGCATGATGGGCTGCGGGCGCTCGGAGTCTGCCCGCTCTTCCAGAAAGTCCAGTGTGTAGGGGCAGCGCGTTGGTTGCTTGATTGCCTTGCGTTTTTTGCCGGTTTTTTCGGTATTGACGTAGGGGGTTTGACTCACCCGAATGTAGCCTGCAGCGAGCAGTTTTTGCGTGGTGGTTTCGAACAGGCTGAGAGGATTGTCGATGTTTTGCAAGGTGATGTTGTTTTTGCTCACCTTGAGCACGTTATACATCACGAATTTGCTGGATGTCTGCTTGCCGTAGATTTCACCCTTGCAAATCTGGCCAGTCTGAAAATCCATAATCGTTCCTGAAGTGCTGTTGAACGCATGATAACGGCATTACAGGGCCTACACAAGCTTGTCTTGCGCCAGTAATAGCTTCCCCGCCTGGTCAAAAGGCAATGGCTGACTGAACAGAAAGCCCTGCATTTCATCACAACCGATGCTGAGCAGGAAATCGCGTTGCCGTTCGGTTTCCACTCCTTCTGCTACCAGGTTAATACCCAGGTTATGGCCCAGTGCCACAATCGCTTTCAGAATAGCCTGATTTGCCGTGTCACTTTCCAGCCCCATGACAAAGCTGCGATCTATCTTGAGATTATCAATCGGGAAGTGCTTGAGGTAACCCAGACTGGAATAACCCGTCCCAAAGTCATCGATGGCAAGTTTTATCCCCAGACCTTTCAAGTCGTTCAACACCTTGATGAACTGAGGTGAAGTGTCCGCCAGCGTGCCCTCGGTGATTTCCAGCTCGAGCAGTGAGGGCTTAAGCCCCGTCTCTTGCAGCACGCGCGAAATATTGCCGACGAGGTTGCTCTGCTGAAACTGCCGGGGAGAGACGTTCACCGAAACTGGTACGTCATATCCGGAAAGCTGTGACAAAGCGATGCTTTCCATGCAGGCTTTTTCTAATACCCATGAGCCGATCTGCTCGATCAGGCTGCTTTCTTCCGCAATCGGAATAAAGCGATTTGGCGAGATTAATCCTTGCCTTGGGTTATGCCAGCGAATAAGGGCTTCAACACCGGTAATGCGCTGCGTACGCAAATTGAGTTTGGGTTGGTAATGCAGATGAAATTCGTTGTGCCCCAGCGCGTTGCGCATCTGATACTCCATCTCCAGTCGCTCGACCAGAATGGAGTTCAGTTCGCGTGTATAGAACTGGAAATTATTCTTGCCTTCCTGCTTGGCCTTGTACATGGCCGTATCTGCATTTTTGAGTAGTGTTTCGCTGGTCTTGCCGTCGTCCGGGTACAGGCTGATGCCGATGCTGCTGGTGACGGTAAAGTCCTTGCCTTCAATGCTGCAAGGCTCGGAGGTCAGGGCCAGCACGCGTTGCAGTGTCTGGCTGAGAGCATCCATGCCGTGAATATTGGAGAGCAGCAGGACAAACTCATCCCCACCTGGCCGGGCAACCGTATCACTGTCTCGTATGCAGCTTTCCAGGCGGCGGGCCATGGCGATCAAGAGCTGATCTCCGATAAAGTGTCCCATGCTGTCGTTGATGTCTTTGAATTTGTCCAGATCCACAAAGACAACGGCAAGCTTGGATGCCGTGCGATCGGCATAGCTGATGGCCTGTAACAGCCTGTCCTGCATCAGGGTGCGGTTGGGCAGGCCGGTCAGGTCATCATGCGTGGCCTGATATTCGATCAGGGCGTTATAGCTTTTGCGCTCGGTAATGTCTTCTACCGTGCCTTCAAAATAGAGCAGCTTGCCTGCGTCGTTGCGAACAGCGCGGGCATTTTCCGAAATCCAGATGGTGCTGCCGTCGCGGCGATAGATTTGCGACTCGAAATTGACTACCCGGTCTTCAAGTTGCATCAGCGTGAGAAATGCCTGGCGACTTTCGGGTTGCACATAGAGCTGCTGGGCAATATTGTTCAGACTTTGAATGAGTTCTTCCGGACTCTCGTAGCCATAAATTCGCGCGAGAGCGGGGTTGGCATTGATGTACTGCCCGTCTTGACTGGTTTGGAAAATACCTTCGATTGAATTCTCGAAGATGTTGCGATAACGGCGTTCCGCTTCCTGCAGGGCTTGTTCGTTCAGCTTGCGTTGCGTGATGTCCTGGATAAAGCCTTCCAGTGCCTCGACTTGCCCTTGTGGATTGAAAATGCCGGTTCCGCGCTCATTCACCCAGCGGATTTGACCGTCTATGGTCATGATCCGGTATTCAATTTCAAAACGCTCACGCCGCGATAATGCATCATCGACAGTGCTTCTGATGCGAGCGCGATCCTCAGGCAGAGTCAGTTCTTCAAAGCTGGTGCGACCGTTATGCAGCAGTTCGTCGGGGCGATAGCCTGTCAGATCAAAACAGCCATCGCTGATAAATAGCATCGTCCAATGCGCATCGACCAGACAGCAATACGCCATACCCTCCATGTTTTTCAACAGGGAGTCCAGTATGTGCTCCCGGTGCTGGAGCCAGTTGCGTATAAATGCACTCACGCTGGTAGTATAGTCTTCGACTTTACTATGATGAGCTAAGCTGAGTCGCATGGTCTTGGTTAGTCATGAGCTTGATGTTTGCAGAAATGCCAATAAGTCTTAATAACAGCATAGCTTTTAGCAAGGATCAGGCCAGAAAGCAGGGCACTGATATGAGGCGTTCTTGTTCTTTAGAGCTGGCCTGTCGTCCCTGATATGCCATATTTCGGTGCGAACAAATACATGTTTGCACCCTAAAGATGCTTGTTTATGCGTTTTTGTTCTTTCGACGCAACTTGACGTGCGTGCGTATGAAATCGGTTGTTTGTTGGCGTCGCTCGCTACCTTCAGGATCTTTAATCCACATATGGAGCAGACCACTGAAAAAGAGGTAAGTGTCCATCGCGTATTCTTCAGGCGTGCAACTCGTATCCAGCAAGTCGAGTTCCTGGGCACGCTGATAAGCACGCTCGATGTTACGTGAGATATTGGAACAATTATTGGCTATCTGTTGTAAAACTTCTGCGAATTCATCAACATACTCACATTTTATCATCATGATCTCGTAAGTCTGTCTTGTCTCGCTACTGTCATTTAGCACTTGTATGGTTTCGGTCAGGAAACGTTCTATATTAAGCAAAGGGTCTTCTGCACCCTCAGCGGCTTTAAGCAAAGTGTCATCCATGCGGTCTATCAGGGGGAGGAACACACGCTCACGCAATGCCAGAAGGATTTCGGTTTTACTGTCAAAGTGCCAGTAAATCGCCCCGCGCGTCAGGCCTGCCTGAGCAGCAATTTGCTCCATGCTGGTTCTGCTGACACCTCGAACTAGAAATACCTCGCGTGCCGCATCAATAATGCGTTGGCGGGTGATTGCAGCATCTTCTTTGGTTTTGCGTACCATATGACTTGGGCTTATAACCTTATATAAAATGGGGTTTACATACAAGCATGTTTGTATGTAATATACATACATTCACGTATGTAAGTCAAGAATCTTTGTATATTAGACATGGAGTTACAGATGGCAGCCATCAATTTTGATCGGGGAAATAAAGGTATCGGCAGTAAGTTCCAGGCATCCTTGCTGCTGGCACTTATGGCTGGAGTAGCAGTCAGCGCATGTAGCAAGGGCGACCAAAGTGCTGCTCAACATCAAGGTGGCGCCATGCCAGTCACGGTAATGGAGATGCAGCCCACCACCGTTCCCATTACGGCAGAAGCTGTAGCTCAGACCGAGGGGGCCAAAGAGGTTGAAGTGCGTCCTCGTGTGGGCGGTATCCTGCTCAAGCGTTTGTATCAGGAAGGCGAGTCTGTAAAAGCAGGTCAGCCTATGTTCCTGATTGATCCTGTGCCTTATCAGATAGCTCTGCAGCAAGCGCGTGCCGAGCTGGCGCAACAGAAAGCCAAGATTGAACAGACACGCCGCGAAGAGGCGCGTTTACAGAACTTGTTGTCTACACAGTCGGTAAGTCAGCGCGAGTATGACAATGCCGTATCTGACAACGCAGTGGCCAATGCAAATCTTATGGCGGCCGAAGCCGCTGTTCGCCAGGCTGAATTGAATCTTTCCTACACCACGGTAACCGCACCGGTAAGTGGTGTTTCTGGCCGTTTCCAGTTTTCTGAGGGCGCGCTGGTAGAGGCCAACTCAAGCCTGCTGACTACGCTGGTTCAATTGTCCCCTATCTGGGTGCGCTTCAGTTTCTCTGATAACGAACTCGCTCAGCTCGGCGGTCGCTTGACTGAGAAAAACGTGAAGCAGGTGAGCGTCGTATTGCCGGACGGTAGTGAGTATCAACAAAAAGGCAAGCTCAACTTTGCTGCCAGCCAGATTGATCCTACTTTGGGTACCCAGCAATTGCGTGCCACCTTTGATAATGAAGATCAACGCCTTCTGCCTGGTCAGTTTGTTCGTGCACGTGTAACCACCGGTCAGCGCGACGGCGTATTTATCGTGCCTCAGGTTGCCGTTGTGAATGTGCAGCAAGGCAAGATCGTCTTTGTGATCAATGAAAAGAACGAAGCTACTCCACGTCCCATCGTGACGGGTGGCTGGCAAGGGCAGGGCTGGATTGTGCTCAAAGGACTTAATGCGGGGGACAAGGTCGCTATTGATAACATTATCAAGCTGCGTCCAGGCGCCCCAGTAAGCCCTCATCCACAAGAAGCAGCACCGGCAGGTGCGCCAGGCGATACTCCTGCGCCTGAGGCTCAACAAAAACCCAAGCAATCCTAAGCGGGAGACGTCATGACCAGATTTTTCATCACGCGCCCGATCTTTGCGTCGGTGCTCTCCATCATTATTGTGCTGGCTGGTTTTGCGGCAGCGATGAAGCTGCCGATTGCCCAGTATCCGCAAATTGCGCCGCCTACCGTTATCGTGACGGCGACGTATCCTGGCGCCAGTGCCGAGACCCTGTCCAAGACAGTTGCTGCGCCTATCGAGGAACAATTGAGTGGCGTGGAGGGCCTGCTGTACTTTCAGTCCAGCGCCGACTCCAGCGGTACCTTGACCATTACTGCCACGTTTGAAACCGGTACGGAAGTGGATCAGGCGACTTTCAACGTCAGTAACCGTGTGAATATCGCTTTGCCGCGTTTGCCGGAAGACGTTCGTAGAACCGGCGTTGTCGTGCAGAAGCGTTCCAATGATATTCTGATGGCGTTGATGCTGATTTCGCCCAGCAAAAAATATGACCCACTGTTCCTCAGCAACTATGCCACCCTCAATGTGGTGGATGAGCTGAAGCGCATCAAGGGGGTGGGTGACGTTACCATTTTCGGTTCCCAGGATTACTCCATGCGCATCTGGCTCAAGCCTGACCGCATGGCCCAGCTCGGCGTGACTACGACCGATATTTCAACCGCGATACAGGCCCAAAATGCCCAGTACGCCGCTGGCAAGATCGGTCAGGAGCCGGTCGTTGGCCAGCAACAGCTTGTGTATACCGTGACCGCCAAAGGTCGTCTCGTTGAGCCGGAACAGTTTGCTGACATTATTGTGCGATCCAATGGCCCGCGCGGCACTTTGCGCCTGAAAGATGTGGCCACCATTGAGTTGGGTGCCCAGATGTACAACGTACGCACTTCGCTGGATGGCCAGCCCGGTGTCGGTATTCCGGTGTTCCTGCAGACCGGTGCCAATGCGCTGGATACAGCCAATGCCATCAAGGCGAGAATGGAAGAGCTGAAGCAGCGCTTCCCTGAAGGCGTGGACTATGCTATTCCTTATGACACCAGCGATTTCGTGAAAGCATCTATTGAAGAAGTCGTGAAGACGCTCGGTGAAGCCATGGTATTGGTGGTGCTGGTGGTGTTCCTGTTCCTGCAAAACTGGCGCGCGACGCTGATTCCTATCATTGCCGTGCCGATTTCGCTGGTAGGCACCTTTGCCGGTTTGTGGATATTCGGCTTCTCGATCAATACCTTGACCCTGTTTGCCATGGTGCTTTCCATCGGTATCGTGGTGGATGATGCGATTGTGGTGCTGGAGAATATTGAGCGCTTGATGAGCGAAGAAAAACTCTCGCCAGTCAATGCTGCCATCAAATCCATGCAGCAGGTATCGGGCGCAGTGGTCGCGATCGTGCTGGTGCTGTGTGCGGTATTCGTGCCTGTTGCGTTCATGGGGGGCATTGCCGGTGAGCTTTATCGCCAGTTTGCGGTAACTGTGGCAGTTGCCGTCGTGATCTCGGGCATTGTGGCGCTGACGCTGACGCCAGCCTTGTGCTCACTGATACTGAAGTCTGTGCATGAAGAGTCACGCTTCTTCCGTCCGTTCAATCGCGGTTTTGAAAAGCTGACCAACTTCTACACAGGCACGGTCAATCTGACCCTGCGTCATACCATCATTGGTGCCATTGTGTTTGCGGGTATCGTGGGTGGCGCGGCATATCTGTTGTACAAAGTGCCTGGCAGCTTTGTGCCGCCGGAAGACCAGGGCTATGTGATTGCAGCGACTATTCTGCCTGATGGCGCGACCCTGACGCGTACCAGCAACACCACGGAAGCGGTGCGTGCTGCGATTGCCAAGGATCCTGCCGTACGCAGTGAGTTTGCCATCAATGGTTTTGACCTGATCGGTGGCGGTAACAAGACCAGCTCCGGCACCATGTTTGTCCGTCTCAAGGATTGGGATGCCCGTACCACGACTGCAGATGAGATCGTAGGTAAACTGATCGGTATCGGCATGATGCAGCCAGATGGTCTGGCGATTGCTTTCAATCCGCCTGCTATTCGTGGTTTGGGTAACTCGGGCAGCATGGAGCTTTACATTCAGAGCCGTGGCGATTCAGACCCATTGCATCTGTCTGCCGTGGTGAACAATCTGATTGATGACCTGAAAAAAGAACCAAGGCTTGCCGGCATCAATACCTTCTTCCGCCCTACGGTTCCTCAGTTGTTTGTTGAGGTGGATGAAGCCAAGGCAATCAGCCAGGGTGTGCCGATTTCGGATGTTTACGCCACATTGCAAAGCACCATGGGTTCGCTGTACGTGAACGACTTTAACCGCAGTGGACGTACTTATCGCGTGCAATTGCAGGCAGAGGCAGCTTACCGCATGAAGCCTGAAGACCTTGGTCGCGTATATGTACGCTCCAATGATGGCAAGATGGTGCCTTTGTCAGCCTTGAGCACTACCCGAGAAATCGTGGGCGCAGAACAGCTGGAACGTTATAACGGCTTGCTGGCGGCGAAAGTGCTGGCGGGTGGTGCACCGGGCGTGAGTTCGGGCGATGCCATCAAGCTGGTGGAAAAAATTGCGGCACAAAGCCTGCCTGATGGCTACCAGATGACATGGACCGGTCAGGCGTATCAGGAAAAACGGACTGGCTCGGCTGCTATCTATGCCTTCAGTTTCGCCATCATCATGGTGTTCCTGATTCTAGCCGCGCAGTTTGAAACCTGGGCCTTGCCTCTGGCCGTGATCATGGCCGTGCCATTTGCATTGGCAGGTGCCTTGCTGGCCGTGCTGGTACGCGGCATGCCTAATGACATCTACTTCCAGATCGGTCTGGTGACGCTGGTAGGTCTGGCTGCGAAAAATGCGATTCTGATCGTGGAATTCGCCAGCCAGAAACTGGAAGAGGGCTTGCCTGTGGCACAGGCCGCTGTTGAAGCCGCCCGCTTGCGGTTCCGTCCTATCGTGATGACATCCATGGCCTTTGTGCTGGGGATTGTGCCTCTGGTATTTGCCAGCGGTGCCGGTGCGGCTGCCCGGCGCTCCATGGGGACGGGCGTATTTGGCGGCATGCTGCTGGCCACCTTTGTTGCTACGGTATTTATCCCCTTGTTTTTTACATGGTTGACAGGAACGCAGAAGAGAAACACGTCTGCACAAGAACAGAAGGAAATTGCATGATGCCACGCTTGAAACTGACCTATATCGCTGTATTGGCCGCCATACTGCTGCCAGGCTGCGCCATGATGGGCCCTGACTATCAGCGGCCCGAGATGCCCGTGCCAGCCAAGTTTGCCGAGCAGGCCGATGCGACCAATCAAGCTGAAATCTCCCGCACCTGGTGGCAGCTGTATAACGATCCGGTATTGAATGACCTGGTGGCCAAGGCCCTGGCCAACAATACCGACATCAAGCTGGCGGTAGCCCGGGTGGAGGAGGCGGATGCCTACCTGCGTGAAGTAGGCGCGGCGCTTTTCCCGCAGATTGACCTGAACTCCAGCGCGGCCCGTTCGCGTATTACCCAGCTGGGTGCAACCCCACTGCCTTCAGGCGTGGATCCCATACGCGAAAACTACAATATTCGCCTTGGTACATCCTTTGAGCTGGACTTCTGGGGCAAGCTGCGTCGTGCCAAGGAATCTGCACGTGCGCAAGCGATGGCAACCCACTACGCTCGCGATACGGTAGATTTGTCCTTGCAGGGCCTGGTGGCCAGCAATTATTTATTGCTGCGCAGCCTGGAGTCGCAGATTGCCTTGTCACAAGACAGTCTGCACAGTCGCCAGGAAAGCCTGGCATTGACGCAACGTCGTCTGGAGGGGGGCGTGTCCTCTGCGTTGGATGTGCATCAGGCGCAAGTATCGACCTCCAATCTGACCGCGCAACTGGCTGACCTGGTGCGGCAACGTGCCATCGTGGAGCACCAGCTCGCCGTGTTGACGGGCGATCTGGCCTTGACTATTCCTGCCGCGGATTTCAATCAATTGCCAACTCCGCCTGTTCCACCGGTCGGACTGCCGTCCAGCCTGCTGGAATCACGGCCGGATGTCCGTCAGGCCGAGCAGAACATGATCGCGGCAAATGCCAACATTGGCGTAGCCAAGGCGGCCCTGTTTCCTACTATTTCGTTAACAGCGAATTATGGTGGCGAAAGTGCCGAGCTGGGCGATATCCTGAAATCCGCCGCCCGTATCTGGACTGGTGGTCTTAGTCTGAATCTGCCTATCTTTGATGCAGGCCGGTTGAATTCGCGTGTCGATCAGGCCACGGCGCAGCAAAAGCAAACTCTGGCATCTTACGAGAGTGCCATTCAAACGGCGTTCAAGGAAGTGAACGATGCTTTGGTCAACCTGCGTCAGCAGTCTGAACGCGAAGCCGCGCTGGAAGCGAGCAAGGAGTCTTCCAAGAAGGCATTGGATATCGCAGAAAACCGCTACAAGGCAGGCTACTCTGGCTACCTCGATGTGCTGGATTCGCAGCGGGTTTATAACGATGCAGCGTTGGCCTATGTGCAGAGCCGCCAAGCGAGACTGACTGCCAGTGTCGATTTGTTCAAGGCGCTGGGTGGTGGCTGGAAAGCCGGTGACAAGTAAACCTGGTTTAACTTAAGCCTGAGTCAGGCTACTGCAGCCTACACGTAACCAGTCGTGACGTCCTTCCAGTACGGTTTCCAGCCGCTGGAAGGATTTTTCATTCAGGCTGCGGATACGGTAGCTGACATCTGGCAGAAAGCGACTGCGTGGTACCAGTAGCGTGGGTTCGCCTGCCAGGCCTTCCTCAGGGGGCAGGTAGAGGCTGGAAAATTCTGGCAGGCTCTCGGACAAGGCACCATTAGTGAGGACTGGGTTAGTCTCCTGCATATTGCTGAGTGCCACCCAGCGAGCATTGCGCGAGATAATCTCGACGCCAATATGTTTCTTGCCAGAAGCCAGCACGCTGACATTTTTGATAATGCCAATGATGCCGGCGTCTTTTTGATCCTCCATCAACAGGATCACGATCATCCCGGGTGACAGCGAGGTCTCGCTGTCTTTCTCCAGTGTTGCCCCATAGCCCCTGGGGCTCATGTCGGTCACCGTCCAGCGCAGGTTTTTCAGGCTGGGCTCAGGCGCTGAAAACGTAGTGCTTCGTCTCACGCTGTGCTTGGTCAGCCGTTCCTCCAGTGGAGCGGCATTCTCGGTCAGGTAGGCGTTCTGCAATGCCAGCTTGTCGGCCCTGGTGCGCAGATGCATGCAGATGGCATCCAGCCCCAATATGACCCGGGTGCCCAGCAGGGTCGATTGACGCTCTTCCTTGCGACGCTGGCGGCGATAGCCATTTTTTGACCAGTCAAACTGAAGCTGCTGCAACAGAGAGCTCAAATGCGGATTGTTGGCAAACTCTGAAAGCCCGAGCTTGCCCATGGCTTGCGGCAGACTCTGGCTATGGCTGAGCAATTCAATCCTCATCGACAGATCATCTGTGGACCAGTAGCGATACTCAGGAGAGGGCTCTAGCGTGCGCATGCGGCGTGCACCGCGGTCTTTGCGCAAATCGATGAAATAAAAATGATGCTGTTCTTCGTAATGATCTACCACTTGTACATTACGCAGCAGTTTGGTCAGTAGTTGCCACGTCAGTTCAATTTGTATCCGGTTCATGCCAGATTGGTTGATGGAATCCAGCATGCATATCTGGGCAAACATGGTTGCCAGCGATTTTTCCGGGCAATCTGCATAAATGGACAAGGGCGTGGATGTCAGCCCAAGACGCTCTGCCAGCCGGTAAACCTGAAACATTTGATGCCATGCAGCGGCAGGGACGGCCTGTTGCTGAAAGTAACGCAGTTTGATCATGCAGAGGCCGGCATGCAATGCACGGCCACACATCAAGCTGATCTGGTAGGGTGAGGATTCGGGTGGAGGGGTGTTGTTGGGCGGTAACTTGAGCTGCTGGAGTTCAATCTGCTGAACATAACTCAGGAAAATCTGGCGCTGATAATAATAGCCGCCTTCGGCAATCCGGCTTTCCAGTTCAGGGCGCAGCTTGTCGAATCGCGCATACTGGTCCAGCAGTTTTTCCAGCCGCGGATGGTTGGCTTCATCAATATGCAGCAATGCCAGCTGTGCTGCCCGGTCTGTTTCGTTATATCCGGAAAGAAAACGCGTGCTGGCTTCCAGGGCGGCAATATCATCCAGCGCGTGCAGTTCGCTCAGAAACTGACGATGCCCCGCGTCTGTAGTGGCTTCTTTTTTTGTGATCAGTCTTCGAATAATGGACTTCATTCACTGTGCCTACCCTGAGTTATAGCCGCCCAATATGGATTTTTTATGCCATTCGGGTTTTATTGTAGCCACAATTGCACTCAAATAATACCAAGGCGAGATTTATTTGCGGCGCTTGTGCCGAGGGAATGGAAATGTCGCTATTCAAGGATCTAAGTCCTTGCCTTATCTTGCTAATCAAGGCGGAATATTAGCCTCTGCCAAGTACATATAAGGGGAATTGAAAAGGTCAGGCATGATAAAATCGCTCTTTTCATTTGATTGATCGTTTTCCATGACAGTACGTACCCGTTTCGCTCCCAGTCCTACCGGTTTTCTGCATATCGGCGGTGCCCGTACCGCCTTGTTTTCGTGGGCATATGCCCGCAAGCATGGCGGCAGTTTTATCCTCCGGATTGAAGACACCGATGTGGCTCGTTCAACCCCGGAAGCCGTGCAAGCCATTCTGGATGGCATGACCTGGCTGGGACTGAGCTGGGATGAAGGTCCGTTCTACCAGATGCAACGTATGGACCGCTACAAGGAAGTGATTCAGCAGTTGCTGGATAGCGGCGACGCGTATTACTGCTATTGCAGCAAGGAAGAGCTGGATGCATTGCGTGAGCAACAGATGCAGCAGGGTATCAAGCCTCGCTACGATGGCCGCTGGCGTCCTGAAGCGGGCAAGGTCTTGCCTGAGCCTCCTGCAGGCGTGCCGCCTGTCGTGCGTTTCAAAAATCCGCAAACAGGCGCTGTGGTCTGGAATGATCTGGTCAAGGGCGAGATCCGTATTTCCAATGAAGAACTGGATGACTTGATCATTGCCCGCGCTGACGGTACCCCGACCTATAACTTCTGTGTGGTGGTGGACGACTGGGAGATGGGCATTACCCAGGTGATTCGTGGCGATGACCATGTCAACAATACGCCACGCCAGATCAATATGCTGCAGGCCCTGGGCGCGCAGATTCCCCAATATGCCCACTTGTCGATGATTCTGGGCGACGATGGACAAAAATTGTCCAAACGCCATGGGGCAGTCAGTGTCATGCAGTACCATGAAGATGGGTATTTGCCTGAGGCGGTCTTGAACTATCTGGCCCGTTTGGGCTGGTCGCACGGCGATGATGAAGTATTCAGCATGGAGCAGTTTTGTGCATGGTTTGACCTTGACCACATCACGCCATCTGCCGCCCAGTTCAATACGGAAAAGCTTAACTGGCTGAATGCGCATTACATCAAGCAGGCGGATATCAGCTCGCTCGCGACCGACATTCAACAGCGCCTGACAGCGCTGGGCGTTGATACGGTAAACGGACCTGACCTGGCAGGGGTTATCGCCTTGTACCGTGAGCGCAGCAATACGCTGAATGACCTCGCAAGCAGCATTGCCTATTTTTACCGCAAGCCTGAGACGGATGCGGCAGCGGCTGAAAAGCATTTAACAGTTGATGTGTTGCCTGTGCTCGCCGGCATGGCAGCAAAGCTTGAGAATATTGCGTGGACCACGGAAAGTATTCATGACGTGATTCAGGCGACGGTATCGGACAACGGCCTCAAGTTTCCCAAGATTGCCATGCCTTTGCGGGTGATGGTAACCGGAGGGGCACAGTCGCCAAGTATCGATGCTGTCATGGCGCTGCTGGGTAAGGATGAAACACTGTCCCGTATCCGGGAAAGTCTCACCACAAGCGGCAAATTTTAAATTTTTGAGAACAATTTGACTGCCTCGCAGTCGTAAGGCCATGGTCGGCAAAGTAGATAAAGTTTAGCGAATTTTCTACAGCCTACTTGTAGGTGTGAAAAACATCCCCAACTAGACATACGGGAATCTGGAATTCATCCCAGCTTTCACTAGATTAGCTAATTTTTTTCACGTAGAGTTTGCTTGAATAATTAAACTCCCGCCGACTACAAAATTAAAAGGAAAAGGAGCAAAAAAATGAACGCTAAAGGGCAAATGCTACAAGATCCATTCTTGAATACCTTGCGCAAGGAACATGTGCCTGTCTCGATTTATCTGGTTAACGGCATCAAGCTGCAAGGCCAGGTAGACTCATTTGATCAGTATGTCATCCTGCTCAAAAACACAGTGACCCAGATGGTATACAAACACGCCATCTCGACTATTGTTCCCGCCCGCGCAGTCAGCATTCCATCAGCCCACGCTACTCCCGCCGAGTAACAGGAAGCGCAGTGACCTTTAGCAATGTTTGATCGCCCCAGCGGCGGAGATGCCGCAGTTCTCGTCAGTGTTGATTTTGGCGATTCAGGATATGAAGAAAGTTTGCAGGAACTAAGGCAGCTTGCCATCAGTGCTGGCATGGAAATCCGGGCCACCATTGAAGGCAAGCGTCCCAAGCCGGATGCCAAGTATTTCGTTGGGTCTGGCAAGGCAGACGAACTTGCTGAATCCCTGAAATCACATGAGGCACAGGTAGCCGTCTTCAACCACGACTTGAGTCCATCCCAGCAACGCAATCTTGAACGCTTGCTCGAAAGCCGGGTAGTGGATCGCACTGGCTTGATTCTGGATATTTTTGCCCAGCGCGCCCAAAGCCATGAAGGTAAGCTGCAAGTCGAGCTTGCCCAGCTCGAGCATTTATCCACCCGCCTTGTGCGTGGCTGGACACACTTGGAGCGCCAAAAAGGCGGTATCGGTGTGCGCGGCGGTCCAGGGGAAACGCAACTTGAACTGGACAGGCGCATGTTGCGCATACGCGTGAAGCAATTGCGCGAAAAGCTTGCCAAGCTGAAGCAGCAGCGCGGTATGCAACGCCGCTCGCGCAAGCGCTCGCTGGTCATGTCAGTTTCCCTGGTTGGGTATACCAATGCGGGCAAATCCACCTTGTTCAATCGGCTCACGCAATCTGGTGTGTATGCAGCAGATCAATTGTTTGCCACGCTGGATACCACCTCGCGCAAGCTATACATTCCTGATGGCGGTCCGGTGGTGCTTTCGGATACCGTAGGGTTTATCAAACACTTGCCGCATGCCCTGGTGGAAGCGTTTGGTGCCACCCTGGAAGAAGCAGTGCAGGCGGATTTGCTTCTGCATGTGGTTGATGCTGCAAGTCCGGTGCGAGATGACCAGATTGCGCAAGTGAATAAGGTGCTGGAAGAAATTGGTGCCGAGCATGTACACCAGGTGCTGGTGGTGAATCAGATTGACCGGGCAGGGCTGGAGCCGGGATTGGAGCGGGATGAGTATGGTAGAATTTGCCGCATTCGTATTTCTGCCAAGACCGGTGAAGGACTGGAACTGGTACGCCAGTGTTTGCGCGAACATCAGCAAATGCTGTTTGCGCATCAGCTGGAAACCAGCTCGCCGGATGTAGTCCCCACATAAACGATTTTTTGATTTCGGAGTAACTCATGGCTAACGATCCCGGTTGGGGCAACCGCAATAATGACGGCCCGCCCGATTTGGACGAGGTATTGCGCCAGTTCAGCCGCAAGCTGAACGGCCTGTTTGGCAGATCCCCCAAGGGCGGTCAGTCGCCACAATCCGAAGGCAGTGGTATTCCTGTGCTACCTATCGTGGGCTTGATTGCCGTGATCTGGTTTGCCACCGGCTTTTATATCGTCGACCAAGGCTCGCGCGGCGTGGTATTGCGCTTCGGCAAACATGTGGAAACCACCTTGCCCGGCCCGCGCTGGCACATGCCTTACCCGGTTGAAAGTGTGGACGTCATCAACATGGAGCAGGTGCGCACCATTGAGGTGGGTTACCGTTCCGCTGAAGGTGGTTCAGGCCGCAGCAAGGAATTGCGCGAATCTCTGATGCTGACCGATGACGAGAACATTATTGATCTGCAGTTTGCCGTGCAGTACAACCTGAAGAATGTGGAAGAGGCGCTGTTCAATAACCGTTCTGCGGAAGAGTCCGTGCGCGGCATTGCCGAGACTGCGATTCGTGAAATCGTCGGCAAGAGCAAAATGGACTTTGCCTTGTACGAAGGCCGCGAAGAAGTGGCTGTTGAAGCCAAGAAGCTGATGCAGGAAATCCTGGATCGCTACAACACTGGTATCAATGTCGTGAATGTCACCATGCAGAACGCGCAACCTCCCGAGCAGGTGCAGGCTGCGTTTGATGATGCAGTGAAAGCTGGCCAGGATCTGGAACGTCAGAAAAATGAAGGTCAGGCGTATGCCAACGACATCATTCCAAAAGCGCGTGGTACGGCATCACGTCTTTTGGAAGAGGCGGCTGGTTACAAGCTGCGTGTTGAGAACGAAGCGCAAGGTAATGCCAGCCGGTTTGAGCAGGTATTAACCCAGTATCAACGAGCCCCTGAAGTGACACGCCAGCGTCTTTATCTGGATGCCCAGGAGCAGATTCTCTCTAATGTGAGCAAGGTGGTTGTTGATCAAAAGGGCGGTAACAGCCTGCTGTACCTGCCATTGGACAAGCTTCTTGCCAACACAGGGGGCACGCCGCCAGCGGCGCCATCCTTGAATGCGCCAACGACAACACCAGCCAGCACCTTGCCTGAAATTGACCTGAATAATCTGCGTTCACGCGACAGCTTCCGTAGTCGTGATCGTGAAAGCCGATAAGGGGCGTCGAACAACATGAAAAACTTAAGCACAGTGTTAATCGGTCTTATCGCAGCCTTGCTGTTGATCAGCCTCTCCGCGTTTACGGTAGATCAGCGTGAGTACGCGCTGGTATTCCGTCTGGGTGAAATCGTGTCGGTCAAAAAAGAGCCTGGTCTCTATTTCAAGATGCCCTTTGTTGAAAATGTACGGTACTTCGACAAGCGTATCCTGACCCTTAACTGGGTGGAGCCGGACCGCTTTCTGACCAGCGAAAAGAAGAATGTGCTCGTAGACTCTTTCGTCAAATGGCGCATTGTTGACCCTGCCAAATACTACGTATCGGTGAAAGGGGATGAGCTGCAGGCCGAGCGTCGTCTCTCGCAGACAGTGAATGATGGTTTGCGTGCCGAGTTTGGTAAACGCACGATACACGATGTTGTTTCCGGTGAGCGTGGGCAGATCATGGAAATCCTGCGTCAGCGTGCAGATCGCGATGCCAAGGAATACGGCATTCAGGTGCTGGATGTGCGTTTGCGCCGTGTAGACCTGCCTCAGGAAGTCAGCGAGTCTGTTTATCAGCGTATGGAAGCAGAACGTAAGCGCGTAGCTAACGAATTGCGCTCACAAGGTGCCGGGGCTGCCGAGAAAATCCGCGCCGATGCTGACCGTCAGCGTGAGGTCATCATTGCTGAGGCTTTCCGTGAGGCACAACGCATCAAGGGTGAAGGTGATGCCAAAGCTTCGGAAATCTACTCGCAGGCTTATGGCAAGAATCCGGAGTTCTATGCGTTTTACCGCAGCCTGGATGCCTACCGCAATAGCTTCAAGAGCAAGAACGATGTCATGGTCCTGGAACCAGACTCTGACTTCTTCAAGTACCTGCGCAGTCCTTCTCCCCGGAAATAAGGCTTGAACTCAACCTTGTTAACTGCGCTGGGCCTCATGCTGGTGCTGGAAGGGGTTCTGCCCCTGCTGGCCCCGCAAGCCTGGCGCGATACCTTCAAGCGCATGGTGGAGTTGAAAGACGGCCAGCTACGGTTTGTTGGCCTTGTCTCCATGAGTGTCGGCCTGTTGCTGTTGTTGTTTTTCAAGAATTAACGCCCAGACCTGCAAAGGTGGAGGCACCGTTTTCCCTTCATTAGAAGCTCTGGTCGTGCGCCCGAGTTTCGCAAGCAGCCGCGAGTGGTTTACAATATAGGCCTTCCTGTTGCGGGTATGGTCGTCCCACCACTCCAGTCACAGCATGTAATGTCCGTTAACACGCCTCAACACTAAAGAATCATTATGCGTAACTGGCTTTTACCAGAATACATAGAAGATGTGCTGCCTGCAGAAGCAGCGCGCATGGAGCATTTGCGTCGGCAATTGCTGGATCTGTTTGCCGTGCACGGTTACCAGTTTGTGATTCCTCCTTTGCTGGAATATCTGGAGTCGCTGATTACCGGCGTAGGGCATGATCTGGATCTTGCGACCTTCAAGGTCGTGGATCAGCTGACCGGGCGCCTGATGGGTGTGCGTGCCGATACCACGCCGCAAGCAGCGCGCATTGATGCACACATGCTGAATAATCAGGGTGTGTCGCGCCTGTGCTACGCCGGCAGTGTGCTACGTACTACCCCCAGCGGCCTGGCCCAAACCCGGGAGCCTTTGCAGCTGGGCGCCGAGCTGTTTGGTCACGCCGGGGTGGAAAGCGATATTGAAGTGCAACGCCTGATGGTGAAAGCCTTGAAGCTGGCTGGCGTGACGCAGTTGCACCTGGACTTCAGCCATGTGGGTATTTTCCGGCACCTGGTGCGACAGGCAGGCGTTAATTCCGAGCTTGAGCAGGCCTTGTATGCGGCCTTGCAGAGCAAGGATCAGGCAGAGGTGCGAAATCTGACAGCGGGCCTTGACGCTACAACTTCTGCCGCCCTGTGCGTGCTGACTGAGCTGAATGGTGGCGCAGACGTTCTGGAACGTGCTGCGCAGGTCTTGCCAGCGACATCCGCGATTGCAGCGGCGCTGGCCGATTTGCGACAGGTTGCTCAGCAATTGCAGGATCTGGACGTCAATGTCTGCTTTGATCTTGCCGAATTACGCGGCTATCACTATCACAGTGGCATGGTCTTCGCGGCCTATGCCCAGGGCTACGCTGGCCCATTGGCGCTGGGTGGTCGTTATGATGAAGTAGGCTCTGCCTTTGGCCGCGCTCGGCCTGCCACCGGCTTCAGTCTGGATCTGCGTGGTCTGGTCACGGCATTGCCACCCGCTGGAATCGCACAGGCCATTTTTGCACCGTACGATCATGATCCTGCGCTTACTGCAAAAGTGGATGCCTTGCGCGCAGAAGGGCAGATCGTCATCCAGGAGTTGCCTGGACACGAGTCTCATCGAAATGAATTGCAATGTGACCGTCAGCTGGTAAAGCAGGGCGATCACTGGGAAGTGCAGGCCATGCCGTCTTGATTTCCTGGGCCAGTTGGCTGAGGGTGGCATGGAATGAATCTTAAAATTTAAATTATTTTGGCAGAACGCATGATGAACAAGAATGTAGTCGTTATTGGTACCCAGTGGGGCGACGAAGGCAAGGGCAAGATTGTGGATTGGTTGACCGATCACGCCCAGGGTGTGGTGCGCTTTCAGGGCGGTCACAATGCCGGGCATACCCTGGTGATCGGGCAGGGCGCCGCACAACGTGAATACAAGCTGAATCTGGTGCCCTCTGGCATCGTGCGTGAAGGCATCAAATGTTACATCGGCAATGGCGTGGTGCTGGATGTTGCCCACTTGCTTGAGGAAATCAAGGGTCTGGAATCGGTGGGCGTGGAAGTCCGCAACCGTCTGATGGTCAGCCCAGGCTGCCCGCTGATCATGGGCTATCACGTGGCGATGGATAAAGCGCGCGAAGCTGCGCGAAACATCAAGATCGGTACAACGGGCAAGGGTATTGGTCCTACTTACGAAGACAAGGTGGCACGTCGTGCGCTGCGCGTTTACGACTTGTTCTATCCAGAGCGTTTTGCCGAAAAGCTGCGCGAAGTGATGGAGTATCACAACTTTGTGCTGACCAAATACCTGGGCGTAGCTGCCGTGGATTACCAGTCTGAGCTGGATCAGGCATTAAGCCGCGTTGATCAACTGAGCCCGATGGTGGGCGATGTATCCGCTGCCTTGTATGCGGCCAATCAGGCAGGTGACAAGCTCTTGTTCGAAGGCGCACAAGGTACCTTGCTGGATATTGATCATGGTACATATCCGTACGTAACTTCCTCCAACTGCGTGGCTGGTCAGGCCGCCGCTGGTACCGGTGTCGGTCCTCAGGTGCTTGATTATGTGCTGGGGATTACCAAGGCCTACTGTACGCGCGTTGGTGGCGGGCCATTCCCCAGCGAGCTGGATATTGAAACGCTGGATACCCCAGGCTTCCAGATGTCGGACAAAGGCCGCGAAATCGGTACCGTCACCAAGCGCAAGCGTCGTTGTGGCTGGTTTGATGCAGCAGCCTTGCGCCGCTCTGCCCGTATCAATGGCCTGACGGGTTTGTGCATTACCAAGCTGGATGTGCTGGATGGTATTCCTGAACTGGAGATCTGCACCGGCTACAAGCTGGATGGCAAGGTGATTGATCTTCTGCCGGTGGGTGCGGATGATCTTGCGCGCTGCGAGCCCATCTATGAGCGCATGCCCGGCTGGACTGAAAACACATTTGGTATTAACACCTGGGAAGGGTTGCCGCTCAATGCGCGCAACTACTTGAAGCGCCTGGAAACCCTGTGCGAAGTGCCGGTGGCTATCGTATCCACCGGCCCCGAGCGCGATCAGACCATTGTCTTGCGCCATCCTTTCGGAGGCTAGGCTTGAAACCCATTCACGAGCAGCGCCTGGCGTGGGCCATTACCGGTTCCGGGCATTATCTGCGCGAGTGCATTGATATCCTCAATACGCTGGATCAGGTGGATTTGTTCCTGAGCAAGGCGGCAGCAGAGATATTGAAGCAATACGGTTACGAGCATAATGTGGGGCGTGTGTATCAGGATAAAACGGCCAGCTCGGTGCCGGTCGAACTGTTCTACCATGGCGCATACCACACGGTCGTTGTTGCGCCGGCGACTTCCAACACCGTGGCGAAAATGGTGTATGGCATTTCGGATAATCTGGTCACCAATATTTTCGCGCAGGCGGGCAAGTGCCGGGTGCCAAGTATTGTGTTTGCCTGCGATACTGCGCCGGAGCTGGAGTCTGAAGCCCCGCGTGAGCATATGGTCAAGGTGTATCCACGCCGTATCGACCTCGAAAACATGGAAAAGCTGAAGACCTTTGACGACACCACAGTGGCGGGCGATATTCCCCAGTTGCAAGCAGCAATCCAGACGCGGTTGGCATGGCTGAGAGACTCCTCTTCCTGACCGGCAAGCTGGCTGAAAAAAGCCTGCACAAAGTGCTGGAAGCCATGCAGCCTACCGATTTCAAATACCGTGTCGCGCAGATTGGCGTTTCGGTCGCCGCATTGATGACCCCTGAGCTTATCGTGCGTCGCCTGCCGGATGCAGGGGATGCTGACCGGATGCTGATCCCTGGCTTGTGTCGCGGTGATCTGCGCATTCTGGAAGATAAATACGGCATTCCTGTGGAGCGCGGCCCGGAAGACCTCAAAGACTTGCCTCAGTTTTTTGGCCACGGCGGGAAAGCCCCTGATCTCTCACAGCATGCCGTGCGCATTTTTGCCGAGATTGTGGAAGCGCCTCAGTTGACCGTGGAGGGCATTGTGGCGCGCGCTGCTTATTTTCGCGATCAGGGCGCCGATGTCATTGATCTTGGCTGCCTGCCCAATACGCCTTTCCCGCATCTGGCAGATGCCATACAGGCACTCAAGTCCCAGGGATTTTCTGTCAGCGTTGACTCATTGAATCATGATGATTTGCTGTTGGCAGGCAAGGCGGGTGCGGATTATCTGTTAAGCCTGACCGAGCATAGCTTGTGGATTGCCGATGAAGTGGGCTCTACCCCGGTGCTGATCCCCGCCAAGTCTGGCAGTTTGCCGTCGCTTTACCGGGCGGTAGAGGGCATGCTGAAAAAAGGTCGGCCCTTCATTGCTGATGCCATTCTCGACCCCATTCCGTTTGGCCTTACAGATTCCATTGTCCGCTATCAGCGCCTGCGCAAAAAATATCCCAACATCGACATCATGATGGGGGTAGGAAATCTGACGGAACTGACGGATGCAGACACCACAGGCATCAATGCCATCCTGTTTGGCATTATTACCGAGCTGAATATCAATGCCGTACTGGCTACTTCGGTTAGTCCACACGCCACAAACGCCGTGGCTGAAGCCGATATCGCGCGCCGTATCATGTACGCTGCGCGCGAGGACAGGCGCTTGCCCCGGGACTACAGCAATGGCTTGCTGGGTTTGCATGATCGCCGTCCGTTTGGTTACACGGCTGACGAAATCGCGGAGTTGGCCGCGCAAATCAAGGATCCGAGCTTTCGCATTCAGGTGAGTGAAGAGGGCATGCACATCTACAACCGTGATGGCTTGTTCACCGCTACTGATCCTTTTGCGCTGTATCCTGATCTGAAAGTCGATGACGACGCTTCCCATGCGTTTTATCTAGGCGTAGAGCTTGCCCGGGCGCAAATTGCCTGGCAGCTCAAAAAACGTTACAGCCAGGACGAAGAGCTGGAGTGGGGCGTCAATACGGTGCAAAAAGCCCCGGAAGCCAGAGTGGCGCACCGCGATGCCTCTCTGAAGGAAAAGCGTAGCAAGGACAAATCCTGAACGTCATGAATATCCAAGAGTATCAACAGGTCAAGTCGGGAGAGATGATCCATGAAACCATCGTCATCAGCACCGACGCCCAGGGCCTTCCGCATATTGCGCCTTTTGGCGTGAGGGAGCGGGACGGTTTTGTTCTGATCGCGCCTTTTCGTCCATCAACCAGTCTCGACAATCTGCTCGCCCGTCGCACGGCTGTCTTAAACTTGACCGATGATGTGCGTGTGTTTGCTGGCGCGCTGAGTGGTCGTCGCGAATGGCCGGTAAGAAAGGCCACTCAGGTTGAAGGTTATGTGCTGGAAGCTGCGCTGTCTCACCGGGAGTTGGTGCTGGAAGAAGTGGTGGAAGACGCCGAGCGCCCATTGCTTTATTTTCGAGTGGTGCATGAAGAAGTACATGCTGCATTTCGTGGGTTTAACCGAGCCCAGGCGGCAGTGGTTGAACTCGCGGTGCTGGTCAGTCGACTGCACATGCTGCCGCTGGAAAAAATCGAAGCCGAAATGCAGTATCTGAAAATCGCCATTGAAAAAACGGCGGGTCCGCGTGAGCATGAGGCCTGGCAATGGCTGGTAGAACGTGTGGCCCAGCATCTGGCCGCTGCTGAGTCAAAGGAGCCGCAATGAGCCGGTTGTTGGCTAGCGTCAATAGTTTGCAAGAGACCGAATTGGTTTTATCTCTCGCCGACATTATTGATCTGAAAAACCCTGCGATGGGGGCGCTAGGGGCGTTACCCATTGAAGTGATTGAACAAATTGTCCGCTATGTTGATGGTCGAAAACCCATCAGTGCCACGATTGGTGATCTGGTTATGGAACCAAAACCAGTGCTTGCTGCCATACAGGCGGTCGCCGCCACTGGCGTGGATATTGTGAAGGTTGGCATGTTCGCAGGCGAGCAGTTGGCATGTATTGAAGCAATAAAGCCAATTGCCAGATCGGGAACCAAAGTGGTCGCCGTGTTATTTGCTGACAGCCAGCAAACGTTTCTGCCTCTGGAGGTATTTGCTGAGGCCGGGTTTTATGGCGTGATGCAGGATACTGCTATCAAGAATGGTTCCAGCCTTCTGGATCATCAGGACCTGCCTGAATTGCGCGCGTTTGTGCAAGAGGCCAGGGCAAATGATCTGATCTGCGGGTTGGCAGGTTCTTTAAGGGTGTCTGATATTGAAACTCTGGCAGCCTTGAAGCCTGACTACCTTGGTTTCAGAAGTGCGTTATGTCAGAACGGAAATCGCACCACGACAATATCTGCGACAAGTGCAGCTGCCGTTCAAGAGATGTTGTTTAATTGCAACATGGCCTTGAAAGGCGCGCTGGCTGTGTAGTTTATGCGGTTAAGCATTTGCAAGCGCAGTCGGCTTTAAAGTATAGTAAGTCTTAAATCTACAGTCACCGGGAGTTAAACCATATGAAGAAAAATCTGATCAGCATTGCAGTTGCTGGCGTTTTGGGTCTTGCTGCATTGCATGCTAGCGCAGAAGAAGCTTATCAAGGTTCTTGGTACGCTCTGCCAGGTATCAACGTCATGAACGCGGACAACGACCTGAAGGCTGAGAATTCCAGCGTAGGTGGGTTCCTGAAATTCGGTAAAGAGCTGAGCGAGCACTGGGATGTGCAAGTTGGCCTGAGCCATAACCGTGCTGATGAAGACTCCAAGCAGTTTACAGGTGGCAAGTACAAGCAAACCCTGCTGGGTGTTGATGCTCTGTACCTGTTCAGCCGCGAAAAATTCCGTCCATTCCTGCTTGCTGGTCTGGGCGCTGCACGTAACAACGTTGACTACAAGCCTAGTTCCGCTGGTTACGATGACAGCAACACCTCCTGGATGGCCAATGCCGGTCTGGGTTTCCAATACCTGTTTACCGATCGTCTGGGCTTCCAAGCTGACCTGCGTCACGTTTGGAGCCGTGCTGAAGTTCAAGGCGACAAGGAAACCGTTGGCAACAACTACCTGAACCTGGGGCTGATCTGGAAATTTGGCGCTCCTGAAAAGGTAGCTGCTGTTGAGCCAACTCCAGTGGCTGCTCCAGAGCCAGCTCCTGCTCCAGCACCTGTTGCTGCTGAGCCAGAGCCAGTTGGTCCAGCTCCAGCTGCTTTCGACAAGGTGACTCTGCAATCTGAAGTGCTATTCGGCTTCGACAAGGACAACCTGAAAGAAGAAGGCAAGAAGGTTCTGAACGCTGACGTGGTTGAAAAGATGAAGGCTCATCCTGAAGTTGAGCTGGTGCTGATCACTGGTCACACTGACCGTATCGGTGATGAAGCATACAACCAGAAGCTGTCTGAGCGTCGTGCCAATGCAGTTAAGAAATACCTGGTAAGCCAAGGCATTGAAGCTAGCCGTCTGCACGCAGTAGGCAAGGGCGAAGCTGAGCCAGTGGTTGATTGCCAAGGCGTACGTGGCAAGAAGGCAATTGCTTGCTTGCAACCTAACCGCCGTGTTGTGGTAGAAATCGAAGTACAACGCGCAGGTAACTAAACGTTATCTTCGTACTGAAAAGCCCCGCTTTGCGGGGCTTTTTTATGGGCTGAACAATGAATACAACTGAAGTAGCGCTGGCAATAGAGGCACGGTGGGTTATACCCGTCATTCCACAAGGCGTGGTGCTCGAGCACACCACGGTCCTGATTAATGATGACGGTAGTATCCATGCTATCTTGCCAACCGCAGAAGCCAGAGCGACCTTTCAAGCTACCCGAGTGGTCCGGCTGGAACACCATGCGCTGATGCCTGGTTTGATCAATCTGCATACACACGCTGCCATGACCCTGATGCGTGGCATGGCGGATGATTTGCCCCTGATGGATTGGTTGCAACATCACATTTGGCCCGCAGAGCGCGCCGCTGTTACCCCGCGCTTTGTCAGAGATGGGACCTTGCTGGCGAGTGCTGAAATGCTGGCAGGTGGCGTTACCTGTTTCAATGATATGTATTTTTATCCGGATGCGGCGGCAGAGGCGGTTGTTCAGGCTGGCATACGTGCGCATCTCGGACTGGTGGTGATGGATTTTCCATCGGCTTACGCTACGGATGCCGATGATTATCTGCTGAAAGGCCTGGAAGCGCGGGATGGCTGGCGTGGAACTTCACGCATTACCAGCAGCCTTGCGCCCCATGCGCCTTACACCATGAGTGACCGCAGCTTTGAGAAAGTGATGACCTATGCCGAGCAGTTGGGGCTGGGAATCCATACCCATCTGCATGAAACGCGTACCGAGCTTGAGCAGAGCGTTGCGCAATACGGCATCAGGCCCATACAGCGCATGGCAGATCTCGGTATACTGGGCCCCGGCCTGGTAGCTGCCCATGCCGTCCATCTGGATGAGGCGGAGCGCGCTCTGCTGAAGGAGTTCGGCTGCCATATAGCCCATTGCCCTGCATCCAATCTGAAACTGGGTAGTGGGATTGCCAATGTTCCTGCCATGCTTGAGACTGGCATTAATGTTGGCCTGGGGACGGACGGCGCCGCCAGCAATAACCGCTTGGACATGTTTGCAGAAATGCGCCTGGCAGCATTACTGGCGAAAGGGGCGAGTGAGGATGCGGCTGTTGTACCTGCCACTACCGCCCTGGAAATGGCCACGATAAATGGCGCGCGCGCATTGGGGCTTGACGATAAAATCGGCTCTATCGAGCCAGGTAAACTGGCTGACCTGGTGGCGATTGATATGGATAGCGCCATTTGCAATCCATGTTTTGATCCCGTTTCCCATCTGGTTTACGTGGCCGGGCGCGAGCACGTGACGCATACCTGGGTAGCTGGCGAACTCTGCTATCAGGAAGGTATCTATGCCCATGTTGAACCTGCAGAATTAAAGGAAATTACGACACAATGGTATCCAAAACTCAGTCCATTCCGGGTGTGAATGTAGACCCTGCAGAACTGCAGAAATTTGCCACGCTGGCTCACCGCTGGTGGGATCCCAACAGCGAATTCAAGCCCTTGCATGACATCAACCCCCTGCGCTTGCAACTGATAGACGAGCTTGCCGGTTTGCAGGGTAAACGCGTGGTGGATGTTGGTTGCGGAGGTGGCATTCTCTCCGAATCCATGAGCGCGCGCGGCGCAGATGTCACCGGTATTGACCTTGGCGAGAAGGCGTTAAAAGTCGCGGAATTACATCGCCTTGAAAGCGGTGCAAGCGTGAATTATCGCCTGATCGAAGTCGAAGCGCTTGCCCAGGAGCAGCCTGGGTCATTCGACGTTGTCACCTGCATGGAAATGCTGGAGCACGTGCCTGACCCTGCGGCCGTAGTGCGTGCATGCGCGACCCTGGTAAAGCCAGGCGGACATGTCTTTTTTTCCACGCTGAATCGCAATCCTAAATCGTATCTGTTTGCCGTTATCGGAGCCGAATACGTGCTGAACATGTTGCCCAAGGGCACTCATGAGTACGCCAAATTCATCAAGCCATCCGAGCTGGCAGAGTGGGCGAGGGAGGCTGGATTAACGGTTAGCGGCATGCGCGGGATGAGCTACAACCCGCTGCGCAAGCATTACTCGCTGGGAACGGATGTTTCAGTCAATTACATCATGCATACGGTGAAGTAAGCGTGGCTGACGTTATCCTGTTTGATCTCGACGGTACCCTGGTGGATACCGCACCAGACCTTGCTTATGCGCTTAACCTGCAACGGGAGCGGCACGGCCTGCCGGCTTTGCCGCTGGATGACATCCGTCCGTTTGCTTCGCACGGCAGTCGGGGCCTCTTGCACAAAGGCTTTGGTATCACCATGGAAGATCCTGAATTCGACGCCATGCGTGCTGAATATCTGGCGCTTTATGATGAGGTTTTTGCGCGGTCGCCGGTACTTTTTTCTGGCATGGCAGAAGTGCTGGCCCATATAGAAAACCAGGGCTTGCAATGGGGCGTGGTCACCAACAAGCCCAGACGGTTCACCGAGCCCATGATGCAGGTCATGGGCTTGAGCAGCCGTGCCGCCTGTGTCGTTAGCGGGGATGATGCCGCCCGAGCCAAGCCATATCCCGATACCTTGTTGCTGGCTTGTGAGCAGATGACAGTCAAGCCGCAGCAGTGTCTTTATATTGGTGACGCCGAGCGAGATATTGAAGCCGGACGCACTGCGGGCATGAAAACCGTGCTGGCAATGTATGGTTATCTCGATGAGCAGGATCAACCCGAGCAGTGGGGCGCGGATGCAACCATTGATAAACCGCTGGATTTGATTGCATTAATCAACTGAGGTATCCAGCATGCCACTATGCCTAGTGGCGGGGTTGCTTCAGATTGTCGGGGTCGTTTTCCGCATCAATCAAGGGCGGCTTGCACATCCGGCTTTGAAATACGGACTCGATTAGCGAACGCTGCGCCGCTCCATCAGGGCCTGCGCCAGTGTTCCGCTATCCACATGTTCAATTTCTCCGCCCATGGGCAAGCCTCGTGCGATGCGGCTCACCTTGAGGCCACGCGAGCGTAACAGTTCGCTGATGTAGTGCGCCGTCGCTTCGCCTTCTACGGTGTAATTGGTGGCGAGCACCACTTCTTCTACCACGCCATCCTGGGCACGTTTCAGCAGTTTTTCCAGATGAATTTCTTTGGGGCCTATGCCATCGAGCGGGGACAGTTTGCCCATCAATACAAAGTAGCGGCCCTGAAACACGCGCGTCTGCTCCAGCATCATCAGATCCGTCGGCATTTCAACCACGCAGAGCAAAGTGGGGTCGCGGTTATCCGCTGCGCATAGAGGGCAGACGATATCTTCGCTGAAGGTGTTGCACAAGCTGCAATGGGTGACGACTTGCAATGCATTGTGCAGCGCCTGGGCGAGGCCATTGGCACCGCTGCGATCACGCTGCAAAAGGTGATAGGCCATGCGCAATGCGGACTTGGGGCCTACGCCTGGAAGGCAGCGCAGAGACTCAACAAGCTGCTCCAGTGCGGGCGGATTGCGCATGACGTGAGTGATTTTTCGGTGGGATTAAAAAGGCAGTTTCATGCCGGCAGGCATCAGACCGCTCATGCGCTGTTGCGAGGTGGCTTCGGCCTTGCGCACGGCATCGTTGAGCGCTGTCACGATCAAGTCTTCCAGCATTTCCTTGTCATCGCTCATCAGGCTGGGGTCGATATGCAGTCTTTTTACCTCATTACGACAGGTGATGGTGACCTTGACCATGCCGGAACCAGCCTGGCCTTCCACTTCCACCTGCGCCAGTTCTTCCTGCGCGCGCTTCATGTTTTCCTGCATTTGCTGGGCCTGTTTCATCAGGTTGCCCAAGCCGCCTTTCATCATGGGATGCTCCTTCGTCTGCGGTTATTGTAGGGGTTTGATACTGGAGGGTATGATCTGCGCGCCAAAGTCACGCATTAACGCCTGCACAAAGCCATCTTGCTGGATGGAAGACTCTGCCTGCGATTGCAACTCGGCTTTTTCCTGGCTGATCTGATGCGCAGGCGTGTTATTGCCGCCGCCTATGCTGAATTGCAAGTGCATCTTGCGGCCAAAGTGGGCCTCAATCGCCGCTTTCAGTTTTTCCTGATAATTCGGGTCGAGCAAATGTTTATGTGCTTCCGGCACTTGTAGCTCAAGACGGTCTGCCGTATGCCCAATTAACTCGCAGTGCTGGGCCAGTGCCCTTGCCAGGCCGAGTTTCAGCTTGTCTACCAACAGGCGCCAATTACCGTCGAACTCCTCCTGCAGGCTGTCTTCCACGGGGGATGATGCAAGCGTAGGCTCCGATGCGGCAGTGTAAGCCGGTTCAGGCGACGATACCTGAGAATGTGTTGGGACGTCAGTTGGCGTTTCAGCTACGGTTGCTGCGGGAGTGGCAGCCGCTGGGAGAGTTGCCGGTGCGGCATCTGCCTCATTGCTGGTGACCATCGTGGCTTCTGCCACAGGTTTTGCCTGGGGAGTTGGGGGCGATGCAATGGCGGCGGGCGATGGTGTGGCTGATCTCGCCATGGTGGCGGCAGCAAGCGCACTGGCAGCACTGCCTGCATGTTGACCGATAGGGCGATCACTGCCAGAAGGGGCCGGTGCAGTCGGCGCAGGCTTGCTGGTGCTTTCATTGCTGAATGCCAGCATGCGCAACAGGCACATGGTGAATCCCGCAAACTCATCCGGGGCCAAACCAAGATCGCGACGGCCCAGCAGGGCAATCTGATAATAAAGCTGCACTTTATCAGCCGGGAGCTTGGTGGCAAGATCCAGCAGGGCGGTGCGCTCGGGCAGGTCGAGGGGAATGCTTTCTGGTACCGTTTGTGCCACGGCCAGCTGATGAAGTAACTGGGCCAGATCCGCCAGGGCGGTATCAAACGACAGGCTGCGTTCTTCCATGCTTTTGGCTTGCGCCATCAGGCTGGGGCCGTCCTGGGCAATCAGGGCATCCAGCAGGCCGTAGAGATAGCTCTGGTCGATGGCGCCCAGCATGGCGCGTACTTCGCTTTCATTTACCCGATTGCCACCGTAGGCAATCGCCTGATCCAGCAGGGAGAGGGCATCGCGCATACTGCCATTGGCCGCCCGGCTGATCAGTTGCAGTGCAATGCTGTCAGAGGGGATATTTTCCTTGGCGAGGACTTCCTGCAAATGGCTGGTAATCGCCGGTGTCGACATCTGGCGCAAATTGAATTGCAGACAACGGGAAAGCACGGTAACCGGCATCTTTTGCGGGTCCGTCGTCGCCAGAATGAACTTGACGTGAGCAGGGGGCTCTTCCAGCGTTTTCAGCATGGCATTAAAGGCAGAGCGCGACAGCATGTGCACTTCATCGATGATATAGACCTTGAAGCGGCCTACGGTCGGGGCGTATTGGGCGTTGTCCAGCAGCTCGCGCATGCTGTCGACCTGGGTGTTGGAGGCCGCATCCACTTCCAGCATGTCGACAAAGCGGCCGCGGTCAATGTCCACGCAGGCCGAGCAGACACCGCAAGGGTGAGCGGTAATGCCGGTTTCGCAATTCAGGGATTTGGCGAGAATACGGGCCAGCGTGGTTTTGCCCACACCGCGGGTGCCGGTAAAGAGATACGCATGATGCAGCCGTTGTTGCTCAAGGGCATTGGTCAGTGCGCGCACCACATGTTCCTGTCCGACCAGCGCTTCGAACAGCTTTGGGCGCCATTTCCGGGCAAGAACTTGATAACTCATAAGGCAGGCGTTTACTTAGATTAGCGAGACTACAACTTTAGTCCAAAAAGCGCATTCGCGTAAGAGCGGAGATTTGATCATGAGGATGTCACTTGCATGATCAAACCCTGGGAATTCGGTGGCGAGCCCAGCCCCCGGCACTTGCTTCAATAACTGTGGCTGCTTCCTTCCGGACCTGACCAGGTTCGCTACTTTGCAATGCGGGGAGGCCCGCCGGAAATAATTCTAGCGCAAAACGCCTGGATTCCCTAATCGAAATAGAGGCGGTCATCGAGGAAAGCCCGCTAGATAATGCCTAATCCATGCGCTATAGTGCGGAGATAAATCAATGAAATAAATAAGAATCTCAAGGGTTAAGTGCGCGAAAAATCTGGCATGTTCAGCATTCAGCAACCATGGCAAGGGCGTATCAAGGGAATGTGGTCCACGCTGCAAAGCCCGACAGCCAGCCTGCTAGGCCAGGCTATTCTGTTTTTTCTGGTGCTGGCTGAAAGCCTGATCTGCATATTCTGGATTTATACCCTGTCCGGCCTGGGCGATGGCTACGCGCTCATGGCCGCAGTGCCTTACGTTTATCTGGTCGTCTCCTATGCCAGTCTGCTGCTGTTCTACCGTATGCAGCGCTTCGATTATTTCGTCTTTACCCAGCTTGTCATGCTGCTGGTCATGCCTTTTTTCATGCAATGGATTATTGGCGGCTTTGAAGCCTCCAGTGGCATGGCGATCTGGGCCTTGCTGTCGCCCGTAGGCGCCATGATGATCCTGGGCGCAACGCAATCCACGCAATGGTTTGCCCTGTTTCTCATTCTGGCAGGGGTTTCCTGGCAGCTGAACAGCCTGTTTGCGGGCTATGCATTACCCATTCCTGCCACGACCAAAAGCATATTTTTCCTGATCAATCTGGCAGGTGTTGCCAGCATTCTGTATACCGTTCTGCGCTATTTTCAATCGCAGAAAGCCAGGCTCATGGAAGCCCTGTCTTACGAGCAGGCACGCTCGGAGAAGCTTTTACTGAGCCTGTTGCCGGTGTCCATCGCGGAACGCCTGAAAGCCGGAGAGGTGAAAATAGCTGACCGGTATGAGCATGTGACCATCCTCTTTGCGGATTTGGTGGATTTCACCCGGCTATCCTTGCATCTGTCACCGGAAGCATTGCTGGATCTGCTGAATGAGGTATTTTCCGGATTTGACCGTTTGGCAGCCAAGTATGGCCTGGAGAAGATCAAGACCATAGGCGATGCCTACATGCTGGTCTGTGGCGCCCCGATTGAGCGAGCTGACCATGCCGAGGCGGTAGCGGATATGGCACTGGAGGTGCAAGCCTTGTTGCAGATCATCTCCACCCAGCTGGGTACGCCGTTATCCATGCGCATCGGCATCAATAGCGGCCCGGTGGTGGCGGGCGTGATCGGCCACTCAAAATTCAGCTATGACCTGTGGGGCGACGCTGTCAATCTTGCCCGGCGCATGGAGCAATATGGGCTTGCCGGGGAAATACAAGTCTCAGAAGCGAGCTATCAGCTGTTGCGTGAAAAGTATGTCCTTGAGCGTCGTGGGACGATTCTGGTGAAAGGGCATGATGAGCAGGTGGCTGCCTATCTGCTGAAATCCAGGCGAACTGCATTTTAGGTTTGGACAGCCGCCAGACTTGATATATAATCCGCCTCCACGTTACGGAAGGGTGGATGAGTGGTTTAAGTCGCACGCCTGGAAAGCGTGTTTAGGCTAATAGCCTAACGCGGGTTCGAATCCCGCCCCTTCCGCCAACAGCACCTCAGCCAGTTCCATGGGTGTGCATCGCAAAAAGCCAGAGATTCTCTGGCTTTTTTGTTTTGCGCGCTACCGTTTCGCCTTCCCGCAACTACAGCCTGTGTGAGCCCGCCAGCCAGCGTTTCTGCCTGGGCGTAATGAATTTCTGACGCTTCCCCAATGCCAAGTATCAGCCTTCATGGGGCTTATGCCATAATCCTGCCAGGTCGAGAGAACAAACCGCATAAAATGCAGTCACAAGAAGGGTGGTGCAAAGCGGTTTGCGCAGGCTTCATGAATCCAGTGAGAGAAAAATGAAATATCTAGTGGCAGTTTTATTGTGGGTGGCGAGCAATATGGCATATGCAGGAGGGTGTAACGAGCTTTACAACCATCAATTCAATACTTTGCAGGGCGAGAAGATCAACCTTTGCGACTATCAGGATAAGCCCATTCTGGTGGTCAACACCGCCAGCAAATGTGGTTTCACGCCGCAGTTTGAAAAGCTGGAGTCCATGTACAAGCATTACAAATCGCGTGGTTTGCTAATCATTGGCTTTCCTTCCAATGACTTCAAGCAGGAGTTGAGCAGCAACAAGGAGATAGGTGACTTTTGCAAGCAGACCTATGCCGTGCAGTTCCCGATGGTAGGCAAGACTTCTGTGGTGGGGCCGCAAGCGCATCTTTTCTACAAGCAGTTGGCGGCGATCACCAAAGAGCCCCCCATGTGGAATTTTTACAAATACCTGATCTTGCCCAATGGCGAGCAGGTGTATGCCTACAGTAGCGATGTTGAGCCTGAGGCCAGCCAGATCATGACCAAGCTGAAGCCTTATCTGAAATAACAATTCTGTGCATGGCGAGTGCAAAAAGGGGCTGGGTTCAAGCCCCTTTTTGTTTCCACTGCGTCCGCATGCACTTCTGGGTGAGCCGTTGCGCTACTGCAGACTTATAAACCCGCAACCTTGACCTGGGATGTAAAATGACGACATGAGCCATACACCCACATCCGCCGCCGAGCCATTTTCCGATCTTAGTCCAGACCTGGTGCTGGACGCGCTGGAAAGCCAGGGCCTGAAGACGGATGGCCGTCAGCTGGCCTTGAACAGTTACGAAAACCGCGTCTATCAGGTGGGCATTGAGGATGGTCAGCCGGTTGTCGCCAAGTTTTACCGACCCCAGCGTTGGGATAATCAGCAGATCAACGAGGAACATGCATTTTTGCTGTCTCTGGCAGAGGCGGAAATTCCTGCTGTGCCGCCTATTCAGATCAATGGCAAAACCCTGTTTGAGTACCGCGGTTATCGCTTTGCAGTGTTTGCACGGCGCGGCGGGCGCTCACCCGAGCTTGATCAGCCAGAGGTGCTGGAATGGATGGGGCGCTTTATCGGCCGTATTCATGCGCTGGGAGCGCAACAGCCTTATGTGCACCGCCCCACGCTGGATATTGAAAGTTTTGGCCGGGTGCCCAGTGAGTATCTTCTTGAGCATGGCTTTATCCCTGCGGACCTTGAGCAGCCTTACCGTGCGGTGATCCAGTTGGCGCTGCAAGGCGTGGCCGAATGTTTTGAACGGGCGGGCAGGGTGGAGCATATTCGCCTGCATGGCGACTGCCATATGGGCAATGTCTTGTGGACGGATGCCGGGCCGCATTTTGTCGATTTTGATGATAGCCGCATGGGGCCTGCCATTCAGGATTTATGGATGATGCTGTCTGGCAGTCAGGACGATATGCGTCGGCAGTTGCAGGCTTTGCTGGATGGATACGAGGATTTTTATGATTTCAACCCAGCCGAAGCGCATCTGATCGAAGCCTTGCGCACGCTGAGGCTAATCCATTACGCGGGCTGGCTGGCCATGCGCTGGAGCGACCCCGCTTTTCCGCGCGTTTTCAGCTGGTTCAATACCCAGCAATACTGGCAGGATCGCATTCTGGAGCTGCGTGAGCAGGTTGCGCTGATGCAAGAGCCGCCCATCCCCATTCAGCGCGGTGGCAATTTCTAGAGGTCTCTCGCTGGCCTGCGTTGTATATGGCCCATCTGTGCTGACAACTGTACTGTAAAAATTCCCTTTATCTGTGTCTGCCAATCCTGACGCGATGCCCATAGGATAACCATATCCAAATCCGGCTGCTGGCTTCTTAAACAGCCGAATCATCGAGTTAACAGGAAGTTTGCCCGCATATGTCAGATAACAAAGTTGTTCGCCATTATCCACACCCTGCTGCTGGCTGGGGCGCATTGAAAAATGTGGCTTTTCAGCTGGTAAATCAGCGCATTCCGGCGAAAGGTGTCATTACCTTGCTGTCGCAGAATCAGCCTGACGGTTTTGACTGCCCCGGGTGTGCATGGCCTGACAAAGAGCACACGTCTACCTTTGAGTTTTGTGAAAACGGCGTCAAGGCAGTTGCTGCCGAGGCTACTGCCAAGCGAGTCACCCCTGAGTTCTTTGCCAAGCACACGGTGGCTGAACTCATGGAGTGGAGTGATTTCAAGCTGGAAGACCAGGGGCGCCTGACCAATCCCATGCGCTACGACAGCGCCACCGACAAATACGTCCCGCTGGAATGGGATGAAGCCTATGCCATGATTGGCCGTCAGCTGAGTACGCTGTCGCATGCCGATCAGGCCGTGTTTTACACTTCTGGCCGTGCCAGTAACGAAGCGGCTTTCCTCTATCAGCTGTTCGGCCGTGAATTCGGTACCAATAACTTCCCGGATTGCTCGAACATGTGTCACGAGTCCACCAGTGTTGGCCTGCCGGAAATGGTCGGCATCGGCAAGGGCAGTGTGACGCTGGAAGATTTTGAGCATACTGATACCTTGTTGCTGTTCGGGCATAATCCGGCTACCAACCATCCTCGCATGCTGGGCGAACTGCGCGAGTGTGCTCGCCGTGGCGCCAAGATTGTCTCCATCAACCCATTGCGTGAGCGTGGCCTCGAAAAGTTTGCCGACCCGCAAAGCATCGTCGAAATGGTGACATTTGGCGGCACCAAGATCAGTGAGATTTATGTTCAACCCAAACTGGGTGGTGACCTGGCCTTTGTCAAAGGCATGATCAAATGCCTGATCGAATGGGATGATCAGGCGATTGCCACTGGCGGCAAACGCATCATGGATGTGGATTTCCTGCAGCAACATACGCACGGCTTTGACAATTTTGCTGCCGACATTCGCGCCGAAAGCTGGGAGCCTATCCTGGTTGAGTCTGGCGTCAGCCGCGAGCAGATTGAATCCGTGGCCACTATCTATGCCAATGGTGAGCGCGTGATTGCCACCTGGGGCATGGGTATTACCCAGCACAAACATTCCGTGGCCACCATTCAGATGATTACCAATCTGATGCTGTTGCGCGGCAATATCGGCAAGCCCGGCGCAGGCCTGTGCCCGATGCGCGGCCATAGCAATGTGCAGGGCAATCGCACCATTGGTATCTACGAAAAACCCTCCAACGCCTTCCTGGATAGCCTGGGCACGGTTTACAACTTTGAGCCACCACGCAAGCATGGGCATGACGTGGTGAGTGCCATCCGTGGCATGCTGGATGGCGACGTCAAGGTCTTCATCAGCCTGGGCGGCAACTTCTCGATTGCAACACCGGATACCGACCGTACCTGGCAGGGGCTGCGTAATTGCGACCTGACCGTGCAGATTTCCACCAAGCTTAACCGCACCAACCTGGTACACGGCAAAGATGCGCTGATACTGCCATGCCTGGGCCGCACCGAAGTCGACATGCAAGCTTCTGGCGCACAAGGCGTGACGGTAGAAGACTCCATGAGCATGGTGCATATCTCCTACGGCATGAACAAGCCCGCTTCGCCACATCTGAAGTCCGAGCCAGCGATTGTGGCCGGTATTGCCCATGCCACGCTGAAAAACAGCAAAACGCCATGGCTCTGGTACGTGGAAGATTACAGCCGCATCCGCAATGACATCGAGCGCGTGTTGCCGGATTTCGCCCAGTACAACGAACGCATCAAGGTGCCAGGTGGCTTCCGCCTGCCCGTACCTTCTTACGACCGCGTATGGCGTACTGCCACAGGCAAGGCCGAGTTCCGCGTGCATGCCATTCCCCGCGATCTGCCTATCCACAAGGCACGCGAGCAGTTTGGCAGCAAGGTATTCAACCTGATGACCACGCGTTCGCATGACCAGTACAACACTACGATTTACGGCCTGGATGATCGCTATCGCGGTATTTTTGGCGAGCGTCGCGTCGTATTCGTTAATAAGGAAGATCTGGTTGAGCATGGCCTGAAAGCCGGCGAATACGTTGACCTGGTGAGCGTATGGCAGGATGGCATTACCCGCCGCGCAGACCGCTTCCTGCTGGTGGAGTACGACATTCCCCGTGGTTGCCTGGGTGGCTATTACCCAGAGACCAACAATCTGGTACCGCTGGAAAGCGTAGCGGATATTTCGCACACGCCGACTTCCAAATCAGTACCGGTGATCATGGAGCCACATCGTGCAGCCGCTTAGGGTAGAAACGGCCCAGGAGGTCGAATACTTTCTGAGCGCCTTGCTTGGCGACATGCTGGCGGAGACGCAACGTGGCCGCAAGACCATTCCCATGGCTGCCTTATGCAAGCGTTTGAGCGTGCGCATGAGCACCTTACAGCGACACCTGACCAGTCTTGCCGAGCATGGTGTGGTGACGGTGCATTGCGATGATGCAGGCCGCTGGACCACCGAACTTACCGCCTATGGCATGGGCTTGTTCGACCAGCTTGCAGCCTGAGCCGGGCAGCGCAGGCTGCATGAAGTAAAAATCCCTGCCGGGCGGGCAGGGACTAGGGTATATTAAGCCGTCCCCGGCTACCCTGATATACCCATGAAGTTATACGTCACCGTCGCTACGCGCATCCGAGCATTAATCGATGAGAGCGTGCTTCGCCCTGGCGACAAAGTCTTTTCGGTACGTGAAGCGAGCCTGAAGTACAAGGTCAGCATCAGTACCGTCATCAAAGCCTACGAACTGCTGGAACAAGAGGGCGTGATCTACAGCCATCCGCAGTCTGGCTATTATGTATCCCAGCGTCAGCCACCATCGCGCAAACCCCATGCCGCTGCCGCCCCTGCGCGTCAGCTCACACAAGTTGAACTGGTATTGTCCACGCTGCGCTCCATACGCGAGTCCGGCACGATTCCCCTGGGCTCGCCTTTCCCAGACGCACAGCTGTTTCCGGTCAAGAAAATTCGTAATTATGAAAACGCCCTGAATGCCGATAATGGCGACTGGGGTGTGCTGAATGATTTGCCGCCCGGCAATGAAAGCCTGCGGCAGCAGATTGCCAAACGTTATCTTGATGTCGGCATGGATGTCTCGCCGCGCGATATCGTGATTACCCACGGCGCAACGGAGGCGATCAGCCTGTGCCTGCAGGCCGTCGCCAAGGCTGGCGATACCATCGCTGTCGAAGCCCCGGGTTATTATGCGCTGGCGAATGCTGTGGAGCGCATGGGCATGAAGGTGGCTGAAGTGCGCACACATCCGGAAGAGGGCATGGAGCTCGACGCCTTGCAGGCGCTGATGGAAAACGTGCAGATTGCCGCCGTGCTGCTGACCGCCAATTTCCAGAATCCACAAGGCTCGGTCATGCCGGATGCCAAGAAGCAGGCGCTGGTTAATCTGCTGGCGGCGAAGCGCATTCCGCTGATTGAAGATGATGTCTACCAGGAGCTGTATTTTGCCGATGCGCCGCCATTGCCGATCAAGGCCTATGACAAGGACGGACTGGTGCTGCATTGCGCTTCGTTTTCCAAGTCGCTTGCTCCCGGTTATCAGGTGGGTTGGGCGTTGCCGGGGCAGTACCGTGAAAAAGTGGAAAAGCTAATGTTCCTCAACAGCCTTTCCATTCCTTCCGCGCCGCAGATCGCCATAGCCAAATTCATGAAGCGCAGCAGCCATGCCCTGCATTTGCGGCATTTGCGCCACATGCTGAAATCCAACTACGTGTTGATCAAGGCAGCGGTGGAGGCGCATTTTCCTGCGGGCACCCGTATTTCGCACCCCGGCGGCGGTTATGTGGTCTGGCTGGAGTTGCCTGTAGGAGTGGATGCTCTGGATCTTTACGGCTTATGTATTGCGAAAGGGATCTCGATTGCGCCTGGCGCCTTGTTTAGCCGTCGGGGAGAGCTGCGCAATTTCATTCGGCTTAATTTCAGTCATCCCTGGACACCGACGATAGAGCAGGCGGTGAAAGAGGTAGGCACACTGGCGCGTGGCCTGCTGGCTGCACAGCCTTAAGCTTTACTGTTGCCGCTGAGCTTAAAACGCCAGCGTTTCAAATTTATCGGCTGGGACGGCGGGCGAGAACCAGTAACCTTGGCCGTAATCACAACCCGCCGCTTTCAGCAGGGCACATTGCTCTTCCGTTTCTATGCCTTCTGCGATCACGCTCAAACCCAGCTTGTGCGCCATGGCGATGATGGATTCACACAGTGCGAGATCGTCTGGCTGCGTGGAGATATTGCGCACAAAGGATTGGTCGATCTTGATGTAATCAATGTCAAACCGGCGCAAATAAGCCAATGAAGAGTAGCCGGTACCAAAGTCATCCAGTGCCACCTGAATCCCGGCATCGCGAAACGCCAGCAGTTTTTTGGAGACATTCTGACTGGTATCCAGCAAAAGCCCCTCGGTAATTTCCACCACCAGGCTCTGACCCACCAGGCCTAGCTGTTTCATGTAATCCAGCCATTGGTCGTGCGTGGAGCTATCGTTCTTGAACTGCACAGGCGATTTATTCACGCTGATCTGGAAATGCGCCCCGCGCTGCTGCTGCCATTTCTTGACCTGCACCATTGCCTGCTCAAACACCCAGTCGCCTATCTCCATGATCAGGCCGGTGTCTTCGGCAATCGGAATGAATTCGGCAGGGCTCACCATGCCACGTTGCGGATGATGCCAGCGCAGTAGCGCCTCGGCCTTCTGTATGGTGCCGCTCGCCAGGTGAATAATCGGCTGGTAATGCACTTGCAGCTGCTGTTCCTGCAGCGCCAGTCGCAGATCATTGGTAATCAGCATTTTCTGGTGGGCAGCTTGCTGCATGGAGGGCGTAAAGTAGCTGATGCGATTCCTGCCGCTGGCTTTGGCTGAATACATCGCCTGATCCACGTTTTTGAGCAGATTATCGATGCTGTTGGCATCCGTTGGGTAGAGTGTAATACCCATACTGGCCGATACAAACGCAATATCTTCGCCCAGTTTGAAAGATGCGCTGAGCTTGCACAGGATGGCTTGGGCAATGCGGTCTATGCTGTTCAAGTCTTCCAGCTCGCTCAGGATAACGATGAATTCATCGCCGCCCAGCCTGGCTACGGTGTCGGTATCGCGCACGCAATGATTAATGCGGCGGGCGGCTTCTTGCAGCAACTGGTCGCCTTTGTCATGGCCAAGCGTGTCATTCACTTCCTTGAAATGGTCCAGATCCAGAAACAGCAGTGCGAGGGGCAGGGCAAGGCGGTTGGATTTCTTGATCTCCTGCGCCAGTCGGTCATAAAACATCCGACGATTGGGAAGCTCGGTCAGCTGGTCGAAGTTGGCTTGTTTCCACACCAGGCTTTCCGATTCCTTGAGCTTACTGATATCGGTATGCGTGCCCACCATGCGCAACGGCCGTCCATCCGCCGCCCAATCGACCACCATGCCACGTGCCAGTATCCATTTCCAGCTGCCATCCTTGCAAAGCAGGCGATGCTCATTGATGTATTGCGTGGTTTCCCCGTTCATGTACTTTTCCAGGTCGCTCAGCACTCTGGAGACATCCTCCGGGTGAATCCGCTCTTTCCATGCTTCCAGTTCGGGGCCCATTTCCCAGTCCTCCATGCCCAGCATGGTCTTCCAGCGTGAAGAGCGGATTACCTCATTTTTTTCGATATCCCAATCCCAGACGCCATCCCCGGAACCTTCCAGGGCGAATTTCCAGCGCTGTTCGCTCAAGATGAGATCCTTGTGCATGTCACGCATGGTTTTCAGCGTCTGTGTACGGTAGGCAAACAGCCGGCTGAGCAGATAAAGCAGCACGCTGACCGCGAGCCCCGCGCCGGCGATCAGGCTGGAGCGATGGCGATCCAGCGCTGCTTCGAAAGCGGGCTTGGAGGCAATATGCACACTCCACACGCGGCCATGTATTTCCAGATATCTGGAGGATTCGTAGCGAGGATTCTTGACCTTATCTGCGCCTGGCGTCTGGTAGACCGATAGTGCCCGGGACTCTGAAATATCCGTGATATGGATGGCAAGCTCTGAAATCTCCTGCTGAAATATTTCTCCCATCAGCGTCGCGATGTCAAAGCTGGAAAATACCCAGCCCTGAATATGATGTTCACGTTGGGCGATCGATTGATCCTGAATCCTGTTCGAATACACGGGCAGGATCATGTCTAGCGTCGCAATATTGGAAGCGCGATTTTGCCGCATGATGGGCGGGGTGATATGCGTTTCAGCATTTTGCATGGCTTGCTTGAAGGCAGTAAACCGGCTGGTGGGGGTCTTGATGTCTTGCCGGATACACGCATCACTGCCCGAGAAGGGCTGGCTGTAGACAACGGGGATATGGCGTTTCTCAATATCCAGCGTTGAAGTCTCTGCCAAGGGCTGGCCCACGCGCTTCGATGGGGGTAGGGGAGGTTCCAGGCCTGCAAAGGCCACACACAGCAGGCCTTGATGATTGTCCAGATTTTTCAGGCTGTCGGTATAGGCGAGAAACTCTTCTTCCTCGACCGAGTTGGAGGCTTTGAACAGGCTTTGCACCCCGCGCAGCATCCGATCCTGAACCGCAAGATACTGCTCGAGTTCGTTCACAACCAGTTGCGACTTCAGGCCAAACTCAGCTTCGAGTTTCAGAGACTCCTGTTCTCTGGTCTGATGCCAAAGCTGATATGTCACGCTGAGGCAAATCACCAAAATCAGCCATGGCCAGAGCTTCCCATCTCCTCCCCATGGTTTTATTTTGCCAATTTTGTGGAGCAATGACCTGTCTGACGCTTGTATGCCCATGCCAGTAAGTGATCTTCCCTCATCCTAGTATCCAGCTTTGTATATTGCTATAACGGCAAGTTTGTTCTTGTCTTAATGCTGGTCGATGTTATATGGGCACTTGCTTCAATCGCGCGGAACAGCGGCTTCAGGCGCAACTTGAGCTGTGCTCATTTTTATTATCATGCTGGCAATATAACGCTATATTCAGAGCAGAGGAATAGCGTACCTGTCGGTATAGCTAACAGATGGTTTGTTTGAATAAGGTTTGAGCGACGCCTGAATATCCTGCGTGTGTAGGAAGGGTCCTACATGTGTCACATGGCATCGCTGACAGGCGCTAATGCCATCGGGGCATATACTGACAGCATGTTTTATTTTGCAGCGTAAGGAATGATTGAATGTCAGCATCAAAGATTTTACCCATTAGCCTGATTGCTTTAGCCCTTGCCGGATGCGGCGATACAGCAAACCTTCCCGTCACCGATGGCATGGGCGCAAAGCCTGCCTTGCCAGCTCCCAAATCCACCTTGCTCCCCACGGTCAATGTCGCCAAGGCTGTCGGCTGGGATGGCAGTGCCAAACCAATCGCGGCAGAAGGGCTAGAAGTGCGCCGGTTTGCCAGCGGCCTGGATCATCCGCGCTGGATGTATACCTTGCCCAATGGCGATCTTCTGGTGGCGGAAAGCAATGCCCCGCAAAAAGACGACCAAACATTCAGCCTGCGGGGGTGGATTGCTGGCTGGTTCATGCAGCGGGCTGGCGCAGGGGTTAAAAGTCCTGACCGGATTACCTTGCTGCGTGATACCGATGGCGATGGTGTAGCGGATTATCGCAAGGTGTTTATCGAAGGCCTGCATTCCCCATTTGGCATGGCGCTGGTCGGCAATACTTTCTATGTGGCAAATGCGGATGCACTGGTCAAGTTCCCCTATACGCCGGGAGCGGATCATATTGAAGCCGCAGGTGAAAAGGTGGTGGATTTGCCTGCCGGCATCAACCATCACTGGACCAAGAATGTGATTGCCAGTCCCGATGGCAGCAAGTTGTATGTCACCGTGGGCTCTAACAGCAACGTGGCGGAGAATGGCATGGATATCGAAAAAGATCGCGCCGCCATTCTCGAGGTCAATCCGGAAAACGGGCAGTACCGGATATTTGCATCCGGCTTGCGCAATCCGAATGGCATGGCGTGGGAACCCCAAACGGGCGTTTTATGGACCGTGGTGAACGAGCGCGATGAAATTGGTAGCGACTTGGTGCCGGACTATCTGACCTCCGTCAAGGAAAACGCTTTTTATGGCTGGCCATACAGCTACTACGGACAACATGTGGATACCCGCGTGCAGCCTCAGGATGCCGAGAAAGTCAGCAAAGCAATCGTTCCGGATTATGCGCTGGGTCCTCATACCGCATCGCTGGGCTTGCTCGCTGCCAAGGGTAATACCTTGCCATCAGCCTATGCGGAGGGCATGTTCATCGGCCAGCATGGCTCTTGGAACCGTAATCCCAAGAGCGGATATAAAGTGATTTTTGTGCCCTTTGCCGATGGCAAACCTTCCGGCACGTCGCAGGATGTGTTGACGGGTTTTCTTAACGCAAATGAAGAAGCACAGGGGCGGCCCGTAGGCCTGGTGCTCGATCAGCATGGGGCTTTGCTGGTGGCCGATGATGTGGGCAACACCATCTGGCGCGTGACACCCAAATTTGTCACGGCATCCCAGGATGCTCAACCGTGATCCCATTTTGCCGTTGTTCAATTATCCACCTAGACAGGAGCGTGCGATGAATCTACACCTTACCCTTGGGCCCATTGTTTCTTTGATAGCCGGCATACTGATTCTCGTCATGCCACGGCTGCTGAACTACATTGTCGCTTTGTATCTGATCATTATCGGATTGATCGGCTTGTTGGGTACACCGCTTTAGTCATCGTCTTTTCTGAACCCCCAGTGCATAAGCTCTCGTATGCGCTGGGGGTTTGTTATTTGGTGCTGGCCTGCCGGCTTTTTCAGCCATTTGACGGAATACCGACACTAGCGACGATATGTCATGAGCGGCATACAGTTGATTTAAATCAGGATTGATTTAAATCAATGACTTGAGAGTGCTTTTGTATCCTTGTGGCTCGGGTATGAATCCTGCAGGGATAGTGTTGTTAATACTGAGTGATTTGATTCCCCATGAAAGAAATTTTGTTGGCTTACTGTTATATCGTGGAAGCCAAAAATGTAGACCTGACCCATATCGGCAACGAAATTCGTACTTATCGACGTTTTTTTATTGAGCAACAGATACGCGGCACCATGATATATGACGGTGAGTATTTTATTCACCTGCTGGTCGGTAGCCCCCTCAGCATCGTGAAAGCCGAACATACGATGGATGCGTTGCAAAAAGGCGTGCATAAAGAGATTCTGTATTACGGCAAGCTAGCGGATGCGGTGAATGGATTGAATCCGCTCTGGCAAGTCGGCTATATCCTCAATGATCAGGCAGAAGCCCCGGGGTATCTTGAAACCTTGCGTGACAGTAAGGGCAATATAGACGCCATCATGACCTGCTTTCAACAGTTGCAAGCCATCAGCGATACCATTTGACGCCTTGGTCTTTACTCACCGCTTTGTCTTCAATGCCGCTCCCGGCGGTCATTCCTGCATGAATCATGGTCTGAATACGGCCATCTATCGTCGATGTGATCTGGGCTACGCGCATTCTGGCTTTGCTGTGACTATCAACACAACAATAAATGGGGGCGACGCTAATATGGAGTCTCTTCCCTGTTGTTGGATACCCCCCCAACAATATTTCGGGCCTGCACCTGCAGGCCCATTTTTTTGCCTGAATTTTTTGTGGCAACACCGTTCTGAATCTGCTTTGGCTTGCTTTGCGTATATAGGGCAAGTTCTTCATTTTTCATTTCCTGCTCTCACTCGATGACCAAACGCACTTTGTTTGCTTTTATTGCATTGCTTTGCAGTGCCTGCTCGCCGGTTCGCTGGATGAATGCCATGATTCCATCCAGCGGCTACCGTCTTCAGCCGGATATTGTGTATCAGCAGAGCCATGGCAATGCGCTCGATGTCTATGTTCCCGCTCACGGCCAGAGTCGTGCGGTAGTGGTGTTTTTTTATGGTGGCAGCTGGGAGTCCGGGCGGCGGCAGGACTATCGCTTTGTTGCCGAAGCATTGACGGCGCGAGGGTATAGCGTCGTTATTCCGGACTATCGGAAATACCCTGAAGTCGTTTTTCCGGCATTCGTCGAAGATGCGGCGGCGGCAGTGGCGTGGGTGCATAGGCATATTGCGGAGTATGGTGGCGACCCCGGGCGCATATTTGTAGCCGGGCATTCTGCGGGGGCCCATATTGCCGCCTTGCTGGCGCTTGATCCCACATATCTTCAGGCACAGGCCATGTCGCCTATGGATCTGCGAGGCATTATTGGTCTGGCGGGCCCTTATGATTTTCTGCCCTTGCAGACGGCCAGGTTGAAGGCTGTTTTTCCTGGGGAGCACTTGCAATATCTGGCGCAGCCAGTGAATGTGCTGCAGCCACCGAATCCGCCTGTGCTGTTGCTGGTGGGGCGCAAGGATGAGACCGTACTTCCACGTAATAGTGAGAGCCTGGCCCAGCATATCCAGAAAGCAGGCGGCAGGGTGGAGTTGTGCTACTTTGAGAACGAAGGGCACATAGGCATGGCGCTGCGGCTGGCGCGACCGTTTCAGGGGGACGGGCGTGTAGTGCAAGCGATAGGGGAGTTTATTGATCGGGAAACCGCTTTCTGATCATCCGTTACCCGCGTGTTTATTGAATTCCCACTTGATCGTTAGTCCGAATGCACTATGTCAAATGACATATCGGACAATTCCTACTTTCCCTATAATTATCCAAAAAATAACAATTCAAAAAACAGGAAAGGCTACATGCTTGACGGTCTCTGCCCGCAGTAAGAATGGAGTCTCTCAGCTGATGCAGCGTTTGCGTACCGCCACGCAGCCCTTGCATCGCGAGTTGGATGCTCGCCTCCGCATATCGGCTCCACAGGCTGCCTATGCTGATGTGCTGGATCATCTCGGCCTTTTTCATGCCTGGCTGCTGCAAATGCTTCCCCAGATACATGCCATGCCTGATTCCTTGCCTGCGCATGTCGCCGAATCCAACCTGCGCAGATTGCGTTCGCTTTGTGTTGATCTGGAACTGCCTGCTCCCGCGCACATGCATGTTGATCCGTCGCCAGCCCTGCCAGTATCTGCCGCGTCGCTCACAGGCTATCGCTGGGGCATGCAGTACGTGATTGAAGGCTCCATGCTCGGCGCTATCGCGCTATACCCACGCATCGCGCAAATCGCCCCTGATCGCATACCGCATTTCTTCAGGCTGGCACTTAGCCATGGGCGCACGCCATGGCAGACCTTTGCCCATGCCCTGGATAATCAATGCCTGGATGAGGCGGGCGAGACAGCCGCCGAACAAGGCGCACGCGATGCCTTTGCCTTGTGTTTGAAAATCTATCACCCATCTGCTCTCGTTCAGGCTAGCCATGCAAATTAGTGTCAATTTGCAGAATTGCGATCAGGAGCCCATTCATCTGGCGGGCGCCATTCAATCTTATGGCGCCTTGCTGGCGTTTGATCTGGACGGCACCTTGCAATATTGCAGCGAGAATGCCGCAGAGTTTCTGGGCGATGTGCCGATGCTGGGGCAGTCCTTGCAGGCGCACCATCTGTCAAAGCTCACCGGCGCGTCCTCATTGATTTCAGACTATCTCGTATCGCAGCAAAACACCCGGGTATGCCATATACACACGCCGCATGGGGTATTTGAACTGATGCTGCATGTGGCAGCAGGCGATATGGTGGTGGCAGAAATTGAGCCGGTTCTGGCTGGCTCTGATCAGCATGTGTTTTTTTCCACGCATTTTCAGCAGTTATTGAATGATCTGCGGGACCAGACCGATATTGAAACTCTTTTGCAGCGCGTCACCGACCACTACCGGGAGTTGACGGGGTTTGACCGGGTCATGGCCTATCGCTTTCGCCAGGATGGCAGTGGCGAAGTTGTCGCCGAGGCTCGTCATTCAAGCCTGGAGGATTGGCGTGGTCGACGCTATCCTGCGGCGGATATTCCGCAACAGGCCAGGCGTCTGTATTTGCTGAATACCCTGCGGCTGATTGCCGACGTGGATGAGCCGCCGGTCACCTTGTTGCAGAGGCCCGGCATGCCGCCGCTGGACATGAGTTTTTGCCAGCTGCGTAGCGTCTCACCTATCCATATTGAATATTTGCAGAACATGGGGGTTGCTGCCTCCATGAGCATTTCGATTGTGATTGATGGGCAGCTGTGGGGCATGATTGCCTGCCATCACATGCAGCCCCATCGCATCAGCCGTGAAGTGCGTATGAGCTGCCATATGCTGGGCACCATACTCTCTTCTGAAATACAGCGCCTGCAAGCCGTTGAAGCGCATACCCGTCGTGAACAGGTCGCCGAATTGCGTGTGACCCTGTTGCCAGCACTGATGGACGCTGAAGATTTTGGTAGCCAGCTCCGCAGTGCGATCGGGGACATGGCAGGCTTGATCCCCTCGGATGCAGCCGTGATCAGTTACGATGGCAAAAGCGCCGTCACTGGTGACGTCCCCGAGGCATTCATACGGGCCTGGCTATTCTGGCTGAATCAGTCGCTGCCCGATGTATATGCCACCCACAAGGTCGAAGATGTCCCCGCCAATCTGCGTTCGGTCATGGGCGATATCTGCGGTGTCATGGCAATCTCGATCGATAAGGTGCACAAGAGCTGGCTGCTGTTTATCCGGCGCGAACTCATCCATACCATACGCTGGGGCGGCAAGCCGGAGAAGCAATACAAGATAGGCCCCCTGGGACCAAGGTTGACGCCGCGCGGCTCCTTTGCAGAGTGGAAAGAGACCGTTCAAGGGCAATCTGAGGCCTGGAGTCCGCTGGATGTGGCCATGGCCCAGGAATTGCGTATGGATTTATTGAAAACCTGCAATGCCCATAATGCCCGCAACGAGCGTCACCGTATCCAGCTCATGGCCATGCTGGGACACGATCTGCGTGACCCGCTCAACTCCATCACCATGGCGGCGCAAATGCTGGAAATGCAGGACGGGGCGAGTTCGAACAAGCTGGGCGAGCGTATCAAGAATTCCAGCATGCGCATGAAGCGATTGGTGCATCAGGTGCTGGACATGAGCCGTTTGCAGGCCGGGCTTGGATTGCCGCTGGATATACAGCCTACCGATATATCGCTGTTGGTGCGTGACATGCTGGCTGAGCATGTCACCGCATATCCGGATATTCAGGTAGAGGCCGATATCCCGGACAACATAGAAGCGCAGGTGGATGCCGACCGTATTGCACAGGTGCTATCCAACTTGCTCAGTAATGCCCGTCACCATGGGCTGGCAGGCCAGCCGGTGAGGGTTTTGCTGAGTCGCGATACGGAGAAAGTTAACCTTCATGTGAAAAATGCCGGCCCAGAAATCCCGGCCGAGACGGTAGGCGTGTTGTTTGACCCCTTCAAGCGCCGGCAGGGAGTAAGTGAGCGTAACAAGTCTGGCCTGGGGCTGGGCCTCTATATTGCCCACCAGATCATCGCGGCCCATCAGGGGGATATTCGCTATGAACATGCAGAAGGCTATGTGAGTTTTATTGTGCATTTGCCGTGCACGATTCTGGGGGATGAAGCCGCGCAAAGAATTTCGCATTAGATTCAAAAATATTAAACTTATAAATGTAAAATATATATAAAATCAAACCGTTAGAATAGAACTGCAGGGGTCATGAAAAAAAGTATTCTGATTGTGGAAGATTACCCGGAAGCAGGGGCTACCTTTAAAGAGTTGCTGGAACTATTAGGGCATGAAGTGGAGTGGGTGGTGAATGGGCAATCCGCCATGCAAAAACTGAATGATGGGGCATTTGATCTGGTATTCATGGACCTGAATTTGCCAGATATGCATGGGCTGGTGTTGTTGAAGCAAGTGCAGGATAAAAGACTGGGGCCAAACACGCGATTTATCGCCGTCAGCGGACACTCAGCAAAAGATGCGGCAGCCGTCGAGGCGACCAAGGTATTTGATCATTACCTGGAAAAACCAATAGACCTCGCTGTGCTGAACCGCATTCTGAGCAGTACCGCTTAATCGCGGACTTTACGACGAAGGGATTAAGAATGACGACAACAATACAAGAGTCAGCATCGTCGCACACCCACTGGCAATTGGCTGGCATACGGCATCATGTATTCCTCAAGGTATTTTCGGTGCTGCGCCATAATCTGCTGGGGCCGATTTCTGTCAGCCGCATGAATCACTCCATCATGCGGCGCAATATTGAAAAAGATGTGCTTAATAAAGGCAAGACGCTGGAGCGTCTGAACAAGATAGACCTGCAACTGGAAGAAGCGGTATTGGGCATTCGCGCCCTGAGTATATGGGATGAATCCAGCGACAATGAAGCCTTGCCTGAGGATATTGTGGCGTCAGGCCTCAAGCTCATGTCAGGATTTCTGACCCTGCGCAATATCTCGGTTGAGCGGCTGCCAGAGGATACCGGCGTGGATTATGCCCTGGTGCGCGAATCGCCCTTTTTGTATGCATGGCTGGGCTTGTTGTGCTACATCGAAGATCATGCCCAGCAGCCTATCGATCTGCATATCCATTTTCAGGACCCCAGGCGCCTGGAGATTGTGATCACGCATCCCCTTTATGATGTTAACGCGCAGCGCCCAGTGGATGCTCCGAATGCCATTATTGACCGTGCGGCCCTGCAGCTATTGGCGGACGATGCCGATGTCGTGTTTGATATCGGCGCGCAGAGCATCAAGATGTCCTGGCTGACGAAAAAAGCCTAGTTTCAAGCCATTTGATCCGGGGCGCTGGCATGGCCCCGGAGGTATTGCATCAGCAGATCAGCGGTCTCGGCGTGATCGGTGATTCGAAGTAATCCGCCACGGTAGCCAGCGCTTTTTCATTCATGATGGTCAGTTTGCCATCCTGAATTCTATGCAAGCCAAGCTTCTCCAGTTTTTTCAATGACTTGTTGGTATGCGCCAGTGAAAGCCCCAGCGCATCGGCAACATCCTGCTGGTTCAGTGGAAACGGAATGACTTTGCCCGCTTCGGGGTAGAGCGCCCGATAACGCTTGAACACATGCAGAATCAGCATGGCAATTTTTTCCACGGCCGAACGCGCCCCGACATTCAGCAGATTGTCATCCACAATCTGTTCTTCATGCGCACAGATCCAGGTGATGTCATAGGCGAGGGATGGAAACGACTGGTAGAGCAGCCACAGCTTGTTTTTATCCAGCTCGCATAATTCGACTTCAGTAATCGCTTCCACACTGCTGGTGCTTTCGTCCAGCAGGTTTTGCTGCAGGCCAATCAGATCGCCCGGGAACATGATGTTGAGTATCTGGCGACGGCCATTCTTGAGGGTTTTGTGCCGGATAGCCCAGCCCTCAAGCAAGGTGTAGAGCTGGGCACTCGATGCCCGCTCGTTGACGATGGTTTTACCCGCTGGGAACTTGACGTTACGCAAGCGGATGCTCTTCATGAACTCCAACTCTTGCGCGGTGTTGGGTTTGAAAATATCCAGTTCGCGCAATCGGCATTTTTCTGCACACATGGTATTACCCCCTGATGATCTCTCGTATTATCAGTCGAGAGTTGAACGATGGTCCTGCTTAAACGGTAATGCTCAGCTAGCGTTCTGACATCAGAAAATTTCGCGGGTTTCCAGAAATTGAATGTCCGGGTAACGCTCTTGTGCCATCTGCAGATTGACGCGGTTAGGCGCCAGGTAAACATACTCGTTGGCACCATCCAGCGCAACGTTGAAGCCATACTTGTCGGCAATCGCCTTGAGATCGGCATCCGATCCGCGCAACCAGCGTGCGGTAGAGCAGTCGTAACTTTCAAATACCACATCCACGCCGTATTCATGCTCAAGGCGGTGGGCAACCACATCAAACTGCAAGGTACCAACAGCGCCCAGAATCAGATCATTGCTCATCAGCGGGCGAAACAATTGCGAGGCGCCTTCTTCCGCCAGCTGCTGCAGGCCTTTTTGCAGTTGCTTCATCTTGAGCGGATTCTTCAGTCGGGCACGGCGGAAAAACTCGGGCGCGAACGAAGGGATGCCGGTGAACTTGAGGTCTTCGCCCTCGGTAAAGGTATCGCCGAGCTTGACCGTGCCGTGATTGGGAATGCCGATAATATCGCCTGCCCAGGCTTCGTCCGTGGTGTTGCGGTCTTGTGCCATGAAAGTAATGGCATTATTCACCGCCAGCATCTTGCCGCTGGCGACCTGCTTGATTTTCATGCCGCGCTCAAAGCGGCCGGAACATACGCGCAAGAAGGCGATACGGTCGCGATGCTTGGGGTCCATATTGGCTTGTATCTTGAACACAAAGCCGGAGAACTTGGCATCGCCGGGCGCCACTTCACGGCTGGCCGTATTGCGGGGCAGGGGCGAGGGGGACAGCTCAACTACGGCATCCAGCAGCGATTGCACGCCAAAGTTGTTAATGGCCGAGCCAAAAAACACCGGGGTTTGCTTGCCGGAGAGATAGGCTTCTTTATCAAAGGTACTGGAAGCGCCACGCACCAGCTCAACATCAATGCGCAGTTCTTCTGCCTGCGAGCCTATCAGTTCGTCCAGGCGCGGATTATCCAGCCCCTGGATGGTTTCCGAGGTGCCTTTTTCGGCGTGCGGATCAAAGAAGGAAATGCTGTCGTTATAGAGGTGATACACCCCACGGAAGCTTTTGCCCATGCCGATAGGCCAGGTCATGGGCGCGCATTGCATGCCCAGGGTTGACTCGATTTCGTCCAGCAACTCAATCGGCGCACGGCTTTCGCGATCCAGCTTGTTGATGAAGGTGAGGATAGGCGTATCGCGCATGCGGCATACATTCAGTAGCTTGATGGTCTGCGCTTCCACGCCGTTTACCGAGTCGATCACCATGACGGCCGAGTCGACGGCGGTAAGGGTGCGATAGGTATCTTCCGAAAAGTCATCGTGGCCGGGGGTATCCAGCAGATTGATCATGTGTTCGCGGTAAGGGAACTGCATCACCGACGACGTGACCGAGATGCCACGTTGCTTTTCCAGTTCCATCCAGTCAGACGTGGCATGGCGTGCGGCTTTGCGCCCACGTACTTCACCGGCGACCTGAATGGCGCCACCGAACCACAGCAGTTTTTCGGTGAGGGTGGTTTTACCCGCATCCGGGTGGGAAATAATGGCAAAGGTACGGCGGCGTTGAATCTCGGACTGGCTCATGACAAGGGCAAAAGGCGTGAAGAAAGATCGCCATTATACCCTGTCTTGCTGCTCAGCCCTGCGGTGCCACTTCTTCATCGACCCCGCAACGCCGGTTGGCCGGCACCGCGATATCGATCAGGCGCGGTTTGGGCAAATCGAGCGATGCCATGATCTCGATGAAAGCATCACGAGACTTGCCTGCCAACCGCGGATTGATGGTTTTTTCCTGCCCGATGCAGCTGACGCGGCGCCCCTGATAATCATGCCCGGGGTAGACCAGGGTTTCATCCGGCAGCGTGAAAAGACGTTGGCTGATACTGTCGTAAAGCACGCCCGCATCGCCGCCCTGGAAGTCGGTGCGTCCGCACCCATTGATGAGCAGTGAATCACCAGTAAATACGCGATCTTTCCACAGAAAAGACACGCTGCCGGGCGTATGGCCGGGCGTCGCAATCACCTGAAGCTGCTCGTTGCCAAGCTGGACGCTGTCGCCATCTTTCAGTTGCCGGTCTGCAGCGCTGGCACCGCATAAGGCGCCGACAGCGCTGCGCGAGCCTATGCGTTGGCGCAACTCACCGCCTGCCGTGATGTGATCGGCATGCACATGGGTTTCCAGCGTCCATGCCAGTTCCAGCTGGTGCTCTGCCAACAGGGCGAGGTAAATATCGATTTCGGTAATGACGGGGTCGATCAGCAGGGCTTGATCGCCATCGGTAATCAGATAGGTATAGGTAGAGGAGTTGGGCTCGAATAACTGGCGGAACATCACTTGCTCCTGATGAGGTGTCTTTAAAAAATACTAACACATATTATATGAAAATATATAATATTGAAGATTCAACTAACCCTATGATTGGAAGCTGTATTTCATGTCCGTTGCCATTGATCTTCCTGCCATGCATCAGTCTGCGGAGGCGGCCAGTCGCCTGATGCGCATACTCGCGAATGCCGATCGCCTCATGCTTTTATGCCAGCTGACTCAGCAGGAGCTGTGCGTCAGCGAGCTTGAGAGTATGCTGGACATTCGCCAGCCTACGCTTTCGCAGCAACTCACCGTATTAAGGGAAGAAGGGCTGGTGACTACCCGTCGCGATGGCAAGAAGATTTACTACCAGATTGTGCCCGGCCCTGCGCTGGCGGTCATGCAGGTGTTGTATCAGCAATTCTGCGAAGCAGCAGGGTAGGGGGACTATTTTTCCGGCTGTTTGTTAACACTTAGGAGGAAGCATCATGGCGATTCATCCTGTAAAAGTAGACGACGCATTCAGTCATTGCACTCTGGTAATGGTGGACGATATCCCTGAGATTGGGGCGGCCGGTTATAAAACCCTGATCAATAATCGACCGGATGGTGAGGGTGGCGCCAGCCAGCCGACAACACCCGTGCTGCGGGCGGCTGCCGAGGCCGCTGGCTTGCAGTTTATTGCATTTCCGGTCATTCCCAATCAGATCACGGCGCAGCAGGTGGCGGAATACAAACATCTGATCGCCCATGCGCCGAGGCCCATATTGGGTTTCTGCCGGAGTGGCAACCGTGCCAGTACCCTGTATCTGCGGGCAAAAATGCTATATCCGCAAGATAAACAGTATGCAGGCGCCAATACGCCCAGCCTGTGGAGCAAAGCCACAGACTTTATCAGGGGTTTCTGGCACAAGTAATAAAGACCGATAAGCAGCAAGTCATCGGGTTGCGTCCGGGTGGTTTCTGCACCGCTTTCTCATCCGGTTCCTTCACTTATAACATGCGCTTTAACGTGATTGCGTGGCCCCAGCTTGTGCAGTAAAGCCTGGTTTCCAGGGTGTAAATGTCGCCTGTAACACAGCTTAGCCAGTATTTTGCTCTTGAACACAGGCGCTGTTTTTGACTTTGTCGACTATTAACTCTAATATGATAATAATTCTCATTTGATACATTATTGTCATGTCTTCAGGTTTTGTTTCGGACACCGTTCATACCCTGTATCACGATCATCACGGCTGGCTTTCGGGCTGGTTGCGTCGCAAGCTGGGCTGCAACCATCAGGCTGCCGACCTGGCGCAGGACGTTTTCGTGCGCATCATGTCTTCGCCCATGCAGCAGACCATCCGTGAGCCGCGCGCCTATCTGACACGGGTTGCCCATGGCCTGGTGGTGAATCACTGGCGGCGTCGCGAGATCGAGCAGGCTTACCTGGATGCCTTGATGCAGTTGCCAGAGTCCATGGTGCCTTCGGTGGAGCAGCGATTGCTGGTGCTGGAAACCTTGTTCGAGATCGAGCGCATGTTGGCCGGTCTGCCCGCCAAAGTCAGCCAGGCCTTTCTGCTGTCGCAGATGGATGGCATGAAGTACGCCGATATCGCCATTGAACTCGGGGTTTCGGAACGCATGATCAAAAAATACATGGCACAAGCCATGCTGGCATGCCTCACGCTGGGCAAGCCACTTTAATGGACATGCTTCAGGAACGTCATGACAGCATCAGCCCCTCGTATGCCACCCTGCAGCAGGCTGCAGAATGGTTCGCCATGCTGCATGCGGGAGAGTTTGACGCACAACAACGTGCCGCCTGGCAGGCATGGCTGGAACAAGACAACACCCATCGCATGGCATGGCAGCAGGTAGAAAGCGTCCTGCGCAAATTTCAACACGTGGAAGATGACGCTGCGCGCCAGACCTTGCGCACCATAAGCCAGGGCCGTCGTCGCGCAGTCAAATCCATCATGGCCCTCTGCCTGCTGAGCGCAGGCGGCTGGGGTATCGCGCGGCAGCCAGCCGTTCAGCAATGGTCAGGAATCCTCATGGCACAACATACCACCCGTATCGGCGAACGCCGCCGTATGCAACTGGCGGATGGCAGCATCTTGTGGATGAATACCGCAAGTGCCATCAACATGCATTACAGCAGCAAAGAACGTCGCATCGAATTGATCGCCGGTGAGGTCTGGGTGCAGACCGCCACCGACCCCATACAGCCCGGCCGTCCCTTCCTGATTTCCACCCGGCATGGAGAGCTGCAGGCGCTCGGCACCCGGTTTAATGTGCTGGATGACGGCCAGCGTTCGCATGTGGCCGTGTTTGAGGGCGCTGTTGCCATACGCCTGCCGCAGGCCGGGCAGCCTGGCTTGATCGTACAGGCGGGCGAGCAGAGCAGTTTTGACGGTATATCCATCCGGCCCGCCCACGAAGCAGACCCTGCCATGGAGTCGTGGACGCATGGCATGCTGGTGGCCGACAACCTGCCATTACCGGAGTTTGTTTCCCGCCTTGAACGCTACCGCCGTGGCCATCTGGGCTACGATCCCGCCTTATCTCATTTGCGCATCGTGGGTGCGTTCCCATTGCAGGATACGGATCGGGCGCTACACCTGCTTGAGCAAACCTTGCCTGTGCGTGTGCATCGCCTGTTGCCGTGGTGGGTAACGCTGGAGCCTGCGTCATTGTCGGGTTGAGCCATGCCTCAAAAATAATTCGCCAGCCTGGTTCCCCTTTTCTGATTTCGATTGGCAATACAGATGAAGCTTTGCCGAATCAATTTCATTAAAGGGGAATTCATGCAACATCGTCACACACAGGGGCGCTTTTCCAGGAAGCGCATCGTCAATGCCGTTCAGCTAACATTGCTGGCGCTACCGTTAAGCCTCATCACTCTGCCGCTGAGTCATATTGCCCAGGCCGCAGAGCAGCAGGCATCCAATGCCCGCCAGTATCAGATTCCGGCAGGCTCGCTTAGCCGGGTGCTGAGCCAGTTTGCCGCCGAGGCGGGTATTGCGCTGTCCGTCGATGGCGCCTTGACTGCAGGCCGCCAGAGTGCAGGTCTGCAAGGTCGCTATACGGTAAACGCCGGTTTGGCCGCCTTGCTGGCTAATACCGGGCTGGAAGCCGCGACCCTGGGCGATGGCGGATATACACTGCGCAAGGCAGAAGCACAGCTCCAACCTTCTGCCAAGGCCGAGCAACTGCCGGAGGTGAGTATCAGTGCCGCGGCGGAGCAGGAGAGCCCCACGGGGCCAGCCAAAGGCTATGTTGCCAAGCGCAGCCTGACCGCCACCAAAACCGATACCGCGGTGATCGAATCACCGCAATCAATTGCGATTGTCACGCGTGAGCAGATGGATATGCAGGGCGTGCAGTCTGTCAGCGATGCATTGCGTTATACCGCCGGGGTGCTGGCAGAGGCCAATGGCCCGGATCCCCGCGCGGACAGCATCTCCATTCGTGGTTTTGATTCCAATGGCCGCGATCAATATCGTGATGGCTTGCGCTCCTATGCCTTCAATAATCAGGGCGGCACGGTGATTGAGCCCTATGGTCTGGAGCGGGTGGAAATTCTGCGTGGCCCGTCTTCCATTCTGTATGGACAAGGCGGCCCAGGTGGCCTGATCAATCTGGTCAGCAAACGGCCGACTGATAAACCATTGCACGAGGTGCAAGTGCAACTGGGAAGTTACGACCGCAAACAGTTGGCGGGGGATTTTGGCGGCTTGCTAACCGACGATGGCACCTTGTCTTATCGCCTGACTGCACAGGTACGTGATAGTGATACCCAGATTGACTATGTGAAGGACGACCGGGTATTTATTGCCCCTGCCATTACCTGGCGCCCCAGCGATTTCACCACACTGACTGTGCTGGCCGATTACCAGAAAAACGAGCGCGGGCAAGGCTATCAAGCTTGGCCGCGCATAGGGACGCTCTACAGCAGCGCCTACGGCAAGATATCCACCAGCCGGTTTGTTGGCGAGCCAGGGATAGATAAATTCAACCAGGAACGATACTCGCTGGGCTACCAGTTTGAGCATATTTTTAACGACAATGTGCTGTTCCGTCAGAACTTGCGTTACCAGAACATGAAGAGCACCACGGTCTCTACCTACATGACCGGCCTGCAGAGCGACCAGCGCACTGTGGGACGCTTTTCCGGTGGTAGCTGGGATGATGTGGATAATCTCGCCATCGACAACCATGTGCAACTGAAATGGGGCCAAGGGCAAGACATTGAGCACACGGCGCTGATTGGCCTGGACGCGCAAAAAATGAAAAGCCACGTAGATGAAACCTTCGCCACCGTCTCCAGCCTGGATCTCTACAACCCGGTGTATGGTACGGCTACGCCTAACTATTCCGTCACTGGCGATACCACCCAGCGCTTGCGGCAGACCGGCCTCTATTTGCAGGATCAAATCAAGATTGCCCAGAAGTGGGTAGTGACCCTGGGCGGCCGCCGCGACTGGGCGAGAACCTCTACCCGCGATTATCTGGATGACAGCAATTCTGACCATCAGAATGACAGCGCCAATACCTGGCGTACCGGCGTCGTCTATCTGGCGGACAATGGTTGGGCACCGTATGCCAGCTATACCGAATCATTCCTGCCCGTCATCGGACGGACTTCTGAAGCGCGCGGCAACACGCCTTTCAAGCCTGAAACCGGCAAGCAATACGAGCTAGGTGCACGCTACCAGCCCGCGGGGCAGCGTACCATGCTGACGTTTTCGGTCTTTGACCTGACACGCCAGAACGTCACGACAGATGACCCGCTGGATGCAGGCAGCAAGCTGATTCAGCGTGGCGAAGTGCAGTCGCGTGGGTTTGAAGCGGAAGCCAAATCGCAGCTGGATAACGGCCTGGATCTGGTGGCGAGCTACACCTATACCCTGCTGGAAATCACTAAAAGTAATGATGGGGTGAAGGGCAATACACCGAGCGGCGCTCCCAAACACGCCGCGGCATTGTGGGCAAATTATAGGTTGCCAGAGTCTATCCTCGCGGGCTTAACGGTAGGTGGCGGTTTGCGCTACATCGGCTCTACGTACGGCACCGATGAGAATACCTACAAGTTGCCGTCTTATACGCTGGTGGATGCCTCCTTGCGTTACGACCTTGCCAGCCTTGGCGATCAATGGAAAGGCTGGAAGTTTGCCCTCAATGCCAGCAACCTGTTCGACAAGGAGTATGTGGCGACCTGCGGCTACTATGGCGATGGCTGCAAATGGGGCTACCGCCGTAATGTGATGGGCACGCTGACCTATAGCTGGTAATGCGCGCGTATCTTGTTATCTGGCATCGCTGGGTAGGCCTGGCGATGGCGGTTTTTCTGGTGGTGGCCGGGTTTACCGGGGCGATCATCGCGTTTGAGGAGGAGGTCGATGGCTGGCTGAATCCGCATTTGCTGCACCCGGCATGGCAGGCGGGGCGTGCGCCGCTGAATGCCTATGCGCTGCGCGAGGCTGCCCAGCGGCAGGCGCCTGCTGGCATGCTGGTGGATGAATTGCTGTTGCATGTGGAAGCAGGTGAATCCGCTGCGTTCCGGTTGAGCCCAGGTCCATCTATCGATGGCAAAGCTGCACCATTGCTGGCTGATGAGATGTTCTTGCATCCGCAAACCGGCGCCATGCTGGGGATGCGCCTGCGCGGCGACAGCCTGTTTCAGCGCGAAACGCTGGTGGGCTTTCTCTATAAATTGCATTACTCGCTGGCCTTGCCGGGCAATAGCGGACGCTTGATTTTTGGCATCATCGCCGTGCTATGGACGCTGGATAGCATGGTCGCTTTTTATCTCACCTTGCCGCGTCGGCAACAAGCGGCCAAATCGTCCTTTCTTAGTCGATGGAAACCGGCATGGCTGATCAAGTGGCAGGCCGGTGCTACCCGCATCAACTTTGATCTGCATCGCGCGTTTGGCTTGTGGCTGTGCATCGTATTGCTGATGTTTGCCTGGTCCAGTGTCATGTTCAATCTGCGTGAGCAGGTGTATATGCCGGTGATGAAAACCATGTTTGATTTTGATCTTTCATGGCGCTCCATTCCGCCACTGGCGCAGCCTCTCACTCGCGAGCCCATGTCTTGGCCTCAGGCGCATGCCATGGCGCGTCAAGCCATGCAGCGTTTCAGTGCTGAGCGTGGGCTCAAGGTGGATTTTGAAGACCGCTTGCGGCTCGACAGGCAGCGCGGGCTGTATGCGTATTTTGTGCATAGCAATGCGGATCTGCGCAGTGATCGTGGTAACACGGCGATACTGATGGATGCTGCCACGGGAGAGATCAAAGGCTGGTGGCTGCCTACGGGCGACAAGGCCGGCAATACTGTCAGCAACTGGCTGGGGGCACTGCACATGGGGCAGGTGTTTGGGCTGCCTTACCGCGTGTTTGTGAGTTTCTGCGGCCTGGCGCTGGTGCTGGTCTCCGTGACCGGGGTGTTGATCTGGTGGAGGAAACGCTATGGCAAGCAATCGCGCCGCGTTGCCAGATAGCATGAGCAGCCAATTGCATGAGAAGACGGCATCGGTCATAGCCCGAATCAATTAAGCCAATAAAAAAGCCGCAGATAGCTGCGGCTTTTTTATGCATGACGTTTACGTCAGCCTGTGATGGCAACTTATCAGGAAACAGCCTGCTTCAGCTGTTCCAGAATGGCGGGATTATCCAGCGTGGAAATATCGGAGGTGATTTCCTCGCCCTTGGCCAGCGAGCGCAGCAGGCGGCGCATGATCTTGCCGGAGCGCGTCTTGGGCAGGTTATCGCCAAAGCGGATTTCATCGGGCTTGGCGATGGGGCCGATTTCCTTGCCGACCCAGTCACGCAGCTGCGCCACAATCTGTTTTGCCTCATCGCCTTCCGGACGGGCGCCTTTCAGCACCACATAAGCGACGATGGATTCGCCCTTGATCTCATGCGGCTTGCCGACCACGGCAGCCTCTGCTACCAGCGGATGGGCTACCAGCGCGGATTCAATTTCCATGGTGCCAAGGCGGTGACCGGAGACATTCAGCACATCGTCAATCCGCCCCATGATCCAGAAATAGCCATCATCGTCACGGTGGGCTGAGTCACCGGCGAGGTAAACGCCTTTCAGCTCTTCGGGGAAATACGATTTCTTGAAGCGCTCCGGGTCGTTCCAGATGGTGCGTATCATGGATGGCCATGGCTTCTTGACTACCAGCAGACCACCGCCAGTGCCATCAATATGGCTGCCATCTTCATTGACGATATCCATCATGATGCCGGGCAGAGGCCGCGTGCAGGAGCCGGGCTTGGCATTGATGGCGCCAGGCAGCGGGGCAATCATGTGTGCGCCGGTTTCGGTTTGCCACCAGGTATCCACAATCGGGCAGCGCTCGCGGCCCACGGTTTTGTGATACCACATCCAGGCTTCAGGGTTGATGGGCTCGCCCACTGTGCCCAACAGGCGCAGGCTGGAAAGATCGTAATTATTCGGTAAATCGCCGCCCAGCTTGATCAGCGAACGAATCGCCGTGGGCGCGGTGTAAAACACGCTGACCTTGTGCTTTTCGATCATCTGCCAGAAGCGGCCAGCATCGGGGTAAGTCGGCACGCCTTCAAACACGACTTGCGTGCTGCCCAGCGCCAGCGGGCCATAGGCGACATAGCTATGGCCGGTAATCCAGCCCACATCGGCCGTGCACCAGAAAATATCCGTGGCTTTATGGTCGAATACCCATTTCATGCTCATGACCGCACCCAGCAGATAGCCGCCAGTGGAGTGCTGCACGCCCTTGGGTTTGCCGGTGGAGCCTGAGGTGTAGAGAATGAACAGTGGATGCTCGGCATTGACCCAGGTTGGCTCGCAGTAATCGGATTCTGCGCTTTCCAGATCATGCCACCACAAGTCACGCGCATTCCAGGTGACATCGCCGCCAGTGCGCTTGTACACAATCACGCTGGTCACGGCTTCGCAACCGCCAAAGCTCAAGGCTTCATCCACGGCCGGTTTCAGCGGCATGGCGCGGCCGCCACGCATCTGGCCATCGGAGGTGATCACCAGCTTGGCGCCGACATCGGTGATACGCTCGTGCAGGCTCTTGGAGGAGAAGCCGCCAAACACCACGGAGTGAATGGCGCCGATACGGGCACAGGCTTGCATGGCGACAATGGCTTCCACACTCATGGGCAGATAGATGATCACGCGATCACCTTTGCCTATCCCTTGTTTTTTCAGGGCATTGGCAAAGCGGCAAACACGCTGGTGCAACTGGCGATAGGTGACGGTGGTGACCGTGCCGTCGTCGGCTTCAAAAATCAGGGCAGCTTTGTCGCCGCGGGTGGAAAGATGACGGTCCAGGCAGTTGTAGGAGGCATTCAGTTCGCCATCGTGAAACCAGCGGTAGAAAGGCGCATTGGCTTCATCCAGCACGGCGGTGAATGGCTTGTGCCAATCCAGCTCCTTTTGCGCGAGCGCAGCCCAGAAGCCGGGGTAATCCTGCTCGGCCTGCTGGCAAAGCGCGGTGTATTGTTCCAGACCTGAAATGGTGGCTGCCTGCTTGAAGGCCTCCTGTGGGGGGAAAACGCGGGTTTCGGTCAGAACGGTTTCAATCGATGACATTCAGAGATCTCCAGCAAGCACTTATCGTTGTGTTATCAGCGGCCTGGTGATGAGGGTGGCTAGACCTGATGGTCGTCAGCCCCAGCCCGGCCTGTTTTTGGGTTATTCTTCAACTGTTACAAAAGGTAACGAAAAAAATCTTCCACATAATACCACCAGCCAAGCTGATTTTTGATGCAAACACTCTCGCAAATTCTCTCTGATGAACATGATGGCCGCCAGACCACACAATGGGTGCGCCATACCGTGCGCTGCAGCCCGTTTTGCCAGCGTCTGCTGACCCGATACCCTGAGCTCTTGCAGGAGCTGGATGCGGAAATCATGCTGCCATGGCGCGCGGATTACATGCGGCTCTATCTTTCGAAATGCACGGTGACGGATGAGACCAGTCTCAAGCATGCCCTGCGCGGCCTGCGCCAGCGGGTGATGTTGCGGGTGATTGCGCGGGATCTGAATGATCTTGCCGATCTCGATGAAGTGATGCAGACCATGAGTGCACTGGCGGAGGTGGCGGTGCGCTTTGCCTTGCAGCATCTCACGCCCTGGCTGGAAGCCCAGTACGGTGAACCCATAGGCGAGCGCGGTGACAAGCAGTCGCTGATTGTGGTGGGCATGGGCAAGCTGGGTGGTTATGAGCTGAATGTGTCATCGGACATCGACCTGATTTTTGCCTTTGAGCAGGATGGCGAAACCAATGGGGAAAAGTCCCTCAGCAACAATGAATTCTTTGCGCGCCTGGGCAAAAAGCTGATTGCCGCGATTGATGACGTCACCGAAGATGGCTTTGTCTTCCGCGTGGATATGCGCTTGCGGCCCTATGGCTCGGAAGGGCCGCTGGCCTGCAGTCTGAATTTTCTGGAGGAGTATTACCAGAATCAGGGGCGTGAATGGGAGCGCTATGCCTGGATCAAGGGCCGGGTGATTGCCGGGCCGGAGCAGGTGCTGGCCGATTTGCTGCGGCCCTTTGTCTACCGCAAATACCTGGACTATGGCGCGTTTGCCTCCATGCGTGATCTCAAGGTGCAGATACAGCGCGATGTGAATCGGCGCGACATGCACGACAACATCAAGCTGGGGCGTGGCGGTATCCGCGAGATTGAATTTATCGCCCAGGTATTTCAGCTGATACGTGGCGGGCGCGATACCAGCCTGCAGATACGCCCGACGCTGGCGGTGCTGCAGCGCTTGCAGGAAAAGCAGATTCTGCCCGAGCGTACCGTGCGCGAGCTGCGCGAAGCCTATGTTTTTTTGCGCGATCTGGAGCACAGGTTGCAATATGTGGAAGATGCCCAGACCCAGGAGCTGCCCACCACGCCGGAAGCCCAGCAACGCATTGCCACCAGCATGCACTTTGCGCATTGGGATCTGCTGCGCAAGGCGCTGGAAACCCATCGCAGCCTGATCGAAGTGCATTTTAGCGAGGTGTTTAGCGATGTGGCCGTGGGGCGCCAGGATAACAATCTGCAAACCCTGAAGCCGATCAATGACATCTGGCAGGGGGCGGTGCAGGAGGGCGAAGCGGTGCGTCGCTTGCGCGACGCCGGCTATGACGATGCGGAAGATACCCTGCGTCGCCTGAATGCCTTGCACACGGGTAGCCGTTATCGCAATCTGCCCGAGCTGAGCCGTCAGCGCCTGGATATTCTGATGCCTACGGTGATTCAACTCTCCGCCCAGGAAGAGCGCCCCCAGGTGACCCTGACGCGGGCATTGGATCTGCTGGAAAGCATCTGCCGTCGCGCCAGTTATCTCGCGCTGCTGGCCGAGTACCCGGCCGTGCTGAGCTTGTTGGTCAAGCTGGTGGCCGCCAGCCCATGGTTGGCGCAATATCTGACCCAGCATCCCATTTTGCTGGATGAATTGCTGGATACGCGCAGCCTGTATGCCGAGCCGGATTTTGATGCCATGCGCCAGGACCTGCAGCGCCGACTGGCCGAGGTGGAGGGCGATGTTGAGCGGCAGATGGATACCATGCGCCATTTCAAGCATGCTGCCGTTTTCCGCTTTGCCGCGCAGGATATTGCCGGTGAGCTGCCACTGCAAACCTTGTCGGATTACCTTAGCGCGCTGGCGAATCTGGTATTGCAGGCCACGATGGATACCATCTGGCCCACCTTGCGTGGCAAGCATCGGGAAACCCCAAAATTTGCCATCATCGGCTATGGCAAGCTGGGCGGGCGCGAGCTGGGCTATGCTTCGGATCTGGATATCATTTTTCTGTATGACGATGATGCGCCCGAAGCGCGCGATACCTATGCCCGTTTTGGGCAGCGCATCAATACCTGGCTCAATAGCCTGACTTCAGCGGGCTTGCTCTACGAAACCGACTTGCAGCTGCGGCCGGATGGCGCCAGTGGTTTGCTGGTCAGCTCACTGGAGGCGTTTGAAGATTACCAGCGCAATAAAGCCTGGGTATGGGAGCATCAGGCATTGACCCGCGCTCGCTTCAGTGCCGGCGATGAGGCGATAGGGGCGGCATTCAGCCGCATACGCGAAGAGGTGATACGCCAGCCGCGTGATGTGGCAAAGCTGCGCGAGGAGGTGCTGAATATGCGTCGCCGCATGCGCGAGAGCCATAGCGTGCCCGCAACAGAATTTGACCTCAAGCAAAGTGAGGGCGGCATTATTGATGTGGAATTCATGGTGCAGTATCTGGTACTGGCGCATGCTGCCGAGCATCCTGAGCTCACCGAAAACCTAGGCAATATCAGCCTGCTGGGCAAGTTGGGGAATCTGGGCCTGATTGATGCCACGCTGGCGATGGCGGCCGCTGAAGCATATCGGCGTTATCGCAGCCTGCAACATGCCAGCCGCCTGCAGGAGCAGACCAAATCACGTGTGCCTTTATCGGCGGTTGCTGCCGATGCCGAGGCGGTGCACAGCCTCTGGCAGCAGGTATTCAAGGACTAGGGTTCTGCTTGTCAATCAGCTCTGCCCACCATGCAGGCTGGGCAGAGCAGCCTGAGCTTAGGTATCAGGGCTGGCTTTTATTCAGCTTGCGCACGGTGTCGGACTTTTTGCGCATGCGGATATTGATCATCTCGACCACTACCGAGAAGGCCATGGCGAAGTAGATATAACCCTTGGGCACATGGAACTCCAGCCCTTCAGCCACCAGCGTCATCCCCACCAGTATCAGGAAAGACAGGGCGAGTATCTTGATGGTGGGGTGATTATCAACAAAATCGCCAATAGGCTTGGCGGCAAACAGCATGACGCCAACCGCCAGAATGATGGCAATCGCCATGATGGACACGTGATCAGCCAGCCCAACGGCGGTGATGACGGAGTCCAGCGAAAACACCACATCAAGCAGGGCAATCTGCACCAGGCTCATGCCAAACGAGGCTTTGGCCACCGCCATGCCGCTGCTTTCCTCTGCCTCTCCCTCCAGGCTGTTATGAATTTCATGCGTGGCTTTTGCCAGCAGAAACAAACCGCCGCCAATCAAAATAATGTCGCGGCCGGATACTGGTTGCGAGAGCACCGTGAACCACGGTTCAGTGAGGCCCATGACCCAGGAGATGGAAAACAGCAGGGCCAGCCGGGTGATCATCGCCAGACTGAGCCCGAGCTTGCGTGCCAGCGCGCGCTGATGGGCAGGTAGGCGCCCGACCAGGATGGAAATGAAGATGATATTGTCGATGCCGAGCACAATTTCCAGTGCGGTCAGGGTGCCCAGGGCGATCCAGGCTTCCGGGCTTGCCAGCCATTCAAACATGCGGTTCTCCGTCTTTTTACGTGGTTTGGTTAATCAATCAGTCGTCAGTTTCGAACGCAAGCACTGCTCTACCTGCTACAGGCAGGCTTACCAGTATTTGGGGTAATTCCCCGCGCGCGTTGCATTGTTGTACAGCAAGGCCACCAGCGTCAGTATCAAGGCGCCCGTCAGCGTGGGCAGCAACAGAAATCCCCAGCCCGGCTGCAGCAAAAACACAATTACCGGATTGGAGCCTGCGGGAGGGTGAACAGTTCGCGTGAACATCATCAAGGCGATGGCGGTACCTGCCGCCAGTGCCATGGCCCACCAGTGGGGACCAAACAGTGTCAGAAACAGCAGGCCGGTGGCGGTGCTGAGACCGTGCCCCAGAATGATGTTGCGGGGCTGGGAAAACGGCACATCCGGATAGCCAAACACCAGTACGCAACTCGCACCAAAGGAGCCTAGTACCAGAGCCAGTGACCAGTGCTCCGCCAGCGCGGCAATGACGCCAATGGCAAGGCAACCGCCCAGCCAGGCCAGCGCAATCGCCTTGCCGGGTGCACGAGGTGGCAGGGCGGCATGGTCGCCCTTGAGTTTGCTGAACCAGTGTTGCATGACGTCTCCCTTTTGCTTGTTGTAAAAATTGCTTGGTGTAAAAACTCAACTGAGGCGCAACTCGCAGGCGAGGGCGCATTGCAGGGGTAATCCCGCTGCGGTAAAGAATTGCATCATGGTTTCCGCTGACCACGTATCCAGGAGGATGTGCACGTTACCATCCACCGTGCTCTGTACCGGTTGGGCTTGAATCGTCGCCATGGCCTGATCCAGCAAGTCTAGCGATGTCACTACCGAATCTGCCTTGGGCAATAACACCACACTCAAACTGCACGGCCTGTGGGGCGACTCGGATGCGCCGATCGCACGTAATTGTGTCGGTTGATGGATGTGCCATGGAAACAGATAAAGCCCGAGGCTCTGCTCGGGGCGGCCACTGATGACAGGGCAGGGTAACTGGCTTGCCAGTAGCGATTGCAGCGCGTCCAGGCTGTGCTTGAGTGACATGATGTAGCCTTCTCCATCGGGAATGTGTGCAGCATACCCGATTCGGCGCATATCGCTCCTCCCCAAATAACAAGACCTCCACGCGGGAGGTCTTGTACAAGGGTTAAAACTCTTCCCAGTCGCCTTCGTCAGGGGCTTTGACGGCAACGCGCAAGGGAGCCGCAGATCGTCCGCCACTCTCTGCCCTGAAAGGCTTGGGGCTGGGCAGACGGGCGGGCGCTGCGCTGGCGCGGCCGGTATCGTTTTCGGAGGTTTTGAACTGACGTATGGATTCCACCAGATTATTGGCTTGCTCCATGAGCGACTCGGCAGCGGCAGCGGCTTCTTCCACCAGAGCGGCATTTTGCTGGGTGACTTCGTCCATTTGCGTGACCGCTTTGTTGACCTGATCGATGCCCGAGCTTTGCTCGATGGAGGCTGCGGTGATTTCGCCCACAATATTGGAAACGCGTTTGACCGAATTGACGATTTCTTCCATGGTCTTGCCCGCGTTTTCTACCTGACGCGTACCTTCGGTGGTTTTGCCCACGGAATCTGCGATCAACTCCTTGATCTCCTTGGCGGCCACGGCCGAGCGTTGCGCCAGATTGCGCACTTCACCGGCGACCACGGCAAAGCCGCGGCCCTGTTCACCAGCCCTGGCGGCTTCGACGGCGGCATTCAAGGCCAGGATATTGGTCTGGAAGGCAATGCCATCAATGACGGAGATGATGTCCTCGATCTTGTGCGAGCTTTCGTTGATGGCGGCCATGGTATTCACGACATCCGAAACAACTTCGCCGCCACGCTCGGCAATGCTGGTGGCGGTGATGGCAAGCTGGTTGGCCTGCTTGGCATTTTCCGCATTCTGCTTCACGGTGGAGGCGAGCTGCTCCATGCTGGAAGCCGTTTCTTCCAGCGATGAGGCTTGCTCCTCGGTGCGCTGCGACAGATCGATATTGCCTTTGGAGATTTCATTGGCGGCGGTATTGATGGTCTCTGCTGCTTCTTTAACCGTGACGATAGGTGTGGCGATCATTTCCAGCGTTTCGTTCACGCCCTCGACGATCTTGCGGAAATCGCCCTGATGGTTTGTGGCATCGGCCCGCACATATACCCGCCCATCGCGGGCGGCATCGGCCAGCATGCCGGCATCCTGCACCAGCGCATTGATGGCGCTGATACAGGTGTTCAGGTTCTGGCGTATGGTGTTGAAGTCACCTTGATACTCTTCAGTAATGGCAGGCGGGATATGCCCTTGCGAGATACGTTTGACGCAATCGGCGGCTACATTCAGCGGACCGATCACCGTATCCAGCGTGTTATTGACGCCTTCGACAATCTTGCGGAAATCCCCCTGGTGACGGCTGGCATCCGCACGGGTTGACAGCAGGCCCTGGGCACCAGCCTCTGCCAGCATGGCGGTATCTGCCACCATGGCATTGATGGCGTCTATACACTGGTTGAGGTTGTTTTTAAGAGTGTTGAAGTCGCCACTGTAGTCATCGGTGATCTTGGCCGGGATGTTGCCTTTGGAAATGGCGTCTACGTAATGCGCAGCGACATTCAAGGGGCCGATGACGGCATCCAGCGTGTTATTGACGCCCTCGACAATCTTGCGGAAATCGCCCTGGTGACGGCTGGCGTCGGCGCGCGTGGAAAGATTGCCCGCAATGGCGGCCTGCGCCAGCATGTCTGCATCCGCAATCAGGCTCTTCAGGTTGCTGCGTACTTGTTCAATGGTGTGATTGATCTCGGCCTTTTTGCCGGGAAAGCGCTCCAGGGGCGCCTCAAAATTGCCTTCGCCAAAGGCTTTCACTACCTGCATGGCTTTGTTGTTGAGTTCGATATGGCCATGCACCATGCTGTTGACGCCGTGTGCCAGATCGCGGAATGCCCCTTCAAAATTGCTTTCGGTGACCCGCGCATCGGTCTCTCCGCGGTCGTGCGCCTCGCTCATGACGGTCATCTGCGAAATCAGTGTCTGAATATTGCCGCCCAGCTGCGCCATGGAACCATTGAGTGCCGCCATTTCATCACTGCCCTTTACCGTGATCTTGGCTGACAAATCGCCCTTGGACAGACGTTTGATAGTGCCGACGCTCTCCTGCAGCGGGCTGATGACCATGCGATTGAGAAAGAAATACAGGATGCCGACCAGCACGATCACCGAGACGATGCCCACCACGATCGCAATGTTGCGGATAGTGTAGATCTGCGCCATGACTACATCCATGGGAACGGTCAGCACCAGTGCCCAGGGCGTGACACTATTGCCAACCTTGATGGGGGCGTAGGTGCGGTATACCAGTGTGCCCGAGGCATCCTGATCGATATGGCTAAACGCTGTTCCTGCCTGAATTTTTTGCAGGATGGCTTTGGCATCCCCTTGCTTGTCCATCGGTTTGCCAATGTTCTCCGGGCTGGCACTGGCGACATAATTGCCACCGTAGGTAATCAGCTCGGCATAGCTGCCTGCATATGGCTTGATGGCACCGACAATCGCCTGCATGCCGGAAAGCGGAATGTCAAACCCCGTCACCCCCACAAAACCTCCGTTGTGTTGAATGGGGATGCTGATGGTGGTAATCAGCGTATCTTTGCCCGCAATCTTGTACATATAAGGCTCCAGCAGTGTTTCCTTGCCAGAGTTTTTGGCGAGCAGATAGTAATCGCCTGCCCCTGCCGTGTTGTAATCCACCAGGGCCTCAAGAATGACGGAACCACTTCCGCTGTTCCAGTAGGGGATATAGCGGCCGGTGGCGTCGTGCCCGGCCGCGTTGACGAAATCCTTGTCCTTGCCATCAAAGGCATTGGGTTCCCATAACGTCCATGCGCCAACGAGGTCAGGGTTCTGTCTGAGCGAATTCGCCAGCAGGTTATCTATCGCCGCGCGACTCTCCTGATGGGTAGCTTTCATGGCCAGCATGGTTCTGGCGTTTGCCCTGGCCGTTACCACGGCTCTATCCAGTATTTCCTGCGCCTGTTCCCGGCCAACCAGGGCGGATTCATCGACCAGCTTCAGGGCTGTTTTCTTTTCTACTTCAATGGATTGGTTGATGATGGTGGCAATGGTGACGGTAAAGCCGATCATCGCCACCACCGTCACAATCAAGGCGATTTTTAAACGTATGCTCATGTCAGACAGGGCGGATTTCATAGAGCCTCTTCAAAAAAACCTTTTAAAAAAACATAGTGGAATTCGGTGCTAAATCGCGCATTGGCAAAGGAAAGCCCGCGCATGAACTGCCATGGATGACTTACCCCAAAGGCCTGGTGATTAAATAAAACAATTAGTTTTATTACGACGACTTGGCGTAAAAGTTGAGGCTGGATGTAAAGTTTTATTGAATAGCCAGCCGGACACTGCCGCGCTTGAGTGGTGCTATGGATTTTCAGGCGGGTAAAGACATCCTCGCAGATGCGCCATCATGACGTGTTGAAACAAGCCTGAATTGCCGCGTTTTAAGCCAGAAATGGCTGCCCCTAGGGGTAATTACTCCTGCCTGATCAATCTACTACTATCTGTTCACAAGTTTCAGTTTCATGGCGGCGCTTTGTTTTAAACCGCTAAAACTCTTCAATAAGCAGCGCGTTTTATATTGAGATACACCGCAATAAGGCCATTACGTAAATAAGCCATTGTTGATGGTTCTGGGATGAATAAATCGAACTATTTGCTCATTCTCCAGTAATGAATCGCGTAAACAACCTGATTGCCGTTGCTTGGAATGCAATATTTCAATCAAAAGGGGGAAGTAATGAATCTTTATGTGGTGTTGGTCTACCTGGTTGGCAGTGTAAATGCACATTTAACCGAGCCTATGGTGATTGATGGCCTTGAGTCAGAGGCGATATGCACCTCGCTGGCAGATAAAATCTCCAGTACCGGAGTCATGAAAGCGCAGTGTTTCCTATCAACAAGTAAAACTGCATCCATTGATCGCAAAGAGTCAGCCAGAAAGAATTAAGCGGGTGCTGGTTTGAATTTACTCTTTGTTATAAATCGTGGTATTTCGCAGGAGTTAATAATTGGACTACGATAATTTCAGACTTTTTGATCATTTGGCGGAGCTTGTCTGCTGTATTGACGAGTGCAAATTTAACCCACGCGAACGCGAGCTTTTTCCTTTCTATTATTCCGAGGCAATCCAGATCATTGATCGCGTTGAGTCCCAGGGCTATAGCTCATCAAAATTGAGGCAGTACCTCAATCAAATCAATGAGTACTTTAAAATCAATGATGTATTGATGAAAACAATAGACGATACGCATAATGAAATTGCCCAGATCATGGGCGAAGAATCGAAATATTTGTACGGCGAGTGAGATCCTCTATATCCCAGTGCGGTGCCTGTTGCCCAATAAGGTGGCCGACATGGGAATGAGCTTGGTAACCAGGTCTTATCATGCTCGCGTGTTTTTGAATGCACTATAAAACTAGTGACCTTTCGAATGAGATTGTTAACAGCATGCAATAATCTTCATCCATTTTTCACAGCATTTATCTCATCTTCATACGGCTGATCTGGTAAAGAAACCACATTCAAATATTGGTTTTTCGTCAGTTAAAACTTATTCTGGCTTGATTAAAAAAGAAAGAAAGATCATTATTGCTTTCTTGATGGAACCTGTTCTTTGTAAAAGAATCCACATCATCAGAAGTTCCAGTTTCTTACCTACCCTATAATCTAAGGAGAATTTGATGGCCAACTACAAACGCCGAACTAAAGAAGAGATGATTAAAGATCTTGAAGAAAAACTTAACAAACTTAAAAATGCAGCACCCAGGAAGGAAAAGCCAGAGCTGAGCATGAGCAGCGAAGGCTTAAGTGCAGTTGCCGATGCAGTCGATTTTGCAGCTAAAGCAAACAAGGTGAAAGTGGCAGATATTCTTATTTTGATCGCTAAAGCCAAACGTACCGGCCTGGTTATTGAAGGCGGTCGTCGTTCCCGTAATTCGGTTCAATCCTAATTTATTGCATTCAGCGATGCCTTCATCATGCTTGAATCGCAATTGGGCATGATGGTATCGAGCTTGCATCCGAGGCGGGAGATTTCATGGTGAATAAGCATCGAATTGAAGATTTCTCGCCTCAACTTCTGTTGCCCTCAGTATCAGCTTTCCGTTTTAACTGGTCTCAAACGTAGTTGGTACACATTGATGTCTGGCCACTTTCGCAAACCAGACTTCTCATATCTGCTCCTCTTTTACTTCTCCATTTCATTCTTATACATCCATCCGATCTTGATTCCATGATCAACATGGCGTTGATCTGGGGTTAAATAGAGTCCTAGCCCAATAAGGCTTTTCGGCGATTAGTCATGGCTCACGCGCAGCGAGTATGCATCATCCCCAACGGGCGAGGTCTGTGGCATGATTTATGTCCTTATGATTAAAAAAACAACGTGCGTCTTCGTGCGCGCAACCCGGCATGGATAATTTATGAGTCTACGATTTCGATTGAACCTGCTGATTACCCTGCTATTGCTGGTGTTCATGAGCGTGGTCGGGTTTGTCATCATCCGCGGCATGAAGGCATCTACTCAAGAGGGCGTCGAGGCCGCTACGCGCGTGACCGTGCAATTGCTGGATACGGTGATTCTTAGTTCGTATCAAAATCCTGAGTGGGGCTATACGCATGAGGTCATGCATCGCTTTTTGCTGTCCCTCGGCCACGTGCGCAGCAATGAAATCATTCTTTATGACCTGCACGGCAATTTGCTGTTCAAGTCACCTCCCTCCAAATACCGGGCGGATGAAAATCCACCACGTTGGTTCGTCAAGCTGATCGAGCCTGAGCAGGAAGTCGTGATGCGCCGCATCCGCTTTGGCATGCTGGTCGTCGTGTCTAACCCCGGTGGCGCTATTCGTGAAGCATGGAGCCGGTTGAGCAATCTGTTCTGGATCAATCTTGGTTTTTTTGTGGTCCTGAATGCCATGGTGTACTGGATGCTGGGGCGGTGGCTGAGGCCGGTAGAGCCCATGCTCAAAGCAATCAACCAGATGGAGCAGGGGGATTTGACGGTGCGCTTGCCCGAATTCAAGCTGCCGGAGTTTTCCAAGATTGCCCATAACTTTAACCAGATGGGCGAGTCGCTGCTGGCGCGCACCGATGAAAGCCGCCGTCTGGCCCTGATCGTTAAACAGACGGCCGATGCCATCATGATCCATGATCTGGATGGCAACATTTCATTCTGGAATGCGGCGGCACAGCGCATGTTCGGCTATGCACCTGAGGATATCATCGGCAAGTCGGCCGCGATTCTTATCCCGCCTGGCTATGAGGCCGAACTGGAGTCCAATTTTGCCGCCATCAAGCAAATGCAGAAAGTGGAGAACCACGATACGCAACGCGTGGCACGCGATGGCAAGTTGCGAGATATTTCCTTAACGGCAGCGCCCTTGGTGGATCCGCATTCGGGTGAGGTGATAGGTGAAATATGCAGCATGCGCGATATTACCGAACGCAAGCAGGCGGAAGAGGCTGCGCTGCGGCTGGAGGAGAATCGTCAGCTGACACAGCTGATTCAGCATCACATTGAAGATGAGCGCCGCAGTCTGGCGCGTGAGCTGCATGATGAGCTGGGGCAATATGTCACTGCGATCAAAACCTTTGCCGTGGGCATTTCCAACAAAACCACGGAAGCCATGCCCGATATTGCGGCTAACGCGCAAACGATAGTGGCCGCCGCCAATCATATCTACGATGGCATGCACAATATTATTCGCCAGTTGCGCCCCGGCTCACTGGATAATCTGGGCTTGTCGGAAACCCTGCGCGATGCGATTACCAATTGGCAGGGGCAGCATCCGGATGTACGCTTTACGTTGAACTTATCCGGGCCGTTGGATGACTTAGGGGAAACGCTGAATATTAATCTTTTCCGTATTGTGCAGGAGTCAGTCACCAATGCGTTGCGGCATGCGCAGGCAACCCAGATTAATATACGCTTGATAAAAACAACGGAAGGCGCATTGCAGCTTTCCATACAGGATAATGGTGTGGGCATGAATATATGTAATGTGGATCAATCCAAGCATTTTGGCTTGCTGGGCATGCGTGAGCGCGTGCAGGCGCTGCATGGAACCTTTAATGTTGACTCGCTGATGGAACAAGGGACCCAGATCATGGTGACTATTCCCGCGCGAGGTGCCGCATGAGCGAGCCCATCAAGGTCATGCTGGTTGACGACCATGCCGTGGTGCGCATGGGTTTCAAGATGTTGCTGGAGTCGGCTTCGGATATCAAAGTGATTGCCGAAGCTGAAAATGGCGAGCAGGGCATCAAGCTTTACATGGAACATCATCCGGATGTGGTCGTCATGGATATTACGATGCCCGGTATTGGCGGGCTCGAGGCGATTGAGCGCATCATGGCCAAGGATAGTTCGGCCAAGGTGCTGGTGTTGTCTGCCCATGAGGATTCAGTGCATCCCAAGCGCGTGCTGAATGCAGGCGCCATGGGCTATCTCACCAAGCGCAGTGCTGCTGAGGAATTGATCAAGGCCATACGCACGGTGGCGGGCAATAAACGTTATCTGGAAGCGACCGTCGCCCAGCAGATGGCCATTCAGCAACTATCCGGCGAGGCAAATCCGGTGGACGTGCTTTCGGACCGTGAGTTCGAGGTGTTTATCGCGCTGGCTAAAGGAAAGACCACGAATGATATTGCCGAAACACTAAGCCTGTCGCCACGCACAGTAGGCACGCACCTCTACAATATCAAGCAAAAGCTGAACGCCAATAACTCGGCCGAGATTGCGCTGATTGCCATGCGCTCAGGCCTGATTGATCCCTGAGCGTTTAATGTCCTGGGTAGCGGGCGACATTCAGCTCACCCGCACCAGCGACTTCTACCACGGCATAATCGCCGCTCTTCATGCGTCCGAAATCGGGAGGAATGAGGAAAGTAATGGGCTGATGGTTATCCCCTACAGGCGCGCCAGTCGCCAGTTGCCAACGCGGCCATTCGGTTGTTGGTGGAAGCCCTGCAGCTCCCATAAGGCGGGCTTTTTCCAGAATGGAGCGCTTTTCATCGCCTATCAGCAGATTCCATAACTCCACGCGCACCAGTTTGCTTTGCACCAGCGCTGCCTGCGTTTTGCTGTTAACTTCAGCCGCTGTCGCGCCATTTGCCATCGCCTGGTCTGGCACGGATGGTGTATTGGTTGAGGCTTGCCGGTAATCCGGCAAAGGTTCTTTTACGGTTTCCACCGTGGAAAAGCCGGAGGTAACAAAACTTGCCCAGTATGGGTCTGGCTCGGTGTCTTTGAGAGGCAGGCTGCGGCTGGCTTCATCCTGTTTCAGCAAGTAGTTGTCGTATGCATCTGAGGTGGTCTTGTCCAGGCTGCGCATGGCCACTGACTGGGCTATTTGCTGGGCAATGGGCCCGCCCATGCAGCCTGTGAGCCACAGGGCAAGGCAGGGCGCAATAAGCTTGCCTGCAAAACGACCTATGTGTTCACGATTTGCTGCCAACATTCTGAAATCCAGCGTGGGGTGTGGTGTGAAGACTAATCGTTCTTTAAGTGCTTGTCTAGCTTGAGTAAACGCGCTTTTACGCCTTATTTTGAGGTTTGCGTGATGTGACGCTTATCACGCCACTCAGCACGATGATGGCCACGGCGAACCAGCGATCCAGCGAAAGCATCTCCCCCCAGATCACGATGCCAAACACGCTGGCGAGGACAACCGTGCTGTAAGCCAGGCTGCCGACGACCAGGGGATTGCCCGTGCGATAAGCCCGCGTCAGGGCAAGCTGGGCAATGGTGGCCGACACTCCTAGCCCGATCAGGAGTAACAGATCATCCCACTCAACGCGATGAAAGTCGTGGACCAGCATCCATATGCCACCACCCAGTGTGCACACCAGCGTGAAATAGAACACAGTACGCCAGTCGGGTTCGCCGGCGCGGCCCAACTGGGTTACGTGGATATACACAATCCCCGCCAATGCGCCTGACAGCAGGCCCAATGCACCCGCAATCAGCTCATCCACATGCAGGCTGGGCTTGAGCAATAAGGTGACCCCAACAAACCCGAGCGCTATTGCGACGAACAGGGTTTTGCGGAATTTTTCTCCTAGATAAAACGGGGCAAGCGCTGCCATGAAAAGCGGCGAGGTGTAATTCAGGGTGATGGCGGTTGCCAGGGGGAGTTCACTGATGGCGTAGAAAAACAGCAGCAGGGAGATAAACCCCAGTACCGCACGCCACATGTGTTTGCTGAGCAAGGGGGTGGCGAGGGATTGCTTGCGTATGCGCGTCAGGCCGTAAATAAACACCAGGCCGAAGAACGAGCGGTAGAACACGAGTTCGGCGCTACTGAATTTTTGCGCACCAAGCTTGACCAGCACCCCCATGATGGCAAAGAAGAACGCTGCCACCAGCATCCACAGGCTACCCAGCCGCCATTGCCTGATCAGGCGGAAAAGATTCACAGATGAGGGTCTAACTGTTTGCGCATCCACAGGTGGAAGTGCTCAAGCCCGGTTTCCATGGGGTGTTGATAAGGGCCATGTTCATCCAGGCCCTGAGCAAACAGGGCGCGGCGACCGTCGTGCATGCGTTGGCAGATTTCCTTGTCCTCAATCGCGGTCTCATTGTAGGCCGCCTGCTGGGCTTCCACGTATTCGCGCTCAAACAAGGCAATATCTTCCGGGTAGTAAAATTCCACCACATTGGTGCATGCATCCACCCCGCGAGGAATGAGGTGCGACACGACGAGCACATTCGGGTACCACTCGATCATCAGGAAGGGGTAATACACCATCCAGATGGCGCCATACTTGGGTGCGGATTGTTCGCCATACTGCAATACCTGTTGCTGCCAGCGCTGATAGGTGGGGGAGCCGGATTTTTGCAGCGAATGCTTTACGCCTACGGTTTGTACGCTGTACCAGTCGCCAAACTCCCAGTTCAGCTGTTCACAGTCCACAAACTTGTCCAGCCCGGGGTGGAGCGGCCCGACATGGTAGTCCTCCAGATAAACCTCGATAAAGGTTTTCCAGTTGAAGGCATATTCTTCCACCATCACGCGGTCCAGCATGTAACTCGTAAAATCAAAATCCTGCTTGCAGCCCAATTGGCGCAGGTCGCGGGCTATATCCCGTGGGCTGTCAAACAGCAGACCTTGCCATTGCTGAAGTGGGGTCTTGTTCAGGTGCAAACACGGGTTATCAGGAAAATGCGGTGCGCCCAGCAGCTCGCCTTTGAGGTTATAAGTCCAGCGGTGCAATGGGCAGACAATGTGCTGCGTGTTGCCACGGCCATTCAGCATGATGGCCTGCCGGTGGCGGCAGACGTTGCTGATCAGTTCAATGCCATTCTGATTGTGTACCAGCGCGCGGCCTTCCTGCATCCAGTCCAGGGTGTGATAGTCGCCAGGGTGTGGCGCCATGAGCTCGTGCCCTACGTATTGGGGCGCATGTGCAAACAGCACTTTCTGTTCAAGCTTGTAAATCTCGGGGTCGGTATACCAGGCAATCGGCAGCTGGGAAACAGTTGGCCGGGGCAAATTGACGGAGACAAGGGAAGCCATAGGTTGCGAGCAGTGGTTGGAAGTGACTGATTGAATGCGAAATGCAGATAAAACGGCGGACTTGGGATTTTGCCCGAATGGGATATTTTTTCAAGCAGAATTTTACTTGCGGGGCAGATTGGGAGAGGGGATTTTTCTATGATAAAAATGCTGGTGCAAAGGCTCGGATGAGGCGTCAAATGTTGCTTAATCGGCTGTTTTGCGCTAACCTCAACACTCTTGATGTGCAACGATTTTTTACAGAGAAACGGCCAATGAAAAATCCCCTGGATTCGATTTCCGGCACCCTGATTTCAGGCGTGATCCTGACGCTGGTGCTGTATGTTTTTCTTAAAAACTTCATATTGGCCGGGGTGTGATCATGGATTTGATGCCAGGGTTCGCACGCTGGATACATGTATGGGCAGGCATTACGTGGGTCGGCCTGCTTTACTACTTTAATTTTGTGCAGGTGCCTGCGTTGAAAGACGCCACGGCCGATGGCACCGCAGCCGGTATCAGCAAGCATGTGGCGCCTCGAGCGCTGCTCTGGTTTCGATGGGCGGCCGTCGTCACGTGGGTTGCGGGTGCGGCACTGCTGGGCAAGGCGTTTGTTCCAGCGTTTACACTGCAGGCTGACTATGCGGCTATCGGTGTCGGGGCGTGGCTGGGCACGATCATGCTGTTTAATGTCTGGGTGCTGATCTGGCCTAACCAGAAAAAAATTCTGGGACTAGCCCCGGCAGATGATGCTGCCAAGGCCCGCGCACGGCGCGTTGCCTTTTTAGCGTCACGAACCAACACTATGCTGTCTGTCCCCATGATTTTTTTCATGACGAATGGACTGACGCACCGGGCTATTTTCGGGCTTTAGGATTTTTATATTGCTGCAAACGGCGGCATAGGCCGCCGTTTGTTTTTTTATAGATAGAGTTAAACAATGTCTCAACATTTGATGAATACCTATGCCAGGCAACCTGTCACCTTTGTGAAGGGGGAGGGCGTCTGGTTATACGATGCGCAGGGTAACCGCTATCTTGACGCTCTGGCTGGCGTGGCCGTGAATGGTCTCGGGCACGCGCATCCCCGCCTGGTAGCCGCCATTAGCGAGCAGGCGGGCAAGCTGATTCATGTTTCCAATATTTATCAAATTGCCGAGCAGGCCGCTCTGGCAGATAAAGTCTGCGAAATTGCTGGCATGGATCGTGTTTTCTTTTGCAATTCCGGTTGCGAGGCCAACGAAGCCGCCATCAAGCTGGCGCGTCTGCATGGCCACAACAATGGCATTGAAAACCCAGAAATCATCGTCATGGATAGGGCATTTCATGGCCGTACACTGGCGACCCTGTCTGCAACCGGCAACCGCAAAACCCAGGCAGGCTTTGAGCCGCTGGTGAGTGGCTTTGTGCGTGTGCCGTTTGACGATCTCGATGCCGTACGCCAAGTGGCAGAGCATAACCCCAATGTGGTGGCAATCCTGGTAGAGCCTGTGCAGGGCGAAGGCGGCATTAACGTACCGCGCGATGGCAAGGCCTATCTTGAGGGCTTGCGCGCGCTCTGTGATCAATACGGCTGGTTGCTGATGCTGGATGAAGTGCAGAGCGGCATAGGCCGCACGGGCACCTGGTTTGCATTTCAGCATACTGATATCAAGCCCGATGTCATGACGCTGGCCAAGGGCTTGGGGTCTGGCGTGCCGATCGGTGCATGTGTGGCCCGCGGGGCGGCGTCCGAAGTATTTACCTACGGCAAGCACGGTTCCACCTTTGGCGGCAATCCATTGGCAACGGCCGCGGGTCTGGCAACGCTCAACATCATTGAGCAAGATGGTTTGTGCGCCCACGCTGAAGAAATAGGCAACTGGATTTGCGATGCTTTCCGCGCCGAGTTTGCTGGCGTGAAGGGGGTAAGCACCATACGCAATGCAGGTCTGATGATTGGTATCGAGCTTGATCGTCCGTGCGGCGAGCTGGTCAAGCAGGCTCTGGAGCAACGTCTGCTGATCAATGTCACCGCGGAAAAGGTCGTGCGCTTGTTGCCGCCACTGGTCATCAATCAGGACGAAGCCCAACAACTGGTCAGCCAGCTCTCAGGTCTGATCAAGGCCTTTTTAGGTCAATAAAATAAAAGAAGTAAACTTATGGCTATCAAACACTTTTTACAATTCAAGGACTTGAACCGGGAAGAGTTGGATCATATCTTTGAACGTACGCGCTGGATCAAGCAGCAGTTCAAGGCTTATCAGCAATACTGGCCGCTGACTGACCGTACCCTGGTCATGATCTTCGAGAAAGCCAGTACACGTACACGTCTGTCGTTTGAGGCTGGCATGCAGCAACTTGGTGGTTCGGCTATCTACCTGAACACCCGTGATTCCCAGCTGGGGCGCGGTGAGCCAGTGGAAGATGCGGCGCAGGTCATTTCGCGCATGAGCGATATTGTGATGATCCGCACCTTTGAGCAGGAGATCATCGAGCGTTTTGCAGCTAATTCGCGCGTGCCGGTGATCAATGGCCTGACCAATGAATATCACCCATGCCAGATACTGGCCGATATTTTTACCTTTATTGAGCATCGTGGGCCTATCCAGGGCAAGACCGTGGCTTGGATAGGTGATTCCAACAATGTCTGCAATACCTGGCTGCAAGCTGCAGAGGTGCTGGATTTCAATGTGCATGTCTCTACGCCACCGGGTTACGAAGTCGAGCCTGAGCGTGCTGGCCTGTATGGGCATGAGCATTACGAGGAATTTACCGACCCGATGGAAGCTGCACGGGGAGCTGATCTGGTCACGACCGATGTCTGGACATCCATGGGCTTTGAGGCCGAAAACGAAGAGCGGATGCGCGATTTTGCTGATTGGCAGGTGGATGCGGACATGATGCGTGTGGCCAAGTCGGATGCCTTGTTTATGCATTGTTTACCGGCGCATCGTGGCGAAGAAGTAGCAGCAGAGGTGATTGATGGTCCGCATTCGGTGGTTTGGGATGAAGCGGAGAACCGCCTGCATGTGCAAAAGGCGCTGATGGAATATCTGCTGCTGGGCAAGGTGGCCTGATTTTAAATCAGTATGGATAAGAAGCCTGTTGAGCTTTCCCGCCATATCCTGCCGGTTGCCTCCACCATGGTGGGGGTCTGTGTCACCGTTATCTCGGTCATTCAGCTCGCACCAGACAAGGCGATATCCAGTTGGGCGGACAAGCTGTTGGCGGTGGATAGCCTGGCCTTCATGGCGAGCACGATGCTCTCTTATTGGTCCATTCGGCACAAAGATCATCTGCAGCGTATCGAGCGCTATGCCGATCGGCTGTTTCTGCTGGGGATGGCGCTGATGGTGTTTGTCAGCTTTCTGGTGGCGTTTGAGCTGTTCACTGATTAGTTTAAGATTTGAATATAAGCGTTTAAAAGATAACAGGAAAAAGTAATGAGCGATGTGAAAAAAGTAGTGTTGGCCTACTCGGGCGGATTAGACACCTCCGTCATCCTTAAATGGCTGCAGGATACCTACCAATGTGAAGTGGTGACGTTTACTGCTGACTTGGGCCAAGGCGAAGAGCTGGAGCCAGCACGCGAAAAAGCCAAGAAATTCGGCGTCAAGGAAATTTATATTGATGACCTGCGCGAAGAGTTCGTGCGCGATTTCGTATTCCCCATGTTCCGCGCCAATACTGTATATGAAGGCGAATATCTGCTCGGCACCTCCATCGCGCGTCCATTGATTGCCAAGCGTCTTATCGACATTGCCAATGAAACCGGTGCAGATGCCATTTCGCATGGCGCTACCGGCAAGGGCAATGACCAGGTGCGTTTTGAGTTGGGTGCCTATGCGCTCAAGCCTGGTGTCAAGGTTATCGCGCCATGGCGCGAGTGGGATTTGCTGTCCCGCGAAAAGCTGCTGGCCTATGCCGAGCAGCATGGTATCCCGGTAGAAATGAAGCACAAGCAGGGCGGTAGTCCATATTCCATGGATGCCAATCTCTTGCATATCTCTTACGAAGGTCGCCATCTGGAAAACCCGGCTGCTGAGGCAGAGGAAGACATGTGGCGCTGGACAGTTAGCCCGGAAAAAGCGCCGGATGCTGCCGAATATCTGGATGTGGAGTATGAGCGCGGCGATATCGTGGCGCTGAATGGCAAACGCCTCAAGGCGCATGAAGTGCTGGCTGAGCTCAATCGACTTGGTGGCAAGCACGGCATTGGCCGTCTGGACCTGGTGGAAAACCGCTATGTCGGCATGAAGTCGCGCGGCTGTTATGAAACGCCAGGCGGCACCATCATGCTGAAGGCGCACCGTGCGATTGAATCCATTACGCTGGATCGTGAAGTTGCGCATTTGAAGGACGACCTCATGCCGCGTTACGCCAGCCTGATTTATAACGGTTACTGGTGGAGCCCTGAGCGCATCGCCTTGCAGACCCTGATTGATCATACACAGCTGAATGTGAATGGCTGGGTGCGCCTCAAGCTTTACAAGGGCAACGTGATTGTGGTCGGCCGTGACAGCAAGACGGATTCACTGTTTGATTCCACCATCGCTACCTTTGAAGATGATGCGGGCGCCTACGACCAGAAGGATGCCGGTGGTTTCATCAAGCTGAATGCATTGCGCATGCGTATTGCTGCCAATTTACACAACAAGAAAAAGTAAACAGGAGAGTCTCATGGCCCAGTTCGATAATGTAAGCGTCAAGAAAAAAGCCAACGTGTATTTTGATGGCAAGTGTGTCAGCCATACCGTGATGTTTCCAAACGGTACGCGTTGTACCGTTGGCGTGATTTTCCCCAGCACGCTGACATTCAATACCGGCTCGCCAGAGCTGATGGAAATTAACGCGGGTGTTTGCAAAGTGCGCCTGAAAGGCGAAGAAGCCTGGAATACCTATCAGGCCGGTGAAAAATTCACCGTACCGGGCAATTCAAGCTTTGATATTGAAACGATTGAAACGCTGGATTACGTCTGCCATTTTGAGTAAGCCATGATAGATCGCGATTATGTGCGCTTGATGGCGCGCTATAACCGCTGGATGAATGGGAAACTGTATGCGGCTGCTGCGAGTCTTAACGAAGAGCAGCGGCAGCTGGATAAAGGGGCCTTTTTCAAGTCCCTGCATGGCACGTTGGCTCATTTGGTATGGGCTGATGATATCTGGCTGGCCAGGTTTGAGGCGAACGTACAGCGCTACAGCGATAAGGCCGACAACTTTGCTGCCTTAAGTGAACGTCGGCTGGTGCTGGATAATGCCATTCTGGCCTGGGCGACAAGCGTCAGCAATAACTGGCTGCAGGAAGAGTTGCGTTGGGATAGCGGTATTTATCAGCAGACCTTCAGTCGCCCCGCATGGATCACGGTATCGCACTTTTTCAATCATCAGACTCACCATCGCGGTCAGGCTACAACCTTGCTCATGCAGTTTGGAATCGATCCAGGCGTAACGGATCTGGCTTTTATGGATATGACGGAAACACAGTAAACAACAGGAACACACATCATGCCTACATTTGATATTTCTTCTGAAGTTGATATGGTCGCCTTGAAAAATGCCATTGATGTGGCAGGCCGCCAGATCACCAACCGCTATGACTTCAAGGGTACCAGCGCAGCGGTTGAGCTGAATGAAAAAGACTATCTGATCACCCTGCATGGTGACTCCGATTTTCAGCTGGATCAGATCAAGGATATCTTGCTGCCAGCCATGGAAAAGAAGGAAGCAGACAGTGCCAAGCGTCTGGATCATCAGGATGTGCAGAAAGTGTCGGGCAACAAGGTCAAGCAGGTGCTGAAAATCAAGGCGGGTATTGATACCGAGCTGGCCAAGAAAATCGTCAAGTTGCTGAAGGACAGCGGCCTGAAAGTGCAGGCCAGCATCCAGGGCGATACGGTACGCGTTACCGGCGCCAAGCGTGACGTGCTGCAGGATGCGATTGCCTTTGTCAAAAAATCGGTCACCGATTTTCCTCTGCAATTCGGCAACTTCAGGGATTAATGCCGCGATTTGCGGATACAGGAATAGCGGATACAGGAATATAAGATAGCCAACCGTTGGCAGTTGCCCGGTTTAGCAAATGGAAAGCATAAGAAATGGCAAAAACGCTTTACGATAAATTGTTCGATTCCCATGTGGTGCGCGAGGAAAACGGCACCGCATTGCTCTATATCGACCGTCATCTGGTGCATGAAGTAACCAGCCCTCAAGCCTTTGAAGGCCTGAAAATCGCCGGCCGCAAGCTTTGGCGTATCAATTCCGTGCTGGCAGTGCCTGATCACAATGTGCCGACGACCGATCGCTCGCATGGTATCGCTGACCCGATCTCACGTTTGCAGGTAGAAACACTGGACCAGAACTGTGTCGATTTCGGCGTGACGGAATTCAAGATGAATGACAAGCGTCAGGGGATCGTGCACGTCATCGGGCCTGAGCAGGGTGCTACCTTGCCTGGCATGACGGTTGTCTGCGGCGATTCCCACACAAGCACCCATGGCGCATTCGGCGCCTTGGCGCATGGTATCGGTACTTCTGAAGTCGAGCACGTCATGGCAACGCAATGCCTGGTGCAGAAAAAATCCAAGGCCATGCAGATTCTGGTCGAAGGCGAGCTTGGTCGTGGTGTAACCGCCAAAGACGTGGCGCTGGCCGTGATCGGTCGTATTGGTACCGCTGGCGGTACGGGTTACGCCATTGAATTTGCTGGCTCTGCCATTCGCTCGCTCAGTATGGAAGGGCGCATGACCCTGTGCAATATGGCCATCGAGGCGGGTGCCCGGGCCGGCATGGTGGCGGTGGATGACATTACCATCAACTACCTTAAGGGCCGTCCTTATGCGCCTACCGAAGCGCAGTGGGATGCTGCCGTGGCTTATTGGAAAACCTTGCATAGCGATGAGGGTGCCAAATTTGATGCCGTGGTCGAGCTCAAGGCCGAGGATATTCAACCACAAGTGACCTGGGGTACCTCGCCAGAAATGGTTACCGCCATCAATGGCCGCGTGCCGGATCCCGAGCAGGAGTCTGATCCTACCAAGCGTGGCGGGATTGAGCGCGCTCTGCAATACATGGGGCTGGAGGCGAATACGCCTATCGAAGCGATCAATATCGACAAGGTATTCATCGGCTCCTGCACCAATTCCCGTATTGAGGATTTGCGCGCTGCGGCCATGATCGCCAAGGGCAAGCGTGTGGCCTCTAATGTGAAGCTTGCCATGGTGGTGCCAGGCTCTGGCCTGGTAAAGGCGCAGGCTGAGCAGGAGGGGCTGGACCGCATTTTCCTGGATGCCGGTTTTGAGTGGCGCGAGCCAGGGTGCTCCATGTGCCTCGCCATGAATGCGGATCGTCTGGAACCCGGTGAGCGTTGCGCCTCTACCTCCAACCGCAATTTTGAAGGTCGGCAGGGTCAGGGTGGGCGCACGCATCTGGTAAGTCCTGAAATGGCGGCCGCTGCCGCTGTGGCAGGGCATTTTGTTGATGTCAGGACGATGCTGTAAAGCAACGCCTGTCGCATGCCATGCATGCACCTAAGAGTCAGCAGGCTTGGCCTGCGTTTTCACTGAGTGTAATTGAGAGCATAGGGGAACAGAGATGAAATGGATGACATGCATGGTCATGTTGGCACTGTTGAGCCTCACAGCCTGTAATACTGTTGAAGGCATGGGAAAAGATATTGAAAAGGCTGGCGAAGCCATCCAGAAAACGAGCAAGTAATGCAGGCATTTACCCAATTGAATGGAGTTGTGGCACCGTTGGATCGCGCGAACGTCGATACCGATGCCATCATTCCCAAGCAATTTCTGAAATCCATCAAACGTTCAGGGTTTGGCCCCAACGCGTTTGACGAGTGGCGCTACCTGGATCATGGCGAGCCCGGCATGGACAACAGCAAACGTCAGATCAATCCTGACTTCGTGCTGAACCAGCCTCGCTATCAAGGCGCGAGTATCCTGCTGACCCGCGAGAATTTCGGTTGCGGCTCCAGCCGGGAGCATGCTCCTTGGGCCCTGCTGGATTATGGTTTCCGCGCGATTATTGCGCCTAGCTATGCGGATATTTTCTTCAACAACTGCTTCAAGAATGGCATCTTGCCCATCATTCTGAGCGCGGATGTGGTGGACAGCCTGTTTCAGGCGGTGGAAGCTAATCAAGGCTACAAACTCACCGTGGATCTTGCGACCCAGACGGTGAATACGCCGGATGGCAAATCCTATGCGTTTGAGGTGGATGCATTCCGCAAGCATTGTCTGCTCAATGGCCTAGATGATATTGGCCTCACCTTGCAGCATGTGGACGATATCAAGACGTTTGAAACCAAGCATAAAGCAGCGCAACCTTGGCTGTTTAACTAACTTCTCATTCAAGAATCTTCAGGAAATCGCGGTATATGAAAATAGCAGTTTTGCCGGGTGACGGCATCGGTCCCGAAATTGTGGCGCAAGCGGTCAAGGTATTGAATGCCTTGAATATTGGCATTGAAATGCAGGAAGCGCCTATCGGTGGCGCTGGCTACGAGGCAGCTGGTGATCCATTGCCAGAAGCTACATTGGCGCTGGCAAAGTCCTCGGATGCCGTATTGCTTGGCGCTGTAGGTGACTGGAAATACGACAAACTGGAGCGTCATCTGCGTCCTGAGCGCGGCCTGTTGCGTATCCGCAAGGAACTGAACCTGTTTGCCAATCTGCGTCCGGCCTTGTTGTATCCCGAGCTGGCCTCGGCTTCTACATTGAAGCCTGAAGTCGTGGCCGGGCTGGATATCATGATCGTGCGTGAATTGACGGGTGATATTTACTTTGGTCAGCCACGTGGCATTTCCACACTGGAAAACGGCGAGCGTGAAGGCATCAATACCATGCGCTACAGCGAATCCGAAATTCGCCGTATTGCCCACGTTGCCTTTGGTATCGCCATGAAGCGCAACAAAAAGGTGTGCTCTGTGGATAAGGCCAATGTGCTTGAGACGACAGAGTTGTGGCGTCAGGTCATGATCGAAGTGGCGAAGGAGTACCCCGAGGTCGAGCTTAGCCATATGTATGTCGATAATGCTGCCATGCAGCTGATCCGTGCGCCCAAGCAGTTTGATGTGATGGTCACGGGGAATATTTTTGGTGACATTCTCTCTGATGAGGCATCCATGCTGACCGGCTCCATTGGCATGTTGCCATCCGCCTCGCTGGATCAGAACAACAAGGGTATGTATGAGCCAAGCCATGGCTCTGCGCCTGATATTGCCGGTAAGGATATTGCCAACCCTCTGGCGACGATTTTGTCGGCTGCCATGATGCTGCGTTATAGCTTCAATGATGAAGCCAATGCTACGCGTATCGAGAAAGCCGTTAAAAAAGCGCTGGCTGAAGGTTATCGTACAGCGGATATCTACACGGATGGATGCCGTAAGGTTGGCTGTGCTGCCATGGGCGATGCTGTGGTAGCCGCCTTGTAACTAGATCAAAAGCGGAAATTGACGGTCAATAAACCGGTTTTTTCGCTAAAGGAAATGCACATGTTAAGAGTAGGATTTGTCGGTTGGCGTGGCATGGTGGGTTCCGTGCTGATGCAACGTATGCGTGAAGAGCGCGACTTTGACCATATCGAGCCCGTATTTTTTACCACTTCCCAAACGGGAGGGCAGGGCCCGGACATTGGCAAGGATGTGCCGCCCTTGAAGGATGCCCGCGCCGTGGATCAGTTAAAGGCCATGGATGTGATCGTTTCCTGTCAGGGTGGCGATTACACAACCGAGATTTTTCCGAAACTGCGTGCCGACGGCTGGAGTGGACACTGGATCGACGCGGCATCTACCCTGCGCATGGAGCAGGATGCCGTGATTGTGCTCGACCCAGTCAATCTTGATGTGATCAAGAATGCCTTGGTGAGTGGCGGCAAGAACTGGATTGGTGGTAACTGCACGGTTTCTCTGATGCTGATGGCGCTGAACGGCTTGTTCCGTGAAAATCTGGTGGAATGGGCTACCTCCATGACCTATCAGGCAGCGAGTGGTGCAGGCGCGCAGAATATGCGTGAATTGCTAAAGCAGATGGGGGAGGCACATCGTGTGGCCAGTGACCTCTTGAATAATCCGGCTTCGGCTATTCTGGATATCGATCGTGAAGTTGCCGGTATTCTGCGCGACGAGCGTTTCCCTACCGATCATTTCGGCGTGCCGCTTGCTGGCAGCCTGATTCCCTGGATCGACAAGGATCTGGGCAACGGCCAGAGCAAGGAGGAGTGGAAGGGGCAGGCTGAAACCAACAAGATACTAGGACGGGAAGCAACCCCGGTGCCTATCGATGGCCTGTGCGTGCGAATCGGCGCTATGCGCTGTCACTCCCAGGCGCTGACCATCAAGCTCAAAAAGGATGTGCCACTGGATGACATCATCGGACTGCTTGACGGCGCAAACCCCTGGGCAAGCGTCATACCTAATGAGCGTGATATCACTATTCGGCAATTGACTCCGGCTGCCATTACCGGGACCTTGAAAACCCCCGTCGGACGATTGCGCAAGATGAGCATGGGCAATGAGTATTTGTCTGCATTTACCGTAGGCGATCAGCTATTGTGGGGCGCTGCTGAGCCTTTGCGTCGGATGCTGCGAATTCTGGTTAAACATTAAGGGTTTAAGCGCTCTGCTTTCGTCAGCAGAATGGACCATTTTTGGCAGTAATAAATAGCATGTAAATGTGATGTGAGCTGTCAGCTTGCAACTCTAAATGATTGATGTTAGCTTACAATCTAATACTGCAATAAGGGTGGAATAGTGCATAAGTCTAAACTAAAACGGATTTCGCTCGCGGTTTTCCTGGCGATAATTCCATGGACTGCTGATGCTGCCGGGCTGGGAAGATTGACGGTCGCATCAGGTCTTGGAGAACCGTTAAGTGCCGAAATCGAGTTGCTTGGAACCACCCAGGATGAACTCGAGTCTCTCTCCGCTGCCATCGCTCCAGAAGCTGCTTACGCTGTACAAGGTGTAGAGCGCACTCCTATTCAAAATGCCATCAAGATCAATGTCAGCAGGAAAGCCAACGGCACTGCTGTTCTAAGATTAAGCAGTAATCAGCCGATTACTGATCCGTTTGTCGATATGTTGATCCAGGTTGAGTGGGCGACGGGCCGTCTGGTGCGTGAGTACACCATGTTGCTGGATCCACCTGGCTATGCCACGCCTAATCCCAATAGCAACCTGCCCCAGGCTGCAGCACCAGCAAGCAATCCAGTTCCATCGGCTACTGCCCCGTCCGCGGTGGCTGCAGGTCCTGTGCGTCCAAGTGCAGACAGCGCTAGCGCCCCCCCTGCAAAGACAGCCAAACGCAATAATCGCAAACCCGCAGCGCCTGCTGAAAAGCCAGTGCCCGTGGAAAGTGAAAGCGCTGACAAGACACATACGACCAGTCGTGGCGATACCCTCAGCGCTATCGCGCGGAATGCTGATGTAGAAGGCGTCAGCCTGGATCAGATGCTGGTAGGTATCTATCGCGCAAACAAGCATGCGTTTGACGATAACAACATGAATCGCCTCAAGGTGGGGCAGATATTGCGCATTCCACCTACGCAAGAGGTGCAAGGCATCAGTAATGCCGAAGCGCGTCAGGAAATCCAGCTGCAGGCGGCTGATTGGAATGCCTACCGCAAACGTCTTGGCGAGTCTGTTGCTACGGCAAGTGCGGGTCGCGAAGGTGAGGGCAGCCAGTCCGCCAGTGGCAAGCTGACTTCGGCAGCGCAGGACAAGGCAGCTCAGTCGCAGTCTGGGTCACGCGATGTTGTTCGATTGTCCAAAGGCGAGGCCCCTGATAGTGCCGCTTCCCGTTCTGGTCAAGAAAAGCTTAATGCCTTGCAGGAAGAGGCGATAGCAAAAGAAAAAGCCTTGCAAGAGGCGAGCGATCGCGCTGCTGCTCTTGAGAAGCAAGTGCGTGATATGCAAAAGTTGCTTGAAATCAAAAATCAAGCCATGGCTGAACTGAAAGATAATGCAGCTAATCAGCTGCATAGCGCTAAAAATGGCGAGCAAAAAGCAGAGCCTGTTACGCCTGAAAAGCCTGCTCAAGCTGTTCCCGCAGTGAAGCCTGATAGTGGTGTGGTTAAAAAGGAAGAGGAAGCAACTTCTCCTGCGGTAAACCCCAAACCAAGTGTGACTCCTGCGCCAGTGCCGGATACTGAGTTGATTGCGGGTGTGGAGAATGAAAAGCTGATCCTATGGGGGGGTGCAGGTGCTGCATTACTCGCCCTGCTCGGTGGCTGGTTATATCTGCGTAACAAGCGTAAACGCAATTTGGATACGTTCGAGAAAGCGATCCTCACCTCCGGAGGCTTGAAGGCAAATACCGTTTTTGGCAGCACCCTGAGCAACAAGGTGGACTCCGGGGATACCTCATTCCTGACAGACTTTTCGCAAACGGGTGGTGGCATGATCGATACGCATGATGTCGATCCAATTGCCGAAGCCGAGGTTTACATGGCATATGGACGCGATGCGCAAGCCGAAGAGATTCTGCGTGATGCGATTGCCAAGGACCCTAAGCGTTACGAATTGCATCACAAGCTATTGGAGATGTATGCCGCTCGCAAGGACACCGCTGCATTTGAAACCCTGGCAGGTGAAATTTATGCCACGATAGGAGCAAGTGACCCGCAGTGGCGCAAAGTGGCGGAGCTGGGACGCAAGTTGGATAGCCAAAATCCCATCTATCAAGGCGGTGACGAAGGCCTGGGTCTGGATGATGATTTGGGCTTGGATGACGTGCCTTCGACGGCTAAACCTGATATTGCCAGTGGCATGGACTTTTCTCTGGATGATAATCTGGATGACAGGGCTGTCTCTGACGCTGAGTCTGCAGATGACGCCTCTTCTGATCTGGACTTTGGCCTCGGCGAAGATAAGCCTGCCAATGAGGCTGCCTCGGTGGAGGATGCTAATACGCTGGATTTCGTCGGATTCAATGTTAATTCTGGCGCCGACGAGAATGATGATCAAGACACAAGAAACAACGAGATAGCGTCATCTTCGGCAGCGGCCTCCATGATGGCGCCCACCATTATGGATGATCTGCCTGAGCCATACTCAGTCGATGAGGATGTGAACACACAGCTTGAGTCTGATAACCAGTCCTCCGATTCCAACGATCTTGATTTCCAGCTCAACTTGCCAGAATCCCCAGCGGCAAACACCATACAGATGGACATAGGCGAGTTCGGCAATACACTGCCTGGTTTGCCAGAGGAGGATGCATCATCCTCTGAGAATGCAAACGATACGCTTCCGACTACGTTTGATTTCGATTTGCCAGGATCGGATGCGGGTAACAGTGACTTCCCTGATCTTGTGTCATCTTCGCCTGCGTTCGACGAAGAACAGCTGCAGAGCTCAGAGGCGGATGAGCAGGGCGTTGCATTCCAAAATAGCGATGCCGCTGTGGAAGCCGATGTACCTTCCCCACCTGTCAGTGATGATTCATTGCCGCAGCCCAAACCATTTGTTCCTGACATCAGTCTGGACTTTGATACGCCTGAAAGCGAGCAGGATAAAAAAGTGTCTGACTCTGCCACCGCATCTGCAGGCGCTCTGCCTGATGCCTTCAATGAGGATCCGGTGGAAGAGATTGTGTTCGAGTCGCCATCCAGTGATGTCGATCTCGACTTTAATCTGGATAACCTGGCTGACGCGGAAGAGGATGTCGCGTTGCCTGATCTGAATACAAATTCCACGGAATCCATTGCGCCGGCAGAGGTGGATTTTTCAGATATCAGTCTGGATCTTAATGGCGCCAATGCTTCCGATGAGCCACCTGCGGCCATTGCGGCTGAATCTGCTGAAGTAGATACCAAGTTGGATCTGGTCACCGCCTATATGGATATGGGCGATAATGAAGGTGCCAAGGAGCTGCTTGAGGAAGTGCTTAGCGAGGGCGGCCCACAACAGCGGGCCCGAGCACAGGCCATTATCAATAGTCTGGGTGCTTAGCTGATATCTGCATTTAGTTGTGTAGTTGTGATAAAAAGCCGGATGATTTGATCCGGCTTTTTTCTTATACGATGGGAAGCTGACACGGGATATTGTGAATGGTGAGGTTTAAATGAGAGTTGCCCTTGGGCTAGAGTACGACGGTGCCCATTTTTGCGGCTGGCAAAGTCAGCCGGGGGGCTACGGAGTACAGGATGCACTGGAACGCGAGCTGGCCCGCATGGCTTGCCATCCGGTGCGGGTGATTGCGGCCGGGCGAACCGATACTGGGGTCCATGCCCTGGCCCAAGTGGTGCATTTTGAAACAACAACCGAGCGACCGCTGAATGCCTGGGTTCGTGGAGTAAACGCAGGCCTTCCCTCCAGTGTCAAAGTGTTATGGGCGCAGCAGGTGGACGATGAGTTTCATGCCCGATTTTCAGCCCGCCAACGGTATTACCAATATATTTTGTTTGACCAGGCGGTAGCACCAGCCATCCTTGCTGGCAAAGTTGGCTGGTTTCATCAGCCTCTGGATGTAGACGCCATGGCGGAGGCTGCTGCGCATTTGATTGGTGAACATGATTTCAGCGCTTTCCGTGCTGCTGAATGTCAGGCCAAATCTCCCATACGGACATTACAGCAGGCGGAGGTGCGTCGTGCAGGGCAGGCTATTCTGTTTGAGTTTAGCGGCAATGCATTTTTGCATCATCAGGTGCGTAACATGGTGGGCGCGCTGGTATATGTAGGCAAGGGGAGTCAGCCACCTGCGTTCATCCAGCAACTCCTGCAGAGTCATGACCGTCGTCTTGCTCCTCCAACATTCTCCCCGGATGGCTTGTATTTGAGTGGAGTAGGCTACGAATCGAGATGGGGGCTGCCCGATACCCGCCGCTATGTGCATTTGTCGTTGGTCTGAGGCTCTTTTCATATTGCCGCAATGTGACATGCGACAACGTTTCAGTTAACCTAGCGGTCTCAATCAATTCTGCTTTCATCAAAGAATCTCATCTTGCGTACCAGAGTCAAAATATGCGGCATTACCAGAGAGGAAGATGCCCTCACAGCAGTGCGGCATGGCGCTGATGCGGTTGGACTGGTGTTTGTTGAGGCTAGCCCCAGACATGTCAGCATTGCCCAGGCACAAGCCGCTATTCGTAGCTTGCCTCCATTTATTGCGGTGGTAGGTTTGTTTGTCGATGCCGAGCCCTCATTCATTGAACAAGTGCTAAAGGAAGTACGCCTGGATATGTTGCAATTTCACGGCGATGAGTCTCCTGAAGAATGCCAGCGTTATGCTCGGCCTTATATGAAGGCAATACGCGTCAGGCCGGACACAAATTTGCTACAATACGCCCTCGATTATCCACGGGCCAGCGCGCTGCTGTTGGACGCCCATGTTGAAGGCGTAGCGGGTGGAACGGGCCAGCGTTTTGACTGGTCGCTTATTCCCGCAGACTTGCCTATGCCCATTGTGCTGGCAGGTGGGCTGAATGCGGACAATGTGGCAGAAGCGATAAAACAGGTTCGACCATATGCCGTTGATGTGAGTGGTGGTGTCGAGTCCCAAAAAGGAATTAAGGATGCCGGCAAAATTGCCGCATTCATGCGAGGAGTTACAGATGCAGCTTTATGATATGCCTGACGACAGAGGCCATTTTGGTCCGTACGGCGGGATTTTTGTCGCAGAAACTCTGGTGGAAGCCCTGGAAGAATTGCGTGTCATGTATGAGCGCTTTCGCCATGACCCTGAATTTCTGGCCGAATTTGCACATGATCTGAAGTATTTTGTAGGCCGTCCAAGCCCTATCTACTACGCCAAGCGCTGGTCTGAACGCGTTGGCGGTGCTCGCATTTATCTCAAGCGGGAAGATCTGAACCACACTGGCGCCCATAAGGTGAATAACACCGTGGGGCAAGCACTCCTGGCAAAACGCATGGGCAAGCCACGCGTAATCGCTGAAACGGGGGCAGGGCAGCATGGCGTTGCGACGGCTACCATTGCAGCTCGTATGGGGCTGGAGTGTGTCGTGTACATGGGTTCTGAGGATGTGAAGCGCCAGGCTCCCAATGTCTATCGCATGAAGCTGTTGGGCGCGACCGTCGTGCCGGTGGAAAGTGGTTCAAAAACCCTCAAGGATGCGCTGAATGAAGCCATGCGCGACTGGGTAACCAACATCTCCAACACCTTTTACATTATTGGTACCGTGGCTGGCCCGCACCCTTATCCCATGATGGTACGGGATTTTCAGGCGGTGATTGGTGTAGAAGCCAAGCAGCAAATGCAGGAAATGATCGGGCGTCAGCCAGATGCGGTCGTGGCCTGTGTGGGCGGCGGTTCCAATGCCATGGGTATTTTCTACCCCTATATCAACGAAGAAAATGTGCGCCTGATCGGCGTTGAGGCAGCGGGCCTGGGTCTGGCAACAGGCAAACACGCCGCGCCACTGACAGCCAATAGCTCAGTCGGCGTATTGCATGGCAACCGTACTTATCTGATGCAGGACGAAGACGGTCAAATCATCGAAACGCATTCGATCTCTGCTGGCCTGGATTATCCAGGAGTGGGGCCTGAGCATGCATGGCTGAAAGACAGCAAGCGTGCTGAATACGTGGCCATTACCGATGATGAAGCCATGGCGGCTTTCCATAGTCTGTGCCGCACCGAAGGTATTATTCCTGCACTGGAATCCAGCCATGCGTTGGCGTATGCAGAAAAGATGGCGGCGACCATGTCTCCCGACCAGGTCATTCTGGTGAACCTCTCCGGTCGTGGCGATAAAGATATCAACACGGTGGCCGGTTTGTCTGGCATTACCCTTTAATCATCCAGTATTTAAGATCCCATTCATGTCTCGCATAAAAACCACGTTCGATCAGCTCAAACAGCAGGGAAAGAAAGCTCTGATCCCTTACATTACCGCTGGTGACCCTCATCCTGACCAAACCGTAAAGCTGTTACATGCCATGGTGGCAAACGGTGCCGATATGATTGAGCTCGGCGTGCCTTTTTCAGATCCCATGGCAGATGGTCCCGTTATTCAGCGCGCCAGCGAGCGCGCCTTGGTCCATCACGTTGGCCTCAGCCGCGTGCTCGACATCGTGCGTGAATTCCGTCAGCAGGATAATGTGACGCCTATCATACTGATGGGTTACGCTAATCCGGTTGAAGCAATGGGGCAGGAGAAGTTTTCTGACCGAGCCAAAGCCGCCGGTGTGGATGGTGTACTGACGGTGGATTATCCGCCTGAGGAATGCAAGGAATTCACCGCCCTGTTGCAGGCACGCGGCATTGACCCCATTTTTCTGTTATCACCGACCACCGAGCCTGCTCGTGTAGAGGTGATTGTGAACCAGGCCAGCGGCTTCGTTTACTATGTCTCCCTCAAGGGGGTGACGGGTGCTAAAAACCTCGATATTGAAGAGGTGGCGCAAAAAGTAGCTGAAATTCGAACCCTGACGGATTTGCCTGTAGGCGTAGGTTTTGGTGTGCGTGATGCGGCGACAGCAACGGCTGTGGCTGCGATTGGTGATGCTGTGGTGGTGGGCAGCCGTATGGTGCAGGCTGTGGAACAATCCAATGATCAAAATCTCGTTGATAACGTGGCTGCGCTGATGAAAGAATTGCGCATCGCGGTTGACGCTGCTTAAAAAGGACATGCCATGAGCTGGTTACAAAAACTACTTCCTCCCAAGATCAATCGCCCGACGGGCATTAATAAAAAAACCGTACCAGAAGGTCTCTGGAGCAAATGCCCTTCGTGTGAATCCGTGCTGTATCGGACGGATCTCGAAAAGAATGCTGAAGTTTGTCCCAAGTGCGGCTATCACAACCGTATTTCAGCGCGTGCCCGTTTGGCCATGCTGCTGGACGAGGAGGGGCGCTCCGAAATCGGCGCCGAAGTGCAGCCTGTAGACCCGCTGAAGTTCAAGGATAGCAAACGCTATGCTGACCGCATCAAGTCATCCCAGGCAGATGTGGGTGAAACCGATTCCCTGATCGTGTTGCAAGGCAGCATCAAGGCTGTTCCTGTGGTAGCCGCTGCGTTTGAGTTCAAGTTCATGGGTGGTTCCATGGGTTCGGTGGTGGGTGAGCGCTTTGTGCGCGGCGTCAACGCTGCCATTGAGCGTCGCTCGGCGTTCGTATGCATTTCCGCCAGTGGCGGCGCCCGTATGCAAGAAGGCCTGTTTTCACTGATGCAAATGGCGAAAACCAGCGCTGCCTTAACTGCGCTTGGCCGCGCCGGTTTGCCTTATATTTCAGTGTTGACGGATCCAACCATGGGTGGCGTTTCTGCCAGTTTTGCCATGCTGGGCGATGTGATTGTGGCCGAACCGCAGGCGCTGATTGGCTTTGCCGGTCCACGCGTGATCGAACAAACCGTTCGCGAAACCCTGCCTGAAGGTTTCCAGCGGGCGGAATTCCTGCTGGAACATGGCGCGGTGGATATCATTGTTGACCGCCGTGAAATGCGTGACAAGCTGGCCAACCTGATCAGTAGCATGACCAAATTACCTGCTGTTGCCTGATTCCATCGTATTGTGACTGATCTTTCAACGCCGCCTGACTCGTTGCAGGGCTGGCTGCAATACATTGAAGCGTTACATCCCAAGTCCATTGCCATGGGCCTGGAGCGTGTGCAGGCGGTGAGGCAGCGCCTTGATCTGCCCCTTGATTTCGTGGTCATTACTGTCGCCGGCACCAATGGCAAAGGATCCACCTGCGCCATGCTGGAGCAGGTCTATCTGCAGGCAGGCTATCGCGTAGGCTGTTATACATCCCCCCACATTCTGCGGTACAACGAGCGGGTTCGCATCATGGGCCGTGAGGCTGCGGATGCGGATCTTTGTGCTGCATTTGCCCGCGTTGAAGAGGCTCGTGGCGACACGGCATTGACGTACTTCGAGTTTGGTACCCTGGCCGCCTTGTGCTGTTTTTGTCAGCATGCACTGGATGTCGTGATTCTTGAAGTTGGTCTGGGCGGACGGCTTGATGCCGTGAATGTTGTCGATGCCGATGTTGCCATCGTTACCAGTATTGATCTGGATCATATGGATTATCTCGGCGATAACCGGGAAAGCATCGGTTTCGAGAAAGCTGGCGTCTATCGTGCTGGCCGTGCCGCCATTTGTGCAGATGCATCTCCGCCAGCAACCTTGCTGAAACACGCCGAGACCATCCAGGCTGAACTGCTCTGTATTCATCGTGATTTTCACTACCAGGTGCAATCTGGGCGCTGGCATTACCAGTGGGCGGATTTCACCTTGCATGACTTGCCTTTGCCAGCATTGGCAGGGGATTTTCAGCTTTCCAATGCTTCCGCTGTATTGACGGCGATTCAATCGCTGCATGACAAACTGCCGGTGAATGCTGAGGCAATTCACGCCGGCTTGCAGCATGTGAATCTCGCTGGGCGCTTTGACGTGCGACAGTCTGCACCCAGTGTCATTCTCGATGTGGCGCATAACCCTCATGCGGCTACTGCGCTGGCCTCCAACCTGAATGCACAGGCGAATGCCGGTCGAACCCTGGCGGTTTTTGCCATGCTGGCGGATAAGGATATCCCCGGTGTAGTAGCGGCCGTACACGCCACGGTGCATGCCTGGTATCTGGCAGATATTCCTCAGATTCGGGGTGCCAAAGCCATTCAACTGCAAGAAGCCGTGACCGAAATTGACCCCGACGTTCCTGTGCATGTATACCGAACGGTGGCAGAAGCCTACAGGCAAGCCTGTATAGATGCAGGCGAAAATGATAGAATTATTGTATTCGGATCATTTTTCACCGTGGCTGATGTCATGCAGCTTTTACCCGCGTCACCTGATAACCACTAGGATGTTTTACCCATGGCCTCTGATAATTTGAACGAGCAGGAAATTCAATTCAAGAAGCGTGCTCGTAGACGGCTGGTTGGTGCAGTTGCGCTCGTATTGCTGATGGTAACGGTCTTGCCCATGCTGCTTGATGATCGTGCCAGCAAGGCTCCACAACAAGAAATTGCCATTTCCATTCCTAGCCAGGATAGCGAATTTAACTCCAAGATTGTTCCGGTCAAGCCCGAAGCCACGGCGACTACCGAGCAATCCGGCTCTGCCATTCCAGAAGATCAACCCGTTACTGAACCTGAATCAACGGGCGAAATTGCACCGCTGTCCCCACCTATTGAGTCGCGTGCCGAGCCTGTTGCCCCAGCCAAGCCTGCAGCAGCCAAGCCTGCGGCTACTCCATCTCCTGTTAAAACAGCGCCTTCGACTGCAGTGGCAAAACCTTCCGAAGCCGTCAAACCTGCTGAAACCAAGCCTGCAGAAAGCAAACCCGTTGCCGCAGAGGTTGCGAGAAAAGATTCCTCTGAAAAAGTCGCAGGCTTTCTGGTGCAAGTCGGTGTGTTCTCCGATCCCGATAACGTGAAGCAGCTGCAACAGAAGCTGGCAGGCCTGGGCATTAAATCCAATACTGAAAAGCTGGATACCCCTAAAGGCCCTAAAATCCGGTTGCGCAGCCAGCTATATTCCACTCGTCCACAAGCCGAGCAGGCGCTGGACAAGATCAAGGGTGCAGGGTTGACCGGCATGGTGGTCACCAGCAAGTGAGGGGTTATCCCTTATGACAGTATTTGACTATGCCGTGCTCGGCATACTGGGGCTTTCGGTATTATTGAGCGTCATGCGCGGTTTTGTACGGGAAGTTCTGGCCCTGGCTGGTTGGGTAGCTGCTTTTTTCGTTGCCAAGCTTTACACCATGGAGCTGGCACCCTTATTACCTGAGGCAATTCCGTCAGAGGCCTTGCGTTTTCTGGCAGCGTTCCTCATATTGTTTTTAGCTACCTTGCTGTTATGCAGCCTGCTGGCTATTGTGCTGGGGCAATTATTCAAGACAGTCGGCCTCGGGTGGCTGGATCGCGCACTTGGCGCGGTATTTGGTTTGTTACGTGGTGTGCTGATATTGCTCGTGCTGGTTTTTCTGGCCGGCCTGACCAGCGTGCCCAAGGATGAAAGGTGGCGCAATGCGATGTTCAGTGCGCCATTGGAAGCCATGGTGGTCAGCTTGTTGCCATGGCTTCCGCAAGATATTACTAAGCATGTCAAGTACGATTGAAGAACCATTTGCGGTATACACAGTCGTACGCGCTTCATCGGAATTCTCGTTTTTTTAAGGTGCTCACTCCATGTGTGGAATCATAGGCGTTGTCGGTAAAAACCCGGTCAATCAGTTGCTTTACGACGGATTGCTGGTTCTGCAACACCGCGGGCAGGATGCGGCGGGTATTGTCACTTGCGATGGCAATACGTTCTACATGCACAAGAATAACGGCCTGGTGCAGGATGTTTTCCAGACGCGCCACATGCGCAGCCTGCAAGGCAATGCCGGTATCGCCCATGTGCGCTACCCCACGGCGGGTTCTTCATCAGCCGCCGAAGCCCAGCCTTTCTATGTGAACTCTCCTTTTGGCATCGTGCTGGGTCACAACGGTAACCTGACCAACTCCACGCAGCTGAAGGAAGAAATGTTCCGTCAGGATCTGCGCCACATCAACACGAGTTCCGATTCCGAAGTGCTGCTGAACGTGCTCGCTCATGAAATTGAGCACACCGCGCATAGCGCAGTGCTGAACAGTGACATGATCTTTGAAGCGGTCGCTGGCGTGCACAAGCGTTGCCTAGGTGCGTATGCCGTCGTGGCAATGGTGGCCAACTTTGGCCTGCTGGCTTTCCGTGATCCCAATGGGATTCGGCCTCTGGTCATCGGCAAGTCCGAAACAGAGAAGGGCGTTGAATACATCGTCGCTTCTGAAAGTGTGGCGCTGGATGTGCTGGGTTTCAAACTGGTACGCGATGTTGAGCCGGGCGAGGCTATTTTCATTGATATGGATGGCAATTTCTTCTCCCGCCAATGTGCTGAAAAGCCCAAACTCTCCCCTTGTATTTTTGAATATGTGTATCTGGCACGTCCTGACTCTGTTATCGACAAGGTATCTGTCTACCAGACTCGTCTGCATATGGGCGTTAGCCTTGCCAAGAAAATCGCCAAGGAGTGGGGTGATCTGCATATTGACGTGGTAATTCCTATCCCCGATACCAGTCGGCCCAGTGCCCTGCAATTGGCGAATGCCTTGAATCTCACCTACAGAGAAGGCTTTATCAAGAATCGCTATATTGGCCGTACCTTTATCATGCCAGGTCAGGCATTGCGCAAAAAATCCGTACGCCAGAAGCTGAATCCGATCGGCATGGAGTTCAAGGGCAAGAATGTATTGCTTGTGGATGACTCCATTGTGCGTGGCACCACCTCCAAGCAGATCGTGCAGATGGCCCGCGATGCAGGTGCCAATAAAGTGTATTTTGCCTCTGCTGCACCACCTGTACGTTTCCCTAACGTCTATGGCATTGATATGCCGACCCGCGATGAATTGCTAGCCACTGGCCGTACCGATCAGCAGATCTGCGAAGAAATTGGTGCGGATGCCTTGATTTATCAGGATCTGGATGCGCTGATTGAAGCCGTCCAATTAAGCAATCCGGACATCAAGATGTTTGATTGCTCCTGTTTTGATGGGAATTATGTCACTGGCGATATCGACGAAACGTACCTCAATAACGTTGAAAGTGCGCGTGGCGATAAGCTGGGTCACAAGAAGCCTGCTAACTCCAGCACCCAGTTGGACCTCAATCTGGTGACTATCAAGGAATACGAGGAAGCTGTATAGACATGAACCTGACAGCGGTGTTGGCCTTGACCACTACCGCTTGCAGGCATATCATGAACTTGCGCCGATTTGAGCTTAATTCATTTAACTCAGCTTGCGGGCGCCTTATAAATTCAGCTAAAGCGAGTGCATAAACCCGTTTTAGCGCCAGCTATCACGGGTTTTTTTATGCTCGGCGCTGGTTTGTTCTTGGCGTAGAAAGGAAATAACAATGACACAAGATTGGCATGCAGAAACCTTGGGGGTGCGTGCAGGCAGCGAGCACACGGAATTTGGTGAGAACTCCGAGGCTATATTTCTTACTTCCAGCTTTGTTTTTGAAAATGCAGCCCAGGCGGCTGCACGCTTTGGTGGGCAAGAGCCAGGCAATATCTATTCGCGGTTTACCAACCCCACCGTCACCATGTTTCAGAACAAGCTGGCAGCGCTGGAAGGCGCGGAGTTATGCGTAGCTACCTCGTCTGGCATGGCCGCTATTCTGGCAACCGTGATGGGCTTATGCTCGGCGGGCGATCATGTCGTAGCATCGCGCAGCATTTTTGGTACTTCGGTGCAATTGTTCAGCAATATCCTCAAACGCTGGGGGCTGGAGACTACCTTCGTTTCGCTGACCGAGCCGGATGAATGGCGTGCTGCCGTCAAGCCAAACACCAAATTGTTTTTTGTGGAAACGCCGTCTAACCCACTGACGGAAGTGTGCGACATTACTCTGCTGGCCGGGATCGCCCATGAAGCCGGAGCCTTGCTGGCCGTGGACAATTGTTTCTGCACGCCTGCCTTGCAGAAGCCTTTGGCGCTTGGGGCTGATATCGTGATTCACTCTGCTACCAAATACATAGACGGGCAGGGGCGTTGCTTGGGCGGTGCTGTGTTGGGGCGCCGTGATGTGCTGGAGCCGGTATATGGCTTCCTGCGTACCGCCGGTCCGACCATGAGTGCATTTAATGCCTGGGTATTTCTGAAAGGCCTGGAGACGCTGCATGTGCGCATGGCCGCCCACGTGCAAAATGCCCTGGCCCTCGCCACCTGGCTGGAGCAGCAACCGGCGGTTGCCCGGGTGTACTACCCTGGTCTGCCGTCGCATCCGCAGCATGCGCTGGCCATGCGCCAGCAAAGCGGTGGTGGTGCTATCGTGTCATTTGAACTCAAAGGTGGCAAGGATGCCGCCTGGGGCTTGATTGATGCTACCCGCCTAATTTCCATTACGGCCAACCTGGGGGATGCAAAAAGCACGATTACGCATCCTGCGACCACGACACACAGTCGCGTGAGTCCGGAAGCGCGCGCTGCCGCAGGCATTGGCGATGGACTGGTACGCATTGCCGTAGGTCTGGAACACATTGAGGACTTGAAGGCAGATCTTCTATTGCTAACGCGCTAGTCGGCGTGAATATTGGCAGATAGCCATATTGGCCCAGCACTTTTTTAATTGCCGTTAGTCACACAGTCGTAGGTTGGTATCCAATAACAATATGGGAGTCATTAGCATGAGTTTGAAAGACGAATATTTGGAAAAGCTGAAGCTGCAACTGGATGAGTGGTCAGCCGATATTGATGTGCTGGAAGCTAAGGCCCGCAAGGCTGAAGCGGAATTGCGGATCAAATATGAGCAGCAGATCGAGGCCTTGAAGGCAAAGCGTGAGGAAGCCAAGATCCGCGTTGGCGAGGTCAAGGAGTCCGCAGGCGAAGCTTGGCAGGAGCTGAAGAAGGGTGGCGATGCGGCATGGGAAAACATACGCAAAGCCTTTGAAGAAGCGCGCAAGAAGTTTTGAGGCAAGTCATTCCACGTTTAACTAGAAGAAAGGAATCCACATGAAATCCTCTGTCGTAGTTGGTCTGATATTGATTGCCTTGGGTGTAGCGGCGCTGGTGTATAAAAACATCAGCTACTCGTCCGAGGAGACCGTGATGCAGATTGGCCCCGTGAAGGCCACGGCTGAAACTGAAAAGAATATCCCCATCCCGAATGTGCTGGGTATTGTGGCGATAGTGGCTGGCGTCGTGGTGATTGCGGTAGGTGGTCGCGGCAAATAAGCTGCAGGGTTCTGTATCTTCAGGATGTGAAAAGCAAAAAGGGGCGGTTGCCCCTTTTTGCTTTTATGGCGGGCAGAGTATCTGCCCGATAGTGTTGCCGTGCTTTAGAGCGAAGCGGCGTTATCGGCCAGATATTTGGCGACGCCTTCAGGAGAAGCGTCCATGCCTGCCTTGCCTTTTTTCCAGCCGGCAGGGCAGACTTCGCCATGCTCTTCAAAGAATTGCAGCGCATCGGCAATGCGCAGTGTTTCATCAATATCACGGCCCAGAGGCAGGTCGTTCACTACCTGATTCACTACAATACCTTGCTTGTTGATGAGGAAGGTGCCGCGGTAAGCCACGCCACCGTCAGCCTCTACGTCGTAAGCCTTGGCGATTTCATGCTTGATATCCGCGACCATGGGGTAGCCAACCTTGCCAATGCCGCCTTTTTCCACTGGGGTATTTTTCCATGCCAGATGGGTGAAGTGAGAGTCGATGGAAACACCGATCACTTCAATACCACGTTTCTTGAATTCATCCAGACGGTGATCAAACGCAATCAGTTCGGAAGGGCAAACAAAGGTGAAGTCCAGAGGCCAGAAGAAGATGACCGCGGCCTTGCCCTTGATGTAGCTTGCCAGATTGAAGTCTTCTTTGATCGTATTGTCACCGAGCACGGCAGCAGCAGTAAAATCGGGGGCGGGTTTGCCAACAAGTACGGCCATATTGATCTCCTTTTTGATGAGTAAATAAAAAATTCTAACAGCGTGCCAGACTACACCGCAAATGAAGAATTGGATAGCGCCATCACCTTCTGCAGCAATGGCCGGATGCTGTGATGGACGCGGCTTAAAGAGGCATGCCCTGCGTGGCTTATCGTGTTAAAATCGGGGTCTTTACAGCCACTTTACGCCGATAGCCCACATGGATCAGTTCGCAAAAGAAACCCTCCCTATCAGCCTCGAAGACGAGATGCGCCGTTCCTACCTCGATTACGCCATGAGCGTGATCGTGGGACGTGCACTACCAGACGTTCGTGATGGCCTGAAGCCCGTGCACCGTCGTGTGCTTTTTGCCATGCACGAGCTGAGTAACGACTGGAATCGTCCTTATAAAAAGTCTGCCCGTATCGTCGGCGACGTCATCGGTAAATACCACCCTCACGGGGATACTGCCGTGTACGACACTATCGTGCGTATGGCCCAGGATTTCTCCTTGCGCTACATGCTGGTCGATGGTCAGGGTAACTTTGGTTCGGTGGATGGCGATAATGCCGCGGCCATGCGGTACACCGAAATCCGGATGGCGAAGATTGCGCATGAACTGCTTGCCGATATCGACAAGGAAACCGTCGACTTTGGCCCCAACTACGATGGCTCTGAGCACGAACCGCTCATCATGCCAGCGCGTATTCCGAATCTGCTGATCAATGGCAGCTCCGGTATTGCCGTGGGTATGGCAACCAATATTCCGCCGCATAACCTCAATGAAGTGGTCGATGCCTGTCTGGTCTTGCTGAAAAATCCAGAAACCACGGTGGATGAGCTGATTGACATCATCCCCGCGCCGGATTTTCCTACCGCAGGCATTATCTACGGCACGCTGGGTGTCAAGGAAGGCTACCGTACAGGCCGTGGCCGTGTGGTCATGCGCGGCCGCACCCATGTGGAAGACATGGAAAAGGGCAACCGTCAGGCGCTGATCATTGATGAACTGCCTTACCAGGTCAATAAAAAGACCCTGATCGAAAAAATTGCCGAGCTGGTCAACGACAAGAAGATTGAAGGCATTTCCGATCTGCGTGACGAGTCTGACAAGTCCGGCATGCGCGTGGTAATCGAGCTCAAGCGCGGCGAGGTTCCGGAAGTTATCCTGAACAATCTGTACAAGCAGACCCAACTGCAAGACACCTTCGGCATGAATATGGTGGCATTGCTGGATGGTCAGCCACGCCTGCTGAATCTGAAGCAGATGCTGGAAGCCTTCTTGCGCCATCGTCGCGAGGTCATTACCCGCCGTACCGTTTACGAACTGCGCAAGGCACGCGAGCGCGGCCATGTGCTGGAAGGCCTTGCCGTCGCACTGGCCAACGTGGATGAAATGATTGCCTTGATCAAGGCTGCGCCTACGCCGCCAGAAGCCAAGAAGTCACTGATGGCTCGCACCTGGGTTTCGCCTGTGGTGGAGGAGATGCTGAAGCGTGCCGCCATGGAAGCTTCGCGCCCTGATGGCTTGTCGGTCGACTTTGGCATGACACCGAATGGCTATCGCTTGTCGGATGTCCAAGCCCAGGAAATCCTGCAGATGCGTCTGCAACGCCTGACTGGTCTGGAGCAGGACAAGATCGTCAATGAATACAAGGAGGTGATGGATGTCATCGCTGACTTGCTCGATATCCTGGCCAAGCCCGAGCGTGTGACGCAAATGATCGTGGATGAACTGGCCGCTATCCGCCAGCAGTTCGGCGATGAGCGCCGCAGCGAGATTGTGCACAACGCACAGGATTTATCGCTGGAAGACCTGATCACCCCGCAGGATGTGGTGGTGACACTGTCGCATACAGGTTATGTGAAGTCGCAACCGCTGGATGAGTATCGTGCCCAGCGCCGTGGTGGTCGTGGCAAGCAGGCCACCGCTACCAAGGAAGACGATTTCATCGACAAGATGTTCGTGGCCAATACTCACGATTACATTCTGTGCTTCTCCAGCCGTGGTCGCGTTTACTGGCTCAAGGTTTACGAAGTGCCTCAAGGCAGCCGCATCAGCCGTGGCAAGCCTATCGTTAACCTGTTCCCACTGGAAGATGGCGAGAAGATCAATGCCATCCTGCCCGTGAAAGAGTTCGACGAAAATCACTTTATCTTCATGGCAACGGCCCAGGGTACTGTGAAAAAGACCGCACTGGTCGAGTTCTCCAACCCGCGTCGCGCTGGCATTATCGCCATCAACCTGGATGACGGTGACTACCTGATTGGCGCTGAGGTGACCAATGGTGCCAACGACATCGTGCTGGTATCCAATGGCGGCAAGGCGGTATGGTTCGACGAAGAGGATGTACGCGCCATGGGCCGCAACACGCGTGGCGTGCGCGGCATGAAGCTGATGGCCAAGCAGCGCGTGATCTCGCTGCTGATTGCCGAGGATGACAAGCAAACGGTACTGGTCGCCACTGAAAACGGTTACGGCAAACGTACTGTGCTGTCCGACTTCCGTCACTCTGGTCGCGGCACGCAGGGTGTCAAGGCCATTGCTACCAGCGAGCGCAATGGCAGCGTAGTCGCTGCGCGTCTGGTAAGTGATGAAGATGAAATCATGCTCATCACCACTGGTGGTGTGCTGATCCGTACCCGCGTCAAGGAAATCCGTGAGCTGGGCCGTGCCACCCAAGGCGTCACCCTGATCAATCTGGGTGAAAATGAAAAACTGTCTGGCCTCGAAAAAGTGGTCGAGACTGATGATGCCGATGAATAACTAAAAAGTTGGGGGCAGGGAATGACGCAGATCTATAATTTTTCGGCAGGGCCTGCGGTATTGCCCAAGGAAGTGCTGCAGCAGGCCGCAGCTGAAATGCTGGACTGGCACGGTTCCGGCATGTCCGTCATGGAAATGTCGCACCGCGGCAAGGAATTCATGTCCATCGCGGCGGAAGCGGAAGCAGATTTACGGGAATTGCTGGCCATCCCTGCCAATTACAAGGTGCTGTTTTTGCAGGGCGGGGCGCATGCGCAGTTCACCATGATCCCGCTCAATCTGTTGAGAAACAAGAAAGCGGCAGATTACATCGACACTGGCATCTGGTCGCAAAAAGCCATTGCAGAAGCTCGCAAGTATTGCGAGGTCAATGTGGCGGCTTCTTCGGCTGACCATAATTACACCTATGCCCCCGAGCAGAGTGCGTGGAAGCTGGATCCGGATGCGGCTTATGTGCATTACACCTCCAATGAAACCATTGGCGGCGTTGAAATATTCTGGACTCCCGAGACCGGAGATGTCCCTCTCGTTTGCGATATGTCGTCGCATATTCTTTCCCGCCCGATTGATGTCAGCCGCTATGGCCTGATCTATGCGGGCGCACAAAAAAACATCGGACCTGCCGGATTAACCATTGTCATCGTCCGCGAAGACCTGATTGGCGAGACCTTGCCTGGCACGCCAACGATGTTGGACTACAAGATTCACGCCGATAATGACTCCATGTACAACACGCCACCTACCTATGGCATTTACATAGCGGGTCTGGTGTTCAAATGGCTGAAAGCCAATGGTGGCCTGGCGGCCATGGAACAGCTCAATATTCGCAAGGCTGCCATGCTGTACGATTACATCGCCAGTTCCAGCCTTTATGTTTCACCGATTGCGCCTGACAACCGCTCGCGCATGAACGTGCCATTCACTCTGCGCAACACTGCCCTGGATGCGGAATTTCTCAAGCAGGCGCAGCAGCGCGGCCTGTTACAGCTGAAGGGCCACAAGCTGGTTGGTGGCATGCGGGCGTCGATATACAACGCTATGCCCATCGAAGGCGTGCAGGCATTGGTGAGTTTTATGCAAGAATTTGAGCGTGCGCAAGGCTAGGAAATATTCATGAGCGACCAACTCAAACAATGTCGTGACCAGATTGATGCCATTGATCTCCAGTTGCTGGAGCTGGTCAATGCCCGCGCGCGTCTGGCACGTGAAATCGGCACCCTGAAAAACGGTGGCCCCATCTATCGTCCAGAACGTGAGGCGCAGGTGCTGCGCCGTCTACTGGATGCCAACCAGGGGCCACTATCTGCTGAGGCCGTTACCGCCATTTTCCGTGGCGTCATGTCCAATTGCCGTGCGCTGGAAAAAGAGCTGACCGTCGCTTTTCTCGGGCCGGTAGGCACCTTCAGTGAAGAAGCTGCCAACAAGCAGTTTGGCGGGCTGACCTCGCCCATGGAGTGTGTCTCCATTGATGAAGTCTTCCGCATGGTGGAGTCTGGGGCCGCTGATTATGGTGTGGTGCCGGTAGAAAACTCGACCGAAGGCGCAGTAGGGCGCACTCTGGATTTGCTGATGGCGACCAGCCTGCATATTTGCGGTGAGATCGAACTGCCTGTACACCACAATCTGCTGTCAACGGCGGCTGACCTCAACGATATCAAGGTCGTGTATTCCCACGCGCAATCGCTGGGGCAATGCCATGAGTGGCTGAATCGCTATTTGCCGCATGCAGAGCGTCAGGCCGTGGTCAGCAATGCCGAGGCAGCCAGCCTCGCCAAACAGGCACCCGACGGCCAGGGCGTAGCGGCGATTGCCAGCAAGCGCGCTGCCGAGCTGTTTGATTTGCAGGTGCTTGCTGCCAGCATTGAGGATGATCCGCGCAACACCACGCGTTTTCTTATTCTTGCCAACCACGATGTCGCCCCGTCCGGTCAGGACAAGACCTCACTCGTGATCGCCGCCAAGAATGTGCCAGGTGCGGTGGTTTCCCTGCTGGCGCCGCTCGCCGAGTACCAGGTCAGCATGACCAAGTTTGAGTCCCGCCCTTCGAAAATCGGCATGTGGGAGTATGTGTTTTTTGTCGATGTTGAAGGGCACCATCTCGATGCATCAGTGTCACAAGCCTTGGAAGAGCTTAAAAAACGGGCATCCATGCTCAAGGTGTTAGGTTCTTATCCCGTTGCAGTTATATGATGTAATCATCCACCCAACACGATTCGAGGCCTATGCTTATCAGTCGAGACATTTTGCGATCTGCAAGCCTGCACCCGTGGTCCCTTAGTTTCATCAACAAACGGCTTGAAACGCTATATCTGCATTACCTCATGCCCTCGGTCAAAAGCCAGGCACGCATGGGTTTGTTGCTGGGCGCCGTCATGTATGGGCTGTATGGCTTTCTGGATGTGCTGTTTGTCACGCCAGAGGCTGTGATCAAGGTCTGGTATGTGCGCACCATGGTGCTCATGATCGGCTTTGCCGTGTTTGCCATCAGCTTTACCAAAAAATTCACCCGTTATCACCAGCAGTTAATCGGTATCACCGGGCTGTTCGCGGGCATCGGCCTGTTTGCCAAGATGAGCTACCTGCCGCCCAACGCCATTAACTTCTATTACGCTGGCCTGATCATCATCACCTTCTGGTGCCACACATTCTCCGGCTTGCGTTTTGTCTACGCCACCGGGGTTTCGGTGCTGTTGTTGCTGATTTTCAATATGCTGTTCTGGGGCTTGCGTGACATGCCCAGCCTGGATATGACCAGCTATGATTTTTTCATCATCTCGGCCAATATCATTGGTGCCTTTGCCAGCTACATGAATGAAAAGCAAAGCCGCCAGCTGTTTCTGCGCGAAAAAGAGCTGGATAACGAGCGTTACCTGCAACAGGAGCGTGCACTGCACGACAGACTGACGGGCTTGCCCAATCGTGAACTGTTGCATGATCGCATTGAGCAGGCCATCCACTATGCTGCTCGTAATAGCCAGGTGTGTGCCGGCTTGTTTATTGATCTGGATAAATTCAAACCGATTAACGATACCTATGGGCATGCCGTAGGTGACATGGTGCTGAAAGAGGTGTCTTCCCGCTTCAAGAATGTCATGCGGGAGGCCGATACGCTGGCACGATTGGGTGGTGACGAGTTTTTTGTGCTCGCCAAGGATATCCAGACGCAGGAGGAGGCCGAGGCCTTTGCCCACAAGCTTTTGCAGCAGCTGCGCATACCGCTCACCTCCATCAACGCCTTCAATAGCAATTCGGTGTCTGCCAGTATTGGTATCTGCATGTTTCCATATCCGCACGCCACGGCGATTGATGTGGTGCGCCGCGCGGATCAGGCCATGTATCATGTCAAGCGCATGAGCAAGGATGGTATTGCCGTGGCCGCCATCGATTAACATGAAGCTGCAAACAGCACGCAAGCAGCGGCCTGGCCGCTTTTTTATTTTTTGATCTGACAAGCAAGAGGTTTATCGTGACTAGAATGTGCGATCTCGCACCACCTTATATCCGCTCCATTGCCCCATACCAGCCGGGCAAACCCATCAGTGACCTGGCGCGAGAAATGGGCCTGCAGCCTGAAAATATCATCAAGCTCGCCTCCAATGAAAACCCGCTCGGCGTCGGCCCCAAGGCCCAGATGGCGATGGAAGAGGCCTTGCATGACATCGCGCGCTATCCCGATGGCAATAGCTTTGCGCTGCGCGATGCGGTTTGCAGCAAATTTGGCGTTAAACCCGACCAACTGGTTTTCGGCAATGGCTCTAACGACATTCTGGAACTGGCTGCCCGTGCATTCCTGCATGCAGGAACAGAGGCCGTGTATTCGCAGCATGCGTTTGCTGTGTATGCCCTGGTGACACAAGCGGTCGGTGCAAAAGGCGTCGCGGTACCTGCGGTAAATTTCGGCCACGACCTGACGGCCATGCGGGCAGCGGTGACGCCGCGTACCCGTATCGTGTTTATTGCCAATCCGAATAACCCGACCGGCACATTGTTGGGCAAGCAGGCGCTGCATGACTTTATCGCCAGTTTGCCACGCGAGGTACTGGTGGTGCTGGATGAAGCCTACGACGAATATCTGGCACTTGAGCACAAGTCAGAGGCCATAAACTGGCTTGGTGAATTTGAAAACCTGATTATTTCGCGCACTTTTTCCAAAGCCTATGGCCTCGCAGGTTTGCGCATCGGCTTTGGCATGGCATCGCCGGATGTGGCGGACATGATGAACCGTGTGCGCCAGCCATTTAACGTCAATAGCATTGCTCAGGCAGCTGCCGTGGCCGCGCTGGACGATGAAGAATTTGTCCTGCGCAGCTTTGCCCTCAATCAGGCCGGTATGGCGCAAATCACGCAGGGCTTGCATGCCTTGGGGCTGGAATACATTCCATCGCATGGCAACTTTGTCAGCTTCAAGATCGCCGAAGCGGGCAAGGTTTATCAGCAGCTATTGCAGCAAGGGGTGATCTTGCGCCCGATTGCTGCTTACGAAATGCCGGATTACCTGCGCGTCAGTATTGGTCTGTTTGACGAGAATGCCCGCTTCCTGCAAGTGCTGGAATCAATCTGCCGTGGCTGATCGCCAGGGAGTGATGTCATGAGGAAAGCGCGATGATTATCGTCATGCACCGGGAGGCGACTGATCGCGATGTGGCCGCCATTGTGGCCCGCATTGAAGAGCAGGGCCTCGGCGTCAATGTATCCCGCGGCACCGAGCGTACCGTGATCGGTGCGATTGGCGATGAGCGCAAGCTTGACCAAGTCATGTTCGAGACCATGGCCGGCGTTGAGCAGGCGCTGCACATTCTCAAGCCTTATAAAATCGTCGCGCGCGAATGGCATCCTGAGGATACCGTCATTAATATCCGCGGCATTCCGCTGGGTGGGCCGCAAGTGCAGGTGATCGCCGGGCCTTGCTCGGTGGAAACGCCTGAACAGATGGCGGCATCTGCCAGCGCTGTGAAGGCGGCGGGCGTCAGGCTGATGCGCGGCGGCGCATTCAAACCCCGTACCAGCCCCTATACCTTTCAGGGCACCGGGGTGGAGGGGCTGGAGATGTTTCGTCAGGCCGCCGATGCCGAGAATCTGCCTATCGTGACCGAGCTTATGGATGTGCGGCAATTGCCCATGTTCATGGACTATGGCGTGGATGTGATTCAGATTGGCACCCGTAACATGCAGAATTTTGATCTGCTGAAAGAGGTGGGGCGCATTAACGTGCCTGTCATCCTCAAGCGTGGCATGTCGGCTACTATCAGCGAATGGCTAATGGCGGCTGAATATATTGCCGCCGGTGGCAATCACAATATTATTTTCTGCGAGCGCGGCATACGCACGTTTGAAACGGCCTACCGCAATGTGCTGGATGTGACGGCGATTCCCGTGCTTAAAAAGGAAACCCATTTACCGGTGATTGTGGACCCCTCTCATGCCGGCGGCAAAGCGTGGATGGTGCCAGCATTGTCGCGGGCAGCCGTGGCGGCAGGGGCCGATGGCTTGCTGGTCGAGATGCACCCCAGCCCCTGTGATGCCTGGTGCGATGCTGATCAGGCGCTGAACCCGCAAGAGTTGCAAACGCTGATGGGCGAGTTGCGGGGCATTGCCGGAATTCTGGGACGCAGCATCGCCTGAATACCGCATGAATAGTCGCGTTGCGCGCATTTTCGGTACCAGACTTCATGATTATCATGAGCCCGCTTTGGTTGTTTTTGCCCTGTTGCCCTGAATGAAGGGGATGCACAATGGCTACACATCAACGCAAGCAAAGCAACAAGCTGTTGATGCCAGTGTTTCAACCCATAATTAAGGAGAATCAACATGTGGACCAAACCAGAAGCTACTGAAATGCGTTTCGGCTTTGAAGTAACCATGTACGTTTGCAATCGTTAATTTGATTGCTTGCAGGTTACGCAAGACGGGCCGGGTTTCCGGCCCGTCTTGTACTGAATGATGCCTGAGTGCTGTCTTGTGAGAGTATTCAGGCATCATCCAACGGGGATCTGGACATTAAAATAAAGACCCCGAATCCAGTTTTGAGAGAGAAGAACAAGCATGCAAATACATGTACTAGGCGCTGGCGCTGGCGGCGGCTTTCCGCAGTGGAACTGCAATTGTCCCAATTGTGATGGTTTGCGCAAAGGCACGATCAAAGCCAAACGTCGTACCCAATCTTCCATCTGCGTGAGTGGCGATGGCATCAACTGGGTATTGTTCAATACCTCCCCCGATATTCTGCAGCAAATCCAGGAATTCCCGCCTTTACAGCCTGCCCGCGCGATTCGCGACAGCGGCATTGTCGGTATTGTGCTGATCGACGCCCAGATTGACCACACCACGGGCTTGCTGATGTTGCGCGAGGGCCAGGTGAAGCGTGAAATCTGGTGTACCGACATGGTGTATCAGGATCTGACCACGGGTAATCCCTTGCTGAATATCCTGGGACATTACTGCGGCGTCAATCATCACCCCATCGCAGTGGATGGCCAAACGACCTTTGAAATCCCCGGCGCTGCCAACCTGCGCTTTACGGCCGTCGCTCTCAAAAGCGCGGCGCCACCGTATTCACCACATCGCAACGACCCACACCCTGGTGACACCATAGGCGTGCTGATTGAAGATACCAAAACCGGCAAGAAGTGCTGGTATTCCCCCGGTCTGGGCGAGATTGAGCCGCACCTGCCACCGTTGCTGGAACAGGCCGACTGCATCATGGTGGATGGCACATTCTGGACCAACACCGAAATGATAGACATGGGCCTGATGACCAAGACAGCCCGCAGCATTGGCCACCTGCCACAGTCAGGCGAGGGCGGCATGATGGAGGCCTTGTCACCCTACAAGAAAGCGCGCAAGGTGCTGATTCATATCAACAACACCAACCCCATTCTGCGTGAAGACTCCGCCGAGCGGGCCGAGCTGGAACGTCACGGCATTGAAGTTGCCTACGACGGTATGGATATCGTTTTATAAAAACCAGGCTATAAAAATACCAAGATAGACGGAGATCATCATGAGTGCACCATGGAGTCGTGAGGAGTTTGAGGAAAAGCTGCGTGAGAAGGGCAAGGGTTATCATATCTACCATCCCTTCCACGTGATGATGTATGAGGGCAAGCTCACCCGCGAGCAACTGCAATGCTGGGTAGCCAACCGCTTTTATTACCAGATTGGTATTCCGCAAAAAGACGCGGCCATCATGTCCAACTGCCCGGACAAGGAAATCCGCAAAGGCTGGATACAGCGCATTATCGATCACGATGGTGATGGCACTGCCGAAGGCGGTATTGAAGCCTGGATCAAGCTGGGCGAAGCCGTTGGCCTGACGCGCGAGGATGTGACTTCACTTCGCCTGGTGAGCCCTGGCGTGCGTTTTGCCGTGGATGCCTATATCAACTTTGCCCGTCAGCGCCCATGGCAGGAGTCGGTGTGTTCATCGCTGACCGAGCTGTTTGCGCCACACATTCACCAGCAGCGCATCAGTTCCTGGCCCAGCATGTATCCATGGGTTAAAGAAGAAGGCCTGATCTATTTCAAGAAGCGTCTGACCGAAGCCCGCCGCGATGTGGAGCAGGGCTTGGCGGTGACGCTGGACTACTTCAGCCAGAGCCGCGAAATGCAGGAAAAGGCGCTGGATATTCTCCAATTCAAGTTGGACGTGCTGTGGGTCATTGCTGACGCCATCATGCTGGCCTCTACCGATATTAAGGTTGAAGATCGTGACTACCTCCGTCAACCCCGCTGATATTTTCAGTCTGGCCCGCCACTATCGCTTTCAGTGGGAAGAGGCGCAGCAATGCTATGTGCTGTTGTTCCCCGAAGGCATGATCAAGCTTAACGGCGGGGCCGGTGAGGTGATCAAACGGGTGGATGGTAATAAAACGGTGAGTGATATTGTTGCCGAACTGCAGCAAGCCTTCCCGGATGCACCGGATATTGAATCTGACATTCTCGCCATGCTCCAGCTGGCGCTTGAAAAAGCCTGGCTGGAAAAACGCAACTAATGTTTAAAAACTCAAGGTTGCAAAACTAAGGTTGCAAGGAGCGTTATCATGACTACTACAGGCAATAACGGCGTCGCCGCATCCAAAACCAATACCCAGCCCCTGTGGCTGCTGGCTGAAGTCACTTATCGCTGCCCGCTGCATTGCGCGTTTTGCTATAACCCGACCGACTACGACAAGCATACCCAGAATGAGCTGACCACCGAACAGTGGATACAGGCGCTGCGCGATGCCCGCAAAATGGGGGCGCTGCAACTGGGTATCTCTGGTGGGGAGCCGCTGTTGCGCGATGATATTGAAGACATTGTGCGCGAGGCGCGCCAGCTGGGCTATTACAGCAACCTGATCACCTCAGGCGTGGGCCTTACGGAAAAACGCATACAGGAATTCAAAGAGGGCGGGCTGGACCATATCCAGCTCTCCATGCATGACATCACCGAAGAGATCAACAACTTCATCACCAATACCAAAACCTTTGAGCTGAAGAAAAAGGTGGCGGCCATGATCAAGGGCCATGGCTACCCCATGGTGCTGAATGTGGTGATCCATCGCTACAACATCGGGCACATCAAAGAGATTCTGGAGATGGCTGAAGCGCTGGGCGCGGATTATGTCGAGCTGGCCAATACGCAGTACTATGGCTGGTCGCTGATCAACCGCAGCCAGCTGATGCCAACCAAGGAACAGATTGATCATGCCGAGATGATCACCAATGAGTTCCGCCAGAAGGTCGGCAACAAGATGAAGATTTTCTTCGTGGTGCCGGATTACTTCTCGGATCGCCCCAAGAAATGCATGAATGGCTGGGGCGAGGTATTCATGATCGTAACTGCCAATGGCGATGTGCTGCCTTGCCATTCGGCCCGCGTATTGCCCGGCATGGCATTCCCCAATGTGCGCGAACATGGCCTGGAATGGGCATGGAAAGAGTCGCCGGCATTTAATAAATACCGTGGCGATGACTGGATGAAAGAGCCATGCCGCAGTTGCCCGGAAAAAGAGAAGGATCTGGGCGGCTGTCGCTGTCAGGCCTTCCTGCTGTCAGGCGATGCAGAGAGCGCTGACCCGGTATGTACGCTATCGCCCAATCACCATCTGATTGAAAAGGCGATTGAGGATGCCAAGAACCCGCAATTGCAGGCGCAGCCGATAGTCTTCCGCAATGATAAAAACTCGCGGCGTATTGCCGCTGGCGAAGCCCCCGAACTGGTCAAGGAGTTTCATGCCTTGCCATAACACCATGGCGATGAGCGGTTGATCATCACCCGGGGCAGCATAGTCAGTCAGAAAAGCGCGTTGCTCCCCAACGCGCTTTTTTGTGCGCCATTTTTTGTGCCTCATTGATGCCATACACCTCCTATAATGACCCACATGCATAAAGCCTCCGCTCTTACCTTGTCTTTCCTGCTGGCTGGCCTGGCTGCGCTGGCGCCATTCACCATTGATACCTACCTGCCGGCATTTCATACGCTGGCGCAGGATTTTCATACCGACAATCTGGCCATCCAGCAGAGTCTGACGGCCTATTTGTTGCCGTATGCCTTGATGACGCTCTGGCATGGCGCGATATCAGATGCGATTGGCCGCTTGCGGACGATTTATATCGGGCTGGGCATCTTCACGCTGGCATCCATCGGCTGTGCGTTTGCCACTAACGTGGAAACCCTGTGGTTCTTCCGGGTGATACAAGGGCTATCCGCAGGCGCGGGCAATGTGGTGGCACGCGCCATGGTGCGCGATCTGTTTGAAGGCGTGATGGCGCAGCGGGTGATGGCGCAATTGCAGATGATGTTTGGCCTGGCACCTGCGATAGCGCCCATCATGGGCGGCTGGCTGCTGGGCATTCATTGGCAGGCCATTTTTGTGTTTCTGGCTTTGTATGCGGGGCTCGCCATGCTGTGCGTACAACGCTGGCTACCGGAAACCATGCCGCCCGAAAAGCGCCGGCCACTCTCTGCGCGGGCAGTTTGGCAGGGCTATGCCCAGGTTTTTGGCGACAGGGAATATCTGAAACTGGTCGTCGCCGTGGGCGCCAATTTTGCGGGGTTTTTTGTGTATGTGCTGGCGGCACCGGTATTTCTGGTTGAGCACCTTGGCCTGGGTCCGCAGCAGTTTGGCTGGATGTTCATCCCAACGGTTTGCGGCATGATGCTGGGTTCTTATCTGGCCCGCCACAGCGCTGGTCGTTACAGTGCGCACCGCATCATTCGTCTGGGCTATGGCTGGATGGCGATGGCCGCCATATTGAATCTGCTGGTGTGCTGGTTGCTGCCACCGCAGCCCTTATGGAACATTGCTCCCATCGTGCTCTACAACATAGGCTCAGCGCTGGTGCTGCCCAACCTGTCGATTGCCGCCTTGGACCGCATGCCAAAACTGCGCGGCACCGCTTCGTCTGGCCAGGCATTCATGCAGATGGTGCTGGCAACCGTCTCTGCTGGCTTGCTGATTCCCTTGCTGTGGCATCATCCTGCGGGATTGGCCTTGGGTATGGCGGGGTATCTTTTGCTCGGGTTTCTGGCTACGCGCGCCAGCCTAGTGTGGCAGCCAATCAAGCCTGCAAGCCAGGACAAGTAGCTTCCGTCCTGAGTGTTTGTTAATCCCGCTTGATTTAGCGGCTTGCATCGCACTTGAGAACAGGCGCGAAAAGATAGTCAGGCGTGGTCTTCCAGCACTTTCAGGAAATCATCCCCGTAGCGTGCCAGCTTGGCTTGTCCCACGCCGCCTATCTGGCCCAGTTCGGTCAGGCTCTGCGGTTTGCGGTTAAGGATTTCCAGCAAGGTGCTGTCATGGAAAATGACATAAGGTGGTACGCCTTGCTCCTTGGCGAGTTCCATGCGCTTGGCGCGCAGCGCTTGCCATAAGGGATCATCCTGCGCACCCGCAAAGGCTTCTTTGGCGCGTGAGCTGCGCTCGGCCTTGCTCATGCGGTTGCCTGCAGGCGTCGGGTCCTGACGTTGCCATACTTCGCACTCACCGCGCAATACGGGTCGCGCTGCCTCGGTCAGGCGCAAGCCACCATAGGCCGCGATATCGACTTCAAGCAAACCGCTGGCGGCCAGCTGCCGGAATACGCTGCTCCATTGCGCCACGCTGTATTGCTTGCCTATGCCAAAGGTGCTGACTTGCTGATGGTTGAACTTCTCCACTTGCGGCGTTACTTTGCCGATCAGGATATCAATCAGATGCCCCGTGCCAAAGCGCTGTCCGGTGCGATACACGCAGGAAAGCGCCATGCGCGCAGCTTCGGTGGCATTCCAGGTATCCGGCGGTGTCAGGCAATTGTCGCACTGGGCGCAATCGCCAGGGTGCGCTTCGCCAAAGTAGCGCAATATGCCCTGGTGGCGACAGCCGGTGGCTTCGCAAAAGCCGAGCAGGGCATCCAGTTTCTGCCGTTCGACGCGCTTGCGCTCTTCCGGCGCATCGCCCGAGTCCAGCATCTGCCGCATGGAAACCACATCGCCCAGTCCATAGGCCATCCAGGCATTGGCTTGCAGGCCATCGCGCCCGGCGCGGCCGGTTTCCTGATAATAGCTTTCCATGCTTTTCGGCAGGTCCAGATGCGCCACGAAGCGCACATTGGGTTTGTCTATGCCCATGCCAAAGGCGATGGTCGCCACCATGATGATGCCTTCTTCGCGCAGGAACTGGCGTTGATGCTTTTCTCGCGTCGCGGCATCGAGTCCAGCATGGTAAGGCAGGGCATTCCAGCCGCGGCTTTGCAGCCAGGCGGCGGTTTCATCCACCTTGCGCCGCGACAGGCAGTAGACAATGCCAGCGTCGTTGGGGTGCTCGGTTTCAAGGAATTGCTCCAGCTGCTGGCGCGCATTGTTTTTCAGCACGATGCGATAGCGAATATTCGGCCGGTCAAAGCTGGAGATGAACTGGCGGGCATGCTCGAGGTTAAGCCGCTCGATGATTTCGGCGCGGGTAGGGGCGTCCGCTGTGGCGGTGAGCGCTACCCGTGGCACATCGGGGAATCGCTCATGCAATATCGTGAGCTGACGGTATTCCGGACGGAAATCATGCCCCCATTGCGATACGCAATGCGCTTCATCAATGGCAAACAGCGCAAGGCCGATGTGCGCCTGCACTTCGTCGAGTAATGACAGAAAGCTGCCCAGCATCAGGCGCTCCGGCGCTACGTACAGAATCTTGATGTCACCGGAAAGGATGCGTTGCTGCAATTGATAGGCTTCATCCGCCTGCAGGCTGGAGTTGAGGAAAGCGGCCTCCACGCCAAGTTGCTGCAATGCCTCGACCTGATTCTGCATGAGGGCGATCAGGGGCGAGACGACAATCGCCAGGCCTGGGCGCAGTAGCGCTGGAATCTGATAACACAGCGACTTGCCGCCACCTGTGGGCATCAATACCAGCGCATCGCCACCTTGTGCCAGATGTTCAACGACGTCTTGCTGGGGGCCTCGGAACTGGTTGTAGCCGAAGATGCTTTCCAGTACCTCTTGGGCGTTTTGATGGCTCATGTGGGCGCTATCTGTGATGTGGCGGGCGTCATGCGCAAGCGGGTAAGCGGTGAGGGCTTATGCAGCGCTGACACGCTCACTCTTGCCCAAGGTCTTCTGCCAAAAGCAAAAGCCCCAACAGGGGCTTGGCTTTTTTTGGCCATGACGGGCAAGGCCTGGGACATCCGGGCTAAAACTATTCGACCAGCAGATCGCGCTTGCCAGCTTTGCCGTTATTGCTGTCAGCGTCAGGCAGTGGATCCTTGCGGCCGGTAATGGTGGGCCAGATAGCAGACAGACGTGCATTCAGGGCAATGAATTCCTGCTGGTCAGCAGGCACATCATCTTCTGCGTAAATTGCTTCAGCAGGACACTCGGCAACACACAGGGTGCAATCAATGCATTCGTCAGGGTTGATTGCCAGAAAGTTGGGGCCTTCTACAAAGCAATCGACCGGGCAAACATCCACGCAGTCGGTGTATTTGCATTGAATACAATTTTCAGTGACAACATAAGCCATTCAAACAATCCTCTCAAAATCCCGGCGCTTTTAGACAGACGCCATTATAGTCGATATAAAACGTTATTTTTATTGATAATGCTGATAAGGCAATTCCAGTGAATCGATAAGCTAGCCGGTGATCATGCCGGCGCCGACCGTGTTATTGGTCGACTCATCAATCACGATAAAGGCCCCGGTAGCGCGATTGCGGCTATAGGGATCCACCATCAGTGGCTGTGCCAGGCGGAAGCTGATGCGTGCGATATCGTTCATGGCCAGCCCCTGGGTTGGCAACTCTTCCAGAGTGTTCACATCCACCTTGTAGGCGATCTCGCCGACCTTGGCCTTGGATTCGCGCGTGGTGTGGCGAATGATATAGGTGCGGGCAGCCGAGAGCGGGGTTTCCGACAGCCAGCAGACAAAGGCGTCAATCTGCTTGACCGGCTCAGGTGCTGCGCCAGTTTTTACGATCATGTCACCGCGGGAAATATCAATTTCATCTTCCAGCAGCAGGGTCACGGATTGCTCTGTAATGGCGGTTGGCAGCTGCTCTACACCCAGCTGAATCGCTTTTACTGTAGACGTCTGACCGGAAGGCAGGGCGGTGACGGCATCGCCTACGGCAATTTCACCGGATTCAACTTTGCCCATGAAGCCGCGGAAGTCATGCAGTTCCGGATCATCAGAAGCATGTGGGCGGCAGACAAACTGCACAGGGAAGCGGAAATCTTCTGATTGTTCCGAATGCGCAGCAGGCACGGATTCGAGCAAGTCGATCAGGGTAGGGCCGGTATACCAGTCCAGACCTTCGCCACGGTCCACAATCATGTCGCCATTGAGCGCAGAAAGTGGGATGAAGGTGATGTCGTGCCCGGCGCGTTGCAGGCCGATCTGCTCGGCAAATGCCAGATAATCGGCGCGGATACGGTCAAACACGGCCTGATCATAATCCACCAGATCCATTTTGTTCACCGCGACCACGATGTGCGGAATGCCGACCAGATGGGCCAGGTAAGAGTGGCGACGGGTTTGCGTCAGCACGCCTTTGCGGGCATCGATCAGGATGATGGCAAGATTGGCGGTAGAAGCAGCGGTCACCATATTGCGGGTGTACTGTTCATGACCGGGGGCATCGGCAATGATGTATTTACGGGTGCCGGTGCTGAAGTAGCGGTAGGCCACGTCAATGGTAATGCCTTGCTCGCGCTCAGCTTGCAGGCCGTCGGTCAGCAGCGAAAGGTCAACCGCGCCCATGCCACGTTTCTTCGAGGTTTTTTCCATCTGGGTCAGCGTGTCGGCCAGGATGGTTTTGGTGTCGAACAGCAGGCGTCCAATGAGGGTGCTTTTGCCGTCATCTACACTGCCGCATGTCATGAAGCGCAGCAAGGAGTCGTTATGTTGTGGTGTTGTCATGATGTCTACCGTCATTAATTCAGTGATCCGCTAACCAGCCCATATCGGGGCAGTCTCTTGGGAATAGCGCAGGCTATTACCGCCAGCCTAGAAGTAACCTTCCTTTTTGCGCTGCTCCATCGAGGCATCCGATGTCTGGTCATCCAGGCGGGTGGCGCCGCGCTCGGTGATCGTGGTGGTGGCGGTTTCCAGCACAATCTTGGAAACGTCGTCAGCATCACTGATCACGGGGGCCGTGCAGGTAATGTCGCCCACGGTTCTGAAACGCACCTGCATGTTGATCACTTCTTCGCCAGCCTTGGGCTGGTTGATGACGTCGCCCGTGGTCAATGGCACATTGACCGGGAAAATGGAGCCATTGCGCATGACCACGTCACGCTGATGCGCAAAGTAGATGCTGGGCAGCTGCAGTTGCTCGCGTTCGATGTATTGCCAAACGTCCATTTCGGTCCAGTTTGAAATGGGGAAGGCGCGGATGTTTTCACCCTTGTGACTGCGGGCGTTGTACAGATTCCACAATTCGGGACGCTGGTTTTTGGGGTCCCATTGGCCGAACTCATCACGGAAACTCATGATGCGTTCCTTGGCACGCGCTTTTTCCTCGTCGCGACGGGCGCCGCCGATGCAGCAATCAAACCCGAACTCTTCGATGGCTTCCAGCAGCGTCACCGATTGATGCTTGTTGCGGGATTCATCTTCCGATTTCAGCACCACGGTGCCGCGCTTCATGGAGTCTTCCACCGAGCGGACGATCAGGCGTTCGCCCAGTTCGGCAGCGCGCTGGTCACGGAAATTGATGACTTCCGGGTAATTGTGGCCAGTATCAATATGCATGAGCGGGAAAGGGAAGCGACCTGGGCGGAAGGCTTTTTCGGCCAGGCGCAAAATGCACAGCGAATCCTTGCCGCCGGAGAACAACAGCACCGGGTTGGAGCATTGCCCGGCAACTTCGCGCAGGATATGAATGGCTTCGGATTCCAGCCAGTCCAGATGACTCAGGGTTTTCTTGTTCAAGTTTGACATAGTAGTTTCAGTAAGAATTATTTCTTGACGTGCAGGCCGCATTCCTTGGAGGTCGGGTCTTCCCACCACCAGCGGCCAGCGCGGACATCTTCACCCAGGGCAACCGAGCGCGTGCAGGGCGCGCAACCGATGCTGGGATAAAACTGGTCATGCAGCTTGTTATAAGGCACCTCATGCAGGCGGATATAGGCCCACACTTCTTTTTCGGTCCAGTCGGTCAGCGGATTGAATTTTTCCAGCTTGTTGCCGGCATCAAATTCACGCATTGGCAGATCGGTGCGGGTGGCGGATTGCTGCGCACGCATGCCGGTGATCCATGCTTTTTTGCCTTGCAGCGCGCGGCCCAGCGGCTCCACTTTGCGCATATGGCAGCAGGCTTTGCGCAGCTCGATGGATTCGTAAAAGGCATTCATGCCATTGGTTTGCACGTAACGCTCTACGGTTTCAAAACGCGGAAACAGGATCCTGAGCCGGGTGGCGTAAGTGCTTTCCACTTCGGCAATCAGGTCATAGGTTTCAACCGGCAGGCGGCCGGTATCCAGCGAGAAAATCTCGATAGGCAAATGCTCGCGCAGAATGATGTCGGTCAACACCATGTCTTCGGCGCCCATGCTGTTGGCAAACGTGACTTCGTGCTGGTCACCAAACTCGGCCACGATCTGCTGCAGTTGGCCAAGCAGTGCGGCACGCTTGGCAGCTACTGTGGCAGTCAGCTCATCGGTCAATGCAGGGCGAGTGGCGGGGTTGCTGGCCGCGACGCGCAGCACGGAAAACTCACCGCCGCTCATGGCTGCGAAGCCGGTTGCCGACTAACGCGACGCCATACCGGCTGCTTGTCGTCCACGGCGCCCTGGTAAGGCTGGCTGAAGTCTTTCAGGCTGGCTAGGGCATCTTCTGCCGAACGGTCAGCACGAATCAGGTAGCTGTCAAAACCACAACGCTTGAGGAAGAACAGCTGGTCGCGCAGCACATCGCCAAATGCGCGCAGGGTGTTTTTGTAACCATGACGGGTGCGCAGCAGATTGCCAATGGAGAAAATGCGGCCATCGGCAAAACGCTCGACATGCACGGCAATCAGCGGCAACTGGTTGATATCGTCAAATGCGCTGACCAGGTCTGCCAGCACTTCGTGCGTATCCAGCCAGATGGCCAGCTCACCTGCGGCCAGGCGTGATTCCAGCTCGCCACGGCGGGCGATCCACAAGGAGAGCGGAACCAGTATCTTGCCGGTGGCAGGGATGACGGTGGCGGCAATCTGCTCTTCGCTGTAGGTTTTTTCGCCAGTCAGCTTGAACAGCACGACTTTGCCTGCCTGCTTGCGTACGGTTTCTTCGCCCAGCACGGGCAGTTTGACCAGATTCCATTCGTCTTCAACGATGGAGGTGCCGAGGATGAGATTAGACATGAGCGGCCTCCTTCTTGGCATAAACATGGGCTTTGAACGGTGCCACGCCGATACGGCGCACGGTATCGATAAAGCGTTCTTCTTCTATACGCTCTTGCAGATAGACGTCAATCAGGCGCTGTACGACGCCAGGCATCTCTTCGGCTGCAAATGATGGCCCAATCACGGTGCCAATGCTGGCGTCATTGCCTTGCTTGCCACCAATGGTGACTTGGTACCATTCGGAGCCATCCTTATCTACGCCCAGAATGCCGATGTGGCCGATATGGTGGTGACCGCATGCGTTCATGCATCCCGAGATATTGAGCTCGATATCGCCGATATCGTGCAGATAATCCAGATTATCAAACTGCTGCTGAATGGCTTCTGCAATCGGAATGCTCTTGGCATTGGCCAGCGAGCAAAAATCGCCGCCTGGGCAGCAAATGATATCGGTCAGCAGGCCGATGTTAGGCGTGGCAAGGCCAGCTGCGCGGGCTTGCTCCCAGATGCTGAACAAGTCGGACAGCTTGACGTCAGCCAGAATCAGGTTTTGCTCATGCGATACACGCAATTCACCAAAACTGTATTTCTCAGCGAGATCGGCCACTACATGCATCTGCTCGGACGTGGCATCGCCTGGCGCGCGGCCATGCGGTTTCAGCGAAAGCGTTACCGCACGGTAGCCTGCTTGCTGATGCCCGTGCACGCTCCGCTTCACCCAGGCAGCAAAAGCCGGGTTGCTGGCAATCGCGCTATCAAACGAAGCATCATGCGCAGGCAGTGTGTCGTATGGCATCTTGGTGAAATACTGTGCCACACGCTGCAATTCGGCTTCGGTAATGGTGTTGGGGCTGTCTTTCAGGTAGGCCCATTCGGCCTCTACCTGCTTGCGGAACTCATCAATGCCCAGTGCCTTCACCAGAATCTTGATGCGCGCCTTGTAGGCGTTATCGCGACGGCCATGCAGGTTGTAGACGCGGATGATGGCTTCGCAATAGGTCAACACATGTTGCCATTCCAGATGCTCACGGATCACCGAACCCAGAATAGGGGTACGGCCCAGGCCGCCACCGACCCAAACCTTGATCGCCATCTTGTTTTCGCTGTCGCGATAGAACTCGAGGCCGATATCGTGCGCCTGCACGATCGCGCGATCCTGCTTGGTGCCGGATACTGCAATCTTGAACTTGCGTGGCAAGAGGGCGAATTCGGGGTGGAACGTGCTCCATTGGCGCATGATTTCCGCCACGGCACGTGGATCGATGATTTCATCGGGGGCAATGCCAGCGAACTGATCGGTGGTGATATTGCGGATGCAATTGCCGGAGGTTTGAATCGCATGCATCTGTACGGTCGCCAGTTCGGCCAGGATGTCCGGCACGTCTTCCAGCTTGGGCCAGTTCAGTTGCAGGTTCTGGCGGGTGCTGAAGTGGCCATAGCCACGGTCGTAGCGCGCTGCGATATCGGCCAGCTTGTGCAGTTGGCGTGAGGAAAGCATGCCGTAAGGCACGGCAATACGCAGCATGGGTGCGTGGCGCTGAATGTAGAGGCCATTCTGCAGGCGTAGCGGACGAAACTCTTCATCAGTGAGTTCACCGGCTAAGTAGCGGCGCGTCTGGTCGCGATACTGCGCAACACGTTCGTCTACGATGGCTTGGTCAATTTCGTCGTATTTATACATGTGATACGGCTTGCCTTTATGCTAAAACAAATTTTAAACCGATAATCAGCAACAGCGTTGCCAATACTGGGCGTAATACTTTTTCCGGGATACGCGCGCTGACGTGGCTGCCTATCCATATCCCCGGGAGCGAGCCAATCAAGAGGCTGCCCAGCAGGGTGAAATCTACATGGCCCAAGGTCCAATGGCCGATGCCGGCAACGGCGGTCAGCGGAATGGCATGTGCCAGGTCTGTTCCCACCACCTTGAGCGTGCTCATCTTGGGGAACAGGAACAAGATGGCGATGGTGCCCAGGGCGCCAGCGCCGACCGATGACAGCGTCACCAGTACCCCCAGAATGGCGCCTGTCAGGATGGTCGCCGGAATCTGCATTTGCTGGAACCTGCCAGTACTGACGACGACATCTTCAATCTCACGGGTATGCTGGCGCATCAACACGCTTCTGATCAGCAGCGCACACGCTGTCAATATCAGGGCAATGCCGAGCGAGTATGTGATTAGCCCGGTAGTTTCCTTGCCTATCGACATTAGATGCTTGATCACATAAATGGTGCCTACCGCAAAAGGCAGGCTGCCCATGGATAGCCAGCTCACCACTTTCCAGTCGACTGATTTATGTGTGCCATGATGTACCCATACACCACCGGTTTTGGTGATCGCTGCAAATAACAAATCCGTACCCACGGCGACTGCAGGTTTAAAGCCAAACAAAAAAACCAGCAGTGGTGTCATCAGGGAGCCGCCACCTACGCCAGTAATACCTACCAGCAAACCTACGGCAAATCCTGAAGCGATATAACCAAAGTCCATAGAGTCAATTCGTTATTTTGTAAAGGGTTTTTAAAAAAGCGGTTTTTTCGGAAAAGCTTTTTATTTTACCAGTAAACCGAGTGCCTATTCATAATATGTTATTCTATGAATATCTGATTTGGTTATAAGGCTGGAGCAGGATACGTCATGAAGCTTCATCAATTGCGCTATGTACATGAGGTTGCCAAGCAGGGGATGAACATATCCCAGGCGGCAGAAACCTTGCACACTTCACAGCCAGGTGTCAGCAAGCAAATTCAACTGCTGGAAGAAGAGCTCCAGCTGCAGATATTTCTGCGTAATGGCAAGCGCTTGGTCGGCGTGACTGAACCGGGCAAGATTATACTGGACTTGGCCGACCGCGTCATGCGCGAGATGAACAACATCAAGCGCGTAGGCGAGGACTTCACCCAGAAGCAGGCCGGTACGTTGGTGATTGCCACGACGCACACGCAGGCGCGCTATCGTCTGCCGGTAGCGGTAAAAGCCTTTACCGAGCAATATCCCGACGTGAAACTCACCATTCATCAGGGCAATCCCTCCCAGGTGGCCGAGCAGGTAGCCAGTGGCGAGGCGGATATCGGGATTGCCACCGAAGCAATCAGCAAGGAAGAAAAACTGGTGGCCCTGCCTTGCTACCAATGGAACCGTTGCGTTGTCGTCCCTCATGGACATCCTCTGCTCTCGGATACACCGCTTACCCTCAAGAAAATCGCCCAGTATCCGCTGATCACCTACGATTTTGGTGTGACCGGCGGCTCGGTGGTCAGCCATGTCTTCGAGAAAGAAAACCTGACACCGAATGTCGTGCTGACCGCGATTGATGCCGATGTGATCAAAACCTATGTGGGGCTGGGCATGGGCATAGGCCTGATGGCGAGCATGGCGTACGACAAGGACCGCGATAGTGGTTTGGCGATGCTGGATGCCAGCCATTTATTTCCCGTCAGTACTACCTACCTTGGCTTTAGACGCGATACTTTCCTGCGAGGCTATATATATGGCTTTATCCAATTGCTGGCGCCACATCTGGACAAAAAAACCGTCAATGCAGCCATTCAGTCTGCCAATCCTGCGACCTAGTGTCGTGAATGGTCTGCGCCTGATTCTGCAGGCTGCGCTGTTGGGATTGCTATGGAGCAACGCGCTGGCAAACGCTGCCAGCGCCATGCCGCCTGTGGATCCCGATAATGCGATTTATGAAGTCCCCGTTGAGCCCGGCGTCAGCTATGACGATGTGGTGACCAGTCTCAAGGTGGTGTCGGAAGGCGAGAACTTTGTGAATCCCGCCAATTTTCCTATTGGTGAGCACATGAAGAAACGCGGTCAGGATCCGCATGGGGTGCTGGAAGTGCGTGCATTCTGCAATCTTGGCCTGGGCGCCGAGATCATGCTGGATCATCCTGAGTTTGTTGTATTCGCCCCTTGCCGTATTGCCCTGTATGAAAAAGCCGGAAAGCTGTTTCTGGGCCTTGACCGGCCGACCTTCGATTTGAAAAACATCAAGAATCCGACCCCGCGTGCCCAACATGCTGCACGCGAACTGGAAGCCACCCTGATAAAAATCATTGATAAAGCCCGCAAGGGTGATATTTGAACGAGGAATTCATGAGCACATCGATGCTGATAGCGAAAAGCGAAGAGTTTATTTACCTGCTGCCGCGCATGGCAAACCGCCATGGCTTGATTGCCGGAGCCACTGGGACAGGTAAAACCGTGACCTTACAGAGCCTGGCGGAAGGCTTTTCGCGGCTGGGTGTGCCCGTATTCATGGCGGATGTGAAGGGTGACCTCTCGGGCATGGCCTATGCCGGCGGAAATAACCCGAAAGTGCAAGCGCGTGTTGAGCAGCTTGGCCTGGAGAACTTTGCCCTGGAAGCATGCCCGGTAACGTTCTGGGATGTATTTGGCACCAAGGGCCACCCGATACGTACCACCGTTGCCGAGATGGGGCCTTTGCTGCTGTCGCGCATGATGAACCTCAATGAAGTGCAAAGTGGCGTATTGACTGCCATCTTCAAGATTGCCGACGACCAAGGCTGGCTGTTGCTGGATCTGAAAGACCTGCGTGCCATGATCCAGCACACCTCGGAGCATGCCGCTGAATACACCGCGCAATATGGCAATATCTCTACTGCCAGTGTGGGTGCCATTCAGCGTGCGCTGTTGCAGCTTGAGCACGAAGGCGCAGATCAACTGTTCGGGGAGCCTGCGCTTAATCTCGATGATTTCATGCAGACGGATGCCCAAGGGCGCGGAGTCATCAATATCCTGGCTGCCGACACCCTCTACAACTCGCCGCGTGTTTATGCCACCTTGCTGCTGTGGCTGCTGTCCGAGCTGTTTGAAAAGCTGCCGGAAGTGGGCGACCTGGATAAGCCCAAGCTGGTGTTTTTCTTTGATGAAGCACATTTGCTATTCAATGAAGCGCCCAGTGCGCTGATGTACAAGATCGAGCAGGTCGTGCGACTGATACGTTCCAAAGGCGTGGGCGTATATTTTGTCAGCCAGAACCCGCTGGACATCCCGGATGTGGTGCTGGGGCAACTGGGTAACCGCGTGCAGCATGCCTTGCGCGCCTTTACACCGCGTGATCAAAAAGCGGTCAAGGCCGCCGCTGAAACATTCCGCGCTAACCCCGGCGTGGATGTTTCCCGCGTGATTACCGAACTGGGCGTGGGCGAAGCTCTGGTTTCCCTGCTGGATGAAAAGGGTAGTCCGGCGCCTGTGGAGCGCGCTTTTATTTGCCCGCCCGGCAGTCGCATTGGGCCTGCTACCGATGCCGAGCGCGACGCCATTATCAAGGCCTCGGTCTTGTATGGACACTACGAAAAAAGCGTAGACCGGCTATCTGCATATGAAGTCTTGAAGGGCAGGGCCGCAGCCTCTGAAGAAACACCCAAGGAGGCGGATAGTGGTGGTTTTGACTGGGGCACTTTGTTTGGTGGAGATGCACCCGCGTCTGGCAAGAAACCATCCGGGCGGCAGCCTGACGGTATCTTGGAAACCGTCACTAAAACCGCAGCCCGCACCATAGGCGCCGAGCTGGGCCGTCAGATTATCCGCGGGGTGCTGGGCTCATTGCTGGGCAATAAACGCAAATAAGCCAGATGCAACCGGGCTGGTTGGCTTAGTTTGCGCGGCCGCCCATAGGGCTGACAGTTGCGCCTCCAGGTTGCGTATTCCCCTGCGTGTAGGGGAAGCCGAAGCCCGGCCTGTATAAATTGCGTGTGCGCTGCGTATAAGTGGGGTCTACATCTGAACTGCCGCATGCGGCTTGTACCGCGCTGATCTGTTTATCCAGCACTTCCGGGTCTCCTGCCGCGCTATCGCTTGCTTCATAAGCCGCCTGCAGGCTTTTGCGTGCGGCGATACATTCGCTGGATGTGCTTTTGTCAGCCACTTGGGCCTTGCCGCTATCGGTGTTGCGCAATTTGGCTTGGCGGATCAGTTCACGTTGCTCTGCCGTAATCGCCAGACGTTCGGCCTTGGCGATATCGTTAGCCGCCAGCGCTGCCTTTACCGCATCGTCCAGTTGCTGCACATAGCGATTCTTGTCGGTACTGGCAGCACCTTCTTGCGCAGGCGCCGGGTCAGCCTGAATATCCAGCTTGGTTTGCCCGGCTTTGGAAGCGCAGGGGGTATCCGAATACACCACGCCCTGACTGCTTTCGCATTTATAAACCTGCGCCATGGCTGGCGTCGCTAGCGCCAGCAGAGCCAGGCTGAATAAGCATGCGGCATTTTTCATCAATACGATTCTTCCCATTTGGTTTTGTTATGACCGCCGCAGAGTGCGATAATTCGCCCGCAGGCAGCCACTGCCACTTCATTTTTAGATCAGGCATTTTGATTTGCAAAGAATTTTAACATCGGCCCACGCCGAGCAGACCATTAATAAATCGCGCTTCATTGCGGCAGTCGATTATTGCGAAAACGAGCGCGCCGTTGCGGCTGCGTTGCGCAAACTGGCATCGCAGCATCAGGGCGCCTCCCATCTGGCGTATGCCTTTCGCCTGAAAACCGAGCAAGGTATTGTCCAGCGCTTCAGCGATGCCGGTGAGCCTTCGGGCACGGCGGGCAAGCCTATTCTGCAGTTTCTCGAAGGGCGCGATCTCATCAATGTCTGTGTGGGCGTGATTCGGTATTACGGTGGTATCAATCTGGGGACTGGCGGCTTGGCCCGTGCTTATGGCGGCACCGCCAAGATGGCGCTGGAAGCCGCCCGTACCGGGCCCTATGTCGAAATGCGGCAGTATCGCCTGCAGCTCAGTTACAACAAGCTGGATCAGTTTGTACGGGAGTTGCAGCAACGGCATGGCGAGGTGCGGGACAAACAGTTTGGTGAATATGTGCAGCTTGAGATTTCGCTGCCATTGTCGGAAGAGGAGTGGCTGATCGGGCGTTACGGCACGCCCTGATTGTGCAGCGAAAAGAGATTATGCTGCGACAAGACATTGCCAGGGGTATTGACCGCCTGGCAATGCGGGATTGCTGAGTTATTGTGGGGTCGCTGCGGCGGCTTGCGGCTCGGCAACAAAAATTTCTACACGGCGATTCTTGGCGCGATTGGCATCACTGTTGTTTTCTACCAGCGGCTCATGTGAACCACGGCCTTCTGTGGTGAAGCGGCTGGAGGCCACGCCACGCGTCACCAGGTAATCGCGTGCATGGTTAGCGCGGTTGAGAGACAGAGGGTTATTCACCGCATCCGTGCCTGTATTGTCGGTATGGCCGACAATCGTCACCTTGGTAGCAGGGTTGGCGACCAGACTCTGGGCAAAACTATCCAGCACTGGACGGAAGTTGGGCTTGATATCCGACTTGCCACTATCAAATGAAATATCGCTTGGGATATCCAGCTTCAGGCGATTATCCGCGGTCTGGCTGACTTGCACGCCCGTCCCAGCTGTGGCTTGCTCCATCTGTTGTTTCTGCTCTTCCATGCGGCGTGACCAGACATTGCCGCCAATCGCACCTGCACCTGCGCCTACAGCCGCACCAATGGCTGCACCTTTGCTACCGCCTGCCAGTGCACCCACCACCGCCCCGACTCCGGCTCCTATGCCTGCGCCTTTTGCTGTGCCTTTCTGGGTTTCGGTCATGTTGGCACAGCCGGACATCGTTAATGCCAGCAATAGGGAGGAAGTAATCAGGGGAGACTTCATGGTGTTGTTCTTTCTCGGGTTATGGATATGTATTGGGCAGATGAGCTTGAGCGAAGTTCTACCGGAGTGGATAAATTAAAAGCGGGTGCCGGCAATAAAAAACCCGACATCAGCAAGCTGTGTCGGGTTTTAGGGTCTGTCAGTGTTATTTGAAGACGAGGATCTCACCTTTGCCGTCATTGGCAATATCGCCCGCGTAACGTTGCACACGGTTGCGATTCACGGCGGCGAACTTGGTGGGCAGGTCACGGAAGGATTTGAACATCAGGCTCAGGAAGGGCAGGGTATGCGAACCGCAATCCTGAATCGTGGCATGCAGTTTGGGCGCATTGTTGAGCAGCACCGTGCCGCGACGCATGCCATAAGCCAGATACTCGCCAGTGGTGCCCATGACGCCGATGGTGCCCGCGATCATGCGCGAGGCGCAGTAGCTGCCGACATTGCCTTCGATCAGCACCAGGCCGCGGCGCATCTGGTCGCCTGCGCGCTCACCCGCATTGCCGGTAATGATGACGGTGCCGCCTTTCATGCCACGGCGCTCGCCGATAATGGCCGAGGCCAGGAAATCGCCAACATTGCCATGCACATGCAACAAGCCACCCGCCATGCCGCTGGCAGCAAAGTCGCCCGCATTGCCATGCAAGACGATCTCGCCCTTGCGTAGCTTGAACGCCAGATAGGAGCCGACATTGCCGTGCACGGTAATGCGACCGCTACGCATGCCATGCCCGATGTAATCCAGGCGGTCGGTGGCATTTTTAATGACGATATCGGTGGCATCGTCACCGGAAATATCAAACAGGGCGTCAACACGGGGTTGCTCATGGCCGCTGGGCAGTTCGATCGCGGCGATGTCAGCCAGCGATTTGTCAGCCAGCGCATCCGGCGTCAGCGCGCTCAGGTCGACGCGTTGCCGCGGGGCTGTTTTCAGGGTAAAGGTAAGAGCGCTCATGCGTAGTCTCCGCTCATGATTTCGCGTAGTTTGAAGAGGAATGGCCCCAGCTTGCCACCGTAATTACCGGCAGAAATGCGCTTGATGCCATTGGCGGCACCCAGCTCACAGGCTGCGGCGATCCCTACCTTCATAGCCTTGTTGATGTCGTCGGCGGTCAGGCCGTCAATCACGATTTCCATTACTGACTCAATTTCCGGTGAAAGCTCGGTCTTGGTAATGCCTTTCAGCGTCGGGCAGAAAGCGTCGTTGGTGGAGGCAATCAGTGTCTTGTACTTGGAACCGACCTTGGAGCCCGAGCGCACCACGCCACCAGGGAAAGGCATGATGACGTTCGGGATTTTTTTCATGGCTTCAATCGCCGCTTCGCAGGCAGCCAGGGCCTGTGGTTGCGATTCGGCCAGAATCAGGAAGTTGCCACCGCCCACGGCACGTACCATGCCGGTGGTTTCTTCGGTCATGAATTCACCATCCATCACTGGCACGCGCCAGTAGCGTTTGCCGCCAAAGACCTTGGAGGTCTGGAATCCATCGCCAAAGAAGCGCAGGTTTTTGCCGAGGTTGATGCGGTCGCCGCCTTCCAGGCCGGAGAATGCCGCCGCCGTGGGGCAGGTCAGTACACATTGCCCCATGCGGGTTTCCAGCTGCTTCATCAGCACAGCGCTCCCCATGGCAAACATCAGGACGGAGACGCCTGGGCGGCCATCCGGCGTTTCTTCCGGCGTGAGCTCGCGCTCAATGCCGGCTTCCACGCCACAGGCAATCACCGAGGTGGCAAAACCGGTCATGGCTTGTGCGGCGTTGTATGCCCATTTCAGATTCTGGGCGGTGATGATGACGCGAGTGCCGCGCATACCGAAGGCTTCGGCGAAGGTATCGTCTATCGATACTCCATTGATAATCATGCAGTTTTCTCCCGTCTGCCCTTGCATTCCTGAACGATGACGCGGCTATGGCCGCCTTCGCTGATTTCATCGGCCGACACTTTGAAGTGTTCCATATTCATGGTGTGGTAAGTGTCGAAATACTTTTTCAGGTCTTTTTCGATACCGGCACGATCAAATTCCGGCTTCACTGTGTGCGTGCTGCCCCAGGTGACCTTGACCACTTCACCATTGCGCACCACCAGTTCGCCATCCTTGAACACATAGTCTGGCTTGGCAAACATGGCCTCGCGGTCGGGGTTGTCGGTGTAGACGGTAATGTCGGCACCGGCACCCACGCCCAGATGGCCGCGATCATGCAGGCCGACCAGGCGCGCAGCGCCGGCACGGGTCATGATGGCGATTTCATACAGGCTGTATTCGCGCTCAATGCTGTTCAAGGTGCTCATGGCTTGCGCATCCAGGTTCAGCTTGGTGAACATGTCATTGCGGAAGCTCTTGTCCATCAGCAGCTTGATCAAGTGTGGATAGCTGGTAAACGGCGCGCCATTCGGGTGGTCGGTCGTCAGGAAAATGCGCCATGGATCTTCGGTCAGCAGGAAGATTTCTAGGCCGATTGCCCATTGCAGGGCATTCACGAAATTCTGATCCTTGTATTTGAATGGCACCACACCGCAGCCTGCATCGCACTCAATGTCCATGATCACCGACTTCTTGGGGCTGGCATGGCTGGCATTTGCAAACTGGCGCATATTGTCGCCAGAGGCGGTGACGGTCTGGCCAAACAGAATCTGGCCGACGTCAGCAGAGACGTTCTTGTGTTTGTTCAGTGCTTCAGCAATCGCGGCCGCGCCGGACGAAAACTTGCGATCGCCTTCGGTGCCGTAGCTGTGGAACTGGATGTGTGTAAGGTGCACTGGGAAGCCTTCCACAGCGCCCATGGTCTTGAGCGTGGTTTCGACGTTGCCAGGTACGCCCAGGTTGTTGCCATGCACATGCAATGGATGAGGCACGCCAAGCTCATGCACGGCGCGGCTCAGGGCCTTGAGCACTTCACGCGGGGAGATCTGATAGTGGGCATGTTGCTCATCCAGATCCAGCGCACGCTGATTGAACTTGAAGGCGCTGATGCCGCCGGGATTCACGACCTTGATGCCAATCGCCTGGCTGGCGTGCATGATCCACGCCACGTAATCGTTGATGGCATTCTGGTCCTGTTTGGCCGCCAGCATGCGCAGGAAGAAGTCATCGCTGCCTATCATGGCGTAGCCGCCCTTGTCGATGATGGGCGTGTCGCACATTTCAAGGTGGGACTGACGTGCATTGACGGGTAACAGGGCGGGCTCGAAACCGGCGGTGTAGCCCATTTCGGCATAACGATAGCCGGTGGTCAGGGTGGAAGGTGCCGCATGGCCACAGCCTGAACGGCAGAATTCGGTATGCACGGTGGGGTCAATACGGTGATCTTCGGGCAACATGGTGCGGGCGATATTCACCTTGCCGCCGCCGATGTGCGTATGCATGTCAATGGCGCCTGCCATGACCACCTTGCCGCGCAAATCGTATTCCTGACTCACGGGTTCGCCATCTCTTGGGCGTTCCACAATGCGGCCGTCACGCACATAAATGTCCATGACCTTGCCATCAATCTGATGTGCGGGGTCGTAGACCGTGCCTCCGGTAAGTTTAATCAACATAGCGTATTCCTTAAGTCAGATGCGGCCTAGAGGCCGGCTTCGATAGCGGAGAGAACGTCGCCCAGGGTGGGCAGGTCGGTCGCACGCAATTGTTTGAGTGGCAGTGCCACCGAGCTGTCGCTGCGGAATTGAACGCCTTTGGTTTCAATGCCGGGTACCGCGACCGGGATAAAGACATCCGGCTCGGTTTCAAGCTCCAGATTGGGATGGCCGATCACGATATTGGGAATCTTGCTTGCAGGTGGCAGGCGTGCCGGATTGAAGCTGCTGATCCATACCATGGCATCTACCTGACCTTCAGCCAGCAGGCGGTCAGTAGCATAGTGATGCGGTTCGTAATCCGGGTAGTCATTGCGGTAGGACATGCGGAATGGGTAGCCGCTGATCCAGGAACTGGTGTTGTATGCGCCGACATCGCCTTCGCTGCCACTCAGTGGAAGACCGGAAGAGCGGGTCGTGGCATTCAGTTTGTCGACTATGCCGACGATGTTCTGGATAGCCAGTTCGGCATGCGGAAAGTCGAGGGCGCTGGCGGTCCAGGCGACCACGCTGTATTTGGCGGCCTGCAAGCGCTCGGCCAGTTTGGCAAGATCACTTACCTGTATGCCGGCCACTTCGGTGGCGATGACTTTTTTGCCCAGCAGAATGGCGCGCAACACGCCCAGCACTTCGGGCAATTGCGCTACATCACAGGGCAGTACCGTGGGCTGTACGCCTTTGGGCGATACGCCATGGCTGGTATCGAGGTCGCGACCACCGAGATAAACCACTTCGCGGCTGGAGGTGTCCTGGCCAAACATGGTTTCCGGATTCCAGATGTTGCGTTCAAAAAATCGCGAGAAATAGCTGACGATATCGGTGCCGACCACGAGCAGCAGGTCTACCCGGTTTTTCACTTCGGTCAGTGTGGTGATCTGCCAGCCCGAGTTCTGCATCACCAGCAGATTGCGCATCGAGCTTTTGCCATTCATATGGTCTATGGTCGCGCCTGATTTCTCGGCCAGATTCATCACGGCACGCATGCCTTGAATGTCCGTGCCCAGACCGCTCAGCAATGGATGCTTGGCTCCGCCCAGGATTTCGGTGGCTTTGGCAATGGCGGCTTGCAGGTCGCTGGGCTTGCCTGCAATGCGGGGCTGGGTTGTTTTTGGGGTGTACTGGAAGAACTTGACGCCCTTGGCACATGGGTTTTTGATGACTTTCAGTGCACCATCTGCATGTCGTTCCACGCTGAGATCGTCGCAGAGCAGGCCGCAGGCGGGACAGGTGACGGCTTCAATGGTACCGGGGCTGGATAGATCGATTGCTTGAGAGAGATGCTCCATGCGAAACCTTATCGTGTAAGCGGGTACCGGAGTGCCCTAATGATGATTTCCCTGTTATTTTTTAGTGTGCGCTCGGGAGTAACGGCTGCGCATCTATTGAATCTCGGCTGAATCACGGCCTTAAGCGGCCTTGACCCTGCTAACTGCAAGGATTATGCAGCTTAACAAAAGCCAGCGTCAAGATTGAGTTTGCATGGGATTGCGCGTGCTTTGGCTGCCTGATCGGGATTAATTCTCATCTACACCATCATGTGGTCTCGCAGGGTGGTAGAGATTGTCTTTTTCGGGATATAAAAAACGGCCATGCTGGGCTACAATAAGCCGCTTTTGCAGCCCCCAACAAGCGATCAACGATGTCTAGCGGTTACACCCATCCCTCACTCAACACGCCCTCTGGCCTTGCCAGTGTGCATGTAAAAACCTCTGCCAGATTGCACATGGGGTTTTTTGATCTGAATGGGGACCTGGGTCGTCGCTTTGGCAGTCTGGGCGTCTCGCTGGATAAACCATGCACAGCGCTGACGGCGTATCCCGCTGCCACCATCACAGCAGAGGGGCCCGGTGCCAAGCGGGCATTGAAAACCGCACAGCGTATCGCCGATGCCCTCAATCTACAGGCCGGTGTGCGCATCGTGCTTTCTGAAGCTATTCCCGAACATGCCGGGCTGGGGTCCGGGACCCAGATGTCTCTGGCAGTAGGTACTGCCATTAGCCGACTGTATGGCCTCAATCTCAGTTTGCGCGATATTGCTATCCTCACGGCGCGTGGGGCCCGCTCGGGTATCGGTCTTGGTACATTTGCCACAGGCGGCGTGATCGTGGATGGTGGCCGTAGCAGCGAGACCGATGTGCCACCGGTGATTGCCCATGCGGACTTTCCTGATCAATGGCGCCTTCTGTTGATATTTGACCATGGGCGTACCGGTGTGCATGGCAGCCAGGAAGTCGACGCATTCCGCGAGCTGCCTCAATTTCCGGCGCAGAGTGCGGCCGAACTTTGCCGCTACGTGCTGATGCAGGCCTTGCCAGCGCTGGCCGAGCATGATTTGTCCGCCTTTGGCCGCGCCATACGTGAGCTGCAGGAGCGTACCGGGGATCATTTTGCGCCAGCCCAGGGTGGCCGTTATGCCAGCCCCAGAGTGGCGGAAATACTGGATTTTCTGGCGGGGCAGGGTGTGCCATGCCTGGGACAAAGTTCCTGGGGGCCTACAGGTTTTGCAGTTTTTGCCGATGTTGAAGATGCGGAGCGTATGCTGGAAGCGTTACAATCCAGATATACTGATGAGCAAGGCATTGAATTCCTGCTGTGCAAGGGCGGCAATGCTGGCGCTGAAATTAGCGTAGTTCAGGAACTCCTGGCCTAAAAACAATTAATGAATTTTTATGCGAGTAGTGCAGTTTCAAGTAGTTATGCAGTGAGCGGGCTGGAAACAGCCTGAAATTTAAAAACAGAACCACCTTTGCGAGGGCAAGCGACATGGAAGGGACCAAAGTGGAAAAGCCGTACGTATTACATTTTATTACACCAGCTAAAAATGCCAGCCCGTTTGACGTCAATATGGCGTATGACGCTGGTTACGATGCCATCGCGCAATATACCAATGTACAACTGAGTGAAGTGACCGGCCTCGTGCAGGATGCCATTTTCTCGCGTGGCCCTCGTGGCGTATGGCGCACCGGCATGCTGATCGGTGGCCGTGATGTTGACCTGGCCATGGATATGCTGGAAACAGCCAAGAAGTCCATGGTGCCACCATTCGAAATTTCCGTATTTGCCGATCCTTCCGGCGCATTTACGACCTCCGCTGCCATGATGGCACGCGTTGAGCAGCTGCTGACCAAGTATTACGGCGGTACGCTGCAAGGCCGCAAGGTCAGCATTTTCGGCGCAACCGGCCCAGTGGGTGGTTGTACCGCCGTGATTGCATCCAAGTACGGTGCAACTGTTGAAATGGTCGCTCACCGCGCGCTGTCCGATGTAGTGGAAAAAGCCGAAGCCTATAACAAGCGTTACGGTACCAATATCCAGTGCGTGGATGGCAGCACCGATGAGCTGAAGACCAAGATTCTGGCTACCAGCGATGTTGCCCTGTGCTGTGCCGCTGCTGGCGTGCGCGTGCTGACCATTGAGCAGATGAAGACTTCCAAGACGCTGAAGGTTGTGGCTGACGTGAACGCCGTTCCACCTACCGGTGCTGAAGGCGTGGGCGTGATGGCCGACGGTGTGCTGATCGAAGGTACTGAAATCTACGGTATCGGCGCCTTGGCGATCGGTAATATCAAATACCAAACCCAGCAACGTCTGTTCAAGAAAATGCTGGAAGGTCAGAGCCATGTGTACATCGATTTCATTACCGCCTTTGAACTGGCGCGTAAAGATCTCGTATAGGTAGCTCTGAAACACCAGATTGCCATAGTGGCGGCGATTGCCCGCCCTTATGTCGCAGCAGCATCGGCAGCGGGGTATCACGTACTCGCTGCCGATGTTTTTGGTGATGAGGACACGCGAGCAGCCAGTGCCGCCTTGCTGGTGTTGCCTTATCGCGATGGTGGGTTTACCGAGGATGCGATACGCCATACCTTGATCCCGGCGCTGTCTTTGTATCAGGTTCCGTATCTGTTGTACGGCAGTGGCTTTGAAACCAACCCATCCTTGCTCGACCTGCTTTCCCCGCATATCACCATACTGGGGAATACCTCATCCACTATTTCACGCTGCAAGTCTCCCCGGGATTTTTACGCCAGCTGTCTTGCCCTCGATATCCCTGTTCCTGATACCCGGTTTGCGCTTGAGTCACTTATCGATGAGCCGCTGGATGCATGGTTATGCAAGCGCGCAGGGCACGCAGGTGGCATGCATGTCATGCCTGTCGCTGCTGGCATGCCTGAACCTGAAGCGGATGTCTATTTTCAACGCAAGATCGCGGGTCAGCCAGTCTCGCTGCTCTTTCTGGCGCATGATGACAAAGTACATATAGTCGGTTTTCAGCGCCAACTGGTGTGTCCGCATGGCAACTTGCCGTACCGCTATGCCGGGCTGGTCGGGCCCTTGGCACTGGCATCCGGTGTGCAGGATGCGCTTGTACAGGCGGCGAGTAGATTGACCAGCCATTATGGCTTGCGAGGGCTCAATAGCCTGGATGCGATCATGGTGGAGGATGCGATTTTTGTGCTGGAAATAAACCCGCGCTTAAGCGCGAGTCTGGCGCTATATGAGCATCAGGCCCAGTGGTTGCGAGCGCATGTGGCGACATGCCTGGGGGAGCCGCAAGTGAATATTCCTGCTGCGGCGCCATCTGGGGTGGGACAGGTGAGGGCGAATCTGGTATGTTATTCCCCCATTGACGTTGAGGTGCCGGCTGGCTTTGCATGGCCTTCGTGGGTGGTTGACCAGCCGCCAGTGGGCACGCGCATTCAGCAGCACATGCCGCTCTGTACCATCGTGGCAACAGCAGGGAATGACCGGGAAGCAGAACACCTGGCGCGCCAGCGCGCGCAAGCATTGAATGAAGCATTAAATAATATCGAACCATCAGGAGAATCACATGAGTCAAGCAGCTTTGGATGTCAGTCGTTGGCCTAGCGTTAACAAACTCACCGCGCCTCTGGTGCAATACATTCTGGATAACGCCGATGCGCTGCGTGTCGGCGTTGAGAAGCATGCGACAGGCGCAACCATTGTCGATGCTGGCATCAAGTCGCCAGGTGGTTTGGAAGCTGGTCGCCTGATTGCCGAAATCTGTATGGGCGGCCTGGGCCACGTCAGCCTGCACAACTCAGCCACGTTTGCCCATTGGCCATGGATGCTGTCCGTGCATTCCAACAACCCCATCCTGTCCTGCCTGGGTAGCCAGTACGCAGGCTGGAGCCTCTCCCACGAAAAGTTCTTCTCACTCGGTTCCGGCCCAGGCCGTGCATTGGCCGGCCGTGAAGAGCTTTACAAAGAGCTTGGCTATCAGGACAAGTTTGATTCCGCATGCCTGGTGTTGGAGAGCGACAAGGCCCCACCAACAGAAGTGATTGAAAAGGTTGCCCGCGATACCGGGGTGGCCGCAGACAAGCTGACCTTTATCCTGACGCCTACCCGCAGTCTGGCCGGTACCGTGCAAATCGTTGCCCGCGTGCTGGAAGTCGCCATGCACAAGATTCATACGCTGCATTTCCCACTGGATCACGTGGTGGATGGCATGGCGAGTGCGCCAGTGCCGCCACCAGCACCTGATTTCCTCATCGGCATGGGCCGCACCAACGATGCCATCCTGTTTGGCGGCCATGCGCATATCTTCGTCAAGGGCAGCGATGAAGCTGCAGCCAAGCTGGCACAAGATCTGCCAAGCAGTTCTTCACGCGATTACGGCCGTCCGTTTGCCGAGGTGTTCAAGAGCGTGAACATGGACTTCTACAAGATCGATCCTATGCTGTTCAGCCCGGCCGCTGTGACGGTAACCGCCGTCGATTCCGGCAAGAGCTTTGTCGGTGGCAAACTGGATCAAGCCTTGCTCGATCAGTCATTCGGCTATCCTGCTTAATCGTATTGACGGGTGTTACTTTTGAATCCGCGCATCCCGGTATTTACCGATGATCCGGGCTGGCATGGCAAACGCTTGCGTGAAGCGTTTGCTGCGCGCGGTCTGGAGGCCGTGTTTGTTTCATTGAAAGATTGCCGTCTGGATATCACCCCGGGGCATGCCGGCGTGGTGATTCCAGGCTTTGATCGCTTGCCCGACTGTGCATTTGTGCGTGGCGTGCCAGGTGGTACGCTGCAGCAGGTTATCGTGCGGCTGGATGTGTTGCATGCCTTGCAAATGCTAGGTGTGCGCGTCTACAACGATGGTCGTGCTGTCGAGCGCACGGTAGACAAAGCCATGACCAGTTTTCTGCTACACCGGCATCAGGTGGCCACCCCGGCGACCTGGGTGTGCGAGTCTCGGGCGCAGGCGCATGACATCATCAACCGTGAGCTTGCGGCAGGTCATCATCTGGTGATCAAGCCACTGTTTGGCTCCCAGGGCATGGGGGTGCGCAAACTGGTCCCCGGCTCGGCGCTCCCGGTACCTATGGATGAACACGTCGACGGTCTTTATTATTTGCAACGCTACATTGATAGCGGGGAAGGGCGCTGGCACGATCACCGTGTATTTGTCATCAATGGCAAGGCCATCGGGGCGATGGTGCGGCATGGCGCCAGCTGGGTAAATAATGTGGCCCAGGGCGGCCGCTGTGAAGTGCTGCCGCATACTGGCGAAATCGCCGAACTTGCTGAGGCTGCAGCCCGCGCAGTCGATATTGATTACTGTGGGGTCGATATTATCCGTGATCGTCATGGCAAGCTGTTCGTACTGGAAGTGAACAGCATCCCGGCCTGGAAAGGCTTGCAAGGGGTGGTCGAATTGAATGTGGCCGAAGCATTGGTGGATGATCTGTTGGCAAAGCTGGCAACCGAGCCTCAATTGAATCTGGCAAGTTCCTGAATGACTATCTCAGCGAGTGAGTTGGCAGGCCTGTATAAAGAGGCCTGCCTGGCGGAGTTAAGCGCGCTGAAGCCAGGCAATGTACATATTTTTGCGGATGGACATGGCATGGTCGTGCAGGACTTCATTGCCAGCGCTGAGGCCTCCGCCCAGCCCTTGTGCGAGCCTGGACTGACCGTGGGGCAACGCATACAGCAGGCGATTCAAGCCACCTGGTCCGCCGTTAACTGCAATACCAATCTTGGCATTATTCTTCTTGCTGCGCCCATGATTCAAGCCTCGTTGGAAGCGGGTCTGCCTTTGAGCGCGCATGCCTTGAGTCATACCTTGCAGAGCTTGACCGTTGACGATGCCAGGCTTGCCTATGCGGCCATCTTGCAGGCGTCGCCAGCAGGGTTGGGGAGCAGCGACCAGCATGATGTACACGAAGCACCAGCCGTGACATTGCTACAGGCCATGGAGCAGGCGCAATCTTACGATCTGGTGGCGCGCCAATATGCCAATGGATATCAGGAAATAGTGCAGTTCGGGCTTGGCCGTTACCATACGGCCATGGCGCGATGGCAACGGGAGGCCTGGGCGGTAAGCGCCGTTTACCTGGGATTTCTCTCCCGTTATCCTGATAGTCACATTGCAAGAAAGTATGGCTTGGCCGCCGCCGAGCGCGTCATGCAGCAAGCGCTGGTGCATGAGCAAAACCTGATGGCGAGCGATAACCCCAAAACCTGCCAGCGTTCCCTCATGACCTTTGATCAGGAATTGAAAACGGCAAAACTCAATCCGGGAACCACCGCCGACCTTACCGTGGCTACCGTGCTGGCAGCTGCATTATTCACGTCTTGAGCCTGGCTCTGGGGAGCAGAACTTATATGTAGTAATTGCCAGAATTCGGTTATACTTGGGTAATTAACGCATGGGTCGGCTGGATGCTTGTTTCGCTGGCTCGTGCTGTGTCAGGCATGTCCGTGCCATGGGCTACAAGCCCTGTATTCACTCTCGAATACCGACGGACACGACAAACCCCGTCGTTTCTGCACCTGAATAGCCACTGAACTCAATGCCGCGGCAATTATCGCCGGTGGCATTATATTTTTCTGATGTTCCTGATACATGCCAGCACAGCTGGCGTACAGGGCGCGAATTGTTAAGTTGTATTGTTTGGTTTGCATTATTGAATTCATTTAAAGGAGGAGCAGTATGGCTAATTTGTTAGAGCAGTTGAAAGAGATGACCACTATCGTTGCTGACACCGGCGACGTTGAAGCGATCAAGAGTGTTAAGCCTGTTGATGCCACGACCAACCCATCCCTGCTGCTCAAGGCAAGTACTTTGCCTCAATACGCCCACCTGATTGACGATGCAATTGCTTACGCAAAAGCACAAGGTGGCAGCAAGGAAGCACAAATTGAAAACGCAGCCGACAAACTGGCTGTGCTGATCGGTATTGAAATTTCCAAGGTTGTTCCTGGCCGTATCTCCACTGAAGTGGATGCACGCCTGTCCTTCAACATCGACAAGATGGTGGCCAAGGGCCGCAAGCTGATGAAGCTGTATGAAGAAGCTGGTGTAGGCAAGGATCGCGTTCTGATCAAGCTGGCATCTACCTGGGAAGGTATCAAGGCTGGTGAAATCCTGGAAAAAGAAGGCATCAACTGTAACCTGACCCTGCTGTTCGGTTTCGGTCAAGCCCGTGCCTGCGCAGAAGCTGGCGTATTCCTGATTTCTCCATTCGTTGGCCGTATCCTTGACTGGTACAAAGCCAAGAACCCAGGCACTGAATACACTCAGGAAACTGACCCAGGCGTTGTGTCCGTACGTGCGATCTACGCTTACTACAAAGAACATGGTTACAAAACCGTTGTGATGGGCGCTTCGTTCCGTAACACTGGCGAGCTGATTGCGCTGGCTGGTTGCGACCGTTTGACCGTTTCGCCTAACCTGCTGCAAGATCTGGCAGCGACTGAAGGTACCCTGACTCGCGTTCTGAGCGACACCGGTGCCAAGTCCACCCCACCAGCCAAGATGACCGAAGAAGAGTTCCGTTTTGCTCTGAACGAAGATCCTATGGCCACTGAAAAGCTGGCTGAAGGTATCCGTGGTTTCGTGGTAGACCAAAACAAGCTGGAAAAGGCACTGGCTGAAAAGCTGTAATATTGCTGACTTGAATAGCGCTAATAATCAATTTATTAGCGCTATTCACTTTATTCAAGTAGTACATAAGTGCTATTGGATTTACCTAGCTTAACGTTGACATCAACTTTGATTCCAACTTAAGATAGTTTTTCTAAAAACTAAGCACTTAATTTTTTAAACCAACTGGAGGAAGTACATCGTGGCATTAACTCAAATGGCATTAGACTCACTGGATTTTGACGCAACCGTAGCTCTGGCTACCACTGTTGCTCCACACGTGGACATCCTGGAAATCGGTACCCCATGCATCAAGCACAACGGTATCAAGCTGCTGGAAACTCTGCGCGCCAAGTTCCCAAACAACAAGATCCTGGTTGACCTGAAGACCATGGACGCTGGCTTCTACGAAGCTGAGCCTTTCTACAAGGCTGGCGCTGACATCTGCACCGTTCTGGGTACTGCTGACCTGGGCACCATCAAGGGTGTAATTGACGCTGCTAACAAGTACGGCAAAGAAGCTCAAATCGACCTGATCAACGTTGCTGACAAAGCTGCTCGTACTCAAGAAGCTGCTAAGCTGGGCGCGCACATCATCGGCGTACACACTGGTCTGGACCAACAAGCTGCTGGTCAAACCCCATTTGCTGACCTGGCTCTGGTAGCTGGTCTGAACCTGGGCGTTAAGATCTCTGTTGCTGGTGGCGTTAAGGCTGCAACCGTTAAGCAAGTTAAAGACGCTGGTGCTACCATCATCGTTGCTGGCGCTGCTATCTACGGTGCTGCTGATCCTGCTGCTTCTGCTGCTGAAATCACTTCGCTGGCTCACTAAGCATCAAATTCCAGGGATTAAACCCATCTAGGAATTTAATGTAGTGATGAAAAATCCCGACTCAGCAATGTGTCGGGATTTTTTTTGAACATCAACGCTTACCGTCATTAAGGACATTCAAATGGATCATCAACAATTTATTCTGGACAAGCTGTCCGGCATTCTCAATGTGACCGACAAGACCAAGGGTGCTGAACTCTTGAAGCTGGTTGAAGCTGCTGGCCGTACATTTATCGGTGGCGCTGGCCGCTCTTTGCTGGTTTCGCGTTTCTTCGCGATGCGCCTTGTGCACGCTGGCTACAATGTCAGCATGGTGGGTGAGGTTGTTACCCCCGCCATCAAGTCTGGCGATCTTCTGATTCTGGTTTCGGGCTCTGGTGGCACTGAAACTCTGTTGCCTTTCGTGAAGAAAGCCAAGTCGCTGGGTGCCAAGCTGGTTGTTATCTCCATGAAGAAAACATCGCCTATGGCCGATGCCGCTGATCTGGTTATCCAGATTGGTCAGGATGACAGTTTCCCACTGACCAAGGGTATGCCGATGGGCTCCCAGTTCGAGCTGTCCACTCTGATTTTCCTGGAAGGCGTTATCTCTGAGCTGATCCATGCCAAGGGCCTGACAGAAGAAGGTATGCGCGCTATCCACGCTAACCTGGAGTAATCGTGAAGGCCTTCGGCATGTATTTTTCATGCCGGAGATAAAGAAAAACCGCAGTGTGCCGTTAACAAAGGCAACTGCGGTTTTTTTATGGTGGCGATGAATATGTGGGAAGCCTTCAATTAGCCTGCATCCGGCCGCGCTTTTGTGTATAATTAGCGCAAAATTTTGATGGCTTGACGTTAAACAGACGGTAGGCTAGGTATGGCACCGCTAACCAAGCGATGCTATTTTTGTTTCTGCGGAAACTTTTATTTGGAGAATGAAATGGCTGTTATTGATCGTGTTCTAGTGGGTGAAGCTCTTGTGATTGACAACCGTCCTGACGGTAGCGGACTCGACCTCTTGAATGTTGCCCACATCGACTTGATCATCGGGCCACGTGGTAGCGCTGCAGAAGACGCTTTCTGCCGTACCCTGACCGACCAAAAAGAAGGTGTAAATGGTTTGCTGGCTGTTGTGGCTCCTAACATGATGACCAAGCCAGCTACCGTGATGTTCAACAAAGTGACCATCAAGAACGGCAAGCAAGCTGTTCAAATGTTTGGCCCAGCTCAACGCGGCGTTTCCATGGCTGTGATGGACTGCGTTGCTGACGGCACCATTCCTCAAGACGAAGCTGATGATGTGTTCATCTGCGTTGGCGTATTCATCGATCACAAGGCTGATATCGATGAGCGTATCCAAGAGTGGAACTACCAAGCTACCAAGCAAGCTATCAAGAGCGCTGTCGCTCGCGAGCCTAAGGTTGCTGATGTGCTGAAGAACTACAAAGCTTCTGCCCATCCTTTCCAAGCTAAGTAAGTCCAAAAGCGCCCCACACAATGGGGCGTTTTTCATTAAGGCACAGTTGCTCTTGTAGCTTCTGTGCCTTCTCTTTGCCAGTAAAAACAGAGGATTAATCATGTCCATACTGGATCGTCTATTTACATTGTTTTCAACGAAGCCCGAGGGCAAGGCGTCATCTGCGCATGTGATTGATCGCGTGCTGGTAGGCGAGGCTCTTGTCATTGAAGACATGGATCTCAAAAATGTGTCTCATATTGAGCTGATCATCGGGCCGCGAGGCAGTGCCGCCGAGCGCGCATTCACACGTACGCTGACAACCCAGCGACGTGGCATCAATGGCTTGCTGGCCGTGGTTGCGCCCAATGTCCGCACGCAACCAGCTACCGTGATGTATAACAAGGTGACGATCAAGAATGGCAAACAGGCTGTTCAAATGTTTGGCCCCGCACAACGCGGAGTGGCGATGGCGGTGATGGACTGCGTCGCAGAAGGGACTATCCCGGAAAATGAAGCGGACAATCTCTTTATTTGCGTGGGTGTCTTTATTGATGCCAAAGCAGACGATGACCGGAAAATCCAGGAATGGAATTACCGTGCTACCAAATTGGCTCTGGAAGGGGCCATCAAGCGTGAGCCCAGCGTGGATTATCTGCTGAAAAACTACCAGGCATCCAGGCATCCATTTCAGGCCAAATAATACTTAGCTGAATAATCCTGTTCGGGAGGGTTCAGCCAGATCTGACAAATGCAGATTTCCTGATGGTTTAGCTACACGCTGATGCGTGCAATATCCTGGCTGCTGATTTGTCCTGAGTGCAGGGCGCTTGCCACCAGAGCACCTGCGATGCCTTGTTCGCGCAGTCGCTGTAAATCGTTAATGTCCCTGACCCCGCCAGCGCCATAGAGTTTGCCATGCTGCGCCATGCTTATGAGCTGTTGCAACCGAGCATGGTCCGGCCCTTGATTGCTGCCAACATGGGCAAGTGTCATGCCAATCACTTGCTGCGGCCAAAGCCGGGGATTATCAAGCAATGCTTCCGGCCCCTGATAGCGATCCCCCCGAAAATCCAGCGACAACACATGGGCAACGCCTTCGCTTATCAATTCTTGATAGGCGCCAATATCCGGCAAGCTTTCACTGCCGATGACAGGGGTCACTTCAAGTCCAGACCACGGCAGAAGATCGCGAGTGTTTTTGAAGCCAGCATCCAGCCAGATGCGCAATTGAGGATAATGCTGGCGGATAAGTGCGATCTCATCCACATGCGCGGGCTTGCCCTGAATCGCATTCAAATCGGCAATGTACAGCGTATCAAACGGATATAATTCAAGCAGTGCCCGGGTAATGGCAAGCGGCTCGCTGCTGTCGCACAGGCCGGACTCAATGGGGCGGTAATGTTGCCGCTCCCCACGCTTTGCGTGCACGACGTGGTGCTCAAGAAGATCAATAACGGGGATGATGTTCATGTTGGTGAGGCGCGCTGTTTGAAGATACTGGTATGTGAATATATCACTGGCGGCGGATTATACCGTGCGCCTTTGCCGCAGTCGCTGGCTAAGGAAGGCACAATGATGCGGGACGCCTTGCTGGCTGATTTGCTTGCGTTGGCTGACCTGCAGATTGTGCTCACCTGTGATACCCGTGTTCCTTGTCCGTATGCGGAAGTTGAAGTGCTGTGGGTGAATGATGACCCCTGGAATGTATGGGAAGTCGCCATGCAAGGGGTCGACGCGGTCTGGTTGATCGCGCCGGAAACGGAAGGCATATTGTTACGCTTGACCCTGATGGCGGAAAAGCTGGGCAAGCGAGTGTTGGGCAATCCCGGCAGCGCCATTCAAATCGCTAGCAGCAAGTCCGCCACCCTGCGTCTCTTGAGTGATGCGGGATTGACCGTGGTGTCCACGCTGAACAAGGAAATACTGACAGCTGAGCGCTTTATTCCGCTAGTGACAAAGCCGGACGATGGGGCCGGCGCGGAAGAGACTTATTATTTTGAGGATTGGCCATCTTACGCCGACTGGATAAAAGACCATGCCTCCCATACCGTTCAAGCCTATGTGCAAGGGGAGGCCGCAAGTCTTTCCATGCTTTGTCTGCATGGGCGAGCCTGGTTGTTGAGCTGCAATCGCCAAGAGATCAGCTTGAAACAGCAGGGCGCTTACGCAGGCTTTTCCTATGCGGGCAGCGTGCTGAATGGCATGGCTGCCCATTGGCAAGCCTTTGCTGAGCTGGCACAAGGGGTTGCCCAGGCCATGCCAGACCTTGCAGGCTATGTGGGAGTGGACGTGATCGTGACTGCCACGGGGGCTTTGCACATACTGGAAGTGAATCCGCGATTGACGACCTCGTACGTGGGGCTGCAAGCCGCCACAGGCCTTAATCCGGCGCGCCTGATCATGGACTTGTTCTATAATCCTGACTTTAGTTTACCTCCGATCAACCGTCATCTCGTGGAAGTCTCTACTCATGTCTAATCTGATGGCAGATCGCCCCCTTACGCTGGGGTGGGATGTGGGTGGTGCCCATCTCAAGGCAGCCCTGCTGAATGCGGATGGGGTCGCGCTGCGCGTGGTGCAGGTGGCATGCCCCATTTGGCAGGGTCTGGACAGATTGTCCGCCGCCGTGCACCAGGTGCTGGACCAGCTACCGGCTTATCCGCAGCAGCATGTGGTCACCATGACCGGCGAGCTCGCTGATATTTTTCCTGACCGGCTGAGCGGTGTCATGCAAATCGCCGATGTCTTAAGTCAGCAATTGATAGGCAAGCTCAGCTTTTACGCGGGTCGCCAGGGATTTATTGCCCTGGCCGATGTGTCTTTTTACGCCAATGACGTTGCCTCTGCCAACTGGCTGGCCAGTGCCGATTTTGTGGCACGCCAGGTTGAGCATGGGGTGTTTGTAGACATTGGCAGCACGACGGCCGATATTGTCTCGCTGGTTTCCTCAAAACCGGCACCGCGCGGCTACAGCGATGCTGCCCGCATGCGGGCGGGTGAGCTGGTTTATACGGGCGTGGTGCGCACGCCGCTCATGGCCGTGACGCCTCGCATCAGCTTCGGCGGCGAGTATTACGCGCTTGCCGCCGAACATTTTGCAACCACGGCGGATGTTTACCGTCTTACAGGGGATCTGGACGAGGCCCATGACATGGCGGCCACTGCGGATGGTGCAGGTAAAACCCCGGCAGACAGCGCCCGCAGGCTGGCACGCATGATAGGCCACGATCTGGGCGATGCTGAAGCCGAGGCCTGGCTGTTGCTGGCGCATGCCTTCAAGCATGCCCAGCTGGATACCTTGCGCGAAGCGCTCTTGCGCAGCGCATCCCTGCATCCACAAACCGGCTTTGGCGCGATGGTGGGCGCGGGCGCCGGACGTTTTCTGGTTGCTGAGCTGGCGGCACAATTACACAGGAAATACATTGAAGTGCAGACCCTGATACAAGCGGTGGATGAAGATGTACAGCGCTGGGCGGCCATTTGTCTGCCCGCGTATGCGGTAGCTTACCTGGCGGTACAGCATGCTTAAGCACGCCATTCCTTATGCGCCCGATAGCGCGGTGCTGTTTGCGCGGATTGCGCATGAGCCGTGGGCGGTGTTTCTGGACAGCGGCAAGCCGGGGAGTGCTTATGGCCGTTACGACATCCTGGCAGCGCGGCCCTATATCCGTATAACGACGACAGATGGCGTGACGACGATTTCGGATGATGCAGGTAGCCATGATCATCATGAGGATGCCTTTGCCCTGATCAATCAGATATTGGCTGCTTCCGCCACGCCTCCGGGGCAACTGCCCTTTGAAGGCGGGGCCATTGGCTATTTTGGCTATGACCTGGGGCGCACTCTTGAGACGCTGCCGGAGCTCGCGCAGGATGCCGAGCATATCCCGCAATTGCAATTGGGCATTTATGACTGGGCGGTGGTGGTGGATCACCGCGAGCAGGCGGCCTGGCTGGTTTCGCATCAGCGTCACCCCTCCACCGAACAGACCTGGGCTGAACTCTGTCGACTCTTCGAAGCCCCATTACCTGATACCGCGGGTACGTTCGAGGTCAGCAGCGCGCTGCAATCCAATCTGGATGAAGCGGCTTATGCGCAGGCTTTTCATCGTATCAAACGCTATATCCATGAAGGCGATTGTTACCAGGTCAACCTTGCGCAGCGCTTTTCGGTGCAAGCAAAGGGTGATGCCTGGCAAGCCTATCGTTACCTGCGCACGCATAGTCCGGCACCGTTCATGGCGTATTTGAATTTTCCGCAGGTGCAGATTCTGTCTGGCTCGCCTGAGCGTTTTCTGCAGGTGAAAGATGGGCATGTGGAAACACGCCCCATCAAGGGCACCCGGCCCAGAGCGGAAGACCCAGAGCAGGATGCCAGCAATGCATATGACTTGCAGCAGAGTCTCAAGGATAGGGCCGAGAATCTGATGATTGTCGATCTCTTGCGCAACGACATAGGCAAGAGCTGCGCCGTGGGCTCGGTGCGGGCAGACAAACTGTTTGCGCTGGAAAGCTTTTCCAATGTGCATCATCTGGTGAGCACGGTCAGCGGTGAGCTTTCGCCGGGCACCACAGCGGTGGATCTCTTGCGCGGGAGTTTTCCCGGCGGTTCCATTACCGGAGCCCCCAAGTTGCGCTCCATGGAAATTATCGAAGAGCTGGAACCGCATCGCCGCGGCGTTTATTGCGGCGCCATCGGCTACATGGGCTTTGATGGCAATATGGATACCAATATCGCCATCCGTACCGCGGTTTTCTCTGATAACAGTCTGCGCTTTTGGGCCGGGGGCGGTATCGTCGCCGACTCCGTGATGGAAAAAGAGTACCGCGAAACCTGGGACAAGGCGTCTTCCATGTTGCAACTGGTCGCACATTTTCAGAAAGCAGGGTGATATGTGGGTGATTAAACTGGGCGGTAGCCTGCTGGGCTCCCCTGAGCTGCCGCAATGGCTGGAGATGATTGCGCAGCACAGCGATGGCAAGTTCATTATCGTGCCCGGCGGCGGAGTGTTTGCCGATGCCGTGCGCAGTGCCCAGACCAAAACCGGCATTCCCGACCCCGTCGCCCATCAGATGGCGGTAATGGCTATGGATCAGTATGGCATCCTGCTCACCGGGCTTAATCCGGCACTGGTGACTGCCAGCAGCGAGCTGGAGATAGCCGAGCGTGGCTGGCAGCATCGTGCCCTGGTGTGGCTGCCGTCGCGCATGGTGTGCGCAGACGAGACGATTCCCACCAATTGGGATGTGACGTCTGATAGCCTTGCTGCCTGGCTTGCCAGTCGGCTTGGTGCCGAGCACCTGTTGCTGGTGAAGTCGGACCGTCCAGAGGCCAGCGAAGTCTCACTGGAGCGCCTGGTGAAGGATGGCCTGGTCGACACACATCTGGGCGATTATGTCGTCGGGCAAGCATTCAAGACCTGGGTCGTCCACAAGCAGGATTCCCATGTGTTGCAGCAGGGTGATTCCTTGCAGCAATTGCAGCAGGGCGCCGTGGCTGTGCGCTGCGCCTGGAATTAAATCCGCCCGCGGTGCAGTGGCCGCATTTTTCATCGACAAGGAGATTCAATCATGAGTGATCTCGTGGATACACCTAATACCCAGGATCGCGTGTACAGCGAATCTGAAATCCAGGCAAAAATTGCGGCCGAGTTTCCGCACTGGTTTTACGAGGATGGCTGGATTCGCCGCAAATACAAGACCAGCGGCTGGAAAGCGACTCTGATGGTAGTGAATACCGTGGGCCATTTGGCGGAGGCCGCCTGGCATCACCCTGATTTGACGGTGTCCTATGCCTTTGTCATCGTCAAGCTTTGCACCCACAGTGCCAAAGGCATCACCGACAAGGACTGGACGCTGGCCGCCAAAATCGAATCCGTGATTCAGTGGCAGCCGGGCAAGGAGGGCGGGGCGCTGGAAGGCACGCCGAACGACGACCCACGCTTCAAGTACATCAAATACGATTAAATCTCAGGCGTCAGCGGCGTCGATTTCTGAAAAGAAAGCATAGTGCCGCTGACTGTCGCGCTTGGCGATATACATCGCCTGGTCAGCCTTGTTAACAATGGTGGCTTCATCCTGCGCATGGTCGGGATAAATGCAGATACCGATGCTGGCTTCCTGATAGAGGGTCACGGATTCGGTGGTAAATGGGGCTCGTAACGCCGCCAGCAGGTTGCGCACGACCCTCTCGCTGTCTTCAACGCAGCTGATGGAGTTCAGCAGAATCACAAATTCGTCCCCGCCAAGTCGCGATACGGTATCTTCCTCCCGCAGCTGACTGCGCAGGCGTCTGGCAATCTCCTTCAGCAGCAGATCGCCAATGTGATGGCCAAAGCTGTCATTAACCTCTTTGAACTTGTCGAGATCCACAAACAGCACCGCCAGTTTGCTGCCCTGGCGCTTGCAGGCAAACATGCCTTGATGCAAGCGGTCTTCAAACAGCAGGCGGTTGGGCAAGCCCGTGAGCGCGTCATAGTAAGCCAGCTTGTTGAGAGATGCTTCCACCGAGCGTTGCTGGCTGATATCCGAGATGGTCACGACCTTCAGCGGGCTTTCTTCAAGAGGAAAGTCGGACTCCTGCATGGCCGCATAAAAGGTGGCGCTATCCTGCCGCCTGCCCAGTAGCTGCTTATCCCACTCGAACAGCAGGTGCGCCTTGCGCAGGCCCAGCATGGCTTGCTTGTCGTCATAGCCAAAAAGCTGCGCTGCGGGCTGGTTGGCAGCATGCACCTTGTCATGCTCATCCAGAATCAGGATGCCGGCATTGATGGTGTCGATAATCTTGTCCAGGGTTTCCCGCTGCTTGTTGGCACGCTTCAGTTCACTCTTCATCAATAGCATTACCAATAAAAAGCTGAGTAGCGCCATGCTGAGCATGAGCGTCTGCAGGAAGTGCACTTCCTTGGTTTTGTTGACGGCATTGGCTTCCAGGCTGCCTGTCAATTGATTCATCAATCGGAGCAATTCCTGATTTTGTTGCAGGGCCAGGCTAACGGCAGTATTGAGCTTGGCGTTATCCATGGTCTGGTCAGCCAGCAGATTTTCTATCGCCGACCTGTAGGGTGACCACAGGGTCTCCGCCTGCGTCAGCAACAGACGTGCCTTGGGCTGGGTTACCTTGCTTACTTTTTGCGGCAGGCCTTCGGTTCCTGTGGTCGTGCCGCCGTCGGTAAAGCTGCGCAGTGTGGTATCAAACAAATGGTAGGTGAGTTCCAGCTCCTGCAGGCTGGCCTGTTTGACGGTTTCATCCGAAGGCGCACGTTCCAGTTGCAACAGGCATTTGACCATGCGCTGCGATAGCATGCGCTGGCGCCCGGCAAGGTTGATGACAATGGCGTTTTCCTTGACCTGGTCTGACAGCAGGAAGGTAGTGCCGAGCAAGGCCAGGTCCAGCAGGAAAAAGGCTGAAATGGCAATGCTGACGGCGCGAAACCGCGCCTGGTTTTTTTTAGGGAGAAATTCCATACGTCGTTTTATCAAGCAATATTTGCTCCTATGCCATGCTGGTTTTTTTGAAGCGGCCAAAATGCAGCATGATGGTGGGCAAGATCAGCAGGTTGAGCAGGGTGGAGGTGACCAGGCCACCCACAATAATAGTCGCCATCGGGCCCTCGATTTCGCGTCCGGGCTGGCCGCTACCGGCTGCCAGCGGCAATAGCCCCAATGCGGTCACCAGTGCGGTCATCAGGATGGATGGCAAGCGTTCGGATGCTCCGCGAATGGCGGTTTCCAGGCCCCATACCATGTTCTCTTTGTCGACCAGATGCTGGTAGTGCGAGACCAGCATAATGGCATTGCGCAAGGTAATGCCGAACAGGGTAACAAACCCAACCAGTGAGCCTAGCGAGATCCAGCCGCCAGTGAGTATCACGGCAATCACGCCCCCAATCAGGGCAAACGGCAGGTTGGCAAAGGTCAGCAGCAGATTGCGCAGCTGGCCAAAGGCAATGTAGAGCATCAGGAAAATACCGACGACTGCCAGCAAGGAGTGCACCATCAAATCTTCACGGGACTGTGCCTGGGCTTCCGCCTCGCCAGAAAACGCGAGGTAGTTACCGGGCGATAGTTCGACTTCATCCCGTATGCGGGTTTTGACTTCTTCGCTGAAGCTTTCAATGTCGCGTCCCGTCACATTGGCAGTCACGGTCTGGATGCGCTTGGCATCGGCGTGCAATATTTTGGAGCGCCCGTTTTCCTGAGTAATATCGGCGATATCGCGCAGATACAGCAGGCGACCCTCGTTATTGATCAGCGGCAGGTTGCCGATTTGCTGGATGCGCTGACGGCTTTCAGGCTCGAGCACAATACTGACCCCGACCACGCGGTTTGCCTGATACACCTGCGAGATGGGCAGGCTCTCATAGGCAAGACGGATGGTGTCCAGCACATCTGTAGGCGATAGTCCCCATTGCAGCATGCTCTGTGGCCGCAAGCGGATGCTGAGCTGTGGAGTGCTTGGCGGCGCCTGCACCAGCACATCGGTTGCGCCGGATATCTGCGATACCACGGTGGCAATGGCCTGGGCATCGCGGTCCAGAGCATCAAGATCACGTCCATACACGTTGATTACCTGAGCGGCTGCGTAGCCTGAGATAGTTTCTTCAATGCGCTCGGTCAGAAAGGTATTGATGGCAAAGTTCACCCCCACAAAACCCGGAGGGGTCGGGCCATCGTCGTCATATCCGGAAATCTTTTCGCGTATATCTTCCAGAATGCGGTTTTGCTCTTCTCCGGAGACGGTGCCGATCTCAATTTCGAACTCACTGTAGTGTGTGCCAAAGGTGTCTGCCGCATTTGGCGCACGCCCCACCCACTGCGCCACTGAGCGCACGCCTTTGATGCTGCTGATGGTCTCAGCGACTTTTTTTCCTATGCGCAAGGACTCCTGCTCGGAGGTGCCGGGCACAGCCGTCATGTGCATGATGTAGTGGCCTTCATGCAGATTGGGAATGAACTGACTCTTGAACAAGGGCAATATACCCAGGCCCAGCGCAATGGCACTGAGCGTGATGAGCAAGACCAGTTTGAAATGCGCCTCGATGCGATACAGCAAGCGCACATAATGTCGCTTGATAAAGCGGATCATCGGCGAGTCTTCTGTTTCCAGCCTGGCCTTGCCCAGCAGCATGTAGCAGAGGGCGGGGGTCAGTGTCAGGGCAACGGCCAGCGAGGCCAGGATGGCGCTGATGTAAGCCAGGCCTAGCGGAGCAAACAGCTTGCCTGCCACGCCGCTGAGCGTGAGTAGCGGCATGAACACCAGGGCGACGATAAACGTGGCATACACCACCGAGCTGCGGACTTCCATGGATGCCTGGAATACCACGCGATGGATGGCACGAGGTTGCGCCAGCAGACGGTTTTCGCGCAGGCGGCGGAAAATGTTTTCCGTGTCGATAATGGCATCGTCGACGACTTCGCCCAGCGCAATGGCCAGCCCACCCAGGACCATGATGTTGAGCCCGATATCAAAAAACTGCAGTACGACCACGGCCGTCAGCAGTGAAAGCGGGATGGCGGTAGCCGAAATAAAGGCGGTGCGCGCATTGAACAGAAACAGGAACAGCACTGTAATGACCAGCAGCGAGCCAATCAGGATATCGCTCTGCACCCCGTGGATGGCCGTTTCAATAAAGTTGGCTGGTCGGAACAGGGCGGGATGCAGCGTGACCTGCTCATGGTTCATGCTGGGTTCGAGCTGGGCGATGGCTTTTTCCAGCGCACGGCTGACCGCATAAGTGTTGGCACCCAGTTGGCCTTGTACGGAGAGGTAAATGCCGGTCTGCCCATTGATCTGCGCCGCGCTGATGGAAGGTGCCTCTCCCTCCACCACCTTGCCGATGTCACCCAGGCGTATGGTCTGGCCTTCGCGATGCAGCAGGGTGACCTGAGCCAGCTGTTCTGGCGTGTAAGATTGCCCCTCGCTATTGATGATGATGCGCTGGTTTTTGTTTTCGATGTAGCCAGCACCGCGCACGCCGGTGGCTTTGCTCGCGGCTTCCATCACTTGCTGCAGGCCGATGTTGTAGCGGATGAGCTGTTGCGGATCCACCTGGATCTGCAATTGCCGCACTTTGCCACCGAACACATTCACATCGGCCACGCCAGGCACCGCCATCAGATGCGGACGAATGGTCCAGTCCACCAGGGTGCGCAGTTCGGTCAATGTGCGTTTGTCTGAGGTCACGCCTATGCCGAGCACCGTGCTGGCCGAAGAGGTGAGCGGGGTGATGTTAGGCACGACGCCATGCGGCAGCTGGCTGGTCAGCGTGCTCAGACGCTCGGCGACTACCTGGCGATTGCGATAGACATCCGTGCCGGGTTTGAACAGCACCGTCACCACTGACAGGCCGGGGATGGATTGCGAGCGTATCTTGTCAACGCCTACTGTCCCGGCGATGGTGTTTTCCAGTGGCTGGGTGACCAGGTACTCCACCAGTTTGGCCGACATGCCTGGCGACTCGGTCTGAATCACCAGTTGAGTGGGCGAAAACTCGGGGAATACATCCAGATTGCTGCGCGACAGGCTATACAGGCCATAGATCACCATCAGGCTGGCAAGGCCTATGATGACGCCATGAAAGCGGATGGAGAAACGGACGAGCGCGGACATCATGGCAGCATCCCCTTCATGAGGGTGGGGCCAACGAAGGGTGAGCCAGATAAATCAGGCTTAACGGCGGCGAGGTTCAAGATGCTTAGTCCTCGTTCTCGTTTTTGATCTGATAGCGCAACTCTTCTGACAATAAAAGCTGCACGCCACTCACCACAATTACGCTGTCCTGCTGCAGTACGCCGGCGACAAACCAGCCATTTTCTGCCTCAGCGGCGCCTTCAATTGACAAGCGCTTGAATTTGTCCGGCGCTGTTTGTATGTAAACCCAAGGCTTGCCGCCATACCAAACCACGGCACTGGCGGGTATCAGCATGCCGCTATGGGCCTGGCTGGTCGTCAGGCTGGCGCTCACGCGCATGCCGGATCGCAAGGCCGAAGCACTGGCCCGGTAGAAATAGGTTTTGCCTGCCAGGCCGGCATCGCTAACCGGGGCAATGGAAACAAAGCTGGCTTGCACAGCTTGCCCGCTGCTGCCGGTGGGCGTCAGGCTGAGATGGCTTCCGGCTGAAGGCTCAGGCGCATCAAAAGGCAGGGTGATGCGTATCAGCACCTCGCGGTAACTCAACAAGGCATCCAGCAGCGCGCTACGGTCTTTGGTAGCCTCTGTTGCCAGGGTGGCTCCCCATTGCTGGCGCAGCGCATCCTCTGCATTGCGTGATGCAGTATTGGCCGCCTGCAGTTTGGCCAGGTCGGTTTTATATAGCGCTTCTGCCGCCATGACAGCGCGTATGGAGACGTTCTGGTCATCCTGGTTGAGTTGCTGCAGCCGCTCGTATTCCTGTCGGGTATTTTGCAGCGATGCCTGGGTTTGCTGGGCGTCGGCACGCGATGCCATGTAGCGGGTGCGCAGTTCAATCAGTCCATCGATCGCCAGCACGGTACCCAGCGCAGGCAGGCGGGCTGATTGCTGGGCAGGTCGTGCCTTGCCCAGTTGAATGTCACTCTGCTGGCGGGCTTCGGCATTGAGGGTAACGATGGTGGCACCATGCTCGGTGGTGACGCGGCTGGGGTTTTCGATTTCCTCTTCCTGCTCCCGCGTGTATGCCTCGTATTCATCCTTGCCGTAGAACACAATCACCCAGAACATGGTGATGATCAGAATGGCCTGCAGGCTGATGATGGTGATGATTTTACGATTCATGCATAACTCCAGCTTGCATCAGGAATTGGGCTGCGCGAGCAGCGGATTAAGATTTTCGGGCATGTTGTTTTCATCAAGCAGTGGTCGTTGTGCCACCTGCTCAAGGGCTGCCAGGGCCTGGTATAGCTTGTATTGCACATCCAGCAAATGCTGGCTGGCAAGCAAGGCTTCCAGCTCGGTGGTGCGCAAGCTGAGCCGGTCGGCATATCCATCGGCGAATTGCCTTTGTATCTGGCGTGTCAGCGCTTGCGCTGTCGTGACGAACTCGCGGGCCCGTGCCAGTTCCTGCCATGTCGCTGCATAGGCGGCTTCGGCGCGCTCCAGCTCAGCGATGATGCTGGCCTGCAATACCTGGAATTGTGCGCCCTCAACATCGCGCAGGGCTGTTGCCTCGGCAATCAATCCGCGGTTTTTGTTAATCATGGTCATCAGCGCCGAGATACCCAGTGACCAGATCTTGTCGCCCTGGTCATAGCTATAGCCCGGTGTCAGTGTCAGGTCAGGGTATTGGCGGGCAATTTCCAGTTTCAGCTTGGCTTCGGCGGCATCATATCGTGCCAGCGCGGCGCGCAAATCCAGCCGGTTCAGCATGGCGGCATCCCGCAGGCTGGTGAGTGTTTCAGGGGGAAGTGGAGATGCCTGATCAAAAGCTGCCGGCTGCAAGGTGAGTTGCTTGAACGTCGTGAGGGGAAGGGCGCTGTTGCTCGCAAGCACGGCTTGCAATTCGGCAAGGCGGCCTTTTTCAGATTCGATGGCTTGCTGGGTTTTCTGGCGTAACACGCGGAAATTGGCGACTTCAATAGACGAGGCCATGCCTGATTGCAGCCGTTTTTCCAGCATGGCGGTGGTTTCATCGCGCAGTTTCAGCTCTTGTTGCAGCAAGGCAAGCAACTGCGAGTGATAGCGGAAATCAAGCCAGCTTTGATGTACGCGGCTTCGTACTTGCCACGCTGTTTGCGCAATCTCTATACGCGCCGCTGCGGATAGACTTTCTGCCCGGTCAATCCTTGCCTGGCGTTTGCCACCTGTCTCGATGGGAATGTCGATGCTCAAACCATATGTCCACGGCGAAATTCCGCCGGCGTGGTCACTATGTTTTTCGCTATCAAGATTGAGGCCAGGAATGGGCCGCTGGGCTGCGGTTAGCTCGGCACTCTGGGCTGCACGCCATTGCGCCCGCGCGAGATCCAGGTCAGGGTGATAAAAAAGTGCGCTGAGGGTGAGTTCACGCATGCCCCATGCGGCAACAGGAATCTGCGTTTCGGGGTATCCGCTGTCGAGCAGAAACTGTCTGAACTCAGGGCTGTCAGGCTGATGGGCAAAGTAGCGCTGGGCACTGACGCGCGCGTCCAGTGGTTTTGCGTTATATGTTTGAAAGCCGCATCCGGGAATCAGCCATAATCCGGCCAATAAAGTAACGCATGTTGCGGCTTTGGTTGTTTTTATTTTAATCAATGCATTGCCCTCTCCACCTCGCAGGATATTACATGGCAAGGCAGAACTGGGCAATTTGCGAGTGGGGTATTCCGTCGTTATTCGACGATGGCGGCGTGAACGGAGGCGAGCGCGTCTTGCAGGGTTTCTTCGTTGAGGCTGTTGATGCTGGTTGCAAGCAACTCAGCGGCTTCCACCGTATTTTGCGGCAGATCATGGCTGTCAAGTTCCGCGATCAGCCCTGCTGCGGCACCGGCGACCTTGAGCAATGCATGACGCTCGCGCATCAGCAGCTCGAGCTCCGAGCGCAACATGTTGATTTCGTCTTGATTAATAGTGCTGTGCATGGTGTTGTTTGAATCCTAAGTAACCGTGGTAATAGTATGCGATCCAGCCCTGACCCGAAGGGCAGAACAATCAGAACGCCTCTGCATCATGCTATTTGTGCTGCATGCTGTCAATGCAAGGCCTGCTGATACTGCACGATGTTGTTTTCTGCGCGGCAGGAGTGAGCTACAATGGCACTCTTTTATAAAAATGGTTTATTCCCCATGCGGGGTTAAACACTGAAATTTTGATTGCGGGTGCTGCAAAGCCACCCCTCCGGCAAAGCGCCGGATGCTGCAATCGGCCCAAATCATGGCGAAAGTGGCGGAATTGGTAGACGCACTGGATTTAGGTTCCAGCGCCGCAAGGCGTGAGAGTTCGAGTCTCTCCTTTCGCACCAGACAACTTCTTTAGTTTTTAAGGAATACAGCATGGCAGCAACCGTTGAAACCATCAGCAATCTCGAGCGCCGCATTACCGTTTCGGTGCCACTGAAGCCTATCGAGGAAGAAGTGACTCAGCGGATCAATCGTTTGGCCAGAACCGCCAAGCTGCCAGGTTTCCGCCCAGGCAAGGTGCCAATGAAGCTGGTTTATCAGCAATACGGTGCCCAGGTGCGTGATGAGGTGTTTTCGGGTGCCGTTGAGCGCACATTTACCGAGGCTGTTCAAGAGAACAAGCTGCGTGTTGCCGGCTACCCAAATATTGAGCCCAAGCAATCCGAAGGTGGTGAGCATTTTGAGTATGTGGCCACCTTTGAAGTGTTCCCTGAATTTGAAATTGGTGACTTGAGCAAGGTCAAAATCGAACGTCCTGTTCTTGAAATCGGCGAAGCCGATGTCAAAAAAACTACGGATGTTCTGCTGAAACAGCGCGCCACTTACGAGCCAGTGAAACGTGCTTCCAAAAAGGGCGATAAAGTGAATATCGCGCTGCGTGCCCTGATTGATGGCAATGAGGTCGAGCGTACTTCTGAGCAGGGCCTGGACCTGATCCTGGGTGAAGGTGGCCGCGTGGCTGAGTTCGACGATCAACTGATCGGTAACAAGGTGGGCAGCCAGAAAACATTTGATATTTCCTATCCAGCAGACCACAAGCCGGAACAATTGGCTGGCAAGACGGTCACTTATGAAGTGACGTTCAATACTGTTCAACAAGCCAAGCTGCCTGAACTGGATGCTGACTTCGCCCGTGGTCTGGGTGTGGAAGATGGCGATGTTGAAAAGATGAAGGCTGAAATCAAGCAAAGCCTGGAGCAGGAAGTTGCCAAGCGCGTGCGTGCCAAGGTGAAAGAGCAAGTATTCCAGGCGCTGATTGAGAATGTAGCGCTTGAATTGCCGAAAGCGATTATTGAAGCAGAAACCAATCGCGTGATGCAGGCTACCCAGAACAATCTGCAACAGCGTGGTGTGGATGTAAGCACGGTTACCCTTGATCCTGCCATGTTTGAAGAGCAAGCCAAGCGTAACGCCAGTCTGCGTCTTATCCTGTCAGAACTGGTTAACAAGAATTCATTGCAGGCCAATGCCGAGCAAGTGCGTGCCATGGTGGATCAGTTTGCGCAGAGCTTTGAGCGTCCTGAAGATGTCGTTCGTTGGTACTACGATGATCCCAAGCGTCTGGATGAGCCAGCTTCTTTGGCTACCGAAGAAAACGTGGTTAACTGGGTATTGCAGTCTGCCAAAGTAAGCGACAAGAAGGTTAAATTTGACGATTTGATGGGGAATGCTTAATGAGCATGCAAAGTCAGTGGGAACCGCAAGGCCTGGGGTATATCCCCATGGTGATCGAGCAAAGTGGGCGTGGTGAGCGTGCATACGACATCTACTCCCGCTTGTTGCGCGAGCGTGTGATTTTTCTGGTAGGGCCGGTGAATGACATGACTGCCAACCTGGTGGTCGCGCAATTGCTGTTTCTGGAAGCGGAAAATCCAGACAAGGATATCTCGCTCTACATCAATTCCCCTGGCGGCTCAGTCACGGCAGGCATGGCCATTTACGACACCATGCAGTTCATCAAGCCGGATGTAAGTACGCTTTGTATCGGTCAGGCTGCCAGCATGGGTGCCTTGTTGCTGACGGCAGGCGCGAAAGACAAGCGTTTTTGCCTGCCCAACTCGCGCGTGATGATTCACCAGCCTCTGGGCGGTTTCCAGGGCCAAGCCTCCGATATCGAAATTCACGCCAAAGAGATTCTCTACCTGCGTGAAAAGCTCAACCTGATTCTTGCCAGCCACACTGGTCAGCCAGTCGATGTTATCGAGCGCGATACGGATCGTGATAATTTTATGAGCGCGCAACAGTCCGTCAACTACGGCTTGGTCGACAAGGTGATTGCAAGTCGTACTGATGCCGCTTAAGATGGTGTCGTGCGTTTCAGATTAGGATAGTTTCATGACTAAAGAAGCCGAAGGCGAAAAGTTACTATATTGCTCGTTCTGCGGTAAAAGCCAGCACGAAGTCAGAAAGCTGATTGCCGGTCCATCCGTATTCATCTGCGATGAGTGCGTGGATCTTTGCAATGACATCATTCGTGAAGAAGTGCAGGGCGATAGCAGCCTGAAGCCTAATGGCGACCTGCCTACTCCCAAAGAAATCTGCAATATCCTTGACCAGTATGTTATCGGTCAAACCCAAGCCAAGAAAAACCTGGCAGTAGCGGTATACAACCACTACAAGCGTCTGGACCAGTCTGCGACGAAAGACAAGGATGAGGTTGAGATTGCCAAGAGTAACATTCTGGTCATTGGCCCAACAGGCTCGGGTAAAACCTTGCTGGCTCAAACTCTCGCACGTCTTCTGGATGTGCCGTTTGTCATGGCCGATGCGACCACGCTGACCGAAGCGGGCTATGTGGGTGAAGATGTTGAAAACATCATGCAAAAACTTTTGCAAAAATGCGACTACGACATCGAAAAAGCCCAGCGCGGTATCGTATATATCGATGAAATCGACAAGATTTCCCGTAAATCCGACAATCCTTCCATCACCCGTGATGTATCGGGCGAGGGCGTGCAACAAGCCCTGCTCAAACTGATCGAAGGTACGGTCGCTTCAGTTCCTCCACAAGGTGGTCGCAAGCATCCCAATCAGGAGTTTGTGCAGCTGGATACCACCAACATCCTGTTCATTTGCGGTGGCGCATTTGATGGTCTGGACAAGATCATTCGCCGTCGCTCGGAAAAGGGTGGCATTGGTTTCGGCGCTGAAGTGAAGAGCAAGGATGATCTGCGCGAAGTCGGCGAAGTATTGCGTGAAGTTGAGCCGGAAGATCTGATCAAGTTTGGTCTGATTCCTGAGTTTGTTGGCCGTTTGCCCGCCATTGCCACTCTGGAATCGCTGGACGAAGACGCCTTGATGAAGATTCTGGTTGAGCCCAAGAATGCTCTGACCAAGCAATATGCCAAGCTGTTCAAGATGGAAGGCGTGGAACTCGAGTTCCGTGAATCTGCTCTGCGCCTGATCTCCAAGAAAGCATTGGAACGCAAAACAGGCGCTCGTGGCCTGCGCTCCATCATGGAGCACGCTTTGCTTGAGATCATGTTTGACCTGCCTTCCATTTCCAACCTCACCAAAGTGGTTGTCGATGAAGGTGTCGTTCGAGGCAATAATCCTCCCATCATGATTTACTCCGAGGAAGCTCGGACTGCAGAATCCGCCAGCTAACTGGCCGGTATGGTGGCGGGAGCCAGGCGATTGTCTGCTCCCGCACCTCACGTTCTTTCGCATCATGCTTTTTTCGTACTGGCTCTTGAAGCGCCGGTGTTCGCCCCCAATTGACTAACATACGCGCACGGTATGTTGCTGTGCGCGGCCAACACTGAAGGTTTCCTCAATGACTGATCAAGAATTGCCAGTTTTCTCCGCTGATTCCGGTTTGATGCCGCTTCTGCCGCTGCGCGATGTGGTGGTCTATCCTCATCTGGTTATCCCCCTGTTTGTCGGTCGGGCCAAGTCCGTCAGAGCGCTTGAACTCGCTTCCGAAAATAACAAAGAAATTTTGCTGGTTGCCCAGAAATCCCCCAACAAAGACGAGCCAGATGCGGCTGATCTGTATGAGGTGGGCACCATTGCTACGGTTCTGCAAATGCTTAAGCTGCCTGACGGCACCGTCAAGGTGCTGGTTGAAGGCGTTGATCGCGCCCGCGTTACCGAGTTTGTGGAAACGCAGGATTGCTTTGCGGCCAAGGCTGTGCGCATTGAAAATGACGCCGAAGATGACAGCGAAACCCAGGCTTTGATGCGGACTGTGTTTACCCAGTTTGATCAGTACGTAAAACTGAACAAGAAGATTCCTCCTGAGATTCTGACTTCACTGGCAACCATTGACGATGCAGGTCGTCTGGCAGATACCATTACCGCCCATCTCACCCTCAAGCTTGAGGAAAAGCAGCGCATTCTCGAAATGTTCAGCGTATCTGCACGTCTGGAGCATTTGCTGAGCCTGCTTGAGTCTGAAATTGACATTCTGCAGGTCGAGAAGCGTATTCGTGGCCGCGTGAAACGCCAGATGGAAAAGAGCCAGCGTGAGTACTATCTGAATGAGCAGGTGAAGGCTATCCAGAAAGAGCTGGGCGAGCAGGATGAGAGCGTTGAGCTCGATGAGCTCGAGCTGCGCATCAAAGCGGCCAAAATGACCAAGGAAGCCACCGCTAAAGCCAACGCTGAGCTGAAGAAGCTCAAGATGATGTCGCCTATGTCGGCAGAGGCGACTGTGGTCCGCAACTACATCGAAACCCTGGTGAATCTGCCATGGAAGAAGAAAACCAAGATCAGCCAGAATCTTGGTACCGCAGAAGATATTCTGGATGCGGATCATTATGGCTTGGATAAGGTTAAAGAGCGGATTGTTGAGTATCTTGCGGTGCAACAGCGCGTGGATAAGCTCAAGGCGCCTATTCTTTGCCTGGTAGGGCCTCCTGGTGTGGGTAAAACTTCGCTAGGCCAAAGCATTGCCAAGGCAGTGAACCGCAAATTTGTGCGTATGGCACTGGGCGGTGTACGTGATGAATCCGAGATTCGTGGCCATCGTCGCACCTATATCGGCTCTATGCCTGGCAAGGTTTTGCAGAGCATGGCGAAGGTCGGCGTCAAAAATCCTTTGTTCCTGCTGGATGAAGTGGACAAGATGGGCCAGGATTTCCGCGGAGACCCATCCTCAGCCTTGCTGGAAGTATTGGATCCTGAGCAGAACCATACCTTTGTGGATCACTATGTCGAGGTCGAATATGACCTGTCGGATGTGATGTTTGTCGCTACGGCCAACTCGCTCAATATTCCTGCGCCCTTGCTGGACCGCATGGAAGTCATTCGTCTGGCTGGCTATACCGAAGATGAGAAAGTCAACATCGCGATGCGTTATCTGCTGCCCAAGCAGATCAAGACCCATGGCTTGCAAGACAGTGAAATCAGTGTGCCTGAGGCTGTGATTCGCGATGTCGTGCGCTATTACACCCGTGAGGCGGGCGTGCGTAGTCTGGATAGGGAAATCTCCAAAATCTGCCGCAAGGTAGTGAAGGAGTTATTGACCGCCAAGTCGCGCAAGCTCAAAACACCGCGCAAGATTGTGGTCAGCACTAAAAACCTCGACAAGTACCTTGGGGTTCAGCGCTATGACTATGGTGTAGCGGCCAAGGAAAACCAGGTAGGGCAGGTAACAGGTCTGGCCTGGACCGAGGTGGGCGGCGAATTGCTGACCATTGAGTCTGTCCTGTTGCCAGGCAAGGGTAAAGTTACCACTACCGGTAAGCTGGGCGAGGTGATGCAGGAATCGATTCAGGCGGCCATGAGTGTGGTGCGTAGCCGCGCCAAGCAATTGGGAATATCGGAAGACTTCTACGAAAAGAACGACATCCATATTCACTTGCCTGAGGGTGCAACCCCCAAGGATGGCCCAAGTGCGGGTATTGCCATCACCACCGCGCTGGTTTCCATACTGGCGGGCATTCCGGTGCGTGCTGATGTTGCCATGACGGGTGAAATTACCCTGCGTGGCGAGGTGTTGCCGATTGGTGGCCTGAAGGAAAAGCTGCTGGCAGCGCATCGTGGTGGCATTAAGACAGTGTTGATCCCCGATCAGAATGTGAAAGATCTGGTGGAAATACCTGAAAACATCAAGAGTTGCCTTGAAATTCATCCGGTCAAATGGATTGAGCAAGTGCTTGAACTAGCGCTCGAACGTGTACCTCAACCCAAGGAAGAGCCTGAGGCCCTGCCTGATACCAAGGGTGAGTTGCCTGCCAAGGATGTTTCTGCAATCACAACCCACTAAGGCAATTGCCGTAAAAGCTTGACACAAGCTTTTACGGCTTGTTATAAAGCATTTCACAGGGGGATTCGGTCCTGTATTCAATAATCGTCGAAAGGGGTTATACGTGAACAAGTCTGAACTGATTGATGAAATCGCTAAGGCTGCAGGCATCTCCAAAGCTGCGGCAGGTCGTTCGTTGGATGCAACTACTGCTGCTGTTACCAAGGCATTGAAAAAAGGGGACATCGTGACCCTGATCGGCTTCGGTAGTTTCTATGTAGGTAAACGCGCGGCACGCAATGGCCGCAACCCTCGTACCGGTACCACCATCAAGATCAAGGCTGCCAATTCCCCCAAATTTAGAGCTGGCAAAGCCCTTAAGGATGCTGTAAACTAGCGTTCTTTGCTGATGAGCAAAATGGGTGCTTAGCTCAGTTGGTAGAGCGTCGCCCTTACAAGGCGAATGTCGGCGGTTCGACCCCGTCAGCACCCACCATATAATCATCAGCATCGCGATAGCAAGCTCACAGGCATGCTCCTGCGCAAGTTTTAGGAGTGGTAGTTCAGTTGGTTAGAATACCGGCCTGTCACGCCGGGGGTCGCGGGTTCGAGCCCCGTCCACTCCGCCAGAGAATCCAAAGCCCGCGTTTTTATAAACGCGGGCTTCTCTGTTTTAGCTCACCGTATTTTTTCATTTACTCCCTCCTAATCTAGCGTTTCTATGGTGGCATCAGCCGCCATTGCCATGCCGAGTATGGTATATTCTCCGATTAAGTTATTGGCTGAGAGACCCAGGTCTTGCGGCTGTTTAAGGTCATTGAAGAATAAGGCGTATCGTTATGTTGGAAGCAATTCGTGAGCGTTCTAAAAGTTGGCTTGCTAAACTTATCCTCGCTGCAGTTACCATCCCGTTTGCCATTGTTGGTATTGATACCTATCTTAGAGATGCGGGATCCAGTGTGTCGATTGCCAAGGTAGATGGCGAGTCGATTTCCGTGCAGGAATACAATAACTCGATGCAGCGCTTGCGTAATCAATTGCAAGCAGAGGGCAAAACCGATCCATCCGTACTGGAACAGCCTGACGTCAAGCAATCCATACTTGACCGTCTGATTATCAATCGTCTGCTGAATAATGCCGTAACCAAGAGCCATTTTGCTATTGGCGACGCTGCCCTGAGTGACCACATTATTACCCTTCCCGAGTTTCAGGAAAACGGCAAGTTTTCACAGGAAACCTATGACCGTTTGCTGACCAGCAACCGGCTGACACCTTCTCAATTCGAATCCACCATGCGTACCGATCTGCTTGTCCAGCAAGCGAGAGAGGGCCTGGCTGCCCTGGCCTACCTGCCGGAACCCATCAGCAAGCAAACCCTGGCTACGGAACACCAGCAACGCGAAGTAACAATTGCTGAAATAAAGACAGCCGATTTTCTTGACCAGGTGAAGGTCGATGAAGCCCAGATCAAAGCCTACTATGATCAGCACAAAGACAAGTTCAAGGTGCCTGAGCAGGTCAAGCTTGAGTTTGTCCTGTTTTCATCCAATAACCTTATTCCGAAAGTGCAAGTATCGGATGAGGAAGTCAAAAAATACTACGACGAAAACGCTGCCAAATTTCAGGGTAACGAACAGCGTCGTGCCAGCCACATTCTGATCAGTTTCGGCGTGAGTGCGACCACTGAAGCCAAGCAGCAGGCGAAAAAGCAGGCTGAGGAAGTATTGGCACAAGTGCGTCAACATCCTGATCAGTTTGCCGATCTTGCCAAGAAGTACTCCAAGGATCCAGGCTCTGCCGAAAAGGGTGGGGATTTGGGAAGTTTTGGTCGTGGCATGATGGTGAAGCCATTTGAAGATGCTGTATTCTCAATGAAGCCTGGTGAGATCAGCAACCTGGTGGAATCCGAATTTGGTTATCACATCATCAAGCTGACCGAAATTACTGGTCAATCGCAAGGCTTCGATGCTGCCAAGCCGCAAATCAAGGCTGAGCTGCTTTATCAGAAGGCAATTGCGCTGTTTGCAGAGCAAGCCGAGAGCTTCAATAACATGGTCTATGAACAGTCAACTAGCTTGAAACCCGTGGCCGACGCGTTTGGTTTGCAAGTGCAACATACCGACTGGATCAGCCATGCAGATGGTGCCAAGTACTTCAAGAGCGACAAGCTAATGAATATGGTATTCGCAGAAGAGGTATTGAAAGACAAGCGCAATACCGAAGCAGTGGAAGTGTCTCCCAATAACCTGATTTCGGCTCGTGTTGTTGATTACAAGCCCGCGGCTCCCCGTTCTTATGAAGAAGTGAAGGCGGGTATTGAGGGTGTGCTGAAAGCAGAGCTGGCTGCGAAGCTGGCGATTAAAAAGGGCGAAGCTGCGCTGGCAGATCTGCGTCAGGGTAAATCACCACAGCTGGACTGGATTCCACCTGTCACGATTGACCGTAGCAACGCACAAGGTCTGACGGATGTCGCCATGAACAATGCGTTCAAGATTGATGTGAGCAAGCTGCCTGCCTATGCTGGCGTGGCCGATAGCAACAAGGGCTACCTGCTGATCAAGGTGAATGGCGTGAACACTCCTCCAGCGAATGAGGATGCCGATAAGGCATCCGCCCGTGAGTTGCAAGCGGCCCTGGCTTCGGAGTATGTTGCTGCTTATGTGAAATCTCTGAAAGACAAGAGCAAGATTACGGTGAATAGCCGGTTGTTGCTGAGTAGCGGAACTGGCGACCAGTAAGGTACTGTTGTCGTATCAGGCATAACAAAAAAAGGCGGGGTAACCCGCCTTTTTTGTTGGCCATCGATTTCAGAGCCAAGCATGAAGCGCTCATGCATGGACGAAAAAAACGCCCGGTAATCCGGGCGTTTTTTATTGCAGATACTGCACTACGAAGCCTACAAGGACTTAGTCCATGGTGCCGGCGGCTGTAATATTCATGCCGCCATCGACGTAAGTGATCTCGCCGGTAATGCCGGAAGCCAGGTCGCTGCACAGGAATGCGGATGCATTGCCGACTTCTTCAATGGTGACATTGCGGCGCAGAGGGGCGTGCTTCTCGTTAAAGCCCATCATTTTGTCAAAGCCGGCAATACCAGATGCTGCCAGCGTTTTGATGGGGCCGGCAGACACTGCATTAACGCGTATGCCTTTAGGCCCCAGGCTCTGAGCCATATAGCGTACATTGGCTTCCAGGCTGGCTTTCGCTACGCCCATGACGTTGTAGTTGGGCAGGGTGCGCTCAGCGCCCAGATAGCTGATGGTCAGCAGGCTGGCATTGCGACCTTCCATCATGGGCATGGCAGCCTTGGCCAGTGCGGCAAAGCTGTAGGAGCTGATGTCGTGCGCAATGCGGAAGTATTCGCGGGTGACCGATTCCAGGTAGTCGCCATCCAGTGCAACTTTTGGTACAAAGGCAACGGAGTGGACGATGATGTCCACGCCATCCCAGTGTTTGGCCAGCGCGGGGAACAAGGCGTCAATCTGGGCATCATCCGCTACATCACAGGGCAGCACGATCTTTGAATCAAAGTCGGCGGCCAGCTTGCCAACGCGCTCTTCGAATTTTTCGGTCTGATAAGTGAAGGCAAGTTCAGCACCTTCCCGTTTCATCGCTTCAGCAATGCCATAAGCAATGGAGCGATTGCTGAGTAAGCCAACGATCAAAGCACGTTTTCCGGCTAGAAATCCCATGTGTCATCCTTAGAAATAAACTGAATGGACTGATCGCGGCAGGCATCATGCCAAGCGGTGTCGGGTATCCCGGGGATAAGCCGCCACCATGCGGATCAGATTTTTTATCGAGTATTGTTTGTGCGAGGGTCCAGCACGTCGCGCAGGCCTTCGCCGAGCAGATTATACCCTAACACGGTGAGCAGGATGGCAACGCCGGGAAACAGCGAAAGCCACCAGGCGAATTGGATGTACTCCTTGCCATCGGTGAGGATATTGCCCCATGAGGCTTGTGGTGCTTGCACACCGAGCCCGAGAAAGCTCAGCCCGGATTCCACCAGAACTGCACTGGCAACGCCCAGTACGAAGCTCACCATGATGGGCGTCAGACTATTGGGCAGCATATGGATAAAGATCATACGGAAGTCGCGTGCGCCCAAGGTTTCCGAGGCCATCACAAATTCACGCCCCCGCAAACTGAGAAATTCTGCGCGTACCAGACGGGTAACCCCCATCCAGGAGGTAAGCCCGATGACGATCATGATGTTCCAGATGGAGGGGGTCAAAAAGGCTATGACGGCCAGAATGAGGAAAAACGTCGGAATCGACAGCATGACATCGACCAGGCGCATGATGACTACGTCGACCCAGCCACGGTAATACCCTGAGATGGCGCCCAGTACTATACCGATACTGGTGGCAATGCCGACAGCCACGATGCCCACCAGCAGGGAAATGCGAGCGCCGAACAACATGCGCGAGAACACATCGCGGCCGAGACCATCTGTCCCCATGGGATGTTGCAGGGAAGGCCCGAGGAGAATTGCTTTGACGTCGATGGCGTTGGGGTCGTATGGCGCGATGAAAGGCGCCAGTATCGCCAACAGCAGAATACCGAAAATGATGATGAAGCCACTTAAAGCCAATGGATTGCGCAAGGCCTGGCGCCATTTGTTAGGCATGGTTACATGACTCCCCGTCGCACGCGAGGATCCGCCCAGGCATAGGCGAGATCTGCGATCAGATTACCCAATAGCGTCAATGCGGACCCTATTGTCAGGATGCCCATAATGACCGGAAAGTCACGCATGAGAACGGCATCGTAAAACAGCTTGCCCATTCCGGGAATGGCGAAAATGGATTCGGCAATGACGGAGCCGCCTATCAGCCCGGGAATCGCCAGGCCCAGAATCGTGATCAATGGCAGCATGGCGTTGCGCAGGGCATGGCGATACACCACGGTGTTTTCAGCGAGCCCTTTTGCGCGTGCGGTGGTGATGTAATCCTGATGCAGCACATCCAGCATGCCATTACGGATAAACAGTGAAATGCCTGCCAGCCCGCTCAGGCCTGAAATAAATACAGGGAGCGCCAGGTGGGTCAGCGTATCCCACAATTGGCCCCAGGCGCTCATCTTGTCGTGATTAAGGCTATGTATGCCGGAGATAGGCAGCCAATCATGCACTACGCCCGTCCAGTACATCAACATCAGCGCCAGCCAGAAGCCGGGAATGGCAAAACCGATAAACACAAACAGGGTAATGGCACGATCTGGTGGTCGATTCTGGGTAATGGCCGAAACCACCCCCAAAGGCACCGCCGCAAAAATAATCAGGCCTAGGCTCAATACATTAATCAATAAGGTAATCGGCAGTGCTTCCTGGATCATGCCCTTGATGACATTCCCCTCGGCATCTTTGGTTTCCCAGAATACCGGCTTCTGGTGTGAGGCGAAGGAAGTGCCAAAATCCAGCTTGACCATGCGTTTCAGCCAAAGCCCATATTGCACGATGACGGGTTTATCCAGATTGTATAGCTCGCGCAACTTTTGCCGAGACTCTTCACTGGCCTTGGGGTTGAAACTGGCTTCCGAATTGGTGATGTCGCCTGGCGCCAGATGCATGATCAAAAAGGAAATCAGGCTGATACCGACCAGTAGCGGCACCATCCAGAACAAGCGTTTCAAGAGATAGCGGATCATGCATGCACCTTATTGGCTGATTTCATTGCGCCGCAATGGCGGAGGTATGTACCAGTCATAGGAGTTATAACCAATGCCAGCGGGCGGGGCAGGATTATCGATGCCTTTGACGCGCTTGTGGATCGCGGGCAAGCCGTAGCCTGCATACAGGTAAACGATGGGGCTATCGGCGAGCAGGATGCTGGCAAACTCATGGTAGATTTTCATGCGCTTGTCCGGATTAAGCTCCAGCCTGCCTTGCTCCAGCAGTTTGTCCACACGCGGGTTGTTATAGCCGATGAAGTTGAATTGTCCGGGCGCCTGCTGCGAGGAATGCCAGATGCTGTATTGGTCAGGGTCCAGGGAAAGGCCCCAGCCCAGCAATACCACATCAAAATCTCCAGTCTTGATGAAGCGGCCAATGAAGCTTGCCCATTCCATGACGCGGATATTGGCGTCTATGCCAATTTCTTTCAGGCGGCGCTGCACCAGCACCGCACTCATTTCGCGTTGCTTGTTCTGATTGGTCAGAATATCAAAGCTCAGACGTTTGCCATCTCGCAACAGATAGCCTTCTTTGTCGCGCCCGGTGTAGCCCGCCGCTTTCATGAGCGCAATGGCCTTGTTGGGGTCGTAAGGGTAAGGCGACAGGTCGGGATTGGTCCAGCGCGTGCCAGGTTTGTAGGGGGAGGACACGGGTTCACCCATGCCTAACAATACGCCATCAATCAGTTCCTGTTTGTCGATAGCGTAATTGATGGCCTGCCTGACGCGGATGTCATCAAACGGCTTGTGCTTGAGGTTAAAGCCCAGATAAGTGTAGTTGTTGCCGAGCTCTTTGTAGAGCGCAAGCTTTTGCTTCAGATCCTCACGCGAAGGCACGATGCGTGAGTACTGAATCGGGTTCAGCGTCATCGAGTCAATATTGTCCGCCAGCAACTCCAGAAACTGCGCAGCAGGGTCTGGAATAAAGCGCGATACCAGACGATCAATGCGCGGAGGCCCCTGCGTGGAGTTGGGATTGCGCACCAGTGAAATACGTTCGCCCGGCTTCCATTCTTCCAGCTTGTAGTAATGACTGCCCACCGGCTTGAAGCGGAATGAGGTGGTATTGATATCCTGCCCCTTGAGCAGATGTTCCGGCAGTATCTGCAAGCCAGCCCAGGAATCCAGCGCGGGCGCATAAGGATTGGCGTAGCTCACTCTGAAGGTTGCCGCGTCCGGCGTTTCGGCGCGTATCACCAGCTTGTAATCCGAGCCATAGGGCGTACGCGTATTGTCATCCGTCACCAGCTTCCATGTAAACAGGACATCTGCGCTGGTCAATGGCTTGCCATCGGCCCATTTGAGCCCAGGCTTGAGCTTGAAGGTGATGGTTTTCTGATCAGGCGATACGCTCCAGTTTTGCGCCAGCTCGCCTTGCAGTTCGAGATTTTTATCGTACTTAAGCAGGCTGTTGAAGATATTGCTGGCGACGGCTGAAGCCGCCGCTTCACCTGCAATCATGGGAATAAGCCCACTGGGTTCGCCTGCGGTGGCATCAATCAGCGTGCCGCCAGAGCTGGGAGGATAGGATTGGTCAAAGTCAGCGGCATTGCCGCCAGGCACTTTGCCGCACGCGGTCATCAGCAGGCCGATGGATACCAGAATGCCCATGCGCAAGGACAGGTGTTTAAGCAAAAGCGGCCTTTCCATTAACAAGGGAATTACAAAGGGATCAAGCTTGATCTGGCTTGGCAACGGTGAGTATCGCGCCAGGCACAATACGTGAACCGCTTATCTTGTTCCAGCGCTGCAACTCATCCCGGGCGACATCGAATTTTCTGGCGATGCTCTCCAGCGTATCGCCACGCTGTACGATGTAGCGCTGCTTCTTTTTGCTGGCCACCAGCTTGGCCTTGCTCACTTCAGCCTTGCGGTTTGCGGAGCTTGCGACAACGGCTTTGCTGATGGAGGCAGGGGCGGAAGCGACGTTCAGTATCTGGCCGGGTTTCAGTTTAGAGGACTTTAACTGATTTTGTGCCATCAACTGCTGCGTGGATAATTTGTAGCGTTTTGCAATGCTGAGCAGCGTGTCTTTGCCGGTTACCTTATAGCGAATAATGCGGGTGCTTTCCACTGCAGCAGCAGGCTCGGCGATATTCACATGCTCGGCCATCACGATGTTGGCGTCGGTTTTGCTGTCACTGTCCATGGGTACAAGCAGGGGCCTTGCCATGATCAGGTTATCACGCGATGGCAGATCATTCACGTTGCGTAGTTCGGCAAGTGGAATTCCAAATTTGCGGGCAATGTTTGCCATGCGCTCGCCTCGTTTGGCATGGTAGGTCTGCCAGCTGACCAATGGCTTGTCGTAAGCCTCCAGATTGGCCTTGAAAGTTTCTGCGGTGCCTATCGGCAACAGGATTTCATGCGCGCTACCGCTCGCAGTCAGTACCGGCCGGTTGTACTCGGGATTGAGCGACGAAAACTCTTCAAACGAAATTTCGGCCAGCTTGGCGGCCAGGTGGGCATCAATCTGTTGCGGCGCGGTGACTTTGGTGAAATATGGCCGGTTGGGGATGGTCTGGATGTTCAAGCCGTAGAGTTCAGGATTGGTCATGATGTTTTTGACCGCTTGCAGCTTGGGAACGTAATTTCGGGTTTCGGGAGGAAGGGGCAGGCTGTTGTAATCGGTGGGCAGGCCTTGCTGTCGGTTGCGCGCAATCGCTCGGCTGACAGTGCCTTCGCCCGCATTGTAGGCCGCGAGCGCGAGATCCCAGGTGCCAAACATCAGATGCAGCTTCTGCAGGTAGGTCAATGCGGCATCAGTGGCTGCCGTCACATCGCGGCGACTATCCACCCACCAGTCCTGCTTGAGCCCAAAATTCTTGCCCGTGGACGGAATGAATTGCCAGATGCCCGAGGCATGGCTTTTGGAATATGCCTGTGGATTGAACGCACTCTCTACCATGGGCAACAGTGCAATTTCCGTAGGCATGCCGCGTTTTTCAACCTCGACCACTACGTGATACAGATAGCGCTGGCTGCGCTCTACCATGCGTCTTACATAGTCAGGACGGGCGGCATACCAGGCTTCATGGGTCGCGGTGTAGGGGGAGTCTACCTCTGGCATGCCATAGCCATTGCGTATGCGTTGCCACAGATTATCGGTCGAAACTTGCGCCAGTTCGGCGGCGGAATGGCCCGGCTGGCTGCTTGCCAGCTCTGGTACGTAGTTCAATACCGGATCGTTCTGCAAGCGTGAGGAAAACTGGATCGAGGGGTCAATGCTACTGTCGCGTATGGGTTCGCTGAGAACGATGATGTCATCACCAGCAAGGTTGCGGTCTGCATAGACGGGGAAGGAAAACGGAAATGCCAGGATAACCAGCTTCAGTATGCGTTGCATAGTCATGAGGCGATGTCTTAAATAGCTGAAATTCATGCAATAGTAGCCAATGCCCGCCTTCAAAGTCAAGGCAAAGTTCAGCTTTAACATGTTCAATTATGTTAATGATTAAAAATGATTTCTCATTTCGCGGATGGCGGTAAAAACAACGAGCGGATTCGCTTCATGTATGCCGGAAGCTTGCTGGATGGCTGGGCTTGCACAGCGCAGGAAAGGATTGCTCTCGCGCTCGATGGCAAGTGTGCTGGGCAAGCTGGGCAGACCTTGCTGTCTCAACTGCGCGACTTGCGCCTGTCTTGCCAGCAGGGCGGTGTTGGTGGGGTCCAGCTGTCGGGCGAATTTCAAATTGTGTTCGGTGTATTCATGCGTGCAATAGACGGCAGTTTCCGCTGGCAGCGCGGCCAGCTTGTTGAGTGAATCCAGCATCTGGGCAGGCGTTCCCTCAAACAGGCGGCCACAGCCTGCACTGAACAGGGTATCGCCACAGAATAGAAGCTTTGCGCCATAATAGGCCACATGTCCGAGCGTATGGCCAGGGACTTCGAGCACGGTCAGCGACAAGGGCAGGAAGTCGAGCTCTATCTGGTCGCCCTCATGCACCGGTTGATGTGTGAAGGCATAGTTTTCGCGTGCCGGGGCATATACCCGAGCCCCGGTTTCGTGTTGCAGTCTTTCCACGCCGCCGATATGGTCGTTGTGATGGTGAGTGATGAGGATGGTCTGGAGTTGAAGCCCGGATGCGGCGAGTTGCTGCAATACGGGTTCTGCATCGCCTGGATCAACCACTGCCGCCTGGCCATGGGCGTGTAGCATCCAGATGTAGTTATCTGAAAATGCCTGAATGGGAATAATGTCATACATGATGGGATACTTCGATGTTGAGGAATAAATGTCAATAGACGATCAGCAGTCATGGCTGGCAAAGCCTATTGGTGCCTATCTGCTGGAACGCGAGCAATGTCTGTTCGACCAGGCCGTGGCCGATGTGTTCGGCTTCAATGCCCTGCAAATTGGCCTGCCGCAAGCCAATTTACTGCAACAATGCCGCATGCCATTCATGTTTCACACGGATCAGGAGCGCGGCGAAGTGCTTAGTGATTCCACCCAGCTGCCTTTTTCTGCGAATACCATCGATTTATTGCTCATGCCCCACACTCTGGATTTCAGTGAGGATCCGCACCAGACCCTGCGCGAAGCCGAGCGGGTACTGGTGGCAGAAGGGCACCTCATGATCAGTGGCTTCAACCCGCTCAGCAGCTGGGGCGTGAAGCGTATGCTAGGCAAGCGGCAAGGGTACCCCTGGCATGGCAACTTTTTACCTTTGTTACGCATTAAGGATTGGCTAGCCTTGCTGGGTTTTGAGATAATCAGCACCGGCATGACCTGCTATGCGCCACCCTGGGTCAGCGCACGCTGGCTGGAGCGCAGCCGTTTTCTGGATCAGGCAGGTGGGCGTTGGTGGCCGATGCGCGGCGGCGTGTATTTTGTGGTGGCCCGCAAACGCGTGCTGGGCATGCGGGTGATCCGTCCCAACTGGAATGCTGCCAGAATCAAGCCACGGCTGGTTGCATCGCCCAGCCAGAAAATCAAACGAAATCGAGACAAATAATTATGGCAGTTGAAGAAGGTTGCGTCGTCATCTACGCCGATGGCGCATGCAAAGGGAACCCCGGCCCCGGCGGTTGGGGCGCATGGCTGGCCATGGGCGGTCATGAGAAAGAAATGTGTGGCGGAGAATTGCTCACCACGAATAATCGCATGGAGCTGACTGCTGTCATTCGTGCATTGCAGGCATTGAAGCGGCCTTGCCAAGTCAAAATCTACACCGATTCCGTGTATGTTCAAAAAGGCATTACCGAATGGATGACCGGCTGGAAAGCGCGCAACTGGCGTACCAGCGACAAGAAGCCCGTCAAGAACGAAGACCTCTGGCGCGAATTGGATCAAACCGTGCAGCCGCACAATATTGAATGGCTGTGGGTGAAAGGGCACGCAGGTAACGCGGGCAATGAGCGTGCCGATGCCCTGGCGAATCAGGGGGTGCTGCAAGCCTTGGAGGCGAAAGAACGCGCATGAGACAGATATTTCTGGATACGGAAACTACCGGCCTTTATCCCGCACAAGGCCATCGCATTATTGAAATTGCGGCGGTGGAGGTCATCAATCGCCGCATTACCAGCCAGCATTACCATGTCTACCTTAATCCCGACCGCGAGATAGATGCCGGGGCGCAGGAAGTCCACGGCATTACCCTGGAGTTTTTACAGGACAAGCCACGCTTTGCCGATGTCGTCGGCGAGTTTCTGGATTTTGTGCAGGATTCCGAGCTGATTATTCATAACGCCCCGTTTGATGTCGGCTTTCTGAACGCCGAATTGGGCCGCATTGAAAAGCCCGGCATCGAGTCCGTTGCCAGTGGCATTATCGACACGCTGAAGATGGCCAAGGAAATGCGTCCAGGGCAGCGTAACAACCTGGATGCCTTGTGCCGCCATTTTGGTATTGATAATTCCAAGCGCACCTTGCACGGCGCCTTGCTCGATGCCGAGCTGCTCGCGGATGTGTATCTGGCGATGACGCGTGGTCAGGAGAGTCTGATCATCGACATGCTGGATACCCCGGTGCATAACGATGATAATGATGCCCTACAGATACAGGCCATCTCGCAAAAAGTGGTGTTGGCGGATGAGACCGAAACTGCGGCCCACCAGCAATACCTGCAAGGTCTCGCCAAGGGCGGGGCATGTGTCTGGCAAGAGTTGCAGCAAACCGAATAATCGAAAGCAATTAATCTTGAACAATACGATTCTGGTAACAGGTGGCGCGGGTTTCATAGGCGCCAATTTTGTGCTGGACTGGCTGGCGGCTGGTCTGGGACGCGTTGTCAATCTGGACAAACTTACCTATGCAGGCAATCTGCAAAATCTGCAGGATGTAGCACAGCATCCAGATCATGTCTTCGTGCATGGTGATATCGGAGACCGGGCACTGGTAGCCAAGCTTCTCGCTGAGCACAAACCCCGCGCCATTCTTAATTTTGCTGCGGAAAGCCATGTCGACCGCTCCATTCATGGGCCGGAAGACTTTATTCAGACCAATGTCGTCGGTACTTTTCACCTGCTGGAGGAGGCTCGCCACTACTGGAGCAGCCTGGATACTAGTGAGCAGGGTGCATTCCGCTTTCTGCATGTATCCACCGATGAAGTTTATGGCACGCTGGCGGCGCATGATCCGGCCTTTACCGAGACTAAGCCTTATGCGCCGAATAGCCCTTACTCGGCATCCAAGGCGGCTTCCGACCATCTGGTCCGCGCATATCAACACACATACGGCCTGCCTACCTTAACTACCAATTGCTCCAACAATTACGGCCCGTATCATTTTCCTGAAAAACTCATCCCGCTGTGCCTGCTGAATGCCCTGGCGGGCAAGCCATTGCCTATCTATGGCGACGGTCAGCAGATTCGTGACTGGCTCTATGTGAAAGACCATTGCAGTGCCATTCGCCGCGTGCTGGAAGCCGGACGGGTGGGGGAAACCTATAACGTTGGTGGCTGGAATGAAAAGGCCAATCTGGATGTGGTGCAATTGCTGTGTGACATCCTCGACAGCTTGCAGCCTCGTAAGGATGGGCAGAGTTACCGGGAGCAGATCACGTTCGTCAAAGACCGGCCAGGCCATGATCGCCGCTATGCCATTGATGCCAGCAAGCTATACAGCGAGCTGGGCTGGAAACCGCAGGAAAGTTTTGAAACCGGCATCCGCAAAACCGTGGCCTGGTATCTGGAGCATCAGGATTGGGTTGAGAACGTTAACTCTGGCGAATATCGCCGCTGGCTGGATCAGCATTATGCGGAGAGCGCAGCATGAGAAAAGGCATTATCCTCGCCGGAGGTTCCGGCACGCGGCTTTACCCGGTGACGCAGGCCGTCTCCAAACAGCTGCTGCCGGTTTACGACAAGCCCATGGTGTACTACCCGCTGTCGACGCTGATGCTGTCTGGCATCCGCGATATCCTGCTGATTTCCACGCCGCAGGATACGCCGCGTTTTGAGCAATTGCTGGGGGATGGCAGCCAGTGGGGCATTCATATTCAATATGCCGTTCAGGCATCGCCTGACGGGCTGGCCCAGGCGTTTCTGATTGGCCGCGAGTTCCTGGGCAATGCACCCAGCACGCTGGTCCTGGGTGACAATATTTTTTACGGGCATGATCTGGGCAGCGACCTGCATGCCGCCGCCCATCGTACCAGTGGTGCCACGGTATTTGCTTATCCGGTGAATGATCCTGAGCGCTATGGCGTGGTGGAATTCAATGAGCAAGGCCAGGCGGTGAGTCTGGAGGAAAAACCAGCTACGCCAAAATCCCGTTACGCAGTCACCGGGTTGTATTTCTACGATAACCAGGTGAGCGATATCGCGGCATCGCTCAAGCCATCGCCACGCGGTGAGCTGGAAATTACCGACATCAACAATCATTACCTGGCTACGGGCCAGCTCAAGGTGGAAGTGATGGGGCGTGGTCATGCCTGGCTGGATACCGGCACGCACGAGTCCTTGCTGGAGGCCTCGTTGTTTATAGAAACCATTGAAAAGCGGCAAGGCCTCAAAGTGGCCTGCCCGGAAGAAATTGCCTACCGCATGGGCTATATTGATGCCACCAAGGTGGAAGAGATTGCCGCTTTGTACAGCAAGAATGGCTACGGCCAATATCTGACGCGCATGCTGAAAGAAAGGGTGTTTTGATGCAAGTCGTTGCAACAGGTTTGCCAGATGTGCTGATTTTTGAACCCAAAGTGTTTGGCGATGCCCGGGGATTCTTTTTCGAGAGCTACAACCAGAATACATTTCAAGCCCTGACGGGTCTCAGCCCCAATTTTGTGCAGGATAATCATTCTGCTTCTGCCAAGGGCGTATTGCGCGGACTGCATTATCAGATTCGGCAGCCCCAGGGTAAGCTGGTGCGGGTGGTGGCGGGCGAAGTGCTGGATGTGGCCGTGGATATGCGCAAAAGCTCCCCCAGCTTTGGGCGCTGGACCAGTGCGATCCTCTCGGCAGAAAACCGCCGGCAGATGTGGGTGCCAGAAGGCTTTGCCCATGGATTTGTCGTGTTATCCGAGTTTGCCGAGTTTTTGTACAAAACCACCGATTTTTATGCCCCCGAGCATGAGTGCTGCATACGTTGGGATGACCCCACGCTGAACATTGACTGGCAACTGACCGCACCGCCTGCGCTTTCTGCCAAAGACAGCCGTGGACTGGATTTCCTGTTAGCGCCTTGTTTCGATTAACTTTCCCCTGAATCGCTCCCATTGACTTCTCCCCGTATCTTACTCACCGGTGTGCATGGTCAGGTTGGTCATGCATTGTTGCCCATGCTGGCTACCTGGGGCACGGTCACGGCGCTGGATCGCGCTGCGCTCAATTTATCTGACGCGGCCGCCATCCGTAAAACTGTGCGCACATTGCGCCCCGATGTGATTGTGAATCCCGCTGCCTATACCGCAGTGGACAAGGCCGAAACCGAACCCGATCTGGCGTATGCGATTAATGCTGAAGCGCCGCGCATCCTGGCGGAAGAGGCGGCAGAGCTGGGCGCGCGCATGGTGCATTACTCAACGGATTATGTGTTTGATGGCCGCGCCAGCAAGCCCTATCGCGAAACCGACATGACCAACCCTCTTGGCGTCTATGGTGCCAGCAAGCTGGCAGGGGAAAAGGCCGTGCAACAGGCTGGTCCGCAGCATCTCATCTTGCGGACCAGCTGGGTATATGGCGCTTATGGCAAGAATTTCCTGCATACCATCCTGCGGCTCGCCCGCGAGCGCGATAGTCTGGGCATTGTCGCAGATCAATTTGGTGCACCCACCAGCAGTCACGATATCGCTAGCGCAACGCTTACCCTGTTGAAATCCTGGCAACCAGAGCTCAGTGGTATTTATCACCTCACCAACAGCGGATACACCAGCTGGTATGGCTTTGCTGTCGCCATCCTGCAAGCGTATGAAGGACTGCAGGCCGAGCGCGACTTGCCGCCATTGCGCGTGTCTTCGGAGGCAGTAAGGGCGATCACGACGGCCGAATATCCGACCCCGGCAGCCCGGCCAGCCAATTCACGGCTGGATGGTGATTTGCTGGAGCAGGATTGGAGTCTCAGGCTACAGGATTGGGGTCAGGCTTTGGTGCAGGTGATGGAAACACCTGCGCTGTTAGGGTAAAGCCCGGGTAAGTCTGCGAGAACGTTACCGAAGGGCGGGAAACTGATAACGCTCAGGCGAGCGCATCAGCCCAGCTGTTTGGCGTTTCATACAGACGTACGCGTTCCAGCTTCAGATGATTGCCATATACATCCTGATAACGGCTATTCAGGATACGAAACGCTTCTGCCGCCATGTTTTCGGCAGTTGGCACGCTCTCCATCACCACCGTTTTATGATTGGGCAGGCTGTTGAGGAAGTTCAGCACATCCGCATCGCCCTTGTAGACCAGAAACGCATGATCCCATACGTCCACCACACTCTCGCGTGCAATGGCTTTAACGTCGGAGAAGTCCATCACCATGCCGTTATCGGAGCTGCCATCCTGCTGGATGATGTCGCCCGACAGGGTAATTTCCATGGCGTAACGATGGCCGTGCAGATTGCGGCATTGGCTTTTGTGGCAGGGGATGCGATGACCGGCATCGAATTCAAGGCGGGTAGTAATTTGCATGGCGGGATTATAGCAGGTGTCGCGAGGCGGCTGTCTCCACCCCGACGCGAATTTCTATGCAAAACAGGGCGTTTGCCAGAATATCTTGCCCCTATTCAGAGCAGGCCTCGCACATGCGCGACGGCGCTCTCTGCTAGCGCGGGCAGCGCATAGCCACCTTCCAGCACCGAGACGATACGCCCTTGCGCATGCTGATCGGCTATCTTTCTGGCAAAGGCCGTTATCCAGCTGTAATCCTCGGCCTCCAGTTTCAATCCCGCCAGCGGGTCATCCCGATGCGCATCAAATCCGGCGGAGATCATGATTAATTGTGGTTTGAAACGGGCAAGCGCCGGCGCAATTTCCCTTTCCACGACTTCCCGGAAGGCTGGACCGCTGGTGCCGGCAGGCAGCGGGACATTGATCATGTTGGCGCTGCGCGTATCAGCGCCGCGATGCGGGTAAAAGGGATGCTGAAACGTGGAGCACAGTATGACATGCGCATTGTCGCGAAAAATGTCTTCGGTGCCATCACCATGGTGGACATCGAAATCCAGGATAGCCACACGGTCCAGCTTGTGCTGACTCAGGGCATGCGCCGTGGCGACGGCCACATGGTTGAAGATGCAAAAGCCTGCGGCATTGCTGCGCCCGGCGTGATGTCCAGGCGGACGGGTGCAGCAGAAGGCGCGCTGCGCTTTGCCTGACATGACCAGGTCTACTCCAAGTATCGCGGCTCCACTGGCGTGCAGGCAGGCTGACAGGGTCATCGGCCCCATGGCCGTGTCGGCATCCAGCCGCACCAATCCGGCTGGGGGTGAAAGCTGGCGTATGCGGGCAATATAACCCGCGCTATGGACGCGGGCCAGTTGCGTATCCGTGGCGGCAGGGGCCTCATACAAGCTGAGTTGCTTGATCAGACCGCTGGCCGCGAGTGCTTCATGGATGGCCGTGATGCGGGCGGGGGATTCCGGGTGTTTGCCATCCATCACATGCAACAGGCTGTCCGGATGGCTGATCATGGCAGTGGTCATAAGCACGACTCCAGTCTGAATGAGTAAGAGTTGTCATCGGCTGGGATAGGTGAGGGGGATTGCTGTTCCCACCCGTTACTCAGCTTGCTGTTGTCTGTCCATCTCAGCAGCCCGCCAGAAAAACTGTTAGCGCAACAGCTCCTGGGCCATGGATTGGTAATACTGCAGGCGCTCGGGATGAATTTCATGCCGCTCTGCCGCCTCTCTCAGCGCGCAATCTGGTTCCTGCAGGTGGCGGCAATTATTGAACCGGCATTTGCCGAGATAGGGCCGGAATTCAATGAATGCCCGCTCCAGGGCTTCAATATCGAGATGGTGCAGGCCAAATTCCTGCAGGCCGGGGGAGTCGATCAAATGGCTATCGGCATCCAGATGGTAAAGATGGGCAGCGGTAGTCGTGTGTTTGCCACTATCCAGCACTTGCGAGACTTCCTGCGTGCGCACCTGCTGGCCTGGCAGCAGGGCGTTGACGATAGTTGATTTCCCCATGCCGGATTGGCCGACCAGTACGCTGGTGTGACCTTGCAATAAAGGTCGCAAGGGGCTGATATCCTCATGTGCGGACATATGCACTACGCGATAACCCAAGGCCTCATAGCGCTGCAGCTTGGCCATGGCTTCCTGCTTGTCACCCAGGTCGCATTTGTTGAGCACAATTACAACTTCAATGCCCGCGGCTTCCGCTGCCAGCAGGCAACGGTTGAGTAACTCTTCGTAAAAGCTGGGCGTGGTAGCCAGCACGATAATAATCTGGGTGACATTGGCGGCCAGCAGTTTGCTGCGGAAGGCATTGCTGCGATAGAGCAGGCTGGTGCGAGGATGATTGCTTTCGATCACGCCCTCGGCCGTGTCGGTGAGCTTGATATTGACGCGGTCACCACAGGCCAGGTCGGTTTTTTTGCCGCGGGTGACGCAGCTGATTTCGCGACCATCGTCTAACTCCACGCCATAGCGCTTGCCATAGGCGGCAATGACGAGGCCGTGTTGCAGTTCCTGATTTTTCAAAGGCACATTTCTGTCAGTGGTGATCAGGCATGATACCTGTCCCGCGGGTTATTTATCGAATTTATAGTAGGTCTGATTCAGGTAGCGGGCCACATGCAGCTCTTCATCCTCAAACCATTTCATGCCTAGCATGGTGTTGCAATTGCGGATCTGCGCCAGTAAGCCACGGGAGGTTTTCACCAGGCGATGTTCACGGGTATAGATGGCAGAGCCATCGCCACCGTATTTGCTCGCATGGCACTGTATGCAGTTTTTCTCCACCATGGTTTTGCCGATGGCAGCATCGCCTTCGGCAAAAGGCTCGGCATGCGCGTTCATTGTCAGGCTGAGGAGCAAAAGCAGGAACGATGTGCGCATGACGAGCTCTCCGATCTTATTTCACCGCCAGCTTGGCAATACGGATGCTGGCCGGTGGGTGTGAGTCATAAAACGCCGAGTGCAAAGGATCAGGCGTCAGGGTAGAAGCGTTGTCTCGATACAGCTTGACCAGGGCTTCGATCAGGTGGCGTGCATCGGCATGCTTGGCTGCATAATCATCCGCTTCAAACTCATTTTTACGTGAGTAGCTGGCCATCAGCGGCCGCAGCAGGAACAGGAACACCGGGCTTACCAGCAGGAACAGTAGCAAGGCCATGTAATCGCTGGTCTCGCTTACGCCCAGGCCGGTATAGAACCATGCCTGTTGCTTGAGCCATCCCAGCAGGGCGAGGCCGACAAAGGTCACGAAGAACATGAGCGCAATACGCTTGATCACATGATGATGCTTGAAGTGGCCAAGCTCGTGCGCCAGCACGGCTTCGATCTCGTCTTCATCCAGCCGGTCGAGCAGGGTGTCAAAAAACACCACGCGCTTGCTGGAGCCAAAGCCGGTGAAATAGGCATTGCCATGGCTGCTGCGTGTAGAGCCATCCATCACGAACAGGCCTTGCGACTTGAAGCCACATTTGGTCAGCAGGGTTTCAATGCGTGACTTCAGTGAAGCATCAGCCAGGGGTGTGAACTTGTTAAACAAGGGCGCGATAAAGGTTGGGTATACCGCCAGCATCACCAGATTGAAGACACTCCAGACGATCCACAGGTAAAGCCACCAGTAATCCCCAGCACCCTGCATCAGCCAGAGGGCGGCAAACAGCAACGGGGCACCGAGCAGCAAGCCCACGAACGCATGCTTGACCATGTCGGTAAAAAACATGGCAGGGGTCATTTTGTTGAAGCCAAAGCGCTGATCGACGACAAAAGCCTTGTAATAATCAAATGGCAACTCTACCAGGCTGCTGACGATCATGGCAGACAAAATGACAGCAGCGCCGCGTAGAATTTCATGATTGGCCAAGGCATCGCGCCACAGGCTGTCTATCAGTTCCAGGCCACCACCCAAGGTTAACGCAGCGAGCAAGATGGCCTGTGCCACGCTTTCGCTCAGCATCAGCCGGGTTTTGGCCGCGGAGTAGTCGGCGGCCTTCTGGTGCGCTTCAATACTGATGGTTTGGCTGAAGGCTGCAGGCACGGCAATGCGATGCGCCACGATGTGACGTATATGCCGTCGACCCAGCCAGAGCTTGATGGCAGTGGTCAGAATCAACAGGGCGGTGAAGAGGAGAGTAAGTGTCGAGGCCATAATGTCGGGGTTTTTCAGTTAAACTTATAAGGTACTGCCGTATGAAGCATCGTTACGGCGAAGGTTCACCAAAGCGCGCTGCATTAGCCTATTTTAATGGAAATCATTATGTCACAAGATCAAAATAACCTCATCTGGCTGGATATGGAAATGAGCGGCCTGCTGCCGGATAGCGACCGCATTCTCGAGCTGGCGGCCGTCGTTACCGACGCCGATTTGAATATACTCGGGGAATCGCCCGTGCTGGTCGTGCACCAGTCCGATGCCGTGCTGGATGGCATGGACGCCTGGAACAAGGGCACGCACGGAAAATCGGGTCTGATTGACAAGGTCAAGGCATCGACGCTGGATGAAGTGTCTGCTTCCCAACAGATGATTGAGTTTTTGAAACAGTTTGTGCCTGCAGGAAAGTCGCCTATGTGTGGCAACTCCATCTGTCAGGATAGACGATTCATGGCGCGTTATATGCCGGAGCTGGAATCCTATTTTCACTACCGCAATCTGGATGTGAGCGTGTTCAAGGAATTGGCACGTCGCTGGAAACCCAGTATTCACGGCGGTTTCAAGAAGGCCAGCAAGCACGAGGCGCTGGCGGATATCTATGAATCGATTGAAGAGTTGAAATACTACCGCGAGCATTTCCTCAAGCTGGATTGATCGTTATCAAGCTTAACAGCAAAAAAATAGGGTGCCCGGAGGCACCCTTTAAGTGAGGAGAAGTCAAGCTTTGGAAGAAGCTCACTCAACACCAAGCATGTTGCATGCCATCGGTGGTTAACATTTGAGTGGGCTTTTGAAACTGAAGCTCAGCTGTACTATAAGTAATTAATATGACATCCAAATGAAAAAGCCTGATGCAGTTGATCAGGCTTTTTCATTTTAAGGTATTAGGTCAGCAGTGTTATCTAATGCTCTGATAGACATTAATATATTCTTTCGCGCTTTGCTTCCAGCCTAGCTCCCTGCGCATGCCGTTCTGTTGAATTTTCTGCCAGGTGGCCTGGTCATGAAAGTAGTTGATCGAGCGTCGCAGCGTGTTGTAAAGCTCCGTGGTGTCGGCAGCATCCATCACAAAGCCGGTCGCGGTTTGCGCTTGCAGGCTCGCTGGGGCGGTATCGATGATGGAGTCGGCCAGGCCACCGGTACGATTGACCACTGGCGGGGTGCCATAGCGCATGCCATACATCTGATTCAGGCCACATGGCTCAAAGCGCGATGGCATGACGAAAATATCCGCGCCTGCCATGATCTGGTGCGACAGGGCTTCGTTATACCCAATGCTCACGCTGACCGAGCCTGGGTGACGCTGCGCAAGCGCACGAAAACCTTGCTCCAGTGCAGCCTCTCCGCCGCCCAGCAGCACCAGCTGGCATTGCTGCTCCGTAATCAGCGCATCCGCAATCGGGAGCAGCATGTCCAGCCCTTTTTGATGGGTGAGGCGGCTGACCACCCCAAGCAATGGTCGCTGGGCTGCTGGTTGCAGGCCTTGCTGCTGTTGCAACGCCAGCTTGACCGCCTGTTTCTTTGGCAGCGTGTTTTCATTATAGGCTTGGGCCAGATGGACGTCGGCAGCCGGGTTCCATTCGTCGACATCAATGCCATTCAGTATTCCGCGTATTTCGCTGCCACGCTCTGCCAGCAAGCCCTGCATGCCGAAGCCGAATTCCGGCGTCTGGATTTCCCGGGCGTAAGTCGGGCTCACTGTCACCAGCGCATCGGCGTAGAACACACCCGCTTTGAGGAAAGACATCTGCCCGTAATATTCCAGCCCCTGCATCTGATAACTGTCCGCTGGCAAGCCTAGTCGTGCTACCCATTCCTGACCAAAGCAGCCTTGAAAGGCCAGATTGTGGATGCCGAATACGCAGCGTGCCCGGCGCACATCGGGCTGGTAACGGATATGAAATTGCATGTAAGCGGGAGTTAAGCCGGTTTGCCAGTCGTTGCATTGCACGATGTCGGGAATCCAGTCTTGCAGGGGGCTGTCGCTACAGCCGAGCCGCGCTGCGATCATGGACAGTACGCCGAAACGCACCGGATTATCTTCCCAGTCGCGTCCTGTGGTATCCAGATAGGGGTTGCCTGCGCGTTGATACAAGCTGGGACAGTCAATGGCGAGCACCTCAACGCCGGTGTCGGGCATTTTCCCCAGCACCAGGCTGGCACGGCCGACGTATGGCAGGTCTTGCAGTTCCAGTACTTTCGCCTGGTCCTGCAGTTTTTTCATGACCGACGGGTAGCCAGGAATCAGTAACCGGACATCTTCGCCCTGGTCCCGCAATGCCGCAGGGAGAGAGCCGCTGACATCGGCCAGACCACCAGTTTTGATGAGGGGATGAGCTTCTGAGCTAACAAAAAGAATACGCAATCGAGCGACTTTCATTGTAATCAATACAGGGATGCCAACAGCCGTTTTCCTGACCAACCGGGGAGTGGCAAATCATCATACTGACCCGTCCGCCATAGGGCAAGCTGGGCAGCAATGGCCAAAAAAACGCACCGATCATGGCCGTTTTGCACTCGTTTAGAGCATGAAGAAGCACACAATCGCCACCAGGGTAGGGGGCAAGGCGCCGAGTAATAATTGCCCTGCGCCTATTGAGGCATCCTGAAAGCCATTTTTCAGCAAGGCGACGCCCGCCGGGTTGGGGGCATTGGCAATCACGGTGAGCCCGCCACCCGCAACAGCCCCGGCGACCAGCATGTATTTTGATTCGTCTGAAATGCCCATGATCAGAGATCCCAGATAAGTGAGGGCGGCGTTATCGGTGACGGCCGTCAATGCTACGGCGCCAAAGAACAGCGCGACAGGCTCAAGGCTTGCCACGATAGGTTGCAACCACCATTGCTGCATGCCGCCCAGCACGACCAGGCCCGCCAGGAAAAAGCCGACCAGCAGGCCTTCTTTCAGGATCAACGGGTTTTGATAGCGTTCATAGGCCTGGGTAAAGCCCAGGAACAGCAGGAACAGGCCCATGAAAATGACCGGGTGATGTGCGAACATGACCACGCCCGCCAGAAACAGGAAGTGGATGCCCGATACCAGCAATGGCGTTTTCTGGCCTGGGCTGGTTTTTCCGGCAGGTGCCTGGCGGAGGTGCTTGCGCAGCATGATGGTGATGATGGTGGCATTGAATAGCACGGCTATGGCTGCTTTCCACCCAAAATGGGCCAGCATGAAAGCGCTATCCCACTGCCAGGTGGCGGCGACCATCAGCACCGGCGGGGCAGCAAACGATGTCAGCGTGCCGCCAATCGAGATATTCACGAACAGCACACCCAGGGCGGCATATTTCAACCACTCGGGGATGCCATGGCGAAACACCTGCGGTGCCAGCATCAGTGCTGCCAGTGTCATGGCGGCAGGCTCGGTGATGAATGAACCCACCAGCGGCACAACGGCCAGGCAAAGCCAGGCCTGGGCCACGGCAGTATTGATGGGCAATAGCCGCGCGATCACGGCAATGATTTGCTGTACGGCTTGCAAGATAGGTTTGGATGCCGCCACCACCATGACGACAAAAACAAACAGTGGCTCGGTGTAATGCCGGGATTCGGCGTACTCAATGGCTTGCTCGCCGCCTGTCATCACTGCCATCAATCCAATCAATATAAAAGCCCAGAAACCGAAGACGACCTCTACTTCGCCCAATAAATGCAGTAACCCGGCATGTCGCGGGTTGCGATGGGCCAGACTCTCAAAGAATTTGGCGCTAAAGGTGTGAAGCAGGGCAATGCCAAAAATGATGGCGGCGGTGATTTGAATAGAAGTCGGGCTCAAACGGGGATCTCCGTTACAGGTGGGCGTGGTTTTATTATAGAGGGAATTCTGTTGCAATTAGACGAGACTGCTCGCGCTGGCTGATTTGGATCGTTTATTGCTTCATCAGGGTAAGCTACAAAAAGGCATGAATAAAGTGTTGATGGTTATTGGGGAGCATGGAATGACAAGCCGGATTTATAGCCATAACGAAAAGCTGTTGCGCGAAAACATACGCTACCTCGGCCGAGTGCTGGGTGAGGTGATTAAGAGCAAAGAGGGCGAAGAGACGTTCGACCGCATTGAGGCAATACGAACAGCGGCGGTCAACTTTCATCGGCATGGCAATACCAAGGCAGCCAAGAGCCTGGAAAAGCTGCTCAAAACACTGACAGTAGAGCAGGCGATACCCGTCATACGGGCTTTCAGTTACTTCAAGCATCTGGTCAATATCGCCGAAGATCTGCATGCGCATCAGCAAAGTCGTCTGGTGGAAGATCAGGCCGTGCCCGGCATGCTGACGCATTCACTACAGAAGTTGGCGGCCAGTGATCTGGACGCTGCAGAAATTGGCGACTTTTTTGCCAATGCACTGATTTCGCCTGTGTTAACCGCACACCCAACTGAGGTGCAGCGCAAAAGCATCCTCGATACCGAGCGGGCGCTTTCCCTGTTGCTGGTTGAAAAGAGCAATGTGGTGTCCATCCGCGAAGCCGAGCGCAACGAGCGCATGATCGTGGGCGCGATTACGACCTTGTGGCAGACCCGTATCCTGCGCTTCAGCAAGCTCACGGTGGCCAATGAAATCGAAAATGCGCTGAGCTATTACCGCATGACCTTCCTGCAGGTGATTCCCGAGCTGATGCAGGATTTTGAAAACGACCTGCGCCATGTGTTTGCCGATAAGCTGAGTCCGGAATACAAGCTGCCATCGTTTTTGCAGATGGGCAGCTGGATAGGCGGCGATCGCGATGGCAATCCCTTCGTCAATGGCGCTACGCTGGAGCAGGCCATTATTCAGCAGTCGGCTACGGCATTTGCCTATTATCTGGAACAGGTGGAGGCCTTGCGCTCGGAGCTTTCACTGTCCACGCGCCTGGTGGGTGTGACGCCGGCGCTGGGCAAATTGGCGGAGGCATCCGGAGAGCAATCCCTGCACAGGCAGGATGAAACCTATCGACTGGCGCTCAATGGCATACACGCCCGCCTGGCCCAAACGGCCAAGCTGCTGGTGAACGAGCGTGGCGATGTGCGGCGCGAGATCAGCGCCATCCCATATACCAGTGCCGAGGCTCTGTTGGCCGATATGAATGTGATTGCAGAGTCGCTGCAAAGCCAGCAGGGCGAGGCGCTGATCTACCCACGGCTAGGCAAGCTGATCAAGGCCATTGAGACTTTCGGGTTTCATCTGGCTACAGTGGATTTGCGGCAAAGCTCTGATGTACATGAGTTGGTGATCAAGGAGCTTTTTCTCAAGGCTGGGCAGGACTTCAACTACGCCACGCTGGATGAGGATGAAAAAGTGGAAGTGCTGCTGGAAGAGCTCAAGCAGCCACGCTTGCTGTTTTCGCCGTTTCAGCAGTATTCGGAGCTGGTGCAGTCTGAAATGGAGGTGCTGCAAAAAGCCCGCGGCATACGCGCTGGATACGGCAAGCGCGCCATACGCCAGTACATCATTTCCCATACCGAGACCTTGTCTGACCTGCTCGAAGTAGCTCTGCTGCAGAAAGAAACCGGCATGTTGCGCGGGGTATGGGGCTCGGCCAAGGTACAGATGGACCTAAATATCGTCCCGCTGTTTGAAACCATTGCCGACTTGCGGCATGCGCCCATGATCATGGGGCAATGGCTGAGCCTGCTGGGTATCCGCCATCTGCTGCGGTATCAGGGCAATGAGCAGGAAATCATGCTGGGCTATTCGGACAGTAATAAGGACGGGGGCTTCATTACCTCCAACTGGGAGCTGTACAAGGCCGAAATTTCGCTGGTGGAGTTATTCCGCCAGGCCAATATCCGCCTGCGGCTATTCCACGGTCGTGGCGGCACGGTGGGGCGTGGCGGCGGCCCGACCTATCAGGCCATCATGGCGCAGCCACAAGGCACGGTCGATGGTCAGATACGCCTGACCGAGCAGGGCGAAATCATCGCCAACAAATACTCCGAGCCCCGGGTCGGCCGCCAGCATCTGGAAACGCTGGTGGCGGCCACTATTGATGGTTCGCTGTTTCCACCTGACCCTTTGCTGGCAAAAAAGCGGCGCTCCTTCGAGATCATCATGGAGGAGTTGTCAGCCACGGCCATGACCGCATACCGTACCCTGGTGTATGAAACAGCCGGGTTTGCCGAGTATTTCTTTAATGCCACGCCTATCTCGGAAATCGCCGAACTGAATATCGGCAGCCGTCCTGCCTCGCGCAAGGCTACCCAGCGCATTGAAGATCTGCGCGCCATCCCCTGGGGATTTTCCTGGGGGCAATGCCGTTTGCTGCTGCCAGGCTGGTTTGGCGTAGGCAGCGCCATTCATGAGTATTTGTTCATTGAAGATAAATTGCAGCCGACACGTCTCAAAACACTGCATGACATGCTGGAACAATGGCCACTGTTCCGCAGCCTGATTTCCAATGTGGACATGGTACTGGCCAAGACCGATCTTGCCGTGGCGCAGCGTTACTCCATGCTGGTGCCGGACAAGAAGCTGCGTGAAGGCATTTTTGCCGCCATTGAGCATGAATATCAGCTGACGACAGAAGCGCTTAATCTGCTGCTGAACAGCACGGAGCGCCTGAGCAGCAATCCGGCGCTGGCCAATTCCATTCAGAATCGCCTGCCGTACCTGGATCCGCTCAATCACCTGCAGGTTGAGCTGATCCGGCAGTACCGCCAGGGCGCGACCAATGATCGGGTCAAGCTGGCGATACATCTCACTATCAATGGCATTGCCGCCGGGCTGCGCAATACCGGATAATGCCGTGGTGATACCTCACTCCGAGTAATAAAGCCGCAAAAACATTGTCTTGGGGATGGATACCCGCTATAATCGCGGGCTTTCCACCTTGCCTTACCGTTGTCGCAAACGGGAGGCTGCTAACCCAAAAGGAGTGTTTATGCGACATTATGAAGTAGTGTTCATCGTCCATCCGGACCAGAGCGAACAAGTGCCAGCCATGATCGAGCGTTACCGTACCCTGGTAACTTCCAACGGCGGCGCTATCCACCGTCTGGAAGACTGGGGCCGTCGTCAACTGGCTTACCCTATCCAGAAAATTCACAAGGCACACTACGTGCTGATGAATATCGAATGCAATCAAACCGTGCTGGAAGAGCTTGAGCATGCATTCAAGTTCAATGACGCCGTTCTGCGTCATCTGACCATTGCGACCAAAGAAGCTGTTGTTGCTCCATCCCCCATGATGAAGGAAGAAAAATCCAAGTCATTGCTGGGCAAGGATGAAGCCGCTCCTGCTGAGGAAGCTGCTGCTTAATTGAGTTCTACCACGCTGGAGGCTAATCAGTTAGTCATCGCGGGCGAAGTGGTGCAGATTGCAGAACTTCGTTACACGCCAGCAGGAATACCGTTGTTGAGTTTTACCCTGCAGCATATCTCGGAAAAAACCGAGGCAGGCATGCAGCGCAGAGTCGAGTGTGCAGTGCCGGTAATTGCGATGGGCTCCATCGCAGAGCAGCACAAGCACCTCAAGGAAGGAACCAGGGCCCGTGCGGCCGGATTCCTCGCCAAGCGCAGCATGAAAAGCACGCAACTGGTATTGCACATTACTACATTAGAGATAATCTGAATTTAGAAAGAGGTTCATCATGGCACGTGATATGTTCAAACGCCGCCGCTACTGCCGTTTCTCGGCAGAGGGCATTAAAGAAGTAGACTACAAGGATGTAGATCTGCTGAAAGATTTCATCAACGAAAACGGCAAGATCATCCCTGCACGCATTACCGGCACCAAGGCCCGTTATCAGCGTCAGCTGACCACCGCCGTCAAGCGCGCCCGTTTCCTGGCGCTGCTGCCATACACCGATAAGCACTAAGGGGATACGTCATGCAAGTTATTCTGTTGGAAAAAGTCGTTAACCTGGGTAACCTCGGTGACATCGTTAAGGTAAAAGACGGTTACGGCCGTAACTTCCTGATTCCTCAAGGCAAGGCAAAGCGCGCTACTGAAGCCAACAAGGCTGAATTCGCTGCTCGCCGCGCTGAACTGGAAAAGCAACAGGCTGAACTGCTGGTTGCTGCTCAGAAACGTGCTGAAGCACTGGTTGAGTACGTATTGGCTGTGAGCCAGAAGGCTGGCGTTGATGGCCGTCTGTTTGGTTCCGTTACCAATGGCGACATCGCTGAAGCGCTGACTGCCAAGGGTGTGCAAGTGGCCAAGGCTGAAGTACGTATGCCTAACGGTCCTCTGAAGACCATCGGTGATCACTCTGTCAGCATCGCGCTGCACCACGATGTGGTTGTTGAAATCACCGTGTCAGTGACTGGCGAAGCTTAATTTCTCGTCATCGCACTGAATGAAAAAGGCTGCCTGCGGGCGGCCTTTTTTTATGGCTGATCAAAATGATTGGGGTAAACTTGCCCGCTTAGCGTCTTTAATCATGAGTGTCTGAATGACAAAAAAGCATTCCCGCTGGACGGAATTAGTGCAGCCTGAGGACTTGGCCGGCACCCGCGGAGCGGTGTTTTCCAGCCTGGTCGGTAGTATGGAACGAGCGTCTACCGTGGTCTTTCCGGATGTCAAAAGCATGCGCGAGCGGGATTGGCGCAGCAAAACCCAATACAGCTATGGCTTGCTTGGTACGCCTACGACGCGGCGGCTGGAGAATAAACTTGCTTTGATTGATGGCGTGCAGCATGCATTGCTGCTGCCTTCCGGTTTGGCTGCTGTCAGCCTGATTTTTCTGGCATTGCTGAAAAGTGGCGAGCGCGTGCTGTTGCCGCGCAATGCCTATCAGCCAGGGGTCGACCTGGCGCGCATGCTGGCGGTGCGTTTTGGCATTGAGGTCGATTTTTATGATCCCTTGCAACCAGAGGCTGTGCCTTTTACTGCCAACACACGCCTGCTCTGGGTGGAAACGCCAGGGTCGGTGACCATGGAAGTGGCTGATCTGAGGCAATTGGCTGAGCTTGCTCACGCACGAGGCGTTCTCGTGGCAGCCGATGCTACGTGGTCTGCCGGCATAGCCCAGAATGTGTTTGCCCTGGGCGCCGATATAGCCATGCAGGCGCTGACCAAATACCAGTCCGGCGGCAGTGATGTGATGATGGGCAGCGTCAGTACCGACGACGATGCGCTGCATGAGCAATTGCTGAAAACCCATATGCAGCTGGGGCTGGGGGTGAGCCCAGAGGATTGCCAGCTGGTGTTGCGCAGTCTGCCCCATTATCGCCTGCGCTATCTGGCGCAGGATATCGCGGCCCGCAAGCTCGCTGAATGGCTGTCATCGCAACCGGGTATTGCGCGTGTCTTGCACCCGGCCTTGCCCAGTTGTCCTGGGCATGCCATCTGGCAGCGTGACTTCACTGCCGCTGCCAGTCTGTTTTCTGTCTTGTTCGAGCCCGATATTGCGCAGGCCTGCATTGATCGTTTTGTTGAAGCCCTGGCGCTATTCCATATTGGCTACAGCTGGGGCGGGGCGGTGAGTCTGGCGATCCCTTATGATGTGCGTGACCGGTATCCGCATAGCGGCGGCCTGGTGCGCTTTTATGTCGGGCTTGAAGATGTGGATGACCTCATTGCCGATGTTGAGCAGGCATTGGCGCAGACGATCAATCTGTAACATAAGCACGATTTTCCACTCGTTGCCATGGCCGCGCTTGTTATAATGCGGCATGGCTGACGATATCCTTGAATCCCTGAAATTACCCCCGCATTCGGTAGAAGCCGAGCAGTCTGTGCTTGGCGGCCTGCTGCTTGAGAACGAGGCGATTGACCGCATTGCTGACCTGCTCGGACCTGCCGATTTTTATCGTCACGACCACAGGCTCATTTTTGAGCACATCGCACGCCTCATCGAGCGTAACAAGCCTGCCGATATCGTTACCGTCGCCGAGTCGCTGGAGAATTCTGCCGAGCTGTCCGGCGTGGGCGGTATCGCTTATCTGGGGGCGCTAGCGCAAAACACGCCTACCGCCGCCAACATCCGCCGCTATGCAGAAATCGTGCATGAGCGTGCCGTCATGCGCAAGCTGGTGGAAGTGGGGTCCGGCATTGCCGAGAGTGCTTATAATCCGCAGGGGCGCGATGCCCAGCAACTGCTTGATGAAGCCGAGGCCAAAATATTCCAGATCGCAGAAGGTGGACGCAAAACCTCGCAAGGCTTTCTGGACATGAAGACCATTCTGCCCAAAGTGGCAGACCGTATTGATTACCTCTACCAGCGCGAGAACCAGGGCGGCGTCACGGGCGTGCCCACCGGATTCAGCGATCTGGATGAGCGAACCTCTGGCTTCCAGCCTGGCGATCTGATTATTGTCGCAGGCCGCCCATCCATGGGTAAAACAGCGTTCTCGCTGAATATTGCCGAGAATGTGGCGCTGGAAACCAAACTGCCTGTCGCCGTATTTTCGATGGAAATGGCGGCGACACAGCTCGCTGCTCGTATGATCGGTTCGGTAGGGCGCCTGGATCAGCACCGCATGCGTAATGGTAATCTGGAAGACGAGGACTGGGTGCGCCTCACCACCGCGCTGGGCAAGTTGAATGACGCTCCGGTATTCATTGACGAAGGTGCGGGCTTGAGCTCCTTTGAAGTGCGTGCGCGTGCGCGCCGTTTGCATCGCCAGACCGGCAAGCTGGGCTTGATCGTGGTCGACTATTTGCAGCTGATGACGGGTGCGGCTGGTCGGCAGAGTGAAAACCGCGCTACGGAAATCTCCGAAATCTCCCGCTCACTCAAGGCCTTGGCGAAGGAGCTTGATGTGCCGGTAGTGGCATTGTCCCAGCTTAACCGCGGCCTGGAGCAGCGCACTGATAAACGTCCAGTCATGTCCGACTTGCGTGAATCCGGCGCTATCGAGCAGGATGCCGACTTGATTCTGTTTATCTACCGTGATGAAGTCTACAACCCTGACTCACAGGACAAGGGCACGGCGGAAATCATTATCGCCAAGCAGCGTAACGGCCCGATTGGCCGGGTACGTCTTACCTTCATGGGCCAATTCACGCGATTCGAGAATCACGTCTCTGGCAGTTCCTTCCAGGACGAATATTAATTTCCTTTCTCCATGCGTCCCATTACCGCCACTATTCATCTTGCTGCCTTGCAGCACAACCTGCGCCGCGTTCGTGACTATGCGCCGCATGCGCGCACCATGGCGGTCGTCAAAGCGAATGGCTATGGCCATGGCCTGCTGAATGTGGCGCGTGGCCTGGCTGAGGCCGATGGATTTGCTGTCCTCCGTTTGCAAGAGGCACTGGAGCTGCGGGCGGCGGGTTATCGACAAACCCTGTTGCTGCTTGAAGGCGTGTTTGAGTCTGCGGAGTTGAATGCGGCTGCCGACGCCGGAGTGTCCATCGTCGTGCATGCTGAACACCAGATTGCCATGCTGGAGCAGGCAAGCTTGCCAGTACCCATCGCCGTGTTTGTCAAAATGAATACCGGCATGAATCGCCTGGGTTTTGTGCCTCAGGCATTTGCATCTGCCGTTGCACGCTTGGCCGCTTGCCCCCAGGTGAGCAGCATTACCCTGATGACCCATTTTGCCACGGCCGATGAAGCGCCAGGCATTGCCACGGCCCTGCAGCGATTTGAAGCGGGCGCTGCCGGCATGCAGTATCCGAAATCCCTTGCCAACTCGGCTGCCATTTTGCGCCATCCTGAAAGTCATGCCGACTGGGTGCGCCCTGGCATCATGCTGTATGGCGCAACACCGGTGCAATCGGTCACGGCCGCCCATTTTGGACTGCAGGCGGTGATGCATCTGCAATCGGAGCTGATTGCCGTGCAGACCTTGCCCCCCGGGGAGAGCCTGGGCTACGGCGCCACGTTTGTGGCCGAGCGCGAAACCAGAGTTGGGATAGTGGCTTGTGGCTACGCCGATGGTTATCCACGCCATGCGCCTGGCGGCACGCCCATTGCCGTGGCCGGGCAGGTGAGCAAGACCCTGGGGCGCGTTTCCATGGATATGCTGTTTGTCGATATCACGGATATTCCAGCAGCTGACATCGGCAGTCCGGTCGAACTATGGGGCGCCACCATCCCCGTGGATGCCGTCGCGGAGGCTTGCGGAACGGTGGGCTACGAGCTCCTTTGTGCGGTGACTTCGCGGGTTAATTTCAAGGTTGTGCATGGCTAAGGCAAAAACCGTTTACACCTGCACCGAGTGCGGGGCATCTTCACCTAAATGGCAAGGACAGTGCCCCAGTTGCATGGCATGGAACACGCTGGTCGAGAGCATAGCGGAAGCGCCGACGGCCAACCGCTATGCAGCATTGGCGCAGACGGCTGGCTTGCAAAAGCTGGCCGAAGTGGAGGCGGCCGAGGTGCCGCGCCAGCCTTCTGGCATCGGCGAATTTGATCGCGTGCTGGGCGGCGGCCTGGTGGCAGGCGGGGTCGTGCTGATCGGGGGCGACCCCGGCATAGGCAAGTCCACCTTGCTGTTGCAGACACTGTGCCACGTTGGCCATCTGCGTAAAGCCATCTACGTGAGCGGTGAGGAGTCTGCGCAGCAGATTGCCATGCGTGCCCGCCGACTGGGGCTGGATGCTGGCCCGATTGATCTTCTTGCCGAAATTCAGCTGGAAAAAATTCTGGCGACCCTGCAGACGCACAAGCCGGATATTGCCGTCATTGACTCCATCCAGACCATATACTCCGAGGCTTTGCAGTCGGCCCCTGGCTCGGTGGCACAGGTGCGTGAATGCTCAGCCCAGTTAACACGTGCTGCCAAACAACTGGGGATCACGGTGATCCTGGTGGGCCATGTCACCAAGGAAGGCTCGCTCGCCGGGCCACGCGTGCTGGAGCATATTGTCGATACCGTGCTGTATTTCGAGGGCGACCCCAACTCCAGTTTCCGCCTGATTCGCGCGTTCAAAAACCGTTTTGGTGCGGTCAATGAGCTGGGTGTGTTTGCCATGACAGAGAAGGGCTTGCGCGAAGTTAGCAATCCATCGGCGCTGTTTCTTTCCCATCATGCCGAGCAAGTGGCGGGCTCTTGTATTACGGTTACCCAGGAAGGCTCACGGCCTTTGCTGGTCGAGATACAGGCCCTGGTCGATGAGGCGCATGCGCCCAACCCCAAGCGCCTTTGCGTGGGCCTTGAGCAGAACCGGCTGGCCATGTTGCTGGCCGTATTGCATCGCCATGCGGGTGTCGCATGCTTTGACCAGGATGTGTTTATCAATGCGGTGGGTGGCGTGCGGATCAGCGAGCCTGCAGTCGATCTTGCGGTATTGCTGGCGATAGTATCTTCTTTGAAAAACAAGCCACTGCATAACAAACTGATTGTATTTGGTGAGGTTGGGCTGGCGGGAGAAGTGAGACCGGTACAGCGTGGTCAGGAGCGCCTGAAGGAAGCTGCCAAGCTGGGCTTTACCCATGCCATCGTGCCCAAGGCAAATGCCCCCAAGCAAGCCATTCCGGATTTGACGGTTATCGCTGTCGAACGCCTGGATCAAGCCTTGCAGAAAATTAAAGAACTATAATCAAAAATCAATGTAACTTTATGAAAAATATAATTTTTGATCTTGATGGGACATTGATCGATTCCTCGGGCAGCATACTTGAAAGTTACGAGGAAGCTTTTCGCCAACATGGCATCACGCCAGCCCGACCATTAACGCCGGAATTGATTGGCCCTCCCTTGATGCAAACTCTGTCGCTGATGGCAGGGCATGATGATGCCGATACACTGGCAGCACTGGCGCAGGCTTTCAAACAGCATTACGACAGTGAAGGCTATAAGCTGACCACCGTGTTCCCCGACATTGAACCCATGCTGGCGCTACTTGCCCGTGATCACAAGCTCTATATTGGTACCAACAAGCGTATTTACCCGACCCGCCGCATTCTCGACCATCTCGGCTGGGGGGGGTATTTTCAGGAAGTATATGCGCTCGATTACTTTCATCCTGCCGTCCCCAACAAGGCGACGATGGTTGGAAATATTGTCGCGGCCCATGGCATGAATAAAACCGAGACCATGTATATCGGTGATCGCCTGGAGGATGGCATGGCGGCAGAGGCCAATCAACTGGCTTTTGTCATGGTCACCTGGGGCTATCTGGACCCGGCGTCGGGGGATATGCAGGCACATTGGCTAAGCTTTGACCAGCCTCAGGCGCTGGCAGAAGCCATTATCAAGCAATAAGCTGGTTTCAGCTCACTCAGTCAGTCTGTCAAAGCTCGTCGCGGCGATGGATTTCCAGCGACTGCATCTGCCGGTCATGGTATCTGGACAAGCCCAGTAGTGCCAAGATGGCGCCTATCATGGCGCACAACATATCGGATTGTGTGTCCCACACATCGCCTTGCGTGCCCAGAAACTCATCCGCGCCTTGCCCCATGGCAACAGCAGCGCCCCATTCAATCAGCTCATAAACCGCGCTGATGGCGAGCGCAATCGCTACGCACAGAAAGGCTGTCATGCGGCGGCTGGTGAGATAGCGCATGCGCAGCAATATCTCGCGGGCGATCAGGGCAGGCACAAAGCCTTGCATCATGTGACCCAGTTTGTCGTAAGGGTTGCGATCAAGCCCGAACCAATTCTGCACGTCAAAGCCGACAGGTACGCGGGCATAGGTATAAGCGCCGCCGACGATGAGCACCAGCGCGTGCAGGCCTATCAACACATACAGCATGTCCGTCAGCCGGAATTGACGATATGTCTTGATCAGCAAGGGCAGGGCAATCATGACGGGCAGTGTTTCCATGAGCCAGGTGGCACGATCATAAGGGGCGATGCCGGAAAGCAGGAGGCTCAGCAGCACGAGAAAGGCAACGGTAAGCGGGAGTCTGGTGGATGGCATGGCAAGTTTTCAGTGAACAGGTGATGAATCATAGCCAGCCTGGCCCCTGCCGACAATCCAGCTTTGTGCGTTGGCGCATGGACTACCCACATCAGGTCGCTTGCGGTATATTCACACAAGGCCGCTGACAAGCGGCCTTTCTCAAGCTGGCCTTTTCATTTGAATCACTTAATGGGAGCGCAATGCCATCGCTTTACAAAAGTCGTGACGAACGTGTGCAGGATGTGATGTTGGCCTATCTGAATGTCGAGGAATCCAAACGGTTTTCGCTGACGCACGGCAACCGCTACCTGCCATTCTCGGATCTGGAAAAAGAGATGATGCTGGAAGATAAAGCCTGGGCCATGGCACGGCTGGTGATCGACAAGATCATGCGCTTGCCGCCTCCCATCCGCGCCAGCGATTATCCGGCGCCCAGTATTTGACCCCTTGCAGGGCTGACTATGCGCCCAAGGCGCTTTACGCGGTCTGCGCCTCAACTATCTGGCCGCTGACGCCAGCGCTGTCTTTCCCCATCAAATAGAGATATACCGACATCAGGCTCTCGGCTGTCGGCAAGGAGTCATGCACTTCTCCAGGATGGCTTTTCTTGCGCTGAGGCGATTGCACGGGGCCGGGTATCACGGCATTCAGACGCACATTCGGTGTATTTTCCAGCTCCAGCGCCCAGGTTTTTGCCAGATGCTCAACGGCTTGCTTGCTGATGCCATGGCTGCCCCAGTAGGCGCCGGCCTGATGTCCGGCAGTGGAAGAGGTGAAAATAACCGAGGTGTCAGTACCACGCTTCAGCAATGGCAAGCATGCTTTGGTCAAGGCAAAGGGCGCAGTCACATTCACCTTGAACATGCTTTCAAACTGTTCCATGGTCTGAATCTCCAGCGGACTCAGATTATCGTAATGCGCGGCATTGTGCAGAATGCCATCCAGGCGGCCCAATTGCTGATAAATGCCTTCTGCCATTGCCGCAAAGGATGGCTCATCGGTTTTACTCAGGTCCAGAGGAAAAATCACTGCCTGCGGATAGCCCGCGGCTTCAATGGCGTCATAAACCGCTTCCAGCTTTTTCAGCGTGCGACCACACAAAATGACAGTGGCACCATGACGCGCAAAGGCCAGGGCGGCTTCCCGCCCTATGCCCTGGCCTGCGCCAGTGACAAGGATGACGTGGTCTGCTAACAGTTGGGCAGGGGCTTGGTAGTTATGCATGAAGCTTCAATCTAGATAGAGATAGTATTGGCGTTTTGAATGATGATGGCGCCCTGGCTAGGCAGCATCCATTCAATGATCAGGGTAAAGATGGCAATGAAAATACTGGCGAAAAACGCCGTCCAGAAACCGGAAAGCTGAAAGCCTTTCACCAGCTTGGCCACCAGCATGATCATGAGGGCATTGATCACCAGCACAAAGAAGCCCAGCGTGACCAGCGTGATCGGCAAGGTCAGGAAAAACAGAATAGGGCGTATGACCGCATTGGCAAACCCCAGGACGAGTGCCGACACCAGCAGAGATGGCACGCCGCTGAACTTGATGCCGCTGAACAGGTAGCTGGCCACCCACAGAGACAGGCTCATGATGGCCCAATGGAGGAGGAAGTTCGAGAGATCAGCGTTCATCGATGGCTTTCTGTGTGAGAGGTGAGGGATAGTGTGATGTGCTGGGCGCATTGTACGCCGCTGCGGATGGCGCCTTCAATAGTGGCGGGATAATCTCCCGCCACATAATCGCCCGCCAGGTATAGCTTGGGCAGGCCAGTATGGTGGCTTGGGCGAACCAGCCCGACTGTGCAACTGAACGTGGCGCGTTTTTCGGCGATGACTTTGTACCAGTGGATGGGCGCCCGGAGTGCAGGGTAGTGGTCGCGCAGTTCAGCGAGTACGATTTCGGCCAAGGCATCCTGTCGCAAGGACTGATGCGCGCCCTCGGCACTGATGACAACGGCAATCAGGCCTTGCTGCCCATCCAGTTGACCGCGGTCAAACACCCATTGGCTGATGCCTGCATTGAGGCCCAGCATGGGAAAGTCCAGTGCTACGCTGGCATCAAACTGGAAGTAAACCGTGTAGATAGGTTGATATTGCAGGCTGGTCAGTGACTGTTGCAACGCCTCGGTGCCGGGCAGGTCCGCCAGCAGAGGTGTCGCTCGAAAAGGCTGGCAGGCCAGGACGACATGTGTATATAGCGCGCTATTCTGATCTTCGGTATGGAGCCGGTAACCATCCCCTTCGACTTCTATCTTCTGCACCCCGGTGCGCAGCTGCACATCTCCTCCGTGCTGCTGGATATCCTCTATCAGCGGTGCGATCAGCAGCGTCGACAAATCCTGCCTGGGGAGTAGCAGGTGGCTATCGTGCTTGTCGCGGGCAAAGCTGTCTCGCAGAACATTGACGAATACTTGTGCGCTCGCCTGATCAATCGGCGTGTTGAGCGCACCGAGACACAGGGGCTCCCACAGGCAGCGGATCAATGTCGATGTCTGCTTGCGTTCATGGAGCAAGGTCAGCACGGAAATGTCACGTGCCAGCTTGAATCTGCGCAGTTGCAGCCAGGTCATGAAGCGGATGGCGGAAAATCGCTCGCTCCAGCTCAATCCTTTGGCGCGCAATAAACCCAGCAGCAAATGCAGCGGTGCTGGCCAGGCATCTGCTGCCTGCAGTTCAAATCCTTCTGCAAGCCGCAAATCCAGCGGCAAGCGCATCAGCGCCTGTGCTTCATCCACACCTGCTTGCGAAAGCAGCGCCAGCGTTTGCTCATAGGCGCCCAGCAGGATATGTTGGCCATTATCGAGCCGGGCACCTTTCCAGTTCAGGCTGCGCGCACGCCCTCCAGCTTGGGGGGCGGATTCCAGCACAGTGACCTTGACGCCTTGTCTGGCCAGGCTGGCGCCAGCGGCCAAGCCGGCACATCCAGCGCCTATGATGCCGACATGCGCATTTGCCAGAGAGGATGATGAGGTCGACACGGTGTTACAGGGTGTGCAGAGGAGGGAAGTGCATGGCGCTGATGCTTTAGTTGCGCAGCCAGGTGCTGAATGCCAGCCACATTTTGCGCAAACTACCGAGTGAAGTACGTGAATTCAGCACTTTTTCGGCGCCGTCGGCTTTTATTTCGCGCAGCAGCGTGCGGTAAATGGCTGACATCATGAGGCCGGTGCGCTGGGTTTTGCGGTCTTCCTGTGGCAGCTCGCCCAGGGCTTTGTCGTAATAACGCTCGGCACGGGCAATCTGAAAATCCAGCAATTCCCGTACTTTGGGGGTTTCATGCCCATGCAGGATATCGATTTCGCTGACGCCGAATTGGGCCAGTTCGTCCTGCGGCAGGTAAATGCGGTCGCGTCGCGCGTCTTCCCCCACATCACGAATGATATTGGTCAGCTGAAATGCCATGCCAAGATCCAGCGCATATTGCTCGGTGGCCGGGTTGCGGTAGCCAAAAATGGCAGCAGACAACAGGCCAACCACGCTGGCAACCCGATAGCAATAGAGCTCAAGCGCGGCAAAATTGGCATAGCGATTCTGCTCGCAATCCATCTCCATGCCAGCGATGATCTCAATAAAGTGTTGCTCTTGCAGCCGGTAGGTACTGATCGGGCCTTGCAATGCCTTGCTGACTGGATGTTGCGGATTGCCTGCATACAGGCCATGAATCTCCTCGCGCCACCAGGCTAGCTTGGTGCGGGCAATGCCGATGTCGGTACATTCGTCGGCAATGTCATCGACTTCACGACAGAAGGCATACAGCGCGGTAATGGCATCGCGCTGCGGCTTGGGCAGGAAGCGAAAGCTGGCGTAAAAACTGGAGCCGCTGGCAGCGGCTTTGTTTTCGCAATATTCTTGTGGGGACAAGGGATGCTCCGGGTGATTATTTGGCGCGTACGGCCTTGTACAGCATCAGCGCCCAGTCATGGGGCTTGAGCACAGGCCGCTGGGTGAACATGTCACCGCGTGATTTATGCAGCTTTTGCAGGATGCGCTCGCCACCGGCAATGATGGTGCGCATTTCCAGGCCAGTGCGGCCGGATAGTGCCTTGCCGAGCGGCGCGCCCGATTGCAGCAGCCGCCGGGCGCGGTTGATCTGGAATTCCATGAACAGCCCCCAGGTGCCGCTGCTGTCAGCATTGGCAATCTGCTTTTCTTCAATGCGATATTTGCGCATTTCGTCGAGGGGGAAGTAAATGCGGTCTTTCTTGTAATCAATCTCCACATCCTGCAAAAAATTGATGAGTTGCAGCGAGGAGCAAATGGCATCGGAAAGCCCGATATTGCGTGGTGTGGCCGCCTGGTAGAGATGCAACAGCAAGCGCCCAACCGGGTTGGCAGAGCGTCGACAGTAATCCATGACTTCGCCAAAGTTTTCGTAGCGGCTTTTCACCACATCCTGACTGAAGGCATCCAGCAGATCGTAAAAAGGCTGCAGGGGCAGGGCATGGCGTTTGATGGTGTCGGCCAGCGTGACAAAAAATGCGGTGTTGGGCGTGTTGCCCTGCGCTATCAGGTCCAGCTCCTGCTTGAACCCATCCAGCAGCGCCAGACGTTGCTCGGGGGTATGATCGCCTTCATCTGCAAAGTCATCGGCTTGCCGCGCAAAGGAATAAATCACGCCGATAGGGCGTCTAAGGCGCATGGGCAGCAGCACGGAGGCAACAGGGAAGTTTTCGTAATGCGCACTGGCGTGGGCCAGGCTTTCGGCAGTAACGGCTTGGAATGTATTCATGGCTGGGTGAAGTATGCCACAAAATGCCGTGCTTAAAGCTTGCGGAGAGGGCGCATCTGCAGAATTTACCGTGGCCGCTTTGCGTTACAATCGCGGATACTTTTTGACAACCGAACGCTAGGAATTTTTTAATGCTGGGAATCATAGGCGGTACCGGGCTTACGCAGTTGGCCAACCTCAAGATCACAAGGCGGCAGCTTATACGCACGCCCTATGGCGAGCCCTCGGGGCCATTAACCTTTGGTGAACTGGGCGGCAAGTCGGTGGTGTTCCTGGCGCGCCATGGCAGCGGGCATACCATACCCCCGCATGGCGTCAATTACCGGGCCAATCTGTGGGCCCTGCATTCAGAGGGCGTGCGTGACATCGTTGCTGTTGCCACGGTTGGCGGTATTCATGCCGATCTGGGGCCGGGCACCATTGCCTTGCCGGACCAGATTATTGATTACACCCATGGCCGCAAAAACACCTACTACGATGATGTGGACAAGCCGGTGATTCACATCGACTTTACCGAGCCGTATTGTCCGCGCCTACGCGGCCTTTGCCTGCAGGCCTCGCGCCAGTCTGGCGAACCGCTGATTGATGGCGGCGTCTATGCCGCCATGCAGGGGCCGCGGCTGGAAACGGCAGCGGAGATCAACAAGCTGGAACGCGACGGCGCCACCATGGTCGGAATGACAGGTATGCCCGAGGCCGTGCTGGCGCGTGAGCTGGAAATCAGCTACGCCGCCATTTGTCCGGTGGTGAACCATGCCGCCGGGCGCGGCAGCAGTGCGCATGGCATTCGTTACGAAGAGATAGGTGCCGTGCTGGACCAAACCATGGAGCGAGTACGTAACTTGATAGAACAGGTGGTGATGAATCATGCCGATTAGGCCTGTATTGCGGATGGGTGATCCGCTACTTCTGCAAAAGGCTGCGCCGGTGACGGCGTTTGATACTCCCGAGCTGCACGCCTTGATTAAGGATATGGAAGACACCATGGCCCATATGAATGGGGCAGGTATTGCGGCGCCCCAGATAGGGGTCAGCCTGCGTGTGGTGATCTTCGGGGTAGGTAAGAATCCCCGCTATCCGGATGCCGAGCAAGTGCCTTATACCGTCCTGGTCAATCCAACCCTGCAGCCGGTGAATGATGATCAGGAAGATGGCTGGGAAGGTTGCCTTTCCGTGCCAGGCATGCGCGGCATCGTGCCACGTTATGTGCGCCTGCATTACACCGGCTTTGACCAGTATGGCAACCCGATAGACCGCCTGGTGAGCGGTTTTCATGCTCGCGTGGTACAGCATGAGTGCGACCATCTGGATGGCATTCTTTACCCGATGCGCATACGCGATCTGGCGAATTTCGGCTTCCAGGATGTGTTGTTTCCGAATGCCGATCTGGCGGATGACTGAATACGCTGGTATAATTTTGCGATTGTTTGCAGCGCGGTTGGTCATGCGCAGCGTGAAGCAAGCGTTTCCGGAAGAGTGGCAGAGCGGTTTAATGCAACAGTCTTGAAAACTGTCGTGGGTTCACGCCCACCGTGAGTTCGAATCTCACCTCTTCCGCCAAGAATACCCGTCAGCGGTGTTAGATTCATACCGATGCCATTCATTTAATTAAGGATTTAGACATGAGCCAAATCATTGTTGAGCACAACCCAAGCGAAGAAAAACTGAAGCAACTGGGCGTTTCCAGCTGGTCTATCTGGGAAAAGGAAGTTTCCAAGTTCCCACTGGATTTCGGCATCAAGGAAACCGCTTACGTACTGGAAGGCGAAATCATCGTTACTCCTAAGGGTGGCGAGCCAGTCCGTATCGTTCCTGGTGACCTGGTTGTGTTCCCAGCTGGTCTGGACACTAACTGGGAAGTGGTTAAGCCACTGCGCAAGCACTACAAGCACGGTTAATTCCGGCTGTTTTGCCTGTCATACCAAAACCCGCGCAAGCGGGTTTTTTCTTGCCTATTCCTGCCATTTTTTACTCTATTGTCCAGCTTTGGCTGACAATCCTTCCCTTCAAAACATGCAATCCTGCGCTTCACTTCAGGTCACAATGGCATCTTTACACCAAGGGAGTAACTCTCATGCAACTCGAACTGGATAACAAACTTGCCCTGGTAACGGCATCGTCTGGTGGCATCGGTCTGGAAATTGCGCGCAGTCTGGCGGCAGAAGGCGCCAGCGTTATCATTAACGGCCGTAGCGCGGCGGTGGTGGAGAAGGCAATCGCCGAGATTCACCGTTCGCATCCTGCAGCAAAGCTGCACGCCCTGGTCAGCGACAATGGTACCCAGGCGGGGTGTGAAGCCACCATTGAGCAGTTTCCTGCCGTGGATATTCTGGTAAACAACCTGGGAATTTATGAGGCGGTAGGATTTTTTGAGGAAAGCGATGCTGATTGGCAGCGCCTATTCGAGGTAAATATCATGAGCGGCGTACGTCTGGCGCGGCATTATCTCGCTGGCATGCTGCAGCGCAATGAAGGGCGCATTGTGTTTATCTCCAGCGAGTCGGGTGTTTCGCCTGCACCTGAGATGGCGCATTACAGTGCGACGAAAACCATGCAGCTGGGTATCTCCCGTTCTCTGGCGGAGCTCACCAAAAATACGGCGGTGACTGTGAATGCGGTATTGCCGGGCCCCACTCGTACCGAAAGCGTGGAGAAATTCATACTGGATGTATATCCAGGCTTATCGCTGGCGGAAGCCGAAAAGAAGTTCATGGCAGAGAATCGCCCGACCTCATTGATTTCACGCCTGATCAACCCCGCGGAGGTCGGCAGTGTGGTGGCCTTTGTATGCAGCCCGCGTGCTGCGGTGATCAATGGCTCCAATATTCGCGCAGAGGGTGGCCTGGTGAGAACGGCATTCTAAGGCTGATTTAGAAATATCCCGGTCTTTTGCTACTCAAAAGGCAGCGGCGCTTGTTTCTGTGCGGGATTTTCGCTGTCTTCCATCGGCATCAGCTGGCTGAGTTTTACGCCTAGCAGACGTATCTTCTTGGTCAGTGGTGCCCGTTTGAGGCATTCCCCGGCGGCTTTGCGTATGGCTACCGCATCGCTGATCGGGGAGGGTAGCGTCAGGTCTCGCGTGACGCTGGTGAAGTCCTGATAGCGCAGTTTGATGCCTACCGTGCCTGCCATATAGCGCTTGGCTTTCAAATCCTGGGCGACGCGCTCGCACAGGCTGGTGAATATTTCCCCAAGGCGGGCACGGTCGTGCCTGACATGCAAATCGCGCTCGAAAGTCGTTTCCCGGCTTATTGATTTGGGTTCGGAATAGGTGGTAACCGGGCGATGGTCTTGTCCATTCGCCACATTCAGCAGCCAGGCGGCATAGCTGCGGCCAAAGGTCGACTGCAGAAGCCCCACGTCGGCTTGAGCCAGCTCGGCAATGGTATGGATGTTTATCGTAGCAAGCTTTGCGACTGCTTTTGGTCCTATGCCGTTGATTTTGCTGACGGATAGTGGCCAGATGCGCGATTGCAGCGAGCTTTCGTCCAGCAGAGTCAGGCCATCCGGTTTATCCAGTTCCGAGCCTATCTTGGCCAGCAGTTTGTTGGGGGCGATGCAGATGGAGCAAGTGAGCCCCGTAGTGCTGTAAACAGCATCTTTCAAACGCTGGGCAAGCGCCTGACTGGGCTCGGTATGCTCACTGAGGTCGATATAAATCTCGTCTATGCCCCGATCTTCCACATGCGGCGCAATATCCCGCACGGCTTGTTTAAATAGCCTGGAGTAATGGCGGTAGGCATCAAAATTGGCAGGGAGAATAATCGCATCTGGCGCCTTGGCCGCCGCCTTCATTAATCCCATGGCTGAAAAAACGCCGAGCGCGCGGGCTTCGTAGGTAGACGTGGTCACCACGCCTCGACCGGCATAATCGCCGAGGCGGGCGAATTGCCAGCGCCCATCGGCCAGTTGCCGTGGCGTATCAATCGAACGGCCACCAACCACCACCGGTAGTCCTTTTAACTGGGGATAATGCAGCAACTCCACCCCGGCAAAAAACATGTCCATATCCAGATGGGCAATGCGTCTGGGAGGGTTGGGAGGCGATGGACTTGTGGCGATAGACACGGAGCAGAAATGCCCTGTTATAGCTGACGGCTAAGGTCTTCTTTGAGCTTTTGCAGGGCGCTATCCGTCAATGCCTGGCCAGACTTGCCTGAGATGAGAAAGGTGTCTTCCGCCCGATTGCCCAGTGTGTTGATCTTGGCCGTGTGCAGGTGGATGCCATGGGCCAGAAAGGTGTGCGCCAGCTGTGACAGCAAGCCTGGCCTGTCGCCCGCCACAATATCCAGCAGATGATAGTTGGATTGGCCCTCGCGCTGCAGGTGGATGGTGGCGCTGATCGGCATATGCTTGACCTGCCGGTTGAGGCGGCCTTGCAACGGTGTTTCCAGCGGTTGTTCTGGCATGAGCTTTTGCGTGAGCTCGTATTCAATGAAATTAAGCAGGTCGCGGTATACCACCGACTTGCTGCTCTGGTCGGCCACCAGAAAGCTATCCAGCGCATAACCATGGCGAGTGGTATGGATACGGGCTTCCTGAATGTTGTAACTCATGCGATCGAAAAAGCTGCAAATGCGGGCAAACAGGTCGTCACGGTCACGCATGTATATCATGGTCTGAATGCCATCGCCTGCCGGGCTCAGACGGGCACGAACGATCGGTTTTTCGGTATTGAGATGCGGCAGCAGCAAGCGGCTGTGCCACGCAATCTCCTGGCTAGTGTGCTTGAGGAAATAGCTGGAGCCCAGTTGCTCCCACAGCGGCTGATAGCTAGGCTTTTTTATGCCGTAATAGCTGAGTGTTTCTTCTGCCTGTTGCTGGCGCAGTTTGATCTCGATATTGCAGTCTGCATTGGCGCTGGCGTCACGCATCAGGCGCTGGGCGGCGGTAAACAGGTTTTCCAGCAGCTTGGCTTTCCAGGCGTTCCATACCGCCGGGCTGGTGCCGCGGATATCGGCCACGGTCAGCAGGTAAAGTGCGGTCAAGCGACGCTCGCTGCCCATCTGGCGCGCGAAATTTTCGATGACCAAGGGATCGCTGAGGTCTGCCTTTTGGGCGGTGCTGGACATGATGAGATGCGCCTCGACCAGCCATGCCACCAGCTCACTGTCTTCGCGATTGAGTCCATGCGCCTTGCAGAAACGTTTGGCATCGACGGCGCCCAGTGTTGAGTGGTCGCCGCCACGGCCTTTGGCAATGTCATGGAACAAGGCGCCCAGATAAAGCAGGTAAGGCTTGTCAAACTGCATGAAGAGCTGACTGCACAGCGGAAACTCATGCGCCAGCTCGGGCAGGGCAAAGCGACGCAGATTGCGCAGCACATTCAGAATATGCTCATCTACCGTGTACACATGGAACAGGTCATGCTGCATCTGCCCGACGATGCGGCCGAAGGCGGGAATGTAGTTGCCCAGAATGCCGTAGCGATTCATGCGGCGCAGGGCATGCGTGACGCCGTCTGGCTGTTTCAGGATATCCAGAAACAGCTGTTTGTTGACCGGGTTTTGCCGGAAGTCACGATTTACCAGCTTTTTAACCCGATACAGCGTGCGAAGCAGCGTGGGGCTCATGCCGGTTAATTCGGGATGCTGCTCCAGCAGTAAAAAACTTTCCAGAATGGTGGTCGGGTTTTTTTGCAAAAGAGCGCTGTAACGCGCATCCAGCAGGTTATTTCTGGCCTCGAAGTGATCATTGATCTGCACTGCAGGGGCGGCATTCGGGTAGATTTTTTCGCGTAGCAGTTGCAGCAGGATCTCATTCATCAAATGAATGAATTTGGCGCTGCGGTAGTAGTTGTGCATCAGCTGCTCGCTGGCGCGTTTGCTTCGGCTGGTGACGTGATTGAGCTGCTTGGCCAGATCGTTCTGGAAGTCAAAGATCAAGCGGTCTTCACGGCGCTTGGCAAGGTAATGCAAGCGGATACGCAGCATCTGCAGGTATTGCTCATGGCGGCGAATCTGGCGTGCCTCCTGCTGGCTGATCAGGCCGTGCTTGGCCAGGGTGCTCCAGGCGCTGCCCAGACTCAGGCTGCGTGTAATCCAGAGTATGGTTTGCAAATCGCGTAATCCGCCCGGACTTTCCTTGATATTCGGTTCAAGGTTATACGGCGTATGGTTGAACTTGGCATGGCGCTGGCGTTGCTCCAGCATCTTGGCTTCAAAAAACGCCTGCGTATTCATGTTGGCTGCGAATGCGGCCTGAAATTGGGCATAAAGCTGCTTGTGCCCGGCCAACCAGCGCGATTCCAGAAGATTGGTCTGTACCGTTATATCCTTGGATGCTTCGTCTGCACATTCGCTGAGGGTCCGTACGCTGTGACCCACAGCCAGGCCAATATCCCAGAAAGTGCCTACCAGCGCTTCAATCTGGCGATCCAGTGCCGAGTCGTAATTGTCAGGCAGCAGAATCAGCAAATCGACATCGGAGTGTGGAAACAGCTCGCCGCGCCCATAACCGCCGACGGCGATCAGGCAGACATCCTGATTCAAGCCAGCGTCCTGCCAAAGCGCCTGCAGGAGCTGATCCACAAATTTGGAATGCCCTTTTAACAGGGCGGTGGTATTGCCGGATTGCTCAAAAGCCTCTTGCAAGGCTTGTTGGCGCGCATGCAGTTGCTGGCGCCAGTCTTTCGCCAGGCTGGCGTGAGGAGTATCCGGCAACGCTTGAGGCATACTGGTTAGATGAAGCTGGGAATGGCGGGCGAGCCAGCGGAAACGGTGAGAACCTCGTAACCGGTATCCGTCACCAGCACCGTGTGCTCCCATTGGGCCGACAGGCTGTGATCTTTGGTCACGATGGTCCAGCCATCTCCCAGTTGCTTGATGTCGCGCTTGCCAGCATTGATCATGGGCTCAATGGTGAAGATCATGCCTTTTTGCAGCTTGACGCCAGCGCCAGGCTTGCCGTAATGAAGCACCTGTGGATCTTCGTGGAATTTCTTGCCTATGCCGTGTCCGCAGAATTCACGCACCACGCTATAGCCACTTTTTTCTGCATACACCTGAATGGCATGGCCGATATCGCCCAGCGTCGCACCTGGTTTTACCTGTTGTATGCCCAGCCACATGCACTCATAGGTAATGTCGCACAGGCGCTTGGCCTGAATGGAGGGCTCGCCCACCATGAACATGCGGCTGGTATCGCCATGGTAACCATCCTTGATCACTGTGATATCCAGATTCACGATATCGCCGTTTTTCAACACCTTGGGGCCAGGTACGCCATGGCAGATCTGGTGGTTGATGGAGGTGCAGATGGACTTGGGGTAGGGCGTGTGACCATGCGGCGCGTAATTAAGAGGCGCCGGGATGGTTTTTTGTTCATTGACCATGTAGTCATGGCACAGTTTGTCGAGATGCTCGGTGGTGACGCCGGCCTGGACATAAGGCGTGATAAAATCAAGCACTTCGGAGGCAAGGCGGCCCGCGATGCGCATTTTCTCAATATCGAGGTCATTCTTGATGGTAATTGCCATATTCACTACATTAAGCCGAAGCTTGTTTTTCCTTGAGTTCAGACAGTCGCTTATGTTAACATATTGCACCCGTTTAGCAGCTTAATTGGCTGTTGGCGGCCTTAACCAGCATGCGCTTGATCTTTATTATTCGCATGCAAAATCTGCACACATGCCCCGTACAGGGTGTCCGTTCATACGGATGTTGGTTGGGCGTGTGGAAGCAATTAACCCTTACTGGAGACTTTTATGTCCGTAACTATGCGTCAAATGCTGGAAGCCGGAGTTCACTTCGGCCATCAAACCCGCTACTGGAACCCCAAGATGGCACCGTTCATCTTCGGTGACCGCAACAAGATTCATATCGTCAACCTGGAAAAAACCCTGCCATTGTTCGAAGATGCACTGAAGTATGTGCGTCAACTGGCTGCTAACAAGGGCCGTATCCTGTTTGTTGGCACCAAGCGTCAAGCACGCGACATCATGAAGGAAGAAGCTGAGCGCGCTAACTGCGCTTACGTTAACCACCGCTGGCTGGGTGGCATGCTGACCAACTTCAAGACCGTCAAGCAATCCATCAAGCGCCTGAACGACTACGAAACCATGCTGCAAGATGGCAGCCTGGACAAGTTCGGCAAGAAAGAAGCCCTGGGCTACAAGCGTGAAGTTGAAAAGCTGCAACGCTCTATCGGTGGTATCAAGGAAATGGGTGGCCTGCCAGACGCGATTTTCATCGTGGACGTAGGTCACGAAAGCGGCGCTGTTACTGAAGCTGCCAAGCTGGGCATTCCTGTTATCGGTGTTGTTGATACCAACAACTCTCCAGATGGCGTTGCTTATGTTATTCCTGGTAACGATGACTCCAGCCGTGCGATTCGTCTGTATGCCCGCGGTATTGCTGATGCAGTACTTGAAGGCCGCAGCCAAGCCATCACGGAAATCGTGAAGTCTGCTAGCGAAGAAGAATTCGTCGAGGTTGAAGAAACCGCGGCAGAGTAAGACCCTGATAAAAGGGGGCGAAAGCCCCCTTTTTTATACCTGTTATATGGCCTAGTCTGGCCGAAATCATCATTGAAGGAGCAAATAATGGCTGAAATTACCGCAGGCATGGTAAAGGAATTGCGTGAGCGCACTGATGCGCCCATGATGGATTGCAAAAAAGCACTGACAGAAGCCGAAGGCGACATGACCCGTGCAGAAGAAATTCTGCGTGTACGTTTCGGTAACAAGGCAAGCAAGGCTGCTGGCCGTGTTGCTGCTGAAGGTACCGTTGGCATCAGCATCAGTGCTGATGGCAAGACTGGCGCCATGGTAGAAGTGAACTCTGAAACTGACTTCTGTGCCAAGAACCAGGATTTCGTGAACTTCGTTAACGAACTGGCTGCTGTGATTGCCAGCAACAAGCCAGCCGATATCGCTGACGTTGCAGGCCTGAAGATGGGTTCCGCTACCGTTGAAGAAAACCGCACTGTGCTGGTTGGCAAGATTGGTGAAAACATCACTCCACGTCGCTTCCTGCGTGCAGATGCACAAGGCAAGCTGTACAGCTATGTTCACGGCAGCAAGATCGGTGTTGTGGTTGATCTGGTGGGCGGTGACGAAGCGCTGGGCAAGGACATTGCCATGCACATTGCCGCTGCCAAGCCCAAGTCGCTGGATGCCAGCGGCGTGGATGCAGCCCTGATCGAAGCCGAGCGCCGCGTGGCGATTGAGAAGGCCAAGGAAGCAGGCAAGCCAGACGCCATGCTGGAAAAGATTGCAGAAGGTACCGTGCAGAAGTTCCTGAAGGAAGTGACGCTGCTGAGCCAGCCTTTCGTCAAGGATGACAAGCAGTCCATCGAGCAATTGCTCAAATCCAAAAACGCCTCTGTTGCCTCTTTCACCATGTACGTCGTGGGTGAGGGCATTGAGAAGGTTGTTACCGACTTCGCTGCTGAAGTCGCTGCTGCAGCCAAGATCTAGGCTGCAGTTTCTCTGGTAGTAAAACCGCGGGGGCTTCACCCCTGCGGCTGTAATGATGTACTCGCTGCAAAACGATAATGTGATTTAATAACGCATTGTCGTTTTGCACAATTCAGATAGGAGCCCCATGACATCCCCCGCCTTTAAACGCATCCTGCTTAAATTATCCGGTGAAGCCCTCATGGGTGATGACAGTTACGGGATTAATCGTGCGACCATTTCCCGAATTGTGAATGAAATCAAGGAAGTGGTGGATATGGGCGTGCAGGTGGCCGTGGTCATCGGTGGCGGCAACATCTTTCGTGGAGTTGCGCCTGCGGCTGAAGGCATGGATAGAGCGACGGCTGACTATATGGGCATGATGGCAACGGTGATGAATGCATTGGCCTTGCAGGACGCCATGCGTCACATTGGGCTGGTGAGCCGCGTGCAGTCTGCTCTCAATATCGAGCAGGTTGCCGAGCCTTATATTCGTGGCAAGGCGATTCGTTATCTGGAAGAAGGGCGCGTGGTGATCTTTGGTGCCGGTACCGGTAATCCTTTTTTCACAACAGATACTGCAGCAGCGTTACGCGGTATGGAGATGAATGCAGAGATCGTGCTGAAAGCCACCAAGGTCGATGGGGTTTATACCGATGATCCCAAGACCAATCCCGATGCCATGCGTTACAAAACACTGACCTTTGATGAAGCCATCATCAAGAACCTCAAGGTCATGGATGCGACGGCACTGACGCTGTGTCGCGATCAGAAATTACCTATTTCCGTATTCAGTATATTCAAGCAGGGCGCCCTTAAGCGTGTAGTCATGGGCGAAGATGAAGGTACGCGCGTATTGCCTTAAGGCATGCGCCAGGTTTAGGAGAGAGTGATGCTCAACGAAGTAAAGAAAAACGCAGAACAAAAGATGCAGAAATCCCTGGAGTCGCTGAAGAGTGACCTCGGTAAAGTGCGTACGGGCCGTGCACATACCGGCCTGCTGGATCATGTCATGGTGGAATACTATGGCTCCATGGTCGCAGTGAATCAGGTAGCGAACGTTACCCTGGGCGATGCGCGTACCATCAACGTGCAGCCTTACGAAAAGAACATGGTGGCCAAGATCGAGAAAGCCATCCGTGATGGTGATCTGGGCCTTAATCCGGCAACCAATGGTGACGTGATTCGTGTGCCTATGCCCATGTTGACGGAAGAACGCCGTCGCGACCTGATCAAGGTCGTGCGTACCGAAGGTGAAAATGCCAAGGTGGCTATCCGCAATGTGCGCCGTGATGCCAATGATCAGCTGAAAAAACTGACCAAAGACAAAGAAATCAGTGAGGATGACGAGCGCCGCATGCAAGACGAGGTGCAAAAGCTGACGGACCGTTTTGTGGCTGAGGTTGACAAGCTTCTGCAAGTCAAAGAAGCCGACCTTATGGCGGTGTAAACTGCCTTGTTTGATTTGCCTTTAGAAACGGAGTCTTGATTGGCGCTTTTTTTCAGCTCCACGCAATCCATTCCCGCCACCGCTGAGGTGCCGCGCCATATTGCCGTCATCATGGATGGCAATGGGCGCTGGGCCAAAAAGCGATTCCTGCCGCGGGTCGCGGGCCACAAACGTGGCGTCGAAGTGGTGCGCGACATCGTCAAGCAGTGTGCGAGCATCGGCGTTGAATACCTGACGCTGTTTGCTTTCAGCAGTGAAAACTGGCGCCGTCCACAGGAAGAAGTCTCCTTCCTGATGGGGCTTTTCATGGAAGCCCTGCAGCAAGAGGTTTCCAAGCTTCATAAAAATAACATTCGCCTGGTCATGATTGGTGATCATTCCCGGTTTGATGAGTCCTTGCGCGAGCAGATTGCTCGTGCGGAAGCGCTGACGCGGGATAATACCGGTCTTACGCTGACCATTGCTGCGAATTACGGCGGGCGTTGGGATATATTGCAGGCGGTGAACCGTTTGCAGGCCGAGCACCCTGAGCTTGCTGGCAATTACAATGAAGAGCATCTGGCGCCTTATCTTTCCATGCATTATGCCCCGGAACCGGATTTATTCATCCGCACGGGCGGCGAGCAGCGCATCAGTAACTTCCTGCTGTGGCAACTGGCATACAGCGAGCTCTATTTTACGGACACCTTATGGCCGGATTTTGACTCGGCTGCTTTCGAACTTTCCATTGCATCTTATCGTCAGCGTGAGCGTCGTTTTGGCCGCACCAGCGAACAGTTACAACAATAAGTCATGCTAAAAGCGCGCGTTCTTACATCCCTGGTACTGATACCACTTTTTCTGGCTGCGCTGTTCTATCTTCCCGAGGTGTACTGGGCTTTGCTCATGCTAGTCATCATTACCATCGGTGCATGGGAATGGGCGAGCATGAATCGACTGGGCGGGGGACAATGGCTATATCCGGCAGTGACATTTGCCATTGGTCTGCTCGCGGTTGCCGTCACTGACACATCGTATGTGTTCATTCAGCAGCATCTTCTGTTCTGGGGCTTGCTGGCCTCTGCCATTTTTTGGACCTTTTTTGTGCCCATCTGGTTATCCGGACGTTTTCGTATTCGAAACCAGGTGGGGGTAGCCGTTATCGGATGGGTAATCCTTATCCCGACCTGGCTCGCCTTCGTCAGTTTGCACCGCATCCAGCCAGGGCTGTTGCTTGCCTTGATGGTTGCGGTATGGATTGCCGATAGTGCGGCTTATTTCGCGGGCAAGCGTTTTGGCCGCCACAAGCTTGCACCGAAAATCAGCCCGGGAAAAACCTGGGAGGGCGTGCTGGGCGCTTGGCTGGCCGTCAGCGTATATGGGCTCATCCTTTGTAGCACATTGGGAATCACCCCCTGGATTATCCTTGGGCTTTGGGGGATTACCGTGCTGAGTATCATGGGAGATCTTCTGGAGTCGCTGGTGAAGCGGCATGCCGAAGTAAAGGACAGCGGTCGCTTGTTACCTGGGCATGGTGGTGTGCTTGATCGCATCGATGGCCTGACCTCAAGCTTGCCGCTGGCAGCGTTCTTTATTTATTTCCCGTTGTATTACCACTACGCCTATCCTTTATGGGCAAGTGTTTCCCAATAGCCCTGGGGGCGAAATTTGTTACAGTCATCACCACAAAACATTACCATCCTCGGTGCCACTGGCACCATCGGTCTCAATACGCTGGATGTGATTGCCCGGCACCCTGACAAATACCGCGCTTATGCATTAACGGCCAATGGTCGCGCCGAGGCCTTGTTTGATCTATGCAAGCAATATCATCCGCGATATGCCGTGCTGCTGCAGGAGGCCGCGGCAGATCGCCTGCGGCAGATGCTCGTCCAGGCGGGTATTGAAACGGAAGTTCTGTTTGGCATGGATGCCCTGGAACAAGTCGCTTCTGCTCCTGAGGTGGATGCTGTCATGGCCGCTATTGTGGGGGCAGCCGGTCTCAGACCCGCCATGGCTGCTGCTCGTGCTGGCAAGCGCATCATGCTGGCCAACAAGGAAACGCTGGTAATGGCCGGCAGCTTGTTCATGCAAGCGGTGGAGGAGAGTGGTGCGACCTTGCTGCCTATCGATAGCGAACATAACGCCATCTTTCAGGTTATGCCTTCCAGAAAATACCCTGACCTTCACAGCGGCGGTGTACGCAAAATATTGCTGACCGCATCCGGCGGTCCATTCCGCAATGCCAGTCGGGAGCAATTGCTGCAAGTGACTTCGCAGCAGGCACTCAATCACCCCAATTGGGTCATGGGCCCCAAGATCACTATCGATTCAGCCACCTTGATGAACAAGGGTTTGGAAGTGATTGAAGCGAAATGGCTTTTTGATGCAACGCCTGAGCAGATTGAGGTAGTGGTGCATCCACAAAGCGTCATTCATTCCATGGTGGAATATGTGGATGGCTCGGTGCTGGCGCAATTGGGGAACCCCGACATGCGCACACCCATCGCTTATGCCCTGGCTTATCCTGAGCGCATAGACAGCGGCGTGGGCTCGCTCGACTTGTTCAAGATTGCGACATTGAATTTCGAACGTCCTGACACTGGCCGTTTCCCATGTTTGCGCCTGGCTTTTGATGTGCTGAAGCGCGGTGGAACAGCACCTGCGATTCTCAATGCAGCTAATGAAGTCGCTGTTGAGGCGTTTCTGCAATCTCGCATAGGGTTCATGGATATCCCCGCCCTCATCGAGCGCGTGCTCTCGCTATCCAGCATAGAACCCGTTACTGACATTCCCAACCTGATTGCAGCTGACCAGGCCGCGCGTCAGCTCGCTCAGGAATGGATGGTGCAATCAGCATGATTACCGTCATCGCGTTTGTTGTTACCCTTGGCATCCTGATTACGATTCATGAGTATGGACATTTTCAGGTCGCGCGCTGGTGTGGCGTCAAGGTCTTGCGATTTTCACTGGGCTTTGGAACGCCATTGCTGACCAGAAATATCGGCAAGGACAATACCGAGTTCGTTCTGGCGGCTTTCCCCTTGGGCGGCTACGTGAAAATGCTGGATGAGCGCGAAGCCCCGGTTGCCGAGCATGAGCTGCATCGCGCCTTTAATCGGCAAGCCGTATGGAAGCGTATGCTCATCGTGCTGGCTGGGCCGATGGCGAACCTGTTACTCGCCATCCTGCTTTACTGGGTGCTGTTCATGCATGGTGTCATGGGTATCAAGCCACTGTTAGGGGATATTCCATCAGAAACACCAGCAGCCATTGCGCAAATGAAATCCGGCGAGCTGATTACCGATATCTCTGGCGAGACTGTGGCCAGCTGGCAAGACGTACGCTGGATACTGATGCGTCAGGCGCTTGGTGATTCCCCGGTCTCGGTAGAGGGGCGGCTGAACGACGTTTCCCTGCATCATCAATTGAATTTATCTGTGTTGGACAAAGATGATTTTGAGGGAGACTTCCTGCCAAAATTGGGCCTCGTGCCTTATCGCCCAAGCATGCCACCTGTGGTGGGGGAGGTCGTGGCGGGAAGCGCAGCCGAAAAGGCTGGTTTGCGTGCGGGAGACAACATACGCGCAATTGATGGCGTTGCCATTACAGCTTGGGATCAGGTGGTGGATACCATACGGCTTCATCCACATACGCCATTGAAAGTCACCGTCGCGCGTGATGCTCAAACGGTAGATTTGCAGGTTATTCCCGATAGTGTTCGAGAAAATGGCAAGGACATAGGCCGAATTGGCGCCGCTTACAAGGCAAACCAGAGCGAGCTGGATAAAATCATGACGACGGTGAGCTACTCACCAGGCGTGGCAGCTGCCAAGGCAGTTACCAAGACATGGGAAACCTCGGTTTTCAGTCTTCAAATGCTGGGAGGCATGCTGACTGGGGATGTGTCGTGGCGTGGCATGAGTGGGCCAGTGACCATTGCCAGTTATGCCGGTCAGAGTGCGAAGATTGGCTGGGAAGCTTTCCTGGGCTTTCTGGCACTCGTCAGTATTAGCCTTGGCGTGCTAAATCTGCTGCCTATCCCTGTGTTGGATGGGGGGCATTTGTTGTATTATATTGTTGAGGTTTTCAAGGGTAGCCCGGTTTCCGAGCGCGTCATGGAAATTGGTCAACGTATTGGACTGGCGCTGCTTGGATTGTTGATGGCATGCGCTTTTTATAACGATATAAATCGATTGATAACAGGCTGATCTGAATGAATTTAAGCATCAAGCTTAAGCATATACCGTTTGTGGTATTGGGTATGTATGCAACATCAGCAATGGCACTTGAGCCATTCGTAGTGAAGGATATTCGAGTAGATGGGATACAGCGTACCGAAGCCGGTACCGTATTCAACTACCTGCCTGTCAAGGTCGGTGAGACCATGGATGATGACAAGGCGACTCAGGCAATTAAAGCGCTTTATGGCACTGGGTTCTTCAAGGATGTGCGTATTGAGGCGGATCAGGATGTGCTGGTTGTTGTCGTTCAGGAGCGCGCTGCGATTGCCCAGCTGAATTTCAGCGGCAATAAATCCTTCCCCAGTGACAAAATGAAAGAAGGCCTGAAGCAGATCGGTCTGGCTGAAGGCTTGATTTTTGACCGATCCATGCTGGACCGCGCCGAACAGGAAATCAAACGCCAGTATCTTTCCCAGGGTAAGTATGGCGCTACCGTGAAAGCCGTTGTCACCCCTCTGGAACGTAACCGCGTAGCAGTACAGTTCAATATTGAAGAAGGTGCCATCTCCAAGATTCGCAGCATCAATATTGTGGGCAATCAGGCTTTTGATAGCAAAACCCTGCTGGAAACCATTTCATTGACCACGCCAGGCTGGATGACCTGGTGGAACAAGAATGATCAGTACTCCAAGCAAAAATTGACCGCTGATCTGGAGACCTTGCGGTCTTTTTACATGAATCAAGGTTTTCTGGAGTTCAATATTGAGTCCACCCAGGTCTCGATTACCCCAGACAAACGTGATATTTACATCACCATCAATATCAGTGAAGGTGAGAAATACACCGTTACCGATATCAAGCTGGCTGGCGAAATGCTGCTGGCGGAAGAAGAGGCGCGCAAGCTGATCAGCCTGCAAACAGGTGAATACTTCAATCGCCAGAAAATTACAGAATCCAGCAAGGCCATTGGCGACCGGCTTGGTAACGACGGTTACGCATTTGCTAACGTCAATGCTGTGCCTGATGTTGATAAAGACAAGCATACTGTTGCCTTTACCTTTTTCATCGACCCAGGTCGCCGTGTATATGTCCGTCGTATCAACCTGACCGGTAATACACGCACCCGCGATGAGGTATTACGTCGTGAAATGCGCCAGATGGAATCCGCATGGTATGGCGCTGACAAGATTAATCGTTCCAAGCAGCGTCTGGAGCGTTTGCAGTTCTTCTCGGATGTGAACGTGGAAACCCCTGCGGTACCGGGCACAAATGATCAGGTAGACCTGAACATCAACGTCACCGAAAAATCGACCGGTAGCGTAATGTTTGGCGCCGGCTTGTCCAGTGCTGAAGGTGTGGTATTCGGTGTTACGGTGAACCAGAACAACTTCCTGGGTACGGGTAATCGGGTGTCTGCGCAGGTGAATACCGGTAAGGTAAACACTATCTACTCCTTGAGCTACACCGATCCTTACTTCACGCCGGATGGCGTAAGCCGTACCTTCAATGCGTATCGCCGCGATATTGATACTTCGTATCTAAGTACAGGTAGTTACAAAACATCTTCTTACGGTACCGGCGTAAGCTTTGGCATGCCGCTGAATGAACGTGATTCGGTGAGTGCAGGTCTGACTTTTGACTTTACCCAGGTTGATCTGACTTCCAGTAGCCCCATACAGTATCGTCGCTATTGCGGTGACGCTAACGCCAATGGGTGCGATAACACCAGCGTCTTGCTCAATCTGGGCTGGGCACATGATACCCGGGACAATGTGTTGTTCCCCAACAAGGGTGTTTACCAGCGTTTGAGCACTGAAATTGGTCTGCCTGGCCTGGACTTGCAGTACTACAAGGTGGAATACAAGCATTCCTGGTACAAGGACATTACGCCCAATATCACCTTCATGCTGAATGGCGAAGCAGGGTATGGTGACACTTATGGCGACAAGGACTTTCCGTTCTTCAAGAACTTCTACATCGGTGGTGTAAACTCGGTGCGCGGTTATCAAACCAGCTCGATTGGTCCTCGTCTCTATGACACGGTGAATGAACGCGGGTATGCTATTGGCGGTACCAAGCGTCTGCTGGGTAATGCGGAGTTGTACTTCCCCATTCCTGGCATGAAGGATTCCAAACAATTGCGCCTGAGTACATTTATCGATGCGGGTAACGTGTATACATCGGATGAGCGTATGGATCTTGGCGATCTGCGCTACTCAGCAGGTATTGGCGTGAGCTGGTATTCGCCATTCGGGCCTATCAAGCTCGTATTGGCCAAGGCCCTGAACGCACAAAAGGATGCTGTGCAAACCGATGGCAAAACCTTGTATAACGACGATAAGACGCAGATCCTGCAATTCCAGATGGGTTCGCAGTTCTAAGCTGTTTGTATGATTAAGTTTTAAATATTGGAGAATGAATTGAGTAAATTATTGAAAAGCCTGGTCTTGACAGCATTTGCTGCTTTTACACTGAACGTGTCTGCAGCAGAGCTCAAGGTGGGTTACGTACAAGTGGACAAGATTCTGCAAGAGGCGCCACAAACGGCGGAGAGCGGTAAAAAGCTCGAGAAGGAATTCAGCCCTCGTACCCAAGAGTTGGACCGTCTTCAAAAGCAGATCAAAGATATCGAAACCTCGCTGGACAAAGACAGCCTCACCTTGTCAGAAACTGACCGTCGTAATAAAGAGCGTGATGCATCCAACCTGAAGATCGAGTTTCAGCGTAAACAGCGCGAATTGCGTGAAGATGTGAACATGCGCAAAAACGAAGAGCTGGGTGCTTTGCAAGACCGCATCAACAAAGCCGTTACTTCGGTATCCGAAGCTGAAGGTTATGATCTGGTTGTTTACGGTGGTGTAGCGTACGCAAGCAAGAAAATTGATATTACCGACAAGGTACTGAAGGCTCTGGGCAAGAAGTAATTCTGGTATTAGAAAGCGATCCTGGCCTGATGAAAGCGCAATACTCCTTAACGGAGATCGTATCCAGGCTGGGAGGCGAGCTGGTCGGTGATGGTGATATTGTCATTAGCCGTGTCGCCTCACTGGCCAATGCCCAAGCTGGGCATATCAGCTTCATAACTGATTCCAAGTATCGTACTCAGCTTGCCGATACGGCAGCGAGTGCGATTATCATCAGTGAACAGCATCGTGCATTGACGACGCTGCCGCGCATCGTGACCGATAATCCTTATGCCTATTTCGCACGTGTTTCAGATCTGCTGAATCCGCGTGTCGAGTATGTGCCAGGCATTAGCCCGAATGCCAGTGTGGCTCCGGATGCTGTCGTACCTGCCTCATGTACTGTCATGGATTATGCTGTGATAGCGCCTGGGGTGGAGTTGGGTGAAGGCGTGGTGATTGGCCCAGGCTGTGTGGTTGGGCGCAATGTGCATATCGGCAGCCAGACAGTGCTGCAGTCTCATGTCACGATCTATGCAGATTGCCAGGTCGGTGAGCGTTGTGTCATGGCGGCAGGCGTGGTGATAGGCGCGGATGGTTTTGGTTACGCCAATGATCAGGGGCGCTGGGTTAAAATCCCTCAGGTTGGCAGAGTCATCATCGAGGATGACGTGGAAATTGGCGTCAATACCTCGGTAGACAGAGGTGCCTTGGACGATACGATTATTGAACAGGGCGTGAAGCTTGATAACCTGATTCAGATCGGGCACAACTGCCGGATAGGTGCCCATACCGTGATTGCGGGATGCGTTGGCATTGCCGGTAGCGCAATCGTTGGCAAGCATTGCCGGATAGGGGGTGCTGCCATGATACTGGGGCATCTGGAGATTGCAGATGGAGTGACGATTTCGCCGGGCAGCATGATTACGCGATCATTGCTGAAAACGGATACTTACACAGCGCTGATGCCGTTCCAGACACATGGCGATTGGCTCAAGACGGCGGCAAATATACGTCGTCTCGGCGATATGTCCGAGCGGGTAAAGCAGTTGGAAAATGAGTTGGCGCAGATCAGGGCGCAGCTGGACATAACAAATAGAAATTGAGGAAATGCCATGAATGATCAGGCTGTTACCAGCATGGATATCCATGAAATATTAGAGCACCTGCCGCACCGTTACCCTTTCTTGCTGGTCGACAAGGTCTTATCCCTGGAACTTGGCAAGGAAATCGTGGCTGTCAAAAACGTCAGCATGAACGAGCCTTTTTTCCCTGGCCATTTTCCTTATCATCCTGTCATGCCTGGCGTTCTGATTGTGGAAGCCATGGCTCAGGCGGCTGCCATCCTGTCGTTCAAGACGATGGACACCAAGCCCAATGATGAGTCGGTGTATTACTTTGCCGGCATTGATAGCGCGCGGTTCAAAAAGCCGGTATCGCCAGGTGACCAGCTTATTCTCAAGGTCAGCATAGATCGTATCCTTCGTGGTATCTGGAAATACAAAGGTCAGGCCTTGGTTGATGATGTGGTCGTGGCAGAAGCCGAAATGATGTGCATATTGAAGGCAATTGAGTAGCCATTATGACGTCCCAGGTTAAAATCCACCCGACAGCGATCATTGATCCGCGAGCGGGGCTTGATAGCACTGTTGAAGTTGGCGCTTATACCAGCATAGGTCCGGATGTGCAGATCGGGCCAGGAACGCGCGTAGGCAATAATGTGGTGATTGCAGGCCCTACGACCATAGGCAAGAACAATCACCTGTTCCATTTTTCCTCGCTAGGTGAGGCGCCACAGGATAAAAAATACCGTGACGAACCTACACGGCTCGAAATCGGCGATAACAACACCATTCGCGAGTTCTGCACCCTGAACCGCGGTACGGTTCAGGATAAGGGCGTGACCCGTATCGGAAACGATAACTGGATCATGGCGTATGTCCATATTGCCCATGATTGTCAGGTAGGCAATCACACCATTCTGGCAAACAACTCCTCGCTGGCCGGACATGTCGATATGTACGACCATGCTATTCTGGGGGGCTTTACCCTGGTGCATCAATTCTGCAAAATCGGCTCGCATGTCATGACCGCCGTTGGCACCGTTGTTTTCAAGGATATTCCTCCTTATGTAACGGCCGCGGGATATGACGCCAAGCCGCATGGCATTAATGCCGAAGGGCTCAAGCGACGTGGTTTCAGCGCGGATAGCATCACCCGTATCAAGCGCGCATACAAGACGCTTTACCGTCAGGGCTTGACCCTGGAAGAAGCCAAAGAGCAACTGGCCTTGCAACTCGCGGAGTGCCAGGAGCTGGGTATCTTGTTAGACTTTTTGAATATTTCCACCCGCGGCATTGTCCGTTAAGAAAGACCTGTAGCATGCCCATTATCGGCATTGTTGCCGGAGAGTCGTCCGGTGATCTTCTTGGCAGTCATTTGATCCGAGCCTTGAAAAAGCATAGGCCGGATCTGCAGTTTGTCGGCATTGCAGGCCCTAAGATGCAGGCCGAAGGGGCACGCACACTTTTCCCCATGGAGCGCTTGTCCATTCGCGGTTATCTGGAGGTCTTGCGTCATCTGCCTGGTTTGTTAAGGTTGCGCCGCCAGCTTGCCCGTGATCTTATCGAGGCTCGCCCCGAGCTTTTCATCGGGATTGATGCGCCTGACTTTAACTTTGGCCTGGAACGCAAACTCAAGCGCCGCGGCATTCCCACTGTTCATTATGTGAGTCCCTCCATCTGGGCCTGGCGCCGTGGCAAGATGTCAAAAATCAAGCGTGCGGTTTCCCATATGCTGGCGCTATTCCCCTTTGAACCTGACTTATACAAAGAGGCCGGGGTGCCGGTCAGTTATGTGGGACACCCATTGGCAGATATCCTGCCTATTGAGCCGGATCAGGTACAGGCACGTCAGAATCTCAAGCTCAAGGCAGGGCAGGTTGTCATCGCCATGTTGCCGGGTAGCCGCCAAAGTGAAGTGCGCCAATTGGCGGCGCTCTATGTGCAAACCGCCCGAAAAATGTTGGAGCATCAGCCCGGTATCCAGTTTGTTGTTCCCCTGATTACGCGTGAAACCCGCAGGATTTTTGAGCAGGCCATCTACGATGAGAAGGCGGAAGAACTGCCGATCAATATTTTATTTGGGCATGCCCATATGGCGATGGAAGCTGCGGATGCCGTCATTGTGGCATCGGGCACCGCCACACTGGAGGCGGCCTTGCTGAAGCGCCCCATGGTGATCACCTATCGTATGCCTTGGCTGAGCTGGCAAATATTGAAACGCATGCTCTATCTCCCTTATGTGGGACTGCCCAATGTCTTGGCCGGGCGCTTTGTGGTTCCCGAGTTGCTGCAGCACAATGCGACACCAGAAAAGTTGTCTGAAGCCACGCTTAAGATGGTGAACGACAAAACCCAGATGGAAGAAATCAAAGCTGAATTCACGCGCATTCATCATCTTCTGCGGCAAAATACTGAGGAAAAAGCTGCAAGTGCCATTCTGGCTTGCTTGCCATGAGTGAACTCATCATTTGCGGGGTGGATGAAGCCGGGCGGGGGCCTTTGGCTGGGGCCGTTTACGCAGCTGCCGTAATTCTGAATCCTGCCAGGCCTATTCCAGGGTTGGCTGACTCCAAAAAACTTTCCGAAAAAAAACGGGATGCGCTGACCCTGGAAATCAAGCAGCATGCGCTTGCCTGGGCCATTGCCCACAGCACGGTGGAAGAAATCGATAGCATCAATATCCTGCAAGCCAGTCTGCTGGCAATGCGCAGGGCGGTCGAACAACTCGGCATTCAGCCGCATAAGCTACTGGTAGATGGCTTGCACTGCCCGCAGGTTTCCATGGTGGCAGAAGCGATTGTCGATGGCGACAGCAAAGTCGAGGCGATTTCTGCGGCCTCTATTCTGGCGAAAACTGCACGCGACAAAGAGCTGTACGCGCTTGACCAGCAATATCCTCATTATGGATTTGCCAAACACAAAGGCTATCCCACCGCATTCCACATGGCCATGCTGATTGAGCATGGCGTCTCGCCTGTGCACCGGCGCAGTTATGCGCCTGTCAAAAAACTGCTCTAGCGTCCGCCAGCTGTCAATAACAGAAATACGGTGGGTTGACGGTGGATATCCGGCAGGTCTTGCCGCTTCCATTCGGAGATTGTTTTAGTCACGATGCGCTCCGTGCTCAGGCTGATATTGGTGGCCACACAAAGCCTCGTCGTCCCCTGGCACTGGGCCAGAATATCCTCCAGCATATGTTGGTTACGGTATGGCGTTTCGATGAATAGCTGAGTCTGTTGCCACTTTTGCGATTCCCGCTCCAATTCTTTCAAGCGTTGAATCCGTGCAGCCTTGTCGCTGGGCAGATACCCATGAAAGCTGAATCGCTGCCCATCAAGCCCTGAGGCCATCAGGCTCAATAATATGGACGAAGGGCCGACCAAGGGCACCACCTTGATGCCTTTGCGGTGCGCGAGTTCCACCAGTCTGGCGCCCGGGTCTGCAATGCCCGGGCAACCTGCTTCCGACATAATCCCTACGTTACGACCTTGCAGCAGAGGTTTGAGCAGCTCAGGCAATGCTTTTTCTTCGGTATGCTCATTGAGCGGCAACAGGGTCAGTTCACGTACCGGCTTATCTGTTTTGATCAGGGATAAAAAGCGCCGCGCCGTTTTTTCGTTCTCCACCACAAAAGTGTCCAGCGTTCTGGCGAGTTTCAATACATCAACGGGCAGCGCATTATCCAGTCGATCATCTCCCAGTGTGACAGGCAATAGATAAAGCGTGCCCAAGGGCGATGATGTGACTGTGGAGGAGGAGGTCGTGCTCATGAGATCAATATCTAACCTGCGTGCGATAAGTGAGTACGGCTTGGCCTTCGGCTGGGATCTGGACTTTCCAAGCGTACAGATGGCTGTTCAGCTTGTTACCTGGCTGACTTTCCTTCAGGATTTTCCAATCGCCGGGTATTGGTTCTTGCACAATGACCGTGACAGTTTCTTTTTTCGCATTGCGCAGCACAATTTCGTAAGCGCTTTCTGTGGCCCTGCTCCCTTTGGCTGGATTAGGTAATTGCTTGAAGTCGGCTTGCTTCTTGTCGGCATTGATGTCGAAGGCATCGCCCAGCTTCAGCCTGATTGTTTCATTGCGTGCGGTATGGTCAATATTGTCCTCACCTACAAACTGAGCATTGCCCTGGCGATCTTTTTTGTACACGCGCAGGGTGCCTTTAGGCAAAGGCATGCCAAGGCGGTCTGCTTCCTTGTTATCAAACTCGATAAAGACCCCGACTTTGAGTTTCTGGCCGATTTCATCCACGCTGGAACCATAGTAATAATCCGCGCCTTTCAGTAAAAGCTCTTTTCGAACAGGCACTTGGCTTGCGCTGAGCAGGGCAACTTGTTTGGATTGGTTTTCAGCCAGGGTAGTGGGGCGATCCAGGCTGTAGAGGTGATACTCCAGCAGGGATTCTTCACTGACCGGAGCGGCGGCATCCATCGCCATTTCCGATCGTGCCATCTTCATGAGCATGGGCCTGGCTTGTGGTGCGCGATGCACATCGCCGGCTACAAGTTGCAATTTGGCATTGCGATACGTAGCGCCGCTGGTATTGTTGAGCGTGATCCAGGCTGACAAGTCCAGCTTGTCTTCAGCCGCATTCAGTTCGGCAACATAGTCAGCTTTCCAGGATAGGCCACCGGTCAGGTAGCTGAGCTCAACAGTTTGGTCGCCAGCCTGCTTGTTGCTGAGATGGGTAAGCAGGGTGGGGCGGTCGCGCAGATTAGCAGGGACATCCGGGTAGACAATGCGGCCTGCAATGCCGGTTTCAATGCGGTTGCCAATTTTGAGCACGGCACCATTATTCGCCGACAGCACCTGCGCTTGCTCGCTGGTCTCAACGCCCGTGGCAGGGTTGGTCCGAACGAGCTGGACTGTCTTGCCTACATATTTTTCCAGCAGCTTTTCCGGCGTCAGCAAATCAAAGTCGAAATTCTGCTCAACGACGTTCAGCGTATTGGGTGTGCTCAGGCTGCGTAACAGTGCAGTCTCAGGGCGCAATTGGGCGCTGACATCGCGCAGGGTCAATACACTGTTACCCGCAGGCAGTCTGGTTTTTCGCTGGTCTTTGATGAGGGCAAGGTCCTCGTTATAAATGGTGACGGCTACCTGGGTTTGATCCTGCAATGTACTCAGTATTTCTTCTGTATCAGCGGCCAGTACCTGGCTGGCAAACAGACTGCTCAGACATAGAGCGAGAACACGGTTTTGCATGAAAATCTCCTTGGGGCGTTGCCCGCTTAGATAATGGTTAAGCCTTCGTTTTGCAGCATAGTGATGAGGCGGATCAATGGTAACCCGATCAGGGCATTCGGGTCTGTGCCCTCCATGCGTGCAATGAGCGCAATTCCAAGCCCTTCCGATTTTGCGCTGCCCGCACAGTTGTATGGCTGCTCTTTATGCAGATAGTTTTCAATCTGGGCATCACTCAGCATTCTGAATTCGACCACGTAAGGCACAACATCCGCCTGTATGGTGCCAGTGGCGGCATTGTATAGACATAGCGCGCTATGGAAGGTGACCTCGCGTCCCCGCATGCTTTGCAATTGCCTTACTGCCTTTGCGTGCGTACCCGGTTTGCCAATTTGCTGGCCATCCAGCGTCGCCACCTGGTCGCAGCCAATGATCAGGGCATGTGGGTATTGCGCGGCGACTTTGCGCGCTTTTTCCTGGCTGAGCCGCAAAGCAGTGTCTTCTGGCTTTTCATTGGCTAAAGGTGATTCATCAATATCAGGTGAGCAGCAGATGAATGGGATATCCAGCCTGGTCAGCAAGTCGCGGCGGAATGGGGATGAGGAGGCAAGAATCAGTTCGACAGACATAAGTTCTTTTACCAATAAAAAAGCCGACAGATATGAAAACTGCCGGCTTGTTAGGGATGACGCTGCGGTTACGCGGGCTGGATTTCCAGCAGAGACTCATCCGGAGTCACGCTATCACCCTTGACGACATGAACGGCAACGACGATGCCTGATTTTGGCGCCTGGATTTCATTTTCCATTTTCATCGCCTCAATCACCAACACGGCATCGCCGGCATTTACCTGGTCGCCCGCTTTAACCTTCACTTCCACAATGGTTCCCGGCATGGCGGTGGTCACACAACCGACATGGGATGGGCGAGGGCGGCCTGTGCTGTTGCTGGCATTGCTGGATGCTTTTTTACGGCCATTGCCATTCGTGTTGCCATCGCTGACTTCAATTTCACTGAGGGTTTCTACAACCACTTCCTCAGCCACCCCATCCACGGACACATAGAATGGGCGCTGATCTTCACCCGCATGACCACTGCCAGTGAGTTTGATATGGAAGGTTTCACCATGCAGCGTGACATTGAATTCATGCGGGGCATAGCGAGCGGCGGAGGTGGAAGCTGCTTCTTTGGTCAGTAGCGCTTCTGGTTTCAGTGTGCCTGCATTACGTTCCTGCAGGAAGGTTTTTGCCAAGTCAGGGAACATGGCGTAGGTCAGCACATCTTCCTCTGTCTTTGCCAATCCTTCGGATTCTGCGCGCAGTTTATCCATTTCTGCATCCAGCAGATCTGCTGGGCGGCAGGTAACGACCACGGCATCACCTACAGCAAGGTGTTTCACATCGGTATTGACGGTGCTTGGTGCCTTGCCATACTGCCCCAGCAGGTAGTTTTTCACCTCGTTGGTGATGGATTTGTAACGGGCGCCGGTCATCACATTCAGTACGGCCTGGGTTCCCACGATTTGCGAGGTAGGCGTAACCAACGGAGGGAAGCCCAAATCCTCACGCACACGTGGAATTTCTGCCAGTACTTCATCCATGCGGTCCAGAGCGCCTTGCTCTTTCAGCTGGTTGGACAAATTCGAAATCATGCCGCCTGGCACCTGATTCACCAGTACGCGGGTATCAACACCAGTGAAGGCGCTTTCAAACTGCCAGTACTTCTTGCGAACTTCACGGAAGTAGGCGGCAATTTCTTGCAGCTTGCCCAGATCAAGGCCGGTGTCGTACTCGGTACCTTGCAATGCAGCCACAATACTTTCGGTGGTCGGCAGGCTTGCGCCTTCCGCAAAGGAGGAAATGGCACCGTCCACAATCGCGACGCCGTTATCCACTGCACGCAGGATGGACATGCTGGCCAGACCGGAAGTGGCGTGGGCATGCAGGTGAATAGGCAAATTGGTGGCTGCACGCAATTCCTTGACCAGCTCGCCGGTGATTTCAGGCGTCAGCAGACTGGCCATGTCCTTGATGGCGATGGTGTCACAGCCGAAGGAGGCCAACTCTTTGGCCAGCTCGACAAAATAAGGAATGCCATGCACGGGACTGGTGGTGTAGCTGATAGTACCTTCGGCGTGCTTGCCGACTTTTTTCACGGCTTCGATAGAGGTGCGCAGATTGCGCAGATCATTCATCGCATCAAATATGCGGAAAACATCCACGCCATTATCGGCGGACTTTTGCACGAATGCGCGTACCACATCGTCGGAATAATGACGGTAGCCAAGCAGATTCTGGCCGCGCAGCAGCATTTGGATGGGCGTCGATGGCAAGGCCTTGCGCAAACTCTTCAGACGCTCCCAAGGGTCTTCCTTCAGATAACGTACGCAAGCATCAAATGTCGCGCCACCCCAGGCCTCCAATGACCAGTAACCAATGGCATCAAGCTGTGGGCAGATGGGCAGCATGTCTTCAGTGCGCATGCGCGTTGCGATCAATGACTGGTGGCCATCGCGTAAAACTACATCAGTAACATATACTTTTGCCATATTCTTAACTTATCGCTTCACTATTAATACGGGTTCTATTTAGATGCCTTCGTGCGCTGCTATGGCGGCTGAGATGGCGGCGGCGATCAATTCGCGCGGTAGTTTGGTTTCATAATTGATCAGCTCCGGATGGGATTCAACAAAGCTGGTATCAAACTTGCCACTGCGAAAATCAGGATGATTAAGAATTTCCTGATAGTAAGGAATCGTGGTCTTCACGCCGTAAACCACCATGTCGTTCAGCGACCGGCGACCACGCTCGATCACGCTTTCCCAGTTGAGTGCCCACACCGTTAACTTGGCGCACATGGAGTCGTAATAAGGCGGAATGACGTAACCACTGTACATTGCCGCATCCATACGGACACCTGGGCCGCCCGGGGCATAGTAACGCGTGATTTTGCCAAAGCTTGGCAAAAAGTCCTTCTTCGGATCTTCAGCGTTGATGCGAAACTCCATGGCAAACCCGCGGTAGTGCACATCTTCTTGCTTGTATTGAAGTTTAAGACCATCGGCAATGCGAATCTGTTCCTGCACGATATCAATACCAGTGATGGTTTCGGTAACCGTGTGCTCTACCTGCAGGCGGGTGTTCATTTCCATGAAATAAAAGCTGTTATCCGAGTCCAGCAAAAACTCCACGGTGCCAGCATTCTTGTAGCCCACGGCCTTGGCAGCCTTGACTGCCAATTTGCCAATGTATTCGCGTTGCGCATTGCTTAATTGCGGCGAGGGGGCAATTTCAATCAGTTTCTGGTTGCGGCGCTGAATGGAACAGTCGCGTTCGAACAGGTGAATCACGTTGCCATGGCTATCTGCCATGATCTGTACTTCAATATGTTTGGGATTAACCACGCACTTTTCGAGGAATACTTCGGGTTTGCCAAACGCTTTGCTGGCTTCCGAGATCACGCGGTCGTAGTTGCTGAGCAATTCTTTTTCATCATTACAGCGGCGAATGCCACGTCCGCCGCCACCGTTGGTGGCTTTCAGCATGACGGGGTAGCCGATTTTGCGGGCAAGGGTGCGAGCTTCCTCGAGATCGGCCAGGTTGCCGTTACTGCCAGGCACACAGGGAATGCCGGCCTTGATCATGGCATTACGTGCCTGAATCTTGTCTCCCATCTGGCGAATGACCTTTGCATCCGGACCAATGAATTTGATGCCTCGGCGGGCACATATTTCGGCTAATTCGGGATTTTCGGACAAAAAGCCGTAGCCGGGATGCAGGGCGTCGCAACCTGAAGCCACGGCCAGGTTGACGATATTATGTGCATTCAAATAACCCACCACAGGGTCTGAGCCAATGTTATAGGCTTCGTCGGCTTTCTTTACATGTAATGCGTGGCGGTCGGCATCAGAGTAGATGGCGACTGACTTGATTCCCATTTCTGAACATGCGCGAACGATGCGGACAGCAATTTCACCGCGATTAGCTATAAGTATTTTTTTGATCACGCTTGAGACCTGATTTTTTGACACAGAAACATGCAAATTATATCATGCGCCCCTATGGCTGCACAGAACATCATCAATAGCATTGAGTTTGCGCGAAAAGCGCTTGAAATTCATGGTACAATTCCGGTTTCGCAATTTCCGCGCCTTCAGGATGCCTATGCATCAGCCGATGGCGCGCTGAATTGGCGCTTGCTGGGGAATGTTAACGACGGCAAACCAACACTGCAATTAAAGGTGTCCGGGGATCTGGGTTTAACATGTCAGCGTTGTCTGGAAGCCATGTCATACAACATCGACATTTCGACATTGTATTACCTGGTGCCCGATGAGGATGCTATTCCGTCAGAAGAAGAGGATCTCGATGACAGGGATTACCTGGTTGCTGAAACGCATATGCAAGTGTCGGAATTGATAGAGGATGAGGTGTTGCTGGCGATGCCGCTGGCACCCAAGCACGAACAAGAGGATTGTGCCGTAAAGGGTGATCGTCTTGAGCTGGGAAAACCTAATCCATTTGCGGTGTTGCAGGGTTTGAAGTCCGGAAAGCACCGGGATTAATTAGTTAACAGGAGTAGATCATGGCAGTTCAACAAAACAAGAAGTCCCCATCGAAGCGCGGCATGCACCGTTCGCACGATTTTCTGACTAACCCACCATTGGCTGTTGAGCCAACCACAGGTGAAACTCACCTGCGTCACCACGTAAGCCCTAGCGGTTACTACCGTGGTCGTAAGGTTCTGCCTGCCAAGGGCGAGTAAGTTAGTATCAAACAGATGCGCCGGTTCTGATAAAGAATCGGCGCTTTGTTTTTATATAAAAGCCAATTAGTACATGGATATCACAGTTGCTGTGGATGCCATGGGCGGCGACCACGGCCCTCATGTCACCGTTCCTGCTGCGCTGCAAGCGTTAAAGCAGGATGCTGAAATCAATATCGTTCTGGTTGGATTAGCCGAGGTTATCGAGGCTGAGCTGGCTGCGCATCATGCAAAGGTCGGCCCCCGCTTGCGCATTCATCATGCAAGCGAGGTCGTCACCATGGACGAATCCCCGCAAAGCGCGCTGAAGAATAAAAAAGATTCTTCAATGCGTGTTGCCATCAATCTGGTCAAGAGTGGAGAAGCCCACGCCTGCGTTAGCGCTGGCAATACGGGAGCGCTAATGGCGACCGCCCGTTTTGTGCTGAAAACCTTGCCGGGTATCGATCGCCCAGCCATTGCTGCCACCTTGCCGAGTCGCAAGGGCCTTACCTATATGCTGGATCTTGGCGCCAACGCTGACTGCACGCCAGAGCATCTGCTGCAGTTTGCTATTATGGGTGCCATGCTGGTGTCATGTGTCGAGCACAAGGAAAGACCCACGGTGGGCCTGCTAAATATCGGCTCCGAGGATATCAAGGGCAATGAAGTGGTCAAACAGGCTGGAGAGTTGCTGCGGGCGAGTCATTTGAATTTTTACGGCAACATTGAAGGCAATGACATCTACAAGGGCACGACAGATCTGGTGGTGTGTGATGGCTTTGTCGGCAACGTTGCCCTGAAAACCTCGGAAGGCCTGGCTCAGATGATGGGTAGTTTTCTTGGGCAGGAATTCAAGCGCAACTGGCTGACCAAGATCATGGCCCTGGCTGCCATGCCGGTTCTGAAGGCATTCCGCAAGCGGCTGGATCATCGTCGCTATAATGGCGCCAGTTTCCTGGGCCTGCGCGGCATTGTGGTGAAGAGCCACGGTGGTGCGGACACGTTTGCCTTTCTGCATGCCATCAATGTGGCAAGTGAAGAATCCCGTAGTGGCGTATTGAAGCGCATTACAGAACAGCTGGAAATAGAACATATCAAGCCAGCACCAGCGTCGCAGCTACCCGCTGAGACTACGAAAGAATTAGCATGACATATTCCCGTATCGCCGGAACTGGCAGTTATCTGCCCGAGCGCATACTGACCAATGCAGAACTTGAACGCATGGTCGACACCAGTGATGAGTGGATCGTGACTCGCACTGGCATTCGCGAGCGCCACATTGCTGCTGAAGGCCAGTTTACCAGTGACCTGGCTTACGAAGCCGCATTGCGTGCCATCGAAGCTGCCGGTATTACCCATGAAGAAATCGATCTGGTGATTGTGGCAACCACCACACCGGATCGTGTGTTCCCGAGCACAGCCTGTCTGGTGCAGGCTCGCCTTGGGCTCGGTCCTTGTCCGGCATTTGATATTCAAGCCGTTTGTAGCGGGTTTGTGTATGCCTTGGCGACTGCAGATAACTTCATCAAGTCCGGTGCCGCAAAAACCGCATTGGTGATTGGTGCAGAAACCATGTCGCGTATTACCGACTGGACTGATCGCAGCAACTGCATTTTGTGGGGTGATGGCGCGGGCGCCGTTATTCTGCGTGCTTCTGAAGAGATGGGTATTTTGTCCACGCATTTGCATGCGGATGGCCAATATGCCCGATTGCTCAATGTGCCGACCGGTGTTTCCCAAAAAGAAGGCAGCAAGACTATCCATATGGAAGGCAACGCTGTTTTCAAGGTGGCGGTCAATACGCTCGACGCTATCGTGGATGAAACATTGGAAGCCAATGGCCTGCAAAAGTCCGATGTGGATTGGCTAGTGCCTCATCAAGCAAATATCCGTATTCTCCAGTCCACCGCCAAGAAACTTGGCATGGGCATGGAAAAAGTCGTTGTTACCGTGGATCGCCATGGCAATACATCGGCAGCTTCTATTCCGCTGGCGCTGGATGTTGCTGTGCGCGATGGCCGTATCAAGCGCGGCGAAACCCTCCTGATGGAAGCCTTTGGTGGTGGATTCACCTGGGGCTCGGTACTAGTGAAGTTCTAAAAGACAACTCATAGAGATTGACATGACATTTGCATTTTTCTTCCCCGGACAGGGCTCTCAATCCGTCGGCATGATGCAGGGCTTTGATGGTCTGCCTGTGATCCGCGATACCTTTGTCGAAGCTTCCGATATTCTCGGTGAGGATTTCTGGAAAATGGCGACCGAGCCAAATGACTTGCTGAACCAGACAGCCCATACGCAACCCTTGATGCTGACGGCCGGGGTCGCGACATGGCGTGCCTGGCAGGCTCAGCATGGCGAAGCGCCTGCCATCATGGCAGGGCATAGTCTCGGCGAATATACAGCTCTGGTGGCTGCAGGTGCACTCAGCTTTGATGCGGCATTGCCATTGGTACGCTACCGCGCAGAGGTGATGCAAAAAGCAGTTGCCGAAGGCGTAGGTGCCATGGCCGCCGTATTGGGCCTAAGCGATGAAGACGTGCGTGCGGCTTGTGCTGAAGCGGCTCAAGGCCAGGTTGTTGAAGCGGTTAATCTTAACTCCCCAGGTCAGGTGGTAATCGCAGGCCATCGGGAGGCCGTGGAGCGCGCGATGGAAGCAGCCAAAGGCAAGGGTGCCAAACGCGCCATTCTGCTGCCGGTCAGTGTGCCATCTCATTGCGCCCTGATGCAGCCCGCCGCCGCTGAGCTGAAGAATTACCTGCAAGATGTCACCATCAGCCCATCCCGTATTCCTGTGATTCACAATGCAGATGTTGAGTCGCATGATGATGCAGCGAAAATCAAGGACGCCCTTGTTCGTCAGCTATACAGCCCGGTTCGCTGGGTAGAAACTGTCCAGAAGATCAGCCAGCAAGGCATTGCACAAAGTGCCGAGTGTGGGCCAGGCAAGGTGCTGGCGGGGCTCGCCAAGCGCATTGTTCCTGAGTTGGCATGTGTTGCATTGATCAGCCAGGCTGCGATTGACGAAGCTCAATCTCAATTCAAATCATAATTTATTCAGGAGTCGCAGATGCTTCAGAATCAAATCGCGCTGGTCACTGGCGCTAGCCGTGGTATCGGTGCAGCCATTGCCCAGGCATTAGGCCGCAATGGAGCGGTTGTTATCGGCACCGCTACCAGTGAAGCCGGCGCTGAGCAAATCACCAAGGCACTGCAAGCGGCTGGTATTAAAGGGCAGGGGTTGGCACTGGATGTCAATAACACCGAGCAGATTGATGCCGTGATTGACCAGATTGCCAAGACTTATGGCGATATTGGCATTCTTGTGAATAACGCAGGCATTACCCGCGATACCTTGTTGATGCGCATGAAGGAAGATGACTGGGACGCTGTCATCTCCACCAATCTTTCTTCGGTATATCGCCTCTCGCAAGCGGTAATGCGCCCCATGATGAAGGCTCGTCAAGGCCGCATTATCAGTATTTCATCTATCGTGGGACACACCGGCAATGCCGGCCAGGCAAACTATGCCGCCGCCAAAGCTGGCGTCAGTGGTTTTACCAAGTCACTGGCTGCCGAGCTCGGCAGTCGTGGTGTTACCGTCAATTGTGTGGCTCCAGGCTTCATTGATACCGACATGACACGTGAACTCCCCGAAAAAGTGCGGGATGATCTGCTTGGCAGGATTCCCCTGGGCAAGCTGGGTCATGTGGATGATATTGCAGCGGCCGTCGTGTTTTTAGCTTCTCCATCAGCGGCTTATATTACGGGCGAAACCTTGCACGTAAATGGCGGCATGTACATGGCGTGATCGCCAGGTTTTTAGTATCAAGCAGTTTTTTGAATTCCTCGGGACTTTTGCTAGAATAGCCCGAGCTTTTGTAAGCAACATAAACTTGAAAGGGGTATTTAGATGTCTGACATCGAACAACGCGTTAAAAAGATCGTTTCTGAGCAATTGGGTGCAAATGAAGCTGATGTAAAGAATGAGTCTTCCTTTGTAGATGACCTGGGTGCTGATTCGCTCGACACCGTTGAACTCGTGATGGCACTTGAAGAAGAATTTGATTGTGAAATTCCTGATGAAGAAGCAGAGAAGATCACAACCGTTCAGCAAGCGATTGACTACGTCAGCGCCAACCTCAAGTAATTTCCCCCATCCATTCTTAAATTCTGGAGTTGCTTTTGTCCAAGCACAATCTGCAGAAGCGCAGAGTTGTCGTGACTGGCCTGGGCGTCGTATCACCGGTTGGTGTCGGTGTTCAGGCGTCCTGGTCTGATCTACTGGCCGGGAAATCCGGCATCACCAGAATCACCAAGTTCGATCCTAGTCCCTTCGCCTCGCAAATTGCGGGCGAAGTGAAGGGTTTCGACGTCTCCCAGTTCTTGCCTGCCAAAGAAGCGCGTCGTATGGATACCTTTATCCAGTACGGCATGGCAGCAGGTATTGAGGCGGTGCGTGATTCGGGTATTGAAGTGACTGAGGAAAATGCCGAGCGTATCGGCGTTTCCATCGGTTCCGGTATCGGCGGCTTGCAGCTTATTGAAGAGACGGATGAGACGTTTCACACATCCGGTCCAAGAAAAATTTCGCCGTTCTTTATTCCCGGCACCATTATCAACATGATTTCCGGCAATCTTTCCATTATGTACGGCTTTAAGGGCCCGAACGTGGCGATTGTCACCGCCTGTACCACAGGCACGCACTCTATCGGTGATGCTGCCCGCATGATCGAATACGGCGATGCGGATGTCATGATTGCCGGTGGCGCAGAAGCGGCCATCACGCAACTGGGCGTGGGTGGTTTTGCCGCTGCCCGTGCATTGTCCACGCGCAATGATGACCCTGCGACGGCTAGCCGCCCATGGGATCGTGATCGTGATGGCTTCGTGATTGGTGAAGGCGCTGGTGTCATGGTGCTGGAAGAGTACGAATCTGCCAAGAAACGTGGCGCCAAGATCTATGCCGAGTTGGTAGGCTACGGAATGAGCGCCGATGCTTATCACATGACCGCGCCTAATATGGATGGTCCACGTCGTTCTATGCGTAATGCATTGAATAACGCTGGCGTAAATCCGGATCAGCTGCAGTTCATCAATGCACACGGCACTTCCACTCCGCTGGGTGATACCAATGAAACCAATGCGATCAAGGCGGCATTTGGTGACCATGCAAAGAATCTGGTGGTGAACTCCACCAAGTCGATGACGGGTCACTTGCTGGGTGGTGCGGGTGGTCTGGAGTCGGTATTTACGGTTCTTTCCATTCATCATCAGGTATCGCCTCCCACCATCAACATTTTCAATCAGGATCCTGAGTGTGATCTGGATTATTGCGCCAATGAGGCGCGTGATCTGAAGATTGATGTGGCGCTGAAAAACAACTTCGGCTTTGGTGGTACCAACGGTTCCCTGGTGTTCGCCAAAATCTGATCTGCCGATCAGGCTTGTCTTATGCTCAAAACTGTGCATGGCCTTGATGGTTATGCACAGTTTTGTCGCATTTGACGGTGCTGTGACAGAAGGCCACACTCGAGATTGCTTTAATTTTTCAAGTTGTTGATTTTAATAAGCTAATTATTTTTAGCTCTTTTTGAGTCAAAATCAAAAAATCTAATGCCCAGCGATACTTAGCGGCATTATCCTGCAATCTTCCACAAATCTATCCACAGCTTTTGTGGATGCAAGACTCCTTTGTAATGACGTCAACATGCTTTAGGATAACGGTGTTTTTAACGAGCACATGAGCGCCCGATGACGTATCCCTTGCCGACATTGGTAAATGGTCGGCCCGATGCATTGATATCGCCTGCAGACCGCGGCTTGGCCTATGGCGATGGCGTATTTCGAACCTTGCCCGTTATTCTTGGCAACCCTCAGGTATGGGCTTTGCATTACCGCAAGCTGAGTGAAGACTGTTCACGGTTAAACTTATCCTGCCCACCAGCCAGTGATCTGTTAAATGATATTCAGCAGCTCTATACCGATCATGCGAGTGGGGTTGCGAAAATCATCATCAGTCGCGGGGCAGGAGGGCGCGGCTATGCCATCAGTGCCGAGATGCAATCCACCCGCATTGTCATGCGAACTGCCATGCCGGATTACCCGCAGCATTATGCGGAAGCCGGGGTGCAACTGACACTGTGCAATCTCAGGCTGGCTCATCAGCCCAGGCTGGCGGGTATAAAGCATCTCAACCGGCTGGAAAATGTACTGGCCCGTATGGAGTGGCAAGACCCGGATATTTTTGACGGTGTAGTGCTGGATCAACAAGGGTTTGTGATCGAAGGCACCATGTCGAATATTCTGCTACGGTTTGGTTTCCGCTTGTTGACGCCGGATCTCAGGCGCTGCGGGGTGGCGGGTGTCACGCGTGATCGCATTCTGCAATTGGCGCCATCGCTGGGGCTGCAAGCAGGCGTGGCGGATATTTCGCTGGATCAAATGATGCAAGCGGACGAGATCATCATTTGCAACAGCCTGTTTGGTGCATGGCAGGCAACCCGCTTCAACGGAAAAACCTGGCAACCTCAGCAACTGGCGGAACAGTTAAGGTATTTATTGCAGGAACAACATGAAATTGATTAGATCTTTACTGTTACTGGCATGCATGGCGCTGGTGGTAGCAGGTGCATGGCTATATTTCTACAGTACGACGCCATTGGCGGCGCGTGCCACCACGGAAGACGTCTCCCTCAAAGCGGGCAGCAGCTTGCGTAGCGTCGGGCTGCAACTGGTGCAGCAGGGCGTGCTGCCGGAGCGCTGGAGCTTTGAAGTGCTGGTGCGTCTGTTTGGCAAGGCGGGTGACATCAAGGCTGGCAATTATCAGATTGCGGCGGGTACCACGCCTTATCAGTTGCTGATTACCTTGACCAATGGCAATACCACGCAAGCCAGCATTACCTTTATTGAAGGGTGGACCTTTCAGCAAATGCGGGCCGCGCTGAATGCGCATGAGTCAGTACGCCACATGACCATGGCATATACCGATCAGCAGATATTGGCCGAGGTAGGGGCCACCGAAGAAATTGCCGAGGGCTTATTCTTCCCCGACACCTATTACTTCACGCCGCAATCCAGTGATAAAGATATCCTCAAGCGGGCTTACACCACCATGCAGCAAAAGCTCTCCACGGCCTGGGCTGGCAGAGACGCGGGCTTGCCTTATGCCACGCCATATCAGGCCTTGATCATGGCCTCCATCATTGAGAAAGAAACCGGCCGTGCCGTTGAGCGGCCGCAAATTGCGGGCGTTTTTCTCAACCGCCTGCGTCTGGGCATGCGCCTGCAAACCGACCCTACTGTGATTTACGGAGTTGGCGAACGGTTTGACGGCAATCTGCGTAAAAAAGACTTGCTGCTGGATACGCCATACAACACCTATACACGTGCCGGCTTGCCCCCCACGCCGATTGCCATGCCTGGCCTGGGCGCCATTGAAGCCGCGCTGCACCCCATGAAAACCAAGGCGCTGTATTTCGTGGGCAAGGGCGATGGCAGCCATGAATTTTCATCCACGTTGGCAGAACATAACCGGGCGGTGGTGCAGTATCAATTGAGGCCCAATCGTGCGCGGTAAATTCATTACTCTCGAAGGCATGGATGGTGCGGGCAAAAGCACGCATATACCGGACATTCTGGCGCAATTGCAGACGCGTGGCGTAGAGGTGATATCCACGCGCGAGCCGGGAGGAACGGCACTGGGGGAGCAGCTGCGCGAAGTGCTATTGCATACCCCGATGGCGGCTGAAACGGAAAGCCTGCTGATGTTCGCTGCCCGGCAAGAGCATCTTTCTGCTTTGATCCTGCCCGCGCTGGAGCGCGGCGTTTATGTGCTGTCGGACCGTTTTACCGATGCCTCGTTTGCTTATCAGCATGGTGGCAGAGGGCTGGCCGCGGAGCGCATTGCCCAACTGGAGCAATGGGTGCAGCAAGGGCTGCAGCCGGATTTGACCTTGCTGTTTGATGTGCCAGTGGAAGTCAGTGTGCAAAGGCTGGCAGCGGCTCGCACCCCGGATAAGTTTGAGCGCGAATCCGCAGATTTTTTCCGGCGTATTCGCCGTGCCTATCTGGACCGGGCACAGCAGTTTCCTGAGCGCTTTCGCATTATTGATTCCAACCAGCCGCTGGAGCAGGTCAAACTGGCTGTGCGTGCTGCCCTGAGTGCCTTATGAGCCAGGAGCTGATGATTTTTCCCTGGCAACACGCCGTATGGGCGGGCTTGATCGCGCAGCGGAAAACCCTGCCGCATGCCATGTTGCTACGCGGACCGGCCGGCATAGGCAAGCTGCAGTTCGCGCAAGCGCTGAGCAAAGCCCTGCTGTGTCAGCAGCCACAAGCCGATGGGCATGCCTGTGGGGTTTGTGCCAGTTGCGGGTGGTTTGCCCAGGGCAGTCATCCTGATTTTCGCTTGCTGGCCCCCGAGCAGGATCAAGCTGATGAAGATGCGCCAGCGCCCGCCAAGACCACTACCAAAAAAACACAGATATCCGTCGCCCAGGTGCGTGAGTTGGGTGGGTTCCTGGAGTTGTCCAGCCATCACAACGATGGCGTGCGCATCGCGCTGATATGTCCGGCAGAAGGCCTGAATGTGGCCTCAGCCAATGCCTTGCTGAAAATGCTGGAAGAGCCGCCACCAGGCGTGGTGTTCCTGTTGGTGGCCCATCAACCGCAACGCTTGCTGCCGACCATTACCAGCCGTTGCCGCAAGGTGGATATGCCAGTGCCCGATATGCAGGGCGCCTTGAGCTGGCTCAACGAGCAGGGGGTAGATCAAGCGGAGGTCAGGCTGGCTTACGCCGGCGGCTCGCCTATGGCTGCGCGCGATCAGGCGGAGGGCAGCAAGCCGCTGGAGCTGATACTGGCGCAACTGGCTCGTGGAGCTGGTGCCGATGCTTATTCGCTGGCGACAATGCTGAATGCCCTGGGAATGGCGGAAGCCATGCGGGTATTGCAAAAATGGCTTTATGATCTGCTTGCCTGCCGCTTTGCTGTACAGGCGCGTTACCACATCCTGCATAATGCCGCTTTGCAAGCCTTGGCCAAAAGCGTAGACTTGGCTCAAATGCTTGAATTACAGCGTAAACTTGACGATGCCTACCGCAGTGCGACGCATCCATTGAACAATGAGCTGCAACTGGAAAGCCTGATGTTGCAGTATGTGCAGTTATTTTCCGCCAAAACCAGAACATGAGTACCAGCGCGCTTCCTAATGACCCCTTGATCAGCTCCCCAGCCAAGCCTGGGGTATTGTCATTGGCCATCAAGGAAAAGGCAGCGCTTTACGCCTCCTACATGCCCTTCATCAAAGGGGGAGGCCTGTTTATCCCTACCAACAAACCTTATCGCATCGGCGATGAGGTTTTCATGTTGCTGAGCCTGCTGGATGATCCTGTCAAGCTGAAAGTCGTGGGCCATGTGGTATGGATAACGCCTGTGACGCAAGGTAGCCGTCCCCAAGGTATCGGGGTGCGCTTCAGCGAAAAAGATGGCGGCATTGAGGTCAAGAACAAGATTGAAGCCTTGTTGGGCGGTGCCACGAAGTCTCCGCGCCCCACATACACCATGTAGCTATAGCTCGCTAGCATTGGACATCCCAGTGTATTGTTTCACTTGCACTTAGATTTATGTCGTCGTTGTCCTGCGTATTGTCGTTAACCCGGTTTGTTGCCGTTATTGTGAATATTCTCCATGCTTGTCGATTCCCACTGCCATATCAATTTTCCTGACCTTGCCAGCAATATGCCTGCATTACGTGCGGCCATGGCTGAAAATGCGGTTGGCCATGCCTTGTGCGTTTCCGTTACCTTAAAAGACTTTCCCGCCGTGCTGGCTGTCGCCGAAGCCCATGACAACATTTTTGCATCGGTGGGGGTGCATCCGGACTATGAAGACGAGCCCTTTTTCACTGCAGACGATCTGGTCAAGCTGGCGCAGCATCCCAAGGTGATTGCCATCGGCGAGACCGGGCTGGATTACTTTCGCCTCACTGGCGATCTGGAGTGGCAGCGGGAACGCTTCCGCACCCATATCCGCGCGGCCATCGCGGCTGACCGGCCCTTGATCATTCATACGCGGTCTGCGGCTGAAGACACCATACGCATCATGCGGGAGGAGGGCGCTGAGCGCATTGGCGGCGTCATGCACTGCTTTACAGAAAGCCTGGAAGTGGCTGAGCAGGCCATGGCGCTGGGCTTTTATATTTCGTTCTCCGGCATCGTGACCTTCAAGAATGCTGGCGCGCTGAAAGAAGTCGCGCGGCAGATCCCGCTCGATCGCGTGCTGGTCGAGACCGACTCGCCTTACCTCGCACCTATCCCGTTTCGTGGCAAAACCAATCAGCCTGCCTATGTGAAGCATGTGGCGGAAGAGGTGGCACGGTTGCGTGGCATCTCGCTGGAAGCGTTGTCCGAAGCTACTACCCGTAATTTCTTCACATTGTTCAGGCAGGCACGTCCATGCAATTGACCATGCTGGGCGTGGGCTCCAGCGCGGGCACGCCGGTCGTGGGCTGCCAGTGTGCAACCTGCCGCTCGAGCGACGCGCGCAACAAACGTACCCGCTGTTCCTCGGCCATCACCTTTCCCAATGGCGAAGTGGTGTTGATTGATACGGGGCCGGACCTGCGTTTTCAGGCGCTACGTGAAGGCCTTAATCGCGTGGACGCCGTGCTTTATACCCATACCCATGCCGATCATCTGCATGGCATTGATGATCTGCGTGCCTTCTGCCAGATACAACGAAAACAGATTCCGCTCTACGGCAAGGCCGATGCCCTGGCGCATATAGCCGACAAATTTGGCTATACCATCCGCGAGCCGAGTGATTTCTGGGATTTGCCCGTGCTGGGGCTCAACGAGGTAAAAGCGCCGTTTGAGCTATTCGGCCAGACCGTGACTCCGATTCCCGTCAAGCATGGCTACAGCGATATTCTGGGCTTCCGCATCGGAAACCTGGCTTATCTGACCGATGTGTCCGAAATCCCCGAGGCTTCGCTTCCCCTGCTTCAAGGTCTGGATGTGCTGCTGCTGGATTGCCTGCGCTACAAGCCGCATTACACGCATATCAACCTGGAGCAAAGCCTGGAATATGCTGCCATGATTGCCGCGGCCGACACCTATCTCATCCACATGACCCACGAGATGGAGTATGCGGCGGTCAGTGCCTTGCTGCCACCCAATGTGCATGTGGGTTATGACGGTTTGCAATTGCATTTTGAATGAGCAGGTAGTGAAACTATCCTGCTGCATGTACTGCCTAAAAGTGCGATAATCGCCCCCTCAAACGTGTATCGGAACTCACTATGCAACTGAATACCATGCAATTGACCAAGACTTTTTCTGCCTCTGTGCTGCTGGCGGCTGTGTTTGCCGTGGCTGCCTTGCCTGCCCTGGCTGCCGACACCGCTCCTGCCAAAACCACAGCTGCAAAAAAAGGCAATTATTCAGAAACCGATTTCTTGCGTGCATTCAGCGGCAAGTCGCGCCAGGTCGTGACCGAGCGCCTGGGCAAGCCTGTGAAAAAAGAACAATCCGTTATGCCATCCAATGCCGCTGGCGTGGTCGGCAAGAAGCTTGATACCTCCAAGCCGGTGAATGTGGAAATGTGGTACTACAACAATCTGGTCGAGTATTCCCCTAAAAAGACCTACAAGGTGACCGAGCTTACTTTTGTGAATGATCGTTGCATGAACATTGCGTTCTTCAACAATCGTTGATTGTTGCATGCTCAACAAAAAGGCTGCCAGGTGCAGCCTTTTTTATTGCGCCTAAGACGGCATTACAGCATGGTGGGCATCACCGATTCCTTGGCCAGTTCTTCTGCCAGATAATCAAACACAATGCGCACGCGGGGTGCGACCGGGCCGCGCTGGGGGCGATAAACATACAGGGTCCAGGGCTCCGCGGTGTAATCCTCCAGCAGCGGGACCAGCCGCCCCTCGCGTATGTGGGGTATCGCCATGCAGCTCCCAATCTGCCCGATGCCTATGCCATCCAGCACCGCTTGTATTTCCAGCTGCGAGTCATTGGTCAATAACACCTGGTTATTGATCTGTAACTGCTGGCCGCGCGCAAACATCCATGGCCAGGCTCTGCCACTGCTGGGGGCGATCAGCCCCGTGGTCGGCAGATGCAGCAAATCCTGCGGCGTTAATGGTTTGCCTGTGCGCTTGATCAAGGCTGGGGATGCCACATTCCAGAAAGCCACCCGGCTTGCCGCCTTCGCTATGAAGCCGTTGTCTTTCAGGGTGGCGCCCACTCGTATGCCAATGTCGATCTGCTCATCAATCACATCCGCAATATTGTCCGAAAGGCGAATATCAAACTGAATGCCGGGATAAGAGGAGGAGAGGTCGCGCAACAGGGGCAGCAGGAAAGTGCGGCCTATGCCCATGGGCACCGTGATACGGACCAGGCCACCGAATTCGCTAGGCTTGCTGCCCGCACCGGGGGTGAAGAGATTATCGACATCCGCTAGGGCTTTTCTGGCTTCAAGTGCAAAGCCGCGACCAAACTCAGTGATGCGGATTTGCCGTGTATTGCGATGAAACAACAGCTCACCCAGTGCATATTCCAGATCCTTGATCGCGCGCGTCACGGCTTGCGGCGAAATACCCAGTCTGAGGGCAGCCTCTTTGAAACTGCTGGCATCTGCAGCTGCGCAAAATACCCGCATCATTTCCAGTTTGTTCGACATGCATGCATTCCTGTTTGTAATGCTGTGTATTATTCCACAATATGGAATTCTAAAATCATGACTATGTCATTTATCATGAAGTCCTAAGCGGGCATAATGAAATTCTTACACGCAAGTTTGTTGTACACCTTGTCTTCACACCTATGCCATTAGCGGGGAGCGCCATGGATAGCGTCGATTTTTCAGTATTCACCACGGCCCTTGAATGGGCGCGACAAAAGCAGCCATTGTGGCTCATGACGGTGGTTGAAACCTTTGGTTCCAGCCCAAGGCCTGTAGGGGCCATGCTGGTATTACGTGCAGATGGCCTGATGGTGGGCTCGGTTTCTGGCGGCTGCATCGAAGACGATCTCGCCGATAAAGCGCGCCTTGGCCAACTGCCCCAGCACAGGGCCGAAGTGCTTACCTACGGCGTCACCACGGAAGAAGCCCGTCGCTTTGGCTTGCCATGCGGTGGCGTTCTCAAATTGCTGGTCGAGCGCATGCGCGATGATCGCTGGTTGCAGCAAGTACAGTCTCTTGTGGCTGAGCATCGCCTGGTTTCTCGTACCCTCGAACTGGATAGCCTGAACGTGGTGGTAAGCAATGCCGCCCCGGACAGCAGGCTCACGCTCAGCACAACCCACTTGACCACGATACACGGCCCGCGCTGGCGCATGCTGATCATTGGCGCCGGGCAAACTTCGGTCTATCTCGCCCAAATGGCCCAAGCGCTGGATTACGAAGTGATCGTGTGTGATCCTCGCGAAGAATTCAGACAGACGTGGTCGGTGCCGGGCACCCACATCATTGGCGATATGCCGGACGACGCCATTTTGACGCAGCAAGTGGATAGCCGCACCGCGGTGATTGCACTGACCCACGATCCCAAGCTGGATGACATGGCCTTGCTTGAAGCATTGAAATCCCCCGCATTTTACGTGGGGGCGCTGGGGTCACATCGCACCAATCAGCAACGCCGTGAGCGGCTGGCTTTGTTTGATCTTGCCCCTGAAGAAATTGATCGTCTGCATGGCCCGGTAGGCCTCAGCATTGGTAGCCGCACTCCGCCGGAGATCGCCGTGGCGATCGTGGCCCACCTGGTGTCCATACGCAATCATCCCCAATTCAATGCTGCCTCGTTTCAACCGGCCGAACTCAAGCGGCATGCCTGACAACAAGCATGACATCAGCCCGATTGTGCTGGCCGCCGGCAGTTCTTCCCGCTTTGGCGGACCCAAGCTGATGCAGCCACTGACAGGGGATAGAGGTGCCATCTGTGTGCTTTCACAAGCATTGCAGCCATGGCTGACGAGTTTTCCCGATGTGTGGGTGGTAGTGCCGCCTGAGCACAAGGCGCTACGGGCGCAGGTAGAGCAAGAGCTGGATGCCGCCGATCGCATTCACTGGCTGGCATGCGATCAGTCAGCATCGGGCATGGGGCACAGCCTGGCCTTTGGCGTGGCGCAAACCGCCCAGGCCGATGCCTGGCTTATTGGGCTGGGCGATATGCCGGATATCCATGCGAGCACACTGCAATCACTTGCGGAAAAGCTTGCAAGCGGCCATGCCCTGATAGCACCTGTTCATGCAGGCAAGCGCGGGCACCCGGTCGGATTCAATGCCCAGTTTCGCCAGCCCCTGATGGCATGCCAGGGCGACCAGGGGGCAAGGCAGATTGTGCAGGATCATATGGACCAATTGGTGACGCTGGATGTCGACGACGCCGGCGTGCTGTTTGATATTGATACCGTGGCGGATTGGCAGCGGCGCGAGTCGGCGTTTGCCGCGCCCTAGTTTTTCCAGCAATACAGATTACCCTGAATTTTTTTGCTTTTATTTTTAACTTTAACAAGATGAGGTAACTATGATCACCTTGAATGTAAACGGCGACCAGCACGATCTGGATGTGACCGATGACACCCCCATACTATGGGCCTTACGCGATGTAGTCGGCCTCACTGGCACCAAGTTCGGGTGTGGCATGTCGCTTTGCGGCGCCTGCACCGTGCATCTGGATGGCAAGCCGATACGGTCCTGCGTCACACCGGTATCCGCTGCCAATGGCAAGGAAATCACCACGATTGAAGGCATAGGCGCCAGCGAACTCGGCAAGCGCGTGCAGGACGCCTGGATTGAACAGGAAGTGGTGCAATGCGGCTACTGCCAGTCCGGCCAGATCATGTCCGCCGTTGCCTTGCTAAAGGAAAATGCGACGCCATCGGATCAGGACATCGACAATGCCATGTCCGGCAATATCTGCCGCTGCGCCACCTATGCGCGCATTCGTTCCGCCATCAAGCTGGCTGCTGGTCAGCCTGCCGCCAAGGAGGCCTGATATGCATATGCTGCCCGAAACACAAACAGCCGATACCGCACGCGGGGACGTCAGCCGCCGCGACTTTCTTAAACTTTCATCCGGTCTGGGCATAGGCCTGTTGCTGGAATTCAGCCTGCTGGGTACCGCCTGCAGCAAGCTGGGCATTGGCGGCAAGCAGGAATTCACGCCCAACGCCTTTATCCATATTGACCAGGATGGCGTGGTGACCATCGTCGCGCACAAGGTAGAAATGGGGCAGGGGACGTATACCTCCATGCCCATGCTGATTGCCGAAGAGCTTGAAGTCGACGTCAGCAAGGTCAAGCTGCAACACGCACCGCCGGATGACAAAGCCTATGGCGATGCCTTGCTGGGCGCGCAGATTACCGGGGGCTCCACCTCCGTGCGCGGTGCCTGGAAGCCCCTGCGTGAAGCTGGCGCCCGTGCGCGCATGATGTTGATACAAGTCGCTGCCGATGAATGGAAAGTGCGCCCCGAGACCTGCTACGCTGAAAACGGCGAAGTCGTCCATCAGCCAACCGGGCGTCGCGTGCCGTATGGCGATCTGGTGGAGAAGGCCTCACGCCTGCCTGCACCTAGCGCTGTGACGCTCAAGGATCCCAAGGATTTCAAGATCATCGGCAAGCCGGTGCACCGGCTGGATGCGCCGTCCAAAGTGAATGGCACCGCCGAGTTTGGCATTGATGTCAAAGTGCCGGACATGAAAATCGCTACCGTCAGTGCCAGCCCGGTATTTGGCGGCAAGCTGGTGTCCGTCGATGACAGCGAAGCCAAAAAGATTCAGGGCTTTCAGCAGGTGATCAAGCTGGACAATGCCGTGGCCGTGATTGCCGACCACATGTGGGCCGCCAAGCAGAGCCTGGCTGCGCTGAAAATCACCTGGGATGAGGGCGAACATGCCGGTTTTTCGAGCGCCAGTTTGCGCGAAGACATTGCCAAGGCATCCGAAGCCAAAGGCGCCGTGGCCAAGAACACGGGCAATGCGCCTGGCGTGATTGCCTCTGCCGACAAGAAGCTGGAAGCGGTTTATGAACTGCCATTCCTTGCCCATGCCACCATGGAACCCATCAATTGCACCGTGCACGTTCAGGACGATGGCTGCGATATCTGGGTCGGCACACAAGTGCCCGTGGTCGCACAGATGGTGGCTGCGCAGTTGACTGGCCTGGCGCAAGACAAGGTGCGCATTCATAACCATCTGCTGGGTGGCGGCTTTGGCCGTCGTCTGGAAGTCGACTCGGTGGCACAAGCGGTATCCATCGCCAAGCAGGTTAACTTCCCGGTCAAAGTGGTATGGACCCGTGAAGAAGATATACAGCACGATATGTACCGTCCGTATTACTACGACCATATCTCGGCCGCCATCGATGAGCATGGCAATCCGCAAGCCTGGCAGCACCACATCACCGGCTCATCCATCATGGCGCGCTTCTTCCCGGCCGCAGTGAAGGATGGCGTAGACCCGGATGCGGTTGAAGGCGCGACCGATCTGCAATATGCCGTGCCGAATGTCTATGTCGATTACGTGCGTCACGAGCCGCCATTGCCCACCGCTTTCTGGCGCGGCGTCGGCCCCACCCATAACATTTTTGTGGTGGAGAGCTTTATTGACGAGCTGGCCGCCAAGGCAGGCAAGGATCCCGTGGAGTATCGCCTCGCCTTGCTGAAAAACGCCCCGCGCGCCAAGGCGGTGCTTGAGCTGGCGGCAGAAAAAGCCAACTGGTCTACGCCACTGGCAGCGCCTGCCAAGGGCAAGGCTGGCAAAGGCGTCTCGGTGCTGTTTGCCTTTGGCACCTACATTGCCCAGGTGGTGGAAGTGGAAGTTGATGCGGATCAGCAGGTACGCGTGAAGAAAGTGGTCTGCGTGGTGGACTGCGGCTACACCGTGAACCCTGACACCGTGCGAGCCCAGATGGAAGGCGGCATCATGTTTGGCATTACCGGTGCGCTGTGGGGTGAAATCAACTTTGAGCAGGGCCGTGTGCAGGAAAGCAACTTCCATAACTACCGCATGATGCGCATGAATGAAGCACCCGTGGTCGAGGTGCATCTCGTGCCCAGCCAGGAAAACCCGGGGGGTATCGGTGAGCCAGGCACGTCTGCCGTGATGCCTGCGGTGGCCAATGCCGTGTTTGCCGCCACTGGCAAGCGCGTGCGCAAGCTGCCGATTGCCAAGGCGCTCACGACTACCTGAGCCCGCAGGTAAGCCTGAGGCGCTGGCTCTCATCGCAGATGAGGTAGCCTGACTCACAAGGCTCTGGTGTATGTTTGTTGAAGAGGCCGACCTTAACCGGGTCGGCCTTTTTCATGCGACCAAGTCAGGGCAGGGCATGCCAACAGGCGCCTTTTCGGCATCACACTGTACCGATCAAATAGCGCCTGACTGTGCATTGCATAGTGCCATGCTTATCCTTAGGATTTAATTGGAAATTTATCTGGTGTTAGCAGGGTCATATGCCCAGACAGCCAGAAAACCTGAGGATGCATCATGTCAGTTTTAGCGTTGGATCTTGCCCGCATACAATTCGGGTTCACCATCTCGTTCCACATCGTGTTTCCCGCCATCACCATCGGCATGGCGAGCTACCTGGCGGTACTGGAGGGCTTGTGGCTCAAAACCAAACAGGCCCATTACCTCGAACTCTACCGCTACTGGTCGCGCATTTTTGCGCTTACCTTTGGCATGGGCGTGGTGTCGGGGCTGGTCATGGCTTATCAGTTTGGTACCAACTGGTCAGGGTTTTCCAATTATGCCGGCAGTGTCACCGGCCCCTTGCTGGCGTATGAGGTGCTGACGGCGTTCTTTCTTGAAGCAGGTTTCCTCGGCGTCATGCTGTTTGGCTGGAACAAAGTCGGGCCCGGCCTGCATTTTGTCTCCACGCTCATGGTGGCGGTCGGCACGCTGATTTCCGCCACCTGGATTCTCGCCTCCAATAGCTGGATGCATACGCCACAGGGGGTTGCCCTGGTGGATGGGCGATTGATCCCGGTGGACTGGTGGCAGATCGTGTTCAATCCCTCGTTTCCTTATCGTTTGATGCACATGGTAGTGGCCGCCTATCTGGCAACTGCCTTGCTGGTCGCGGCTGTCGGTGCCTGGCATTTACTGCGCGGTACCACCACCAAGGCAGTGCGCACCATGTTTTCCATGGGCATGTGGATGGCCTTGCTGGTGGCCCCGGTGCAAGCGGTCATTGGCGACTTCCATGGTCTGAATACGCTGGAACATCAGCCCGCCAAAATCGCGGCGATTGAAGGCCACTGGGAAAACCAGCCCGGCGAAGCCACGCCGCTTATCCTGTTTGGCTGGCCCGACATGGCTGCTGAAAAAACCCATTTTGCCTTGGAAATCCCGCACCTTGGCAGTCTTATCCTGCGCCACTCCTGGGATGCACCCATTCCCGCGCTGAAAGAGTTTGCACCGGAAGACCGCCCCAATGCCACCATTGTGTTCTGGTCGTTCCGCATCATGGTGGGGCTGGGCATGCTGATGATTTTGCTCGGTGTCATTTCTGCCTGGCTGCGCTGGCGCGGTCGTTTGTACGACACCAGGCCCTTTCTGCGCTTTGCCCTCTGTATGGGGCCTGCCGGGGTGCTGGCTATCCTCGCAGGCTGGTATACCACCGAGATAGGCCGCCAGCCCTGGGTGGTGTATGGCATGCTGCGCACGGCGGATGCCGTCACGCCGCATAGTGCCGCAGAAGTCGGACTCACGCTGGTGCTGTTTGTGCTGATCTACCTGCTGGTATTTGGCGCCGGTGTGGCTTATCTGCTGAGACTCATGCGCGTTGCGCCGCAGCCTGACGAAACCCCAGCCAGCACGCCAGACCTGGAAGAAGACCATGTCTTTACCCTGGCACCGGAGTTCAGTGCCGACAAGCCCGGCTCAACCGAAGGAGGACGCTAGTCATGGAAGCCAATCTACCCCTGATCTGGGCCGGCATTATCCTGTTCGGCATCATGATGTACATCATCATGGATGGATTCGATCTTGGCATCGGCATTCTCTATCCCTTTTTCAGCGACCGGCATGACCGCGATGTGATGATGAATACGGTAGCACCGGTGTGGGATGGCAATGAAACCTGGCTGGTACTGGGCGGCGCAGGCTTGCTGGCGGCATTTCCGCAAGCCTATTCCATCATCCTCAGCGCCTTGTATCTGCCGCTGATCTTCATGCTGATGGCGCTGATTTTCCGGGGCGTGGCCTTCGAGTTTCGCTTCAAGGCGCGCGATCACGAGCGCCATTTCTGGGATAAGGCCTTTATAGGCGGTTCCATGGCCGCGACCTTTTTCCAGGGCGTGACTCTGGGTGCCTATATCCGTGGTATTCCTGCGGTAAATGGCGTTTATACAGGGGGTGCACTGGATTGGCTGACGCCATTTTCGCTGTTTACCGGTGTTGGCCTGCTGGCGACCTATGCCTTGCTGGGCAGCACCTGGCTGGTCATGAAAACCTCAGGCGAGCTGCAGGCGACGTGTTATCGGCTGTCGCGTGTGCTCGGCCTGGTGTTGCTGGCGATTATTGCCGTCATCAGCCTGTGGACACCATTTATCGATAGCCGCATCGCCTCCCGCTGGTTCGGGCCTGATATGTGGATGTTGCTGCCGATCCCGCTGCTGGTGCTGTTCTGTTTCTATCAGCTGCAAAGAGCGTTGGCGCGCAAGGCCGAGGTATGGCCTTTTGTCTTTACGCTGGGGTTGGTGTTTCTGGGATACGTAGGACTGGGCATCAGCGTGTGGCCGAATATCGTACCGCCTGACATCAGCATTCAGGCGGCCTCGGCACCACCCCAGAGCCAGGGCTTTGCTTTGGTAGGCGCGGTGATCATTATCCCTATCATCCTGATCTATACCGCGTGGGGCTATTACGTATTCCGTGGCAAGGTGCAAGCCGGGGAGGGCTACCATTAATGGCGGATAAATCTGAAAAACGCTGGGGACAGCGCCTGGGCTGGCTGTTTTTGATCTGGCTGGGCAGTGTGCTGGCATTGGGCGCGGTCAGCCTGCTGCTGCGCCTCATCATGCGGGCAGTGGGGCTGACCACCTAATAGAGTCGGGCACCTGCCGGATTAGCGTCTGAGCAGTTGCCCGACGTGCGCGTTAATGCACCAGCTTGCGGTTAAGCTTTTCCAGCATGCCTTTGCGGTGCTTGTGGGCCAGCTCATAATCGCGCAAGCGACGAATTTGCGACAAGCTCAGCGTAGCCAGTCGCGAGGTCACTTCCGGGATGGTAAGCCCAGCATATTCTTTGACCGACAGTCGCGGGTTACCCGTATGGACATTGGCTGATTTGCGGGAGGCTACGCTGGTGCGCGAAGTTTTGCGCATAGAAGCGCGACTGGAACCTGCTGGCTTGGCGGATTTGCCGCTGGAAGATTTGGTTTCGCCTGCCTCGCTACGCTGTTTATTCACAATGCGGGCTGCCACTTCCTCTTCGCGCCCGGGGTAGCGATGATCATGCTGAAACTGGTGCTTGAGCTTTTCAAACTCGTGTTCCCGCTTGGGAGATGCGCCTCTAGGCATGATGTAACTCCTTTCCTTATCGTAAGGTGAAGTGTCAGAATGCATCGATTATGCATTGTTTTTTATAGGGAATAGTCCGTAAGAAAAGTAGGAATAATTGAAGGTGTTGCGCATCTCTGCATCACCATTTTCATTTAAGGATTAGCAATGGCGACATGGATACAAGGCAGGGTAGTGGAGCATAAACACTGGAATGCCTATCTGCATACGCTCTATATTGAGGCTGATCTGGCACCTTTTGCCGCCGGGCAGTTTGTGAAACTGGGGCTGGAAATAGAGGGCCAAGTAGTGGCGCATCCTTATTCGCTGGTGAACCCACCGCAGCAGCGGCCGCTAGAGATTTTTTATATTGAAGTGCCAGAGGGCAAGCTCAGTCCGCATCTGGTGCCATTGAAACCCGGCGATGTTGTTCAGCTGTCGCCCACCGCCCATGGCTTCATGACGCTGGATGAGATTCCCGCCGCCCGCGATCTGTGGCTGATCGCGAGTGGCACCGGCATAGGGCCGTTTCTTTCCATGCTCGGCACGGAACGTTTGTGGCAGCAATACGAGCATGCCGTGCTGGTGTACTCGGTGCGCTATCAGCACGATCTCGCCTATCTGGAGCGCATACAGGCGCTCATGGCTGCGCATCCGGGCCGTTTGCATTTTGTGCCCCTGGTAACGCGGGAAGCCTCCGACATCGGCTTGCCATGCCGCATCCAGCAGGCGCTGCAAGATGGCCGTCTGGAACAGCATGCCCAAACCACGCTAAGCCCCGAACATAGCCAAGTCATCCTGTGTGGCAATCCGCAAATGGTGGAAGACATGCAAAGCCTGCTCGCCACGCGTGGACTCAAGAAGCATAGAAGGCGCGAACCCGGCCACATCACCACCGAGACCTACTGGTAATCGCTCGCGGCCATCCGCCGTCACAGCAATCCGAAGGCCATTTCCTACAACAGAATGGCATTACGCCTACAGCCACAGCCGAGCTCGCGGCGTATGCTGGTATTGAATGCATCCCCTCGCAAATGCGGCAAAAGGAGCCTCAATGCGCATACACAATGTCATGTTGGTGAATGGATATCGCGTCAGCCGATACGCCCTGAGACAACTGCTAGAAGCCACAGGTGAATTCAGAGTCACTGAATCTGCCACTAGCGCAGTAGCCGCCGCGCATGCTGTCATTCCCCCAGACTTGTTGCTGATTGATATCTCCGACCCGGCCAAGAACGGCCTGGAAACCCTGTGCGACCTCATGCACGACTTCCCTGATTTGCCATGCCTGATCGTAGGCGGCCCGGAGGATGCCACATTGCGCAATCACTATGTGCGCTTGGGGTGTCGCGCCTACATCCCCCGCGATGCCAGCAAACATGCCATCTTGCAGGCCGCTTCTGCGCTCCTCTCCAGCAAACCTGCCGCACAACCTTCGGGGCGCAATACCCCAGACGCCGTCCATCTGCCCCACATCGATCTCTCCGCGCGTGAGCTACAGGTGTTCTTCAAACTCACCTCGGGCAAATCCATACCCTCCGTCGCGCGTGAACTCCTGATCAGCGCCAGCTCGGTCAGCGTTTTTCGCTGCAAGATTCTGCGCAAGATGCACTGCAGTAATAATGCCGAACTGATCAGCTATGCCTTTCGTCATCGCCTTCTAAATACCTGATACTCACCTTCAAGGTTATGTTTTTACGCACATAATCTTTTTTTTTGATGCGCCACTGACCGTGGTTCGCCCTTAAGGGCAATTTCCTGATTTCGCAATCCTGTGCATGATCGAACCCGCCTTTAGCCACGGATTCCCTGTCATGCTGCCCTCGCTGTTATCCTCCCGTCGCCTGCTTACCCTGCAATGTCCCGCGCTGCATCAGATCCTGCCCGATGGGCTGGAGCCTGTCCGTCTTGCCGGGGGAGAGGGTATCAACACCCTGTTTGACTACCAGCTCACGGTACGTAGCCGTCTGGGGGAAGTCGGCAGTGATCTCGACTTCGGTCCGCTGATGGGTCAAGTATTGACCTGCGGCATCAGCCTCGAAGGCCACGGCCAGTTCCTGCCCGGTGCGCTGGGCGATCTCGGCATGGCGAATCAGGGGGCAGGCACACGGTATGTCAGTGGACTCATTACCGACATACGCCATGTGGCGGAAGACAGCCGCCATGCGCTCTATGTCATCACGCTACGCCCCTGGCTCCACCTCGCCACCCTCACCACCGACTGCAAGGTGTTCCAGGACCAGACCGTGGTCGAGATCACCGAAGCCGTACTGGCGGACTACCCCTATGCGCTGGAGAAGCGGCTGATCGAGACCTATCCCGCCCGGGATTACAGCGTGCAATACAACGAATCCGACTTTGCCTTCCTCACCCGGTTGTGGCGGGAGTGGGGCATCAGCTTTCATTTCCGCCATGACGACGGGCGCCATACCCTGGTACTGGCCGATCACAATGGCGCCTATACGCCATTCCAGCCCGATGACCCGGCCAGTGGCTATCACACCATTGCCTATTACCCACCAGACCATAAGACCGATGCAGAGTACCTGCACCACTTCAGCGATGCCGAGCAACTGACCTCAGGCGTCTATGCCAGCCGCGATTACGACTACACCCGCCCCCGGGCCGAGCTCGCCGCCCGCAACGCCCAGCCGCGCAACACCGCCCATGGCGAGAGCGAGGTCTACCAATGGCGCACCGACCATGGCAGTGACTACAGCCAGCCCAATGCCGGCATGGACCGCGAAGCCAACCAGACCGAGCCGCAAGGTGAGCTCTTGGCCCGGCTGCGCATGGAAGCCCTGCGCCAGCCCGGTCACCGGGTGGCAGGCGAAGGCCATATCCGGGGTGTGGTGCCTGGCCATACCTTTACCCTCAAGGAACATCCCAGAGCAAAGGCCAATCAGGAGTACCTCATCCTCAGCACCACCTTGCTGATTGAGAATGTAAGCGAAGAGACCGTGTCCTCTTCAGCTTCAACGGTGCGTGCCGCCATCGTCGATAGCATCAGTGGCGCGCTGACAGGCGACCTCACCGGCACCTGGCGCATGGAGACCCACTTCAGCGGCCAGCCCACCCGCGAAGTGCTGCGCCCCGATGTGCTGCTGCCGCATGCGCCCGGCCACAAGCCACGTACCCATGGCCCGGAGACCGCCCTCGTCACCGGCCCCACCGGCGACACCGCCGAGAGCAATCTCTACACCGACCAGTATGGCCGCATCAAGGTGCAGTTCCCCTGGGACCGCTATGGGCTGAAGAACCAGCACAGCAGTTGCTGGGTACGGGTATCGCAAGCCTGGGCAGGCAACCAGCTGGGGGCCATGCACCTGCCACGCATAGGCGAAGAAGTGCTGATTGATTTCCTCGGTGGGGATCCTGACCTGCCCATCTGTACTGGCCGTCTCTACAACCAGCTCAACCTGCCGCCCTGGCAGCTCCCGGCCCAGCAGGCCTTGAGCGGTATCCGCTCCCGTGAGCTCATCCCCGGTGGAGGCAATGGCGCTGCCGGCCGCAGCAATCACCTCATCCTCGATGACACCGATGGCAAGATCCAGCTACAGCTCAAGAGCGACCATGACAGCTCTTCCTTAAGCCTGGGGCATATCACCCGTATAGACGGCAATGCCGGACGGCTGGATTACCGGGGTGAAGGCCTGGAACTCCGCACCGATGGGCATGGGGCGATCCGCGCCAGACAAGGCCTTATCCTCACCACCGAAGCGAGACGAGAAGCGCAGAACCACCTCACCGACCTCAGCGAGACCACGGCAAGATTAGCACAGGCACAAGCCCAGCATGCCGACCTGGGTCAGCTCGCCAGCCAGCACCAGGCACAGGACAACGACGACCAGCCCAGGGTGAGCGAACGGCTGCAGGGGCAGAATGACGGTATTACCGGCAACAACAGCAGCAATACAAACTCCAACGACACCGCCTTCCCCGAACTGCAGCAACCGCATCTGGTCATGGCAAGCCCCGCTGGCATTGCCAGCACCACCCCCGGCAGTACCCATCAGCACAGTGGCGAAGACCATGCCATTGCCACGGGCAGCCATGTCAGCTTGAGTGCCAATCGCAGCCTCATCGCCAGTGTGCGTGAGGCGATACGGCTGTTTGCGTACAAGGCGGGCATCAAGCTCATTTCGGCACAAGAGAGCATCGATATCCAAGCCCTCAAACACAGCATCGACATGGTCGCCAATCTGGACATTCGCCACACCGCAGAAAACATCACCTTCACCGCCAAACAGGAAATTGTGGTGAACGCGGGCGGCAGCTACACCCGCTGGAGCGCCAGCGGCATTGAGAGCGGCACAGCAGGTATCTGGAAAGTCCATGCCAACCAGCATGGGATGGATGGCCCCAAAACATTGCCGGTGGTGATGCCCCCGATACTCACCGGTACGCCTAACGCAAGCAGGTCTTTTTCAAAATAACCCTAGAGTCATTTCATGCTGATCAGCTACCCATTCATCATCGATTCCACGCATGCCGACCATAGCGAGACCATCCGCTATGCCTTTGGCGGACACTATCCTGTTAACAGTTTCATGGAGTGGCACAATGGCATCCACCTGAACGCACCTGTGGATGGCGACAAAGGCTATGCGCCACTGCGCGCGATTGCCGATGGCAAGGTGATCTACACCGTAGAGCCGGATCCCAGCCCCAGTGACAACCCCGACCACCCACAAAACTACGCGGCTTACTGCGAGGGGCATGCCGAGTGGACAGACAAGGGCATGGTGATACTGGAGCACATGGCCGAGATCGGGGCGAATGGTGATACCCCCGTGAGCTTTACCTTTTACAGCGTGTATATGCATCTGAAGTCACTGGCGGTAAAGCAGGGGCAGCGCGTCTACCGCAAGGACAAGCTGGGCGAAGCCGGGCAGATATACAGCCAGCTGGCGCATGTGCATGTTGAAATCTGCATGGATGAGGCCAACCTGACGACGCTGCTGGGGCAAGCGCCGGATGCGCTGCCTGCCCTGGGTCAGGCGCCCACCCGGAGTGGGCGCACCGATGTGGTGTTTGGCAGCACTTATGTGTATTTGCCTGCAGGCACACCGGTGCATGCACGCCAGCCCACGACCCATATGGCGACCCCCAGCGGGGCCACGCTACCCGCACCGCTGTGGGTGAAGCTGGATTACGAAGGCGATGCCCACCTCACCACATACCACGCCACAGGCGAGCATGCCGGGGAGGTGATTGGCACCAAGGTGGCGGAGCGCCGGGGCGAGTATGCGCTGCATAAGGAAGCCGACAAGCGGCATAAGAGCCTTGCCGAAAGCCAGCAGGCGCAAAGCAGCCCCAGTGGCTGGTATGAGTTGCTGCGCTTTGGGCGGGTGCTGGGGTCAGACCCGCTGCCAGCGGGGGCAGAGCACTGGCGCTGCATTCATACGTCGCAGGGGCTGTTGTGGGCGAATCTGAATGCGCCGGGTACGTTTCAGTTTAGCGATGCCGATTTCCCCGCCATCATGGGCTGGCAATGCATACAGGATGACGACAATCCCCTGGACCAGCGCTGCGATAGCAAGACCCTGCGCGAGCTCTTTGCCCGCCAGCATGTCCGCATGGAAGACCGCAAGCGGGCACTAGAGCGCACCGACGAAGGCTTGCGCAAGCTGGCAAGCCCGATACTCACCCCTTCAGACAGCCTGGCCGACAAACTCAAGCACCTGATCTGCAAGTTCCCCAGCGAGTTTGACCAGGGTACTTTCGAAGCCCGCTACGGCCATATCAAGGATTTGCCGCATTACAGAAACGATAAAACCGACAAGAGCTGGGAGGCACTTGAGGCGCATATCAAGGCCTTGACCCGCACCGATTTGCCCGAGGCGTATAAACATGCCCAATGGCATTTCCATCCCATCGCCTTTATCCAGCACATGCGCAAATGCATGTGGCTGGGGGTGGAAGAATTCAAGCAGCTGTTGCCCAGCCATGCCATACGCTCTGGCACGGTGACGGATGCGAATGGGATAGTTCAGAACCGACTGCTTTGGGAGGGGGTTGCTGGTTGGGATAAGGTTTCCACAGGCAGGACTACTTCGCTCGCCCATCGTATCCCACTCAACCGCACCCTGCGCAAATACGGTCTGAATAGCCCACTAAGAATGGCGGCTTTCTTTGGCAATGCGGTACAGGAGACCTCATGGCTTAACTCGTTTTCTGAGATAGGTGCCTCCAACAAGTATTACACCCCCTGGCATGGGCGCGGCTTTTTGCAGTTAACGAACCCGGCCAACTATTTTGATTACTGGCGCTTCCGCGGGCGCAAGGTGGATGCGGCGCTGGGGACAAGGCTACAGGCAGCCTTTAATGACATGTACAAGCACAAGGAGAAGCAAGCGCTCAAACTGCTGAAAGATGAGAATTTCCCGGAAATTCCTCAGCAGATGAAAGACTGGCGGGATGATCTCTTGGGCTCACCCGATAATTCCAGACTGGACTCTATGAACGCACCCTCTGACAGCGCTGGTTGGTATGCCGTTAAAAATCAGCTTCAAGAATATGCCGATGCTCCTCACATACTGGAACGCATCGTCGTGAATACCACCGACCTGAAAGGCAACCCCACTGGCAGGCATCTTTATTACCGAAGCAACAGCTTCTGGCAGGTGTCTGCATCCGTTAACCGTCCTGCGGTAAGGAACCATTCTGACTACTCTGGAATGAATGGCTTCGATTCCCGTTGTTCCGCTTATGGCGTGGCTCTTGCTGTGCTCAGCGAAATGAGACTCCCGGATTCTGAGGGCAAGCTAAGCATTGAATACCCTGAAGGCTATAAGCCAAGGAGACCTTAACTTGAAAAAACTTCTTTATTTGCTCACTTTGCTGAGTGTTTCGTTTCCTGCAATAGCAAACGACTACATCCCTACTATTCGAGTTGAGACCAACCTGGGAGAGGGCTGCCATATTGCGGCAACTCTCCCTAAAGGTGAGCGAAGCCGTATGGGAGGGTTGCTGCAACAGCGTCTAGGTGGGTTTCGTGTTGAGCCACTGCCTGCCAGCTGGAAGTCGAACATGGGGGAAATGTATTTTTCTCTGCGGTGCCTAGATGTTAACGATCCAGACGTATCTGGCCCAAGAGTACCGATTAAGTATGACCCGGTTTCTGATCATTGGGTAAAGGATATGAGTGAGTGGATAGCCAAAGCTAAGCAGTTACCAGACAAATACGATCGAGAGTTTGAACTTGCCGACATCAATGCCAGAGACGCTTTTGAGGTGAATGCTGTTAATTCAAAAGGTTGGGTCATGACCCAAAAAGATATTACCGGGGAAGAAAATGGACGTCGTCACTCCTTAATGTTTTGTTTGGTCCGTCCACCCAAAGCTTTATGTGGGGACGGGGTTACAGGGTATTTGATTGATCCCAAAAGCGACCTCACCAAGCGTGCGCTGGAGATCATCCGCACCATTGAGTTTTTACCCGATGTGCCAGCCGTGGGCCAGTGAAGCCTTGAGCCGTCAAGTTTTCAGCTCAAGCGCTGGCGGGTATGCGATCACCATGAAAATGGTGGAATACCCGATGCGGCTGATTGTGGACGGACAAGAGCATGGTGATGCTGGAGCACTCCATGATACTGGATGTCATCAAATAACTTGATGGGTAAAGTAAATGTATAAGTATATTAATATTTACCTTATAAGTTTGTTTTTAACGACAAATTGCATGGCCGATTATGCTAGTAATATATCAATAAAAATATTATCAAATTATAAAATTGAAATAAATTATATAAAAAAAATATACACGGTTAAGGTGGATCATAGTATTGATGGATACAACATAGACTGTGATAAAAAAAACATGGTAATTTGGGGAAGGCCAAAATTATTTAATCCGGCTAGCCCTCAAAGTTCAAACGTTACCATACTGAAAATAAATCAACCTTCGATCAAAAAAGAAATAGGCATTATGGGAGGTGTATTTGATGTTTTCTATCTCAAAAATAAACCTATTGTTTACATAGAATCTGGAATGGAGGAACTATTAGTAAATTTAACAGATGGGTCATTCTTGGAAAAAAAAGGATATGAAGCAGAACCCTCCGACTTTGAAGATTGTCCGGATTTTTTTGGGAAATCCTATCGTAGATATCCTGAATAATTTTTCACCTTAAAAATACATTTGCTACCGCAGCCAAGCCCTCTGGCGGGCATGCGCAAAAGTTAACCTGCCAGCAATTGCCACCCGCACCGATTACTCCCGAATGAATGGCTTCGACTCCCGCTGCTCCGCCTATGGCGTAGCACTTGCCGTACTCACCGAAATGCGACTTCCGAATGCTGAGGGCAAGCTAAGCATTGAATATCCTGAAGGCTATACGCCAAGGAGACCTTAACTCATGCGATCACTAATCGTTTGTTCTACTCTTATTTTTGCCTTGGGACATCAAGCTGCATTCGCAGCGCCGACCAATGAGCGAGTGAGTGTCGTATTTGGCAAAGGCTGCAATATTGCAGTAACGCTACCTCACACGCGCCATGGTGGTATTGGTAATGGAGGAGACCCTGATTCCCAAGAAGGAGGAATGGAAGTTAACCCCCTGCCTGCCAGCTGGAAGTCGAACATGGGGCGGATGTATTTTTCTCTTGAGTGCATGAATAAGAACGACCCCAATCTCATGCAACCTTCTGGAGTTCTTAACTCCACCACGAACACGTGGGGAAAAGACCCTGACTACATGCGCAGCTATCTGACCACCTCCACAGAAGCCTATGAGCGTAACAAAGCCGAGGAAATTATAGAAACTACGCAGGTTTACGATATTAAAGCCGTGAATGGCCATGGGTGGGCTGATACCTATGTCTATTTAATCGGCGATGAACAATATCGTCAGCGTTCCATGAGTTTTTGTATTTTTCATGATTCAAAAGCGTTGTGTGGGAATGGCAAGGTGGCATACGTGAATGAGCCGCAGGGCGATCTTACGCAGCATGCTATTGAAATCCTTCGCACCATTGAGTTTTTACCCGATGTGCCAGCCGTTGAGCCAGTTAAACAATGAGAAATTAAAATATGCATCAACCTCATCGCTGCAGGCATCTTCCTCTTCAGTTACGCGTTTCACCCCCAGTTAGTGAATCATTGAGCGGACCTGGGCTAGTTTTTTCTGCATGGTCATGCGGGTTTTGCATGGTGTTATGCCCGGCAACCATCTGGAATAGGGCTGCGATACGGTTTTTTTCGTTGGGGCTTTGTGGAATAAGGTAGGCCATTACCACATAGACCATGACATTCACGATAAGCGCGACCGCGCCGGACGTCAGGCCGTATGCCCAAGGGAGTTTGCCGTGATACATCAGCTCCAGCGTGACAGCTACGGCAAAACCGATGGACATACTGGCCATGGCGCCATATTTGTTGCCGCGTTTCCAGAATATTCCCAGGAATTGCGGGACTGCTAGCTGGATAATCCCTTGGTAAGCCAGAACGGCGAGCGAGAATAGGGCGGGCAGTGCCATGCATGAAAGCCAGGATGCCAGCAGGGTGAGGAGCAGCATGCCAGTCTTGGAGGTGACAATCAGTTGCCGGGTGCTTAGTGTGAAGTAATTGCCCAGCAGATCGTTTGCGATCTGTGCGCCCGTGGCCTGAATGTTGCCATCAATATGGCCCATGGAGGCGGCCAGGAGGACCGTGCCTGCCAAACCCAGCAGTATTAATCCACCAGCATCTTGCGATGCGATGAACCAGACATCATCTGGGTGGCCGCTGGCAGAAGGCAGCATGCCAGCCAGCATGCCAAAAATCAGCAAGGCAAGACAAAAAATGAAGGATAGAGGGATCGCCAGCGCCGCCGATTTTTTCAGGCTGGCCACCCCGTTAGCGGTAAACAAACGTACAAAAATATAGGGCCAGCACCATCCGCCCAGGGCGCCAGTCAATACCAGGCTGAACAGAAACAACGGGCCTTCTTGAGAGCCGGGGCCAGGGAGCGTGAATCGGGCTGCATCGAGGCTAGAGAAATGGATGCCTTTGGCCATGATCAGCCAGGCGATTAGCCCGATCAGCATGGCGGTGCCTATCAGGTAAGCCACCATGCCTTGGTAGAAATCGGAAATCACGACGCCACGCATGCCAATACGCACAGTCCATATCTGCCGGAAGGCGATTACAACCACCCCCAATATCACGGCCTGCGAAAACGTCAACGTGCCCAAAGAGAGGAAGTGGAACATTTCACCCAGTGCCTGCATGCCGAGAATCAGCCACGGAATGCCTGAGATGATGCCAATGACAGCGGCAATGGTGCGGATGTGGCGCGAGTTGTAACGCAAGGAAAAAAGATCAGGCTGCGTCTTCAGGTCAAAGGCTTTGCCCCACATCCATACTGGCTTGGCCATCATGTACATCAGCATCACCGTCAAAAGGCTATAGCTCAGCACGTAGAATGAAATAATGCCGCTCGCTGCTGCCATGCCGCCGAAGGCCGTGAACATGGCGCCCGGGTACCAGGTATTGAGAAACGACATAGCCTGATAACGTGCGCCAAACGATCGGTCGCCAACGGCGTAGTTGGAAAACGAGCTATCGTCCAGCCTGATGCGCTGAAGTATGACAATCAGGCCTGCAAAGAACACCAGCATCATCCCGAACGTTATGATCATGATGTCAGCTCTCCGTTTGCGGCATCCTGCCAGAAGGCATAGAGGATACTCAGGGTAATGGAGAGGCTGACGGCGGTGAAGTAGACAAAGGTCGCAGGCAGACCCAGGATCAGTTCGCGATGCTCGCTGGCTGCCCAGTATAAGGGCGGGTAGAGCGCCACGAATACATTCAGCAGGAACCAGGTCCTGACCACATAAACTTGCATGGATTTTTTGGTCGGCATTTTTTCTCCCTTTTATCAGTTGCCTGCGCGTTTGAGGATGACTAAAGTCAACTCCAGACAGGAGTATGGCGGTGAGGATGCTACGTGAACATCCTGCAAATGCAGGGGGGGCAGGTGCCGCTTCGCCCGCAGGTCCACATAATTGATTAAGGGCGTGGATTAAAGGATGATCTGCGAGAAGAGAAGGCTTTCACCACCTGCAGAAGGGGAGTGTTTGAAAATGGATTTCACACCTGGCAATGCGCTGTTGACGGATTTGTATCAGACGGCCGTGACCGCGAGTCCGCGTGTCTTTCAGCAAGAAGCGCTCAAGCATCTGGAGCGCGTGATCGGGTTTGATCGGGCCTGGTGGGGCATCATGTCGCCTGGCAAGGCCGGGTTCGATTTGCTTAGCTCCTACCGCTATGAGCTACCCTTGGCGTTCGAGGAGCACTGGAATGCGGTCAAGAATGACGATGCGCTCGCACACGATGTCCATATTCAGCCCCGAACCACGGTGCATTTCAACCGGCAGGCTCTGCACTCAACCCCTGGGCTCGCCGATCTCAATACCGGGCATGATCTCAGTCAAGCTTTGTGTACTTCGGTATTCCTGCCAGACTGCACCTCCTTTCTGTTTATTTCACTGTTTCGTTCCGGGAGTCACGCCCACGCCTTTGAGGCTGGCGATATCCGGCTCAAACAGTGGCTCACGCCGCATTTGTATTCCTGCTGGCGCACCAATCTGCTGGCAGATATCGAGCGCACGCGCCTGCCGAACAAATGGCAGGATAAGGCGAGTGCCTATGTTGATCGCCGCGGCAGCATTGTTTATGCCGACAGTGCCTTTGCCGAGTTTGTGAGCCAGGCATGGCCTGCCTGGCGTGGCGGCCGCTTGCCCCATGCTCTGGTGGATATGCTGGCTGGCAAGCGGGCATCGTCCATTCAGCTACCCGTCGGCATTTACGTAAACCAGCACCAGGCTGGCGGGTTGACACGGCTGGATATCGGGCGACCATCGCCGCTGGATAAACTGACCAGGCGCGAGCGCGAGGTGGCACGTGGCTTTGCACAAGCGCATTCATATAAGGAGATTGCGGTTGAGACCGGCTTGTCTCCTGCCACCGTGCGCCATTATTTGCGGGGTATCTACGCCAAGCTTGCCATCAACGATAAGGCTGAGCTGGTCAGGTTGGTGACCAGGCATGAACTGGAACTTGAAGTCCCAATAGCGATGAAGGGCGCGTACAGCTATGGGCTTGATATGGATTACTTGGGAAATGGGTAGGGATTGCGCAATTAAATAGCGCATAAAAAAACCGGCAAATGCCGGTTTTTTTAACTATAAAAAGCTTGAGAAGGCTGAAGCTTACTGACGGTAATCCGCTTTGGCTTTGTCCTTGCAGCTGGACTTCACATCGCCTGCGTAGCTATCGCATTTTTTCAGGGCCACTTCGTAGTCAGATTCCATTTTCTTTTCTGCGGCTTCCTGACGGGCTTCCAGCGTCTTGCGCGTTGCATCTACATTGGCCATGCCGGTGCTGCGATCTGCCTTGGCTTTGGTCAGGCACAGGTCCTTGGCATCGCCGTTGTAATCGTCGCATCTTTCCTTGGCTACTTCATAGGTGCCTTTGACCTTTTCTTCTTCTGCCGAGATACGGGCATCGAGTGTGCCTTTCAGGTTGGCATCGAGATCAGCCAGGCCAGCTTCACGCTTGGCTTTTGCTTCGGCCTTGCAAACATCTTCCTGGTTGCCTGAAAGCTTGCCACAGGCTTTTTTCTCCTGGTCGTAAACGGCGTTTACGCGATTCTTGCCATCTTCATATTCAGCCTTGGTGATGACTTGTGACCAGGCTTGGCTACTCATCAGCATGGCCAGCAGGCCACCCAATGCCATTTTATGTGCGATATTCATCATGTTGCTCCAGTGATTAAGGGGGTAACGCAATCGTTAGTTGTTGCGAAACTTTTCGATCTGGGCTTCGGCTTCTTCTTTCGAGATGCCATAGAGTTCCTGTAGCTTGCCTGCGAGCATGTCCTTGTTGCCTTTGATCTCCTCTAGATGATCATCGGTCAGTTTTCCCCATTGCTGACGGACTTTGCCGGTCAGTTGTTTCCAGTTACCTTCGATTTGGTCCCAATTCATGGTGCTTCCTTTCGTTTATTTGATTTTTTTGCTGTTTTGGATCAACTGATCACCGGGCCATAGTAGCTAGCAGGGCTGGCGCAGGCTGTCGTCAAATGGCTGAAAGTGCCGTCAGAATGGGCTGTCAGCGAAAAAAAGCCCCCTTTGAAAGATTTCTCCTACAGGCGATTCAGAAAAATCTGTATGGCAGAAGGGGCAATATGGCCTACACTGGCGGTGTAGTACGTTTTATTTCATCCCATCGTCATCGTTTGGCGATGTTTTTATCAAGTGCAGGAGACAGCAAATGGCAACAGGTACCGTGAAGTGGTTTAACGATGCAAAAGGTTTTGGCTTTATTACCCCGGACGATGGAGGCGAAGACTTGTTTGCGCACTTCTCGGCCATTGCCAGCAATGGCTTCAAGAGTCTGAAGGAAAACGAGCGCGTGAGTTTCGACATCACGACTGGTCCTAAGGGCAAGCAGGCATCGAACATTCAGAAGGCGTAATAGCCCTGAATTGAGAAACGGCCCTCAGGGGCCGTTTTGCATTTATAGGCCTCCACATCGCATATGCACGTCATGCATGGCTGAGGTGACCATTCTCTTTTCCTCGTCATCCAATCCCGGCAATCTCTCATCATTCCCAAACGCACGGCGGCAAAAGTCGTCAGCGGCGATGCCTGGGTGTATCCTTAAGGCAGGCGTCACGCCGTCTCCCTTTGTTTGGAAAGTACCATGTCGGAAGCGAATACCCCTTTAACCGAGCTTGATGTTGCCATCAGTGGCATGACCTGCGCCTCATGCGTCGCGCGTGTGGAAAAAGCCATTCTGAAAGTGGAGGGCGTGAGCGCGGCCAGTGTGAACCTGGCAACAGAGCGTGCCCATATCCAATTTTCCTCCCCGGCCAGTGCTGAGCGCGTGGTGCAAGCGGTCAGCAAGGCGGGCTATGCAGCCACGCCACTTAAAGCCGAAACAGCCTTTTCTGCGCCGCCAGAAATCCATAGCGGCTGGAAAGTCGCCACGGCCGCCGCGTTTACCGTGCCTTTGATACTGCCCATGTTGCTGATGGTGGTCGGCATTCATTTCAATCTCCCGGGCTGGCTGCAATGGCTGCTCGCCACGCCGGTGCAGCTCTGGCTGGGAGCATCGTTCTACCGTTCGGCATGGCAGGCAGTGCTGCATCGCAGCGGCAATATGGATCTGCTGGTGGCACTGGGCACCACCGCAGCCTATGGCTTGTCGGTCTATATGCTGCTGATGGGGCATGAGCATCTTTATTTTGAAGCCGCCAGCGCGGTGATCACGCTGGTATTGCTTGGCAAATGGCTGGAAAGCCGCGCCAAGCGCCAGACCACTGAAGCCATACGAGCCTTGCAGGCCTTGCGTCCGGATACCGCCATTGTGCGGCGTGATGGCAAAGAGCTCAGCTTGCCACTGGCGCAGGTTCGCCTGGGTGACTTGGTGATTGTGCGGCCAGGTGAACGCATTGCGGTGGATGGCGTGGTGCAGGAAGGCGAGGGCCAAGTGGATGAAGCCCTGATCACCGGGGAGAGCATGCCCTTGCACAAGCGGGTGGGCGACCATGTGACCGGTGGCGCTTATAACCTGGATGGCCTGCTGTGCGTTAAAACTACAGCCATAGGCGCCGAATCCACCCTGGCGCGGATTATCCGGCTGGTGGAAGATGCCCAAGTTGCCAAACCTGATATTCAACGCCTGGTGGACAAGGTCAGCGCCGTATTTGTGCCCGTGGTGCTGGTGATCGCGCTTGTTACCTTGCTCGGCTGGCTGCTGGCAGGCGCGAGTGGCGAGCAGGCTATTCTCAATGCCGTGGCGGTGCTGGTGATTGCCTGCCCATGTGCGCTTGGCCTGGCGACGCCTACCACCATCATGGTGGGGACGGGCATTGCCGCCAAACATGGCATTCTGATCAAGGATGCCCAGGTGCTGGAGCTTGCACATCAGATCAATGCTGTGGTGTTTGATAAAACCGGCACCCTGACCGAAGGCAAGCCGCGCTTGATGGCAGCCAGGGCGGTCGATGGTGACGACCCTCAGCACACGCAAGCGCTGGTCAGGCTGGCCGCCAGCCTGGAGCAGGGGAGCCGGCATCCGCTCGGGGTGGCTTTGCTGACGGCGGCTGAGGAACAGCAGATTACCCTGCCAATGGTCACGCAACTTCAGGAAAAAGTCGGCCAGGGCTTGCAGGGTGAAGTGGAAGGCCGCACGGTGTATCTCGGCCATGGCCGCTGGATGCAGGCACTGGGTGTGGATCTCGCGCCATTGCAGGCGGCTGCGGATGCCTTGCAGGCGCAAGGTCATACTGTATCGTGGCTGGCAACCGGCAATGTGGGGCGGGTGGTATTGCTCGGGCTGGTCGCGTTTGGTGACCAGATCAAGGCTATCAGCGCCCAGGCCATTGCCAGCCTGCACCGCCTGAATGTCGCCAGTGTGATGCTCACCGGTGATAACCCGCGCAGCGCCCATTACGTGGCCGACCGCGTGGGCATTCAAACCGTATTGGCCGAGCAGACGCCGGAGACCAAGGCGGCCTGCATTGCGGACCTTAAAAAACGCCATGCCGTAGTAGCCATGGTGGGCGATGGCATCAACGATGCGCCTGCGCTGGCAGCGGCGGATATCAGTTTTGCCATGTCCACCGGCACCGATGTCGCCATGCATGCGGCAGGCGTGACCTTGATGCGCTCGGATCCCGCGCTGGTGGCCGATACCATCGACATTTCGCGCCGCACCTATGGCAAAATCAGGCAAAACCTGTTCTGGGCATTTATCTATAACGTGATAGGCATTCCGCTGGCAGCTTTTGGCCTGCTGAACCCGGTGATAGCAGGGGCTGCCATGGCATTCAGCTCGGTGAGCGTTGTCAGCAATGCCTTGTTGTTGCGCCGCTGGCGGCCACCAACAACGCCAGACCATTAACCATTGGAAGCTTCGGGCATGTATTTTCATTCGCAAACTTTTAAAGCACCGGCAGACGGCCCCCGGCTGATTGTGCTGGGCGCAGTGCATGGCAATGAAACCTGCGGCACGCAGGCGATTCTGCGCGTGCTGGATGAAATCGCAGCGGGCAGTATTTCCATACTGCGTGGCTCCGTAACCTTTGTGCCGATCACCAATCCTCTGGCATACCAGCATCACCGCCGCAGTGGTGACCGCAATCTCAATCGCAATTTATTCCCGAATGCCCAGCCGGTGGAGTTTGAAGACCACATCGCCAACTGGCTGTGCCCCTTGCTCGCCCAGCATGAGGTGTTGCTCGACCTGCATTCGTTTCATACTGATGGCGAGCCATTTGCGCTGATTGGCCCGCTGGATAACAACGGCCCGCTCGAGCCTTTCTCCCATGCAGCAAAAGAAGAAGGCCTGGCCCGGCATCTGGGCGTGCAGCGTTTTGTCGATGGCTGGCTGGATACCTATGCGCGTGGTGTTGCACGGCGGCAGGCCATGAACCCGGAAGCCACCCCGGCCGCCGAGAGTGATTTGCGCTATGGGGTAGGCACCACGGAATACATGCGCACGGTGGGCGGCTACGGCCTGACCCTGGAATGCGGGCAGCATGACGACCCCGCCGCGCCGGAGGTAGCCTACCGCGCGATTCTCAATACGCTCGCTTATCTGGGAATATCGGGGGAAGCAGCACCGGCTGCCGTAGCCCAGGCGGAATCATTGCGCATTTACGAGGTCGTAGATCGTGCCAGTGATCAGGATACTTTCGTCAAGGTCTGGCGCAGCTTTGATGCTGTGCAGGCGGGCGAGCTGATTGGTACGCGCGGCAGTGGCGAAGACGTGTATGCAGAGGAGGGGGGCTATATCCTGTTCCCCAATCCTGATGCGGCTAGCGGGCAAGAGTGGTTTTATCTGGCCAAGGCGGTGAAGCGTATCTGAAGCACGGTATCCGATCGCAAGCATTACCCTATTTATCTGGTGATCGGAGCCTTTCATGTCAGTTGTTCACACCCGCTTTAGGTCTGCGCTTTTACCCCTTGCCTTGTTTTCCCTTGCCGCATTTTCACTTCCAGCGCAGGCGGATTGGATACTCAACCCACAGGCCTCGGACCTCAGTTTCGTTTCCATCAAAAAGAACAGCATCGCCGAAATCCACCACTTCAAGGAGCTGAGCGGCAGCATCAGCGATGCCGGTGCCTTTAGCCTAAGCATCAAGCTCGCCAGTGTGGATACCGGCATCGCCGTGCGGGATGAACGCATGCGCAACATGCTGTTTGATACCGCCATGTTCCCCAGCGCCTCGGTCAGCGGCAAAACGCCCGCCAATGATTACAGCAGCCTGCCCGCAGGCACCAGCCGCATTGAGAGCCTGAAATTTACACTCGATTTGCATGGCAAGAACGTGGAGCTCAATAGCAAGGTGCGCGTCACCAGCCTGAGCAACAACAAGCTGCTGATCAGTACCATTCAGCCGGTGATTGTGGACGCGGCGAATTTTGAGCTGGTGGCCGGCATCGAAAAGCTGCGCGAAGTCGCTCAGCTGCCTGCGATCAGCACCGCGGTGCCCGTTACCCTCAATCTGGTGTTTGATCGGCAATAACGAGTAGAATGCCCTGCCGGTGCGGTGAATAAGGCAGTAAGTTTGCATGCGTGCAAACCGATGAGCCGTCATTGACCTAGTGTGACTCTGCCGATATGGATTAGGCGCACCGGCCCCTCTGATCGCAACTTCACGAGCGAGCTTCCATGAGCATGGTGATACCTGAACCGTTAAAACGTCGTCCCCGCCTGTTGATGGCGCTCATCGCCGGCCTTGCCATGGGGCTGTTGCTGCCTTATGACTGGGATCTGGTCACGCGCCTGCTGGTCACATGGAATGGCGTGGTGTGGTTTTACCTTATCCTCATCATCTGGCTCATATCTCACACCAGCCATGCCGACATCCGCCGGATTGCCGAACAGGAAGACAAAGGCGCCATGGCCGTGCTGGCCGTGCTCTGTCTGGGCTCCATACTCAGCCTGGTGGCGATAGGCTTTGAGCTGGCATCGCTGGAAGATGTGACCCGTGCGGCGCGCGTGCTGCATTATGCGCTCACGGCGATTACCATTTTCGGCTCCTGGCTGCTGGTTGGCATGGTATTCACCCTCCATTACGCCCACTCGTATTATCTTTCTGACAAAAAGCATCGCCCGCTGAAATTCCCCGACGATGCCGTGGAGCTGAGTTACTGGGATTTTCTTTATTTCGCCAGCACAATTGCCGTGGCGGCGCAGACCTCGGATGTGGCCGTGATGAACACCAGCACACGCAAGGCCGTTACTGCTCAGTCCATCCTCAGTTTCATTTTCAATGTGGCGTTTATCGGCCTGCTGATCAACCTCGCCGGAAGCATGATAGGCGGGAATTAACGATTGGCGCTGGCGTAGCGCGGCGCAAGCCTATTTACAATGTCTGACCCCCGATTCGGACATGCGCTTATGCCGGTATCCCGCCTGACTCCCTAAGCTGAACGAACGCTCTTGTTGAAGAGTGTTTTTCAATCATCGCTTAAAGGAGACACATCATGGCTCAAAAGCAAAGCAACCGCGGGTTTGCCGCAATGGACGCTGCCAAGCAGCGAGAGATCGCCAGCATGGGCGGCAAAGCCGCTCACCAGAAGGGCTCTGCGCATGAATTCACCTCGCAGGAAGCCCGGCTCGCAGGACAGAAAGGCGGGCAAGCTGCACACCGCAAGGGCACAGCCCATCAATTTGACTCCCAGTCGGCCCGTGAAGCTGGCCGCAAGGGCGGTCAACATTAATCGACAAGCCTCGTCTTGTCTTCATCATTCACTTGTCTATCCGTTAAATCAGCCACTTACTGGTAAAAGTCAGGGTTCGACTTTCTAACCGGTATTGAAGCCAAGTAAGGTTTTAACTTAAACCTTTAGAAACCTGTAGTAATAAAACCTGTGAGAGAAAAGCAGGGCGCATGCCTTGCTTTTTTCATGTTCGCTTGGCGCCAGCATAAAGAGAGTCCTACACCTGAATAAGGATTTCCTTATGCAGATGAGCTCGAATAGCGACTAGAGTAAAAACCATCTACACAACGTAAATACAAGGTCTTATGAAACACATTATTGTCGTGGATGGTTTCTCTGGCACTCGTAAGCTGTTGTGCCAACTCATCAGTAATACCCAGAAACAGTATGCCGTGGATCAGGCCATGAATGTGGTCGATGCCGAGGCCATCATCCGCCAGAAGCGGGTGAATCTGGTCATTCTGGACATCTCCAAGCCCACCAAAAACGGCCTCGAAGCCCTGCTTGATCTCAAGCAGCTGTTTCCCAAGATTCCCGTGCTGGTGATCAACGGGCCCGACCATGCGAAATACGCAGACCACTTTCTGGATATCCGCTGCGAAGGCTACCTGACCAAGGATGCGGATTACGCCGAGCTGTGCAAGGCCATCCAGGCCATACTCGCGGGCGATTCGTACTTCCCCTCCATCCATCAGTCGAGTGCCCAGTTGCCGGAGAAATCACGGTATCCCAAGCGCCTGTCCTCCCGGGAAATGCAGATATTTCTCAAGACCATCAAGGGCATGACCACGAAATCCATGTCCAATGAGCTGAAAATCAGCTCCAGCACGGTCAGCGTCACCAAATCCAACATTATGCGCAAAATGCAGTTGCGCGACCGGCGTGAGCTGATCATGTACGCGTTGCGGCAAGAGTGGTTGCCGCCCAATTATATTTTCCAGCCTCGTTAAGCACAGCCAGGCCCAGACCCCATATATTCTTACACGGGTTTGACGTGCATCCTGACAGCCAGCATGGCGGGTCTGAATTAAGCTGAATATTCTCATTCATTCAGCAGGAGATTTCGCCATGCCAACAGATAACCAGGTATTAGAGGGCTCTCACGGGCACGATCATCGCGACATGCAGCAACCTCCGCAGCAGCAACACCAGCAGCCGGGCCGTGAAGAAGACATGGAGCCGCGTCCCCAGTATATTGACCCTGCTTACAAGGCCAGCGGCAAGCTGAAAGGCAAGGTGGCGCTGATTACCGGAGGGGATAGTGGAATAGGGCGTGCAGTGGCGGTGCATTTCGCCGCAGAGGGCGCCAATGTAGCGATCATCTACTACACCGACGCCGAAGAAGAGGATGCCTACAAGACGCTGGATATCCTGAGCGACTATGGTGTGTATGCCGAGGTATTCCAGGGCGATATCAGCGAGGTCAGCTTTTCCCGCAGTGTGGTGGACCAGATACTGAACAAATTTGGCCAGCTGGATATCGTGGTCAACAATGCGGCGCAGCAGTTTGAGCAGAAGAGCCTGGTGGATATTGCGCCATCGCAGCTGGAGCAGACGTTTAAGGTGAATGTGTTCGGCATGTTTTACCTCACGCAGGCAGCGCTGCCACACTTGAAAAAAGGCGGCCGCATTATCAACACAGCCTCTGTTACAGCTTATAAAGGTAATCCGGTACTGCTGGATTATTCCGCCACCAAGGGCGCCATCGTGGCCTTTACGCGTTCCCTGGCGCAGCAATTGAGCGAGCAGGGGATTACCGTCAACGCCGTGGCCCCCGGTCCGATCTGGACTCCATTGATTCCCGCCAGCTTCTCCGCAGAAAAGGTGGAGAAGTTCGGACATGACACCCCGATGGGCCGCCCCGGCCAGCCGAGTGAAGTGGCCCCGGCGTATGTCTTCTTAGCCTCTAATGACAGCTCGTATATCAGCGGGCAAGTCATACACCCCAACGGCGGCACCTCGGTTAACGGCTGAGCTTTAACCTTAAAAAGTGCGTCAAAACAAAAGGGGCTTTGGCCCCTTTTTGTGTTTTATAAACCATTAATAATCAATTAAATAATTAGTAAAGTTAATGTTTTAAATCATTAGTGCGGCGGTTCCTTGAGCGATATTTCCAGCCGTTTACCCGCTTCAAGATGCTGCTTCAGCATGGGCAGGTTTTGAGCGGCAAACGCTTTCAGCTCTGGATTTTCCACCTTGGCAGCCGCCCTTTCGAATAACTCGACTTCATCCTGATGCGCTTCCACGCCAATATCCTCGATGAATGCCAGATCAAACGGTTTGCCATTTTTGGCAGACATCAAATGCAATCGCAGCTTCTCCACCAGGCTGGGCTCTTCCTGCAGCTCCAGTTCCAGCTTCAGGGCCATGCGCTTCAGCTTGTCCCCGCACTTTTCATTGTCTTTTAATACACGTTGCGCATATTCCTTTACCGCCGGCGTTTTGCTGTGCACGACCGCCAGGCGATTAAACTCCATCTCCATCACGCTGGCTTTGACGGCATTTTTCAGGAACATCTCATCCTGCATGGATAAAGCCGCAGCAAAACAAGGCATTGCGGCCATGCTCAAGACCAGAAGCGCCATAAAGCGCCTGTAACGCATTTTTTTCGCTGGCCTATACACGAGGCTCAACCAGGCTTGAAAATTTGCCCATGAAAATCACGAATCAGTGCTCCACGGCATTTTTGATCAACGCATCCGCTTCCAGGCAACGCTCGGCACATTGGCGGCATGCAGCAGCGCAATTATGGAAGATCTCGTTATCCGCATGCTCGATGGCATGTTGTTCGCATGCCGCAGCACAGGCATCGCAGATTTCAGCGCACACATGGCACGTCATGAAAAAATAGGGCGACTTGCGCGACATGAATTTGATCGCCATGAAGCAGCTTTCGGCACAATCGCGGCACAAGGCCGTCATGTGCGACATCCCCGGCGTATCCATCTGTATGCATTCCGTCACGCAAAGCTCACACCAGCGCGCGCAATGAAAGCAATCCTCAGTACAGGTCTTGATGTGCATGTCCACGGGATCATGTTGACCAGACGTGGCTTTACCAAGAATAGAACCTAGCATGATGACCTCCAACGTATGTAATTACCTGAAGGGTTCACGCTAAACCACGCACGGGCTATGCGTTATAAGCCAACACCGCATTGACGGGTAGGACATCGTTGAGATGCTCTGCAGCGCCTGACTGCGCAATGAGAGTGGGGAGGTTTGGCTACATGGCCATTATTTTCAATGCTGAAGATCATAACTTTCTTGCATTGTATGATGGTCGTCATATATGATGATCATCATGAAAAAAGCAACGACACCACGTAACACCATCAATCGCAAAGAAACAACGCATAAACGCATTGTAGAAACCGCGGCCCGCGCTATTCGCCGCAGTGGTTACGATGGCACTGGCGTAGCCGATATCATGAAAGAGGCAGGTCTTACGCATGGTGGCTTTTATGCCCATTTTTCCTCTCGCGATGCCATGTTGGCAGAGGCGGCGGATCTGGCAGGCGCCGACACTCTTGCCATCGCAGAAAGCATATTTGCCGAGGCACCTCAGGAGCAGGCGCTATTTGCCCTCATGAATGCCTATTTATCCAATGAACACATGGCCAATATTGAATCGGGTTGCGCCTTAGCTGCGCTGGGTTCAGAAATGCCACGTCAGGCGCCAGAAGTGAGAAAAGCGTCTACGCGCCGTATCAAGGAAATGATCAGCCTGGTTGAAAGCCGGCTGACAGGCCCCGATGCTCATGAGAAAGCACTACTCGCTATATCCACCATGGTCGGGACATTGTTGTTGGCACGTGCGGTTGATGAGCCTGAGCTGAGTCAGGATTTTCGGCAGGCAGCGTTATCGCACTACAAAGCCATCAAGTAATAGGGTTGTAAAGCAGGCGTGTATTTTTTTTGGCCCTTTAATATGACGATCATCATATTAAGACATATATATTTAATCGAATGACATAGGAGACAGGTATGAAAAAAAGGGTCGCAATCGTAACAGGCGCTTCATCCGGCATTGGTGAAGCGACAGCAGAATTACTCGCAAACTCGGGTTACAAGGTCTATGGCACCAGCCGCAAAGCAGATCAGGTAAGTAATCGACCTTACAAGATGATCACACTGGATGTGACCAGCGAGGCCTCAGTCGCAGCCGCATTAAAGCAAGTCATTGATATCGAAGGCCAGATTGATCTGCTGGTGAATAACGCAGGCTTCGGCGTAGCCCCGGGAGGCGCGGAGGAAAGCTCCATCGAGCAAACCCAGCGGATATTTGATACCAACTTTTTTGGCCTTGTCCGCATGACGCGAGCCGTTTTGCCTTATATGAGAAAGCAGGGCGCGGGCAGAATTATCAATATCGGCTCTATCCTGGGCCTGATACCCGCACCCTACATGGCGACCTATGCCGCCACCAAGCACGCGGTAGAAGGCTACTCCGAATCCATCGATCATGAGCTGCGCACCCAGGGCATCCGGGTCTCGGTAATAGAGCCTGCCTATACCAACACGCAATTTGAATCCAACACCCAGGAGCTAGACTCCAAGCTGGCGGAATACGCGACAGCACGTAAAGCCCTCGCCAAATTGATCAAAATTTCCGTGGCCGCTGGAGATGACCCTGGCGTAGTCGCCGAAGTCGTATTGAAAGCGGCCAGTGCCAAAAACCCCAAGCTTCGATATGCCGCCGGAAAGTTAGCGCGGCGCTTGAGCCTGCTGAGAAGATTTGCACCTGCAGCATTGGTGGATATGGGTATTCGCAAAGAAATGAAACTGGACTCACTCGACAGCATCGCCAGCCAGGCATAAAGCAATATGCGGCGCAGCGCCTTGGTGGGCTTGGAAAGAAGAGCCCATTAAGGCGGGCGCCGTATGACTTTTGGTTTAACCATATTATTACTTAACTGCGCATAATGTATATTATGTTAAATCTAGTCACGAGATGCCGGAGGCGGCAAACGATGAAAAATATGAGGCTCACTTAACCATGTAATAACTGATACACCCACTCGGGGTTGATAATGAATATTACCGATAGTACAAATAAAACGAACGAAATGATAAAAACTAGAATTAAGGCGATTAGTAGTCTGTGTTCTAGATTTTGCTTTTTTGAAGGATAGTCCTTATTTCGATTCATTGATTTCGCACTCCTCTAACACTGACAAACTATCCATTAACAAACCGTCAGCAAAGACCATGAGATAAGGATGCATTTCAGCATCATGAATTACTTTAAGAATCTTTCTTCTGCCATCCTCAGTTATATAGAAAACGTGCCCATTGCTAATAGAGCGTATTACTACGGCTACAGGCTCATACCATTTTTCACCATTGCCATCTATTCCCCCAAGGTGAGTAACATTTTTAAAGTTCCCCGTCCCTTTTTTTGTAGCGCACCGAACATGATAACAATTCATAAGAAATCCCATAGTAAAGATAGTTATTATGTTTTTGTTTTTATTGTGAATTTACATTTTCAGTATTAGCCTCTTAATCTCCCTAGTCAATAACCATTTCACATAAATGGTAAACACAATTGGACGACCGGGGAATCTAAAATTTCAGCAAGCCTTTTCCCTGAAGTGGTATTCAAATTTACCAAATAACGACATGCAGCATTTACAAGGTTCTCCGATAGGCCGGCTTCAACGAGCCTCAATTTTTCCATACGAATTTTGCGATAGTATTTACGCCGTTTAGCTTTATCACGTCCTTCAACGCGAATATGCCAATAATAGTTTTTTAGATTGTTTGCCCACTCTGGCGGGTCATACTCTCCGCGATGATGAAATCCCTGCACTATCGACACCCTTTTCTTTTTATTGTGTCCTTGGCCGCAGGGATTCCGAATAGGAAAAGCTCACGCTGGTTGTATTGTGTCCGTAATATAAATCTAGACGGCGCTTCGCGCCGGACTGTCGTCTCGTCACGAAGACGCCATCCAGACACCCAAAAAAAAGCGCCTTTCGGCGCTGTCAGTAACCATCCCAGCATGATCAACTACCAGTAGCGTATGGCTGGGGTTGATTCGGGAAGCGGTTTTGCGATTGCGATTCACGCACTCGATTCGACGGGCTACGGGCTGATTCCTGATCCTGTTCAGGATAAGGAATCACGGCTACCGCCGCGGGCCCTACCGTCTCACCCTGCGGGCGCTGCGCGTCGCTCAGTGCGTTCTGATCCTGCTCTCGTTTGTTGAGGGTGTATTGGTCTTTAGCGTACTTGGCCGAACCATCATCGAAATCCTGAAACATTCCGTTTTCGACAAACTGGAGACACACAGCCTCATCCATGGCGATTTTTGTGCCCTGTTGAGTGTATGCGGTACACCTGCCACGAATTAACACGGCAGCGGCGATTCTGGGGGCCATAACGGGCTTAGTTATTTCGTCATACTTGGGAGCCGTGAACGGCAGATCAGGCACCCGTGGCCGCTGGGATTCGCCCCACGTGTAAACCGTCTTTTGAAGTTGAGCGGATCCGCTCAAACTTAAGTGGCCGTCAGGATCCAGAACGTCTTTTTTAGCACCCTCTTCTAACACGTGCGACTGGACGCCACCATGCAGCACCGTGTAGCCGTAGTAAAGGAGTGCAATGACAAGTAACGGCAGGACGACCATTAATAGCAAGCGCATAGGGATACGCTTTTTCACGGTGTGCATATCGGCAGACTTGTACCAGCTGTAGACCTCTTTCGGATAGACGAAATGGGTCTCTATGCTGTTTTTGGTGGACTTGTCGACGTTCTCCCGAACCTTATGGAACTCGTGAATTTTGGACTTTGCAAAACCAAAGAAACGCTCAACGTGATAGTGATAATTGACCAGGCGTCGCAGATTGGAATCAACCAGCATAGGGTGCTGGGTGATCAAATACAGGTCATGTCCATCGTGCCGATGCGTTTCGAGCTGGCTAACGTGTAATGGCACTTGTGAACCCACTGCACGCGGCCGAAAAGTGGATTGGCATTCATCAATGACGATGATCGACCCCTTGGGACACTCAACCCATTTATCGGCCGATTCCATCAACTGCCAATCGAGCGTTAATTCCGGGATTCCGTGATAGAACACCGGGCGCTGTTCCTTGTCCGCCCGGTCCTTGACCTTCTTAAGGGTGTAAAGGCTCTTTCCAGAGCCGGGCAAGCCTGTAATGAGGTGAATCATTTGGTCACCATCTTCGTGATACTGCCACCCTGCAGGCCCATGATTGCGTACTTGGCCACCACGGCCGAGGCAATCACGGATAGCGATTCACCGAGCCGCAGCATGCCGACTGCACCAATCAGTTGAGGCGGGACACTGGTGAGCATGGCCAGCGCGTCAGATTTGATCGACGCAATGAGCAGATCAATACCCTGATACGTGATAAACGAGATACCCAACGCGACCAGAACGCGGCCAACAAGGGACTTTATGGACAGGGCAAGAGCGCCCCACAACATCGATATAAAGACAGGCATTAGACGATTACTCCGGCAACGATACGAAGGGCGGCCATATACGACAGGGCCAAGAAGATATAACCCAGCGCCTCAAAGAATGGGCACCAGTCAGACAGGGGAAGCGTGGCAGACTGCCCCAGCAGCGTGATAGTCAGATCAGTAAAGCAGCTCGCCGAGATGGGGCTTGAATTGTCCAAGCTGGACTGGACGTTAACGTGTTCGCGGTTCGAGCTGTCGGCAGGGTTCGGCGTGGTATCCGTGCCATTCGTCATGGCTTCCCCTAGCGCTTTGGCTGTGGCGTTTTCTTTGAACCACTCGCAGTTACGGCGGGCCTGTTCTTTTGCCATGGCGCACTGGATCGCATCGCCCTTACACGCCACGGCGTCGCATGCCCCGGAGATATCAGAATCGGTCGCCGCTTTGCATTGCGCAGCCGTGGGATTCTCAGCGCAATAGCTGGTCTGACTGACCGTTTTCGTTTCGGTCTTCGTTTCCTTTGTGCCGTCTGGATTGGTCTTTTCTGTCGTAGTGACGACAACCACGGTGCCATCGCCATTGAAGGTGGCACTTGAATTGGTAGTGCTATTGCTGGAGCTACTCCCGGTCGGGTTGCCGTTGGCATCCTTGGTCGAGCTGCTGGAGCTGGAAGACGAATTGTTTTTTGTGGTGACAGGCGTAGACCCTTGAGAGCCAGCCGACACGCAAGAGGTAACACCGCCGACACTCACAAAGCTTTTGCCTTGGCTCATGCAGTTAGCCTCAGGTGTAGGCGCTTTATTGTTTGTTGGCATAGAGCAAGAAGCACCGGTGCCATTGCCGTATTGACCGACGCAGCCGCCCTGCCCGCCAGTTAAGCTAATGCACATATCCACCGCAATGGAATAGGTGCAATTATTGAGGCAGTCTGTCGTGCCATCGGAGCCGAAATATTTAGAGCCTGATACGCCGGAAACGTAGCCCGTATTGCACTTGGGCGGAGGTGTAAGATCGCAGCCAGCGTAAGGCGAAGTGTACAAGGTGGTTTTGCCGTAACAGCGATAACGAACGGCCGCGATAGAAACCCCGTAAGCGGTATCCCCGTTCGACTTAGCGAGATTGGCGGTCAAACTGCCAGAGGTGGGATTAGAGGCTACCGTGCCGGAAGTGTACTGATAGAGCGATAGCGTGGGATTTTGGATATCGATATACGCCTGTATGGCTTGAGCAGGATCATCGTATATGGCGTTATTGGTAAGCAAATAGACCTTGACCGCATCGAATGCAAAAACAGGCGATTGGATCGCGACAAGGAGAATTGCCCCAACGATCAGGCGGAGAAAATGAGCCATAGCGCCCCCAGTAAACCCAGCATTACTAACCATCCGTCCATATCCCCTACCCCTTAAGAAAAAAGGCCCGGAGGGCTTAGAAGCTCCGGGCCGATTGGTCTCAATCGTGCAATTAACCGCCGTGCACCATGGAGAACACTTTCTTGACACCCCATACAGCCAAGATAGCGCCACCAATGGCAGTTACGGCAGCCACACCATCGCCCAGGGCGGTAGTTGCAGCAGTTACATCGATCGCAGCTTGAGAAGTGCTGGCAACGAGTGCCAGAGCTACGCCAGTTGCACGAACGTACATGTTATTGATCAGCTTCATTTGAATTTCCTTTACTTTTAAGTTGAGAGATAACGGCCCGGAATACCGCGCCAATTGCCCACAGTAGCGCTATGGCAGCCGCTATCTGTTGACCCTGTTCGACCGTGAGCGACCATGCGCCCGAGGTCAATTCTTGAGGCTGTGCGATGACATAAACACAGCTTGTAATGTCTGTAGGTTGAGGGCTGGTCACTTGGTACTGCCCTGCCCCAATATCCGTTAAGCACTCAGCAGCATGTGCATCTGACATGCCCCAAGCAAATGTAAAAGCAGCTCCAAAAATCAGGCCGATGGTGAGAAATGCCAAAGATCGGATCAGCCGCATATCAAACCTCTTGAATGCCGCGTATCACAAGCAAATCCATGCCTTTGTTCCAGATGGAAATGTCACGGATGCCGCGTTGATAGGCCAATTGGGTCGTCATGGCAGCAGCCGCGCCAAATTGGGAATCTGAATCAGTGGCTGAAAAGGCACCGAAGAAAAACCGGGTAACTTTTGGCTTTTCTATGCCACGGCTGCATTTATATCGACGCTCGCCAAGCTCACGATCATGCTCAAAGGTCTTACTAATGTACTTGGTGAGATAGTTGGATAGCTCTTGAGAGCGATAGACAGGTGAAGCGCCAGAGAAGCGCTTTTTACGGTATTGAAGGTCTACTTGGCCTTTTGTGTTTTCGCCTGTGTCCGTGGCATTACCACCAATGGCGACATACCAGCATGAGCGGATATGGGCGAGGTCTTGTTTACCCACACAAGCTACGTGCATATGGAGCGCGCCCCGCTCTTGATACTCTTTCACTGCGACATATTGCCAATCGGGGTAACGCTCACGCACCAGACGGATAAATCTAGTGAAATCACGGTTTAACTTGTCCGAATCCTGCATGTTTTCGCGGTAGACAAGGGTTAGCAGATGATCGGCACCAATGGTGCGAATACGGAAGCTGACTTGCTGGCGCGCGCGGCGCTCTGCCCTTCTAAGGTTCTCTTCCTTAGCGGCTTCTATTTCCTCGTCAGTCTTGGGGACTGAAGGCCCCCTAAGTCCAAGGGAGCGGCTTTTTCTCAGTTCATCCATGGGATTCACTAGCCTTTGTACAATTTCAACAAGCCCCGATTTAAATTCCCGGATCGTTACCTGATAATCCGGTAAGGCGTTGTATTCGTAAGTCAAATTACCGTGTAGAATGTTTTCCATGTTTCAGCGTTACTAGACAAACGTTGAGATTAGAAAGGCCAGTGAGACGTTACCTCATTGGCCTTTTGCTTTTTCTACGATTGCTTGCGCACTTCCTGTGCCGGAGTTGCAGGCGTAATGCCTGTAATCACAAACTCAACGCGACCGCGATCACCTGCGCGGGGGCTGACATCCACCATGTAAGAACCTGGCATCAAGCCTTTGAGGGTGTCTTCATCTGCATAAACGCTGTGATTGCCGGCAATTTCGCCAGTCCAAATTTGAAGGGTTCGACGGTGCCATGCACCACCGCTGCGTGCTGTGCCGCTTTCAATCTCACCTACGCCGAGAACCTGTACTTTCAACTGTGTCGCCATTTTTAAACGCTCCTATGAGGTACCGCCCTTTTGAAATTAGGCCCCTTTCGTCGGCGGTTTAACGTGGGGATATGAAATTTCATACAAAGGTATAAGAAAATTCTTATCTTGTAAAGAAATTTCTTATATAAGAAGATTCTTAAAAAAGAGGGGGGTAGCTATGAAGTGGATAGCAGGTGCAATAGCAGTTCTAGCTTTAATACTGATAATCAACGAACCCAAATATAGACGGCATGAAGAAGCTATAAATAGATTCATGGAACAAAGCACAAATATGTCCGCAGAAATGAAAAGGCAAGCGGAGCAGTCTCGGGTCAATAGCTACAATGCGGAAAAAATTAAGCTTTTTGTGCCTGGAAGAGATTCAAAGACATGCATGGAAATTTTAGAGGTTAATGAAATTAATAACCGTGTAGTCGAATGCAATAAAGATCATTACGTAGAAATGCGACGTGATGAAATTGCTAACTTTAAGAAAGAACAGAGGTTGCCATGAATTCATATGAGCTAGTAAAAATAGCAAAAAGCAAACAAGGTATAGAAAGCGATCGGGCGTTCGCAATCAATAATGGCTTCACTGTGCAAAACATATCGGACTGGAAAGCTGGAAGAGCAATTCCTAATGCAAGAAATTTCTTAAAACTTGCCACTTGTGCAGATATGTCTATTGAAGAAGCTTTGAAATTTGCGGAAGAAATGGAAGCAGCTAGATTTAAGCAGGCGGGATATTCAAACTTAACAATGATGGGAACCTTAACAGGCCTGTCATTACTTGCAGTGACACACTCCCCTGCTCTTGCCGGGCTTATCGCAGTGAGCGGCGCCGCGACTGTATATTATGTAAAATTAACGAGGCGATGCCAAAAGCCGCTAATGATGAAGTTAATGCATTAGAGCCAATCAGTCACATGAGTATTTAAGAAAAAACTCTTCAATGAAGAGGATAAAAGTGTCAAAGCCTCATAAAAATCTTTATCTCTTTTCTCTTCTTTTAACTGTTCGTCATATTGATGCTTTCTGATCAACTTTCCATCGATGGCAATTGGATGCAAAGAAATTTCCTTTTCATTTGCACTGAGCACTTGAATGGATTCATCTAATACTAAAGTCTTTGGATCAAATGACTTTACTAGGTAAATCCCATTATTCCTGGGAATTACGACAATGTTATCCTTACCCGATATAGTCCATTTTTGAGTAATAAATTGAGCTGAAATAGAACCGGCAATGCTCATGAACGCAATAATAATTAGTGCAACGAATATATAACTTCCTAATTTATACATAGAGTCTTGTAAAGGGGGCTTCCCTTTAGTTGAGGCACTATCCGCTGTATCTTCTGCCTCTTTAGAATCAAACATATACGATGAAGATGACTGTTCAAGGCTATTAGGTAAGGGGGTTCCACCAAAAAATAATATTAATGAGTAGATAACTTTAAAAAATATAAATGCGAGATAAGCGTAAAGAGGACGTTCTAAATGTTCATTTGCAGCTAAAGTAAGAAGAAAAAGTAAAAAACAAAAAGTGATAATGAATCTATCAAATAGAAAAGATATGAATATATTTTTGTGATCAGACAAAGTGAATCCTACAGATAGCACAGCAAAAGAAACCATGCATATGATAGCTATCGATAAGATACTCGATGAAGCAGTGTAATAATTAACCTCAGCATAGAAAAAAGGAATATCAAAGTAATTTAAATATCCCCAATCAAAAATAATAGAAAGCAAAAATCCTAGTACTGGTATTGCCCAAACAACGAATTGAGTTTCCTGTAAGAGAGGTAGATTTTTCATTATTCATTATCCCCATATTAAAACCATTTGCGAATTTGAATTGGCTTCTTTAATAGCTAATTTTTTCCCATCTACTGCCTTCAATGTAGCTAAGTATCGGCACACCGCGAGAATTAGCTCTTGATTTACGTAGCACTCTGCAAGCCTTAGTTTTTCTTTTTCAATTAATCGATAAAATTTTCGTCTTTTAGCTTTATCGCGACCCTCAACGCGGATGAACCAGTAATAATTTTGCAGATTATGCGCCCAATCTGGAACCCCGTATTCCCCGCGGTGATGAAATCCCTGCACTATCTACGCCCTTTTCTTTTTATTGTGTCCTTGGCCGCAGGGATTCCGAATAGGAAAACTCACGCTGGTTGTATTGTGTCCGTAATATAAATCTAGACGGCGCTTCGCGCCGGACTGCCGTCTCGTCACGAAGACGCCAAAAAAAAGCGCCTTTCGGCGCTCTCGATTCGCACAGCCACCCTATTTCATAGCAAATCCGCAATGCAGGCGTTTAATCGTTCCCGCTCTTCCCCGCTCAGCGATTTAATTGGCAATGGCAGGCTGGGGACTTTAACCAGGCCTTTTAATTCGGCGATGGTGGCGATGACGCGCAGGCTTCCGTAGCGGCGGAAGAAGGCCCAGATGGGCTCCAGGGCGGTGGATAGGCGGTTGACTTCATCAATGTCGCCCCGCTGCGATGCTTTGACTATTGTCAGGATAGGTAATGGGAACAAGCCACCAAGCACGGAATACCAGGCTTGGCAGCCTGCGATCAGGCCTGTGGCGCCGGAGTGGTCACCGCTGATGCCTATCGTCACATGATGGGGAATATGGGCGCGCAGGCGGGCAACGCGCTCTTTGGCTTCATCAAGATGGTTTGAAAGCGGCGGGATTTTGATGGAGGCGATGTTGGGCAAGGCGGCGATGCGGCCATGCAATACGTCGCTGAATTCAAAATGGGTGGTGGTGGGGTTGTCGTACACGCAGATGGGGATAGAGCTGTGCTGACTGACGGCCTGATAATGCGCGAATACTTCGTCTTCGGTGAGTTTTTGGTACGAGACCGGGGCTAGCAGCAGGCCGTTTGCGCCGGCTTTTTGAGCATCTTCGGCGAGTTTCAGGACATCTTTGGTGCGCAATGCGCCTATGCCAACCACCACGGGGGTGCCTTGGGCGCTCTCCACTGCCAGTCGGGTGACCAGATTGCGCTCTTCGCGGTTGAGATAGGCATAGCTGCCGGTGGACCCCAATACGCCTATGGAATTTACCTGGGCCTGGGCAAGCCTGCTCACCAATTGGCTGAAGGCGTTTTCATCGATGGATACTTCGTCCATGGGGGTTAACGGGAAGGCGCTTAAACCTGTAAACATGGCGAAACTTTCTATGCGAGTAAATGCGTCATTTTAGCTTTCTAAAGCGAACTTCAGGGGCTTGCTTAGCGCTAATTGGCCGGTGCGCCCTGCTCTACCCTTCAAAAAGCATATTTAATTGAAAAAACCTTTAAAAATAAGTTGCTTAAATGTGATTTGTCATAGTGAAACGGAAATTTCAGGCCTATATTGAACGCTAGCTTCCGATGAAGGCAGCTAACTTATAACCAGAGAGCGTATTGTCGAAATTTATCCAGGCAGATCATTAGACCTGAGGCGTGAGCGTCGGGGTCTATCCAAATCTGCATAGCTTCATGACAAGCTGAGAATTTTGAAGGGTTCAATATTGCAGGGAGTGCTGGTCCTTAAATGCGTTAAGGAAAGGTGGCTCTTATGAAAAATGAGAGACAAGCACGTGATTCAAATGGTACCCAGAAACAGAGCTGGGGGTTTGCTGGGCCGATTTTTCTTTTTATTGTCTTGTGTCTGATATTTTCACTACGCTGGATCTATTAGCCACATGTTGCAGGTCAACAAAAGCCCCAAATATGGGGCTTTTGTTTTGAGCATCAGCCTGGCGTGAGCACCACTTTTCTACAGTCTTCTTCCTTGTTGTTGAATATCTCATAGCCTTTGACGGCATCTTCCAGTGACATGCGGTGGGTGATGATGTCGGCCGGGCGCAAATCGCCATTTTCAATATGTTCCAGCAGCTTGGGCAGATAGCGTTGCACATGGGTCTGGCCCATTTTAAAGGTCAGGCCTTTGTCAAAGGCATCGCCAAACAAAAAGCCATGGATAAAGCCTGCATACACGCCAGGCACGCTCACTACCCCACCCCGCCTGACGGCGGCGATGCACTGGCGCAGGGCTTTGCCGCTGCTGCCTTCTATTTTCAGGTTGGCCATCACAGTTTCCAGCGTGCTGCCTTTGGCTTCAAAGCCTACGGCGTCGATCACGGCATCTACGCCGCGATAGCTGGTGTTTTGAATAATGACTTCGGCGGGATCCACATCTTCAAAATTGATGCTGATGGTGTTGTATTGCGCCTCGGCATAGGCCAGGCGATAAGCATGGTGATCGACCATGAAGATGGTTTCAGCCCCCATGAGCCGGGCACTGGCAGCGGCCATGAGCCCGACCGGGCCGGCACCGAAGATGGCAACGCTGGAACCTGGGCGTATGTGAGCGTATTCCGCCGCCTGATAGCCAGTAGGCAGGATGTCGGTGAGAAACAGCACTTGCTCGTCGGCCAGGCTGCCATTGATTTTAAACGGGCCCACATTGCCCTTGGGTACCCGCACCAGCTCGGCTTGCCCGCCTGGCACGCCGCCATACAGGTGGCTGTAACCGAACAAGGCGGCTGAGGGTCGCAACTCCTTTTTGTTGAGGATGGCGCCACGGCCGGTGTTGGTGGTTTCACAGGCGGCATACAGTTCCTTCTGGCAGAAAAAGCAGTCGCCGCAGGCAATCACGAACGGGATGATGACGCGGTCGCCCTTTTTGACATTGACCACATCCTTGCCCACATCTTCCACCACGCCCATGAATTCGTGGCCGAGAATATCGCCATCTTTCACCATGGGGATTTTGCCGCGGTAAATATGCAGGTCCGAGCCGCAAATGGCAGTAGCGGTCACCCGCAGTATCACGTCATCCGGCTCCTGAATAATGGGGTCTGGCACGGTCTCGATGCGGACATCTTTGCTGCCGTGGTAGGTTAATGCGCGCATGGTGCTCTCCCGGAAGGTAATCAATTGCATGATGCTAATGGCGTATGGCGCCAGGCCCTGTAGGCGCCAACCGGGAGTTGCTGTAGGGTGAATTTGCAAGGCCGCCTGCCACGATGCATGGCAGGCAGACAATAAAAAGCTCGCCCATATAAGCTGCATGAGCGAGTGGAGAAAACACTCCGCCATGTGCGGCGAAGAGTCTAGAGATTAATCGTCGGTGCTGGCTTTAAGCTTCTTTGCCTCTGCCAAGTGGTGCTTCAAGCCAGGCAGCATTTTGTTGGCAAATTGTTTTACGTCGGCATCGTCGGCATTCTTCGCGGTTTTTTCAAACAGCTCGACGGTATCCTTGTGCGCAGCCACGCCTATGGATTCGGCATATTCCTCGTCAAAATCCTTGCCATCCTTGGTGGAGAGCAGCTTGGCCTTGGCTTTTTGCATCAGGCTAGGCTCCGTGGGGATTTCCACGCCCTTGGTTTTGGCGAGTGCGCTCAGCGCGGCATATGCCTCGGTGTGATCCTTGATCATCTGGTCGGCAAACTTCAATACCTGAGGGTTTTTGGATTTGCTCTTGGCCATTTCACTGGCGGCGATTTCGGCTTTGTTGGCCTGAGCAGCGTTTTCAAAGAAATTTTTGTCGCTCATCGATACATCCGCGGCACAGGCCTGGTGGATGGTACTCAATGTCATCAAGCCAACAAGCGTGCAGACAGATAGCAGTTTCATTCGGGTGAGACTCATGGTGTTCTCCTTGGTGATAGTAGCGGGCACAGTGACAAGGTAGTCGGGTTTGCATGGCTTCGCGATCAGCGGATGTCTGATTTGCATGTGGGAGAACCCCACAAGGGTGGTAGGTCTATTTAGATGAGGTTGACGATTGGCATGCCGCCTTATCTGCAGATGCGCTCGGCTAAACCTAACTTTTAAGATTAATAGTGATTCTTAATGTATTGATTTAGTGAAAATTGTTAATTTCAATCCCACTCCAGCTCAATCACGATAGGCAAGTGGTCTGACAGCCTTCGGATATCGTTGCCATGGATGCGATGCGCGGTAATTTTGATACCTTCCGCCTCGTACCACACCCTATCCAGGCGCAACACCGGGCACAGGGAAGGGAAAGTCGCCTTGCAGGGCACCGGCGTCAAATGACCATCAAGAAAGCGCAGCAATGCAGAGGGACGTTGCCATTCGTTGATGTCGCCCATTAGCAGCAAGGGGCTTTTGGTCTCCTCCTCCACCGCTTGTATCAGCCGTATCAGGTTACGCGCCTCGCTGCGTCGTTCGTAGATCGAGAGCGAGAGATGAGTGCCGATCACACGCAGATTGCCATGCGGGCCTGCAATCAGGGCATCGGCCGCCATGCGCGGCTCCAGGCTGGGCCGGGTTTCCAGATTGTGAATCAGCCCGCGCACGATGGGATAACGGCTGACGATGAGATTGCCATACCAGCCCTGCCCTTCCAGCATGCTGGGGCAGATGAGGTGAAACGGGCGATCCGGCCCCGCCAGGCGTTCAACATCATCTGGCTGGCCACCCCGTGAGGGCCGCGTTTCCATCTCCTGAATCACCCCTGCATCAATATCCAGACGCTGCATGAGATGGTGTATGCGCTGGAGATCGCGCTGACCATCCAGACTGCGCCCACCATGAATGTTGAAGCACAGCAACCGCATACGACTCATAGGCAAACAGCCCTTGCATGGCATGCAGGCAGATAGCGCCAAGCGTATTGGCAGGCGACAAGCATGATGCGGCTCATTTTGCTGCAGTCTGCCAGTGTTTGGCGGCCAGATGACTCAAAACGATGATGAGTATCCAGGCCAGCAGCCCGCCGCCCAGCAGCAGCATGTTGTGCATGTCCGGATGCTTCCAGAATGAGAGTGCCGATTGCCCCAATAACACGGAGACGGCGGTACCGGGCAGCATGCCCAGTGCCGTGGCCGCCATCAGCCGCCAGAAAGGCACATTCATCATGCCCAGCGCCAAGTTAACCACAGTGTAAGGCGCAATCGGCACCAGCCGCAGCAAGGTCAGCCCGACCAGGCCGCCCTTGTCCGCGTAATGCGCGATATTTTTCGCATAGCGGCCGGTGAGCGCGCGCAGCGAATCTTCCCCCAGCTGATTGCCAGCAAAAAAACCGATGATGCAGCTCACCAGCGAGCCCAGCATGGCAATCAGAAACGCCTCCAGTGGAGGAAACACAATCACCACGGTGGCGGTCATGATCATGTGCGGAAAGAAAATCAGCGTACCGACGATATAGGCCGCCATGCCCGCCGGGAAGGCCCATGCCGTGTTTTTCACTTTCTCCAGCAAGGGGACGATTTTTTCCGGAGTGGCGTATTCGCTCAGCGGCGTGACTTTCCAGGCCAGCACCAAGGCGATGATCGCCAGCACGGCAATCACCAGCTTGGGCGGAATGGACGCCCTGAACTGTTTGCGCTGCCCACGCGAGGTGATCAGGCGCGGCAACAAGGGATGCGCGGGATCAGCCAGCCAGGTGGCGATGCGCGAAAAGCGCTCATGGCGATAGGCTTCGTCATTGATACGGCGCAGATGCTGGCGGCTATGCGGAATATCGTCCAGAAATGTCTGCACGCTGGCGCCGCTGGAGATCAGCTGCTGAATATCGTCTAACTCGCGGCCGGTGTGCTCACGGATCAGGTCATTGCGCATGCCGGCAATCGCCTGTTGCGTGGCCTCGTCATGGGCCTCAAACATGAGGTCGCATTCGGTATCCAGCGTCATTGAGCGGCGGTTGATATTGCTGGAGCCCACGCGCAGGTAGTGGTAATCCACCACCATCAGTTTGGAATGGATGCGAATGGCTTTTTCTTCGCCATGCTCGCTGCTGGCTGGATATGCCATGACTACGCGATCCCCAACTCCACCGGCTTCCAGCAGTTCCTTGAAGTGCACGCGCCCAGTGTACATGGATTTACGTTCCATGATGCCCTGCGGCCGGTCGCAGCTGATCAGCAGTGCACGCAGGCCAGGACGTTCCTTCAGCCGTTTGTTGAGCGCCCGGGCAATGTCTTTCTGCGTGAAAAACTGGTTTTCCATGTAGATGAACTGCTCGGCGCGGGCAATCATGTCCAGGTAAAGCTGCTTGATCTGAGTGCGCACGGGCTGCCGCAGGAAGGCGGGCTGCGTTAATGCCACGGCGGTGCGGATATTGGTCAGCGCAGGCTTGGCAAACTTGGGCCAGACAGCTGGCAAGGCATCGCTGTCGGGCATGCGGGTGGGAATGGCGTGCTTGCCAGTGGCTTGATGCCATCGCTCGCGTACCAGCGTTGCCAGCGGTTGCACAACTGGCCCTGCCACCACGGCCTGAATATCATGGTAAGGCCCGAACTCCTTTTTGGCGCCCAGTTTGAGAGTGCCATCCGGGTCTACCCGCCGATCATCCTCGGTATGGTGTTCGCGCTTGTCCCAGCGGGCGATGGCGACATCCATGCCGCCACAAAAGGCAAGTTCATCATCCACCACCACCACTTTCTGATGATGGCTGGCGCCCAGTGGCAGCTGGCCATCGAACACGAAATGGATATTGTCAGCGTCCTGCCATTTCCATTTGAATTCGGAAAAGCTCTCGCGCTCGGCGGCCAGAAACACGGAGTAATTCCAGCGGTTAAGGTAGATCTGGATCGCCGGATTCTGCCCGGCTTTCCAGGTCAGCAGCTCATACAGCATGGGTGGGCAGCTGGCACTGGCGGCCTCTTCGCCGCGCAACAGCTCAATGCGGCTGTCGATATCCCATCCCAGTATGAAAATGCTGTGGCGGGCTTCGCAAATGGCGTGATAAAGCGCGCGATAGTAATTGGCGCAATCTACCAGCAGCGCAGCGTGCGTGGCTTGCGCGGCATGCCAGCTATTGGCGTCGTGCAGCTGCATGGGCTGCGCTGGCTTGGCGTGTTCAGTATCCGGCAACTTGGTGTCCTCCCAGGCATCCACGGTCGGCTGCGCCTATTGTTTGGTCGATGGGGTGGGCTGGTGGATGTCCGTGCCTGGCTTGGTGCTGCGATCAGGCTGGTCTTCTTGCGGCATGCGTGGCGGCACAATCACGCTTTTATGCTCTTGCGGGTGTGCAGGGGGAATGGTCACGCTTTTGCTATCAGCGCTGCATGGCGGTTTGCTGGTGGCGGATGATTGGTCACAGGGCGGCAGCGTACTGCCAGACGGATCGGCCGCATGGCTGACGGAGATCATCGCCATCAAGCACAACGATGCTGCAAACAAGCATAAACGTAGCATGGGCATGGTGGGCTCCAGTCAGGTGAATGTCATGAAAAACATGCCTTATGGCAGAAGCCATGCCTGTATGAAAAGCCAGGCGCCTTACAGTTCCGCTTGCGCTTGTCAGACGATCTTTATGAAACGCCTCATGCAGCGCTTCTCCGCGCATGCAATGCTGCTGCCAGCACCCTGGCAGATGAGCTGATCAGGAGCACGGAGAGCGCCAGACCGACCACCAGATCTGGCCAGGCAGAGTTAAACAGCCACACGGCCCCCGCAGCCACGATCACAGCGAGATTGGTGGCAATGTCATTGCGGGAGCAGGCCCAGACCGACGACATGTTGATGTCATCACTGCGGTGCTTCCAGAGCAGGAACAGGCATAGGCTATTCGCCAGCAGCGACAGCACACCTATGCCGCCCATGGCGTCAAACAGTGGCAATGCTGGCACAAACAGCCGGTAGATCACCTGCCCCAGCACAAAAAGGCCTGCCAGCAGAATGAGGCCGCCCTTGAACAAAGCCACCACGGCCTTTTCGCGCGCGCTGCGCGAGACTACATACAGGCTGAGCGCATAGGTCAGCGCATCGCCCAGGTTATCGAGGCTATCGGAAAGCAACGCGGTGGAATGGGCCAGCCAGCCTGCGACGAACACCACCACGAACATGGTGGCATTGATGCCAAGCACGATCTTCAGGGTTTTGCTCTGGCGCTGCTTCAGCACCTCGATGGCACACGATGTGTTATTACAACAATCTGCCATGCGTCACCTCCTGTTATGAAAGTCCCCTGCCCGCTCAGGCGGCTCTGGGCGCAAACATGATGATGGCCATGCCGCACAGGGCAATGCTTGCGCCCAGCAGATCCCAGCCGGTTGGCCGTATGCCATCGACTTGCCACAGCCAGACGATGGCGACGGCAATATACACCCCGCCATAGGCGGCATACACCCGCCCTGCTGCCGTGGGATGCAGGGAAAGCAGCCAGGCAAATAGTGAGAGTGACAGCGCTGCAGGCAGCAGCAACCAGGCACTTTTGCCCTTGCTTAAGTACAAATATGGCAGGTAGCAGCCCACAATCTCGGCTAGCGCGGTCAGCACAAATAATAAAAAGGTCGTGAGCGGATTCATATGGGATGGGTCAGGTTAAGCCTTGAATATACCTGCATTTTGCCCGGCTTGCGGACAATAAAAAAGCGCCCGCAGGCGCTTTCAGGAGTACCACAACCAGCAGGCTTACTTCTGGTTTTTGTTTTTCTGGAAGTTTTCGATAATGCCAGCGGCCCACTCTTTGCCACCCAAGCCAAAGGCAATCGCCAGCGCCAGGAAAATGGCACCGAATACGATGACGAACAGCGACGTCAGTAATTGCGTGCCGATATCCAGCTGCTCAAGGGCCACAAACATGGCCAGGATCTGGATGCCATATTCGGCCGAGGTGCTGATGGCGAGCGCACCGCTGAACTTGATGCCGTGCAGCCATGCAAATACCAGGCGGTTAACAAAGCGGGCCAGCAAGGTACCAAACAGCAGCACCAGAATGGCGATGATGATCTTGGGCAGGTAGTTCGCCAGCTGATGCAGCATCACGGCCACTTCGTTCAGGCCCAGGGCATTGGCGCCGGTGATCACGAACAACAGGATAACCAGCCAGTAAACCACCTGGCTGATGACGCCGCTGAGCGTCAGGTCGAATTCACTGTGCTTCAGAAAGGCTTCAAGGCCGGATTTGTCAGCGAATTTATCGAAATGGGTGAACTCAAGGACGCGCTTGACGCCGACACAGGCGATTTTTGCCAGTACCCAGCCAAAAAACAGGATCACCATGACGGCTAACAACTTGGGGAAAAATGTCGCGACCTGACCCCAGAACTGATTGAGAGACGATAAAAAGATATCGATCTGAGTTTGCATTGGATCCTCCTAAATATGTATTGCGAGATACCTTGAATACCGCTAAGGCCGCAGCTGTGGAATGGATGTTGTGCTGCGTAGACTCAAAAAAGCCGAGCTGCATTTTGGCGCAATTAGTCCCATCTCGCAATAAACTTAGGGCTTGATCGTTTCATTTTACTTTAGATTTTAATCCTATCTATATGTAAATATTGAAAATAAAAATATTAATATGGGATTATTTAAACAAGCGGCGCTGTAGCAGGTGATCCAGACTGAGGGTGCCTGCCCCGCGGAACAATAGCGGCAGGAACATGACGATGTATAGCAGCGGCAGCTTGTAATTGCCCAGGCCATCGCCGTTTTCGTCGATGATGCGGTAACCGGTGAGCAACTCACGCAGGCTGTGCCATTCGGCTGGCCAATGCACGGCGGCAATGGCAACGATGGTCAGGATGATAAGGGAGAGACTGATAAAGCGAGTGGCCAGCCCCAGCACCAGCAACGCGGCCCCACCCAGCTCAAACCAGGTGGCGATCTGCCAGCTGGCTTCGGGTGGTAACAGGCTGAATGGAAAAGGAAAGCTCACGTCAGCAAACCAGTTGCTGCCCATGAGCTTTTCATACCCGGCTTCGCCGAATTCCCACGCCAGAATCAGGCGCAGCACCAGCGGCGGCAAGGCATCGCCTATGCGGTTGCTGATGTGTTGAAAGGATTGATAAACGCGTAAAGAAGTCGACATTGGATTCCCCTTGTAAATAGTGAGTGTTACAAGGCTTAGTCGAGCTGGCGCGCGTATCCTTACACCATCTGCCCTTTTCTTTTGCGCAGACTGAATACCAGGCGTATTGCCAGCAGCGCCGCCAGCACCAGGGCATACAGCATGGGCTCAGTGATGTCTTTTTTCACCAGCCACCAGAAATGCAGCACGGCAAAGATGGCGACCAGATACACCAGGCGATGCAGGGTTTTCCAGCGCTGGCGCAGGCGCTTGATCATGGCATTGCTCGATGTCAGCGCCAGCGGCACGCTGAGCACGAATGCCGCAAACCCCACCAGCACATACGGGTGCTTGATGATGTCTTTGGCAATCTCCTGCCAATCAAACCAGTGATCCAGCCAGACATAGGTGGTGATGTGCAGACAGGCATAAAAAAACATGAAAAGCCCGGCCATGCGCCGCAATTGCACCGGCCACGCCGTGCCCGTCAGCAGCCGTAATGGTGTGAATGACAAGGTGACCAGCAGTATGACCAGGGCCCAGGTGCCAGTAGACCGCTCGATGAATTCGATGGGGTTGGCGCCAAGGTCATCGTGCATGCCCAGCCACAGCAGGCGGGCCAGCGGAATGAGCGCGAGCAGGAACAGGCCGGCCTTGATCAGGCCCAGCTGTTTTCGATTGGGTGGGAGCATGGTTAGAAGTTCTTGCGCAAATCCATGCCGCTATACAGGTGGGCAACCTGCTCGGCGTAGCCATTGAACATCTGCGTCTTGATGCGTGGCGAGAATACACTGCCGCCGATGCGACGCTCTGAGGCTTGCGTCCAGCGCGGATGGTCCACGGTCGGGTTCACATTGGCATAAAAGCCATATTCGCGCGGCCCGGCTTTTACCCAGGTGGTTTGCGGCATGGTTTCGCGAAAGCGGATTTTGACGATGGCCTTGGCGCCTTTGAAGCCATATTTCCATGGCACCACCAATCGCAGCGGTGCGCCATTCTGATTGGGTAGCACCTCGCCATAGAGACCTACGGCAAGAATGGTGAGTGGATTCATGGCCTCGTCCATGCGCAGGCCTTCGGTATACGGCCAATCCAGGATAGGCACGCGGGCGCCGGGCATCCTGAGTGAATCATCCAGCGTGACAAATTCCACGAACTTGGCATTGGCGGTGGGCTCCGCCCATTTGACCAGTTGCGTCAGGGGTAAGCCTACCCAGGGGATGACCATGGACCAGCCCTCAACGCAGCGCATGCGATAGATGCGCTCTTCCAGCGGGGCAATTTTCAGGATATCTTCCAGATTGACCGTGCGCGGATTTTTTACTTCGCCCTCAATAGCAACGCTCCATGGCGTGGGCTTGAACAGCTTGGAATGCTCTGCCGGATCGCTCTTGCTGGTGCCAAACTCATAGTAGTTGTTGTAGGTGGTGACGTCGTCATACGGGGTGAGTTTTTCATCGGCCCCATAAGCGGTTTTGGTATAGCCCGTGATTTTTTTGCGCTGCTCGGCAGCAGCCCAGGCATGCCTGGGTAGCAGGCCATAACCAGCGGCCGCCGTTGCCAGCAGACCAAAACCGGCAGCCTTGATGAATTTCCGCCTGTCCTGATACACGCTTTGTGGGGTGATTTCAGACGGGGTGATATCGGATTGTTTGCCTATCAGCATCATGATGCTCCTGCGTAAACCTGCCTGTGGGTCGGAATAAGTCCAGCAGCAAGCTGCCAGGCTTACCCCTTAGTCGTACAGAAAGCGAAGGCCTTACATTTTCATCAGGCCCACGTGAAAATTTACGGCCGTGGCAAGCTTTGCTGGCTACGGGCGATCTCATCCCCCAGGCGCTCGGCACCAATGTCTTGCGTAATGTGCTGGGCATCGGCCAGCAGCTGACGGGCCTCTTCCGGATGCTTGCTGGCGGCCTTGGCCTGTGCCAGGTAGTAATAGCCTTTGGCTTCCCAGTAGGCGCCGCCCTGATCCTTGGCGATCTTGATCACTTTCTGGATGTATTTTTCGGCGTTGGGGTAATCCTGTGCCGCGGTGTAAATACGGCCAAGCTCAAGGTTGGCATCGCAGAACTGGTCCATATCCCCTGCCCGCTCCTGCATCAGCACGGCCTTGAGCTGGTATTCCACCGCCTGGTCGTGTTGCTGCAGGCTGCTGTAGGTAGAGGCAATGCGCGCAAAGCCATCGGCACGCTCATTGTCATTCGCCGCCAGGCCGCTGCCTTGCAGATAATGCTGCAGGCCACCCTTGAGGTCGCCGGAAGCGACCAGGGTATCGCCAATCAGGTTGAGATCTATGCGCTGGAAATTGGCATCGTTGGCGCTTTTGGCGAGGGCCAGGCTTTGCTGGTAAGCCGCCAGGGCTTCGGGATAGCGCTGGGCGCTTTTTTGCACATTGCCTATTAAGGTCAGCGCGATGATGTGTTCCATGGGGGTGGTCGACAGCTTTTCCGCGGCCATCAGGGCATTGATGGCCTGATCAAACTGGCCGGTGCCGCCGTGTGCACGGCCTTTGCACAGCAAGGCCTGACGGTTGGATTTATCCTGCTTCAATACCTGCTCGGCAAAGGCCAAGGCCTTGGAGGCATCGCCCTCGCCTATGGCGCGGTTACAGGCGGCAATTTTCTCCGCCAGATTTTCATCTCCGGCCTGGGCCAGCGTACTGGCGGCCACCATCACTGCAAACAAAAAGACTCTTAAACGCATCGTTATTCCAGATAAAGTTGCCAGGCATGCGGCGTGGCGCCACATGCGAAAAATTCAGGATTCAGCAGGCTTTCCTTGCTGTTATAGATCAGCCTGTTGCCTGCCATATCCACCAGATGTCCGCCCGCTTGCTCCAGCACACACTGGCCAGCCGCGGTATCCCATTCCGAGGTCAGCCCCAGCCGGGGATAAACATCCGCCCGCCCTTCTGCCACCAGGCAGATTTTAAGGGAGCTGCCGATAGAGATTACCTGCGGAGGCGAATAGTTCCGGCTGAGCTGGTCCATAAAATGTTGCATACGGACCTGGCTGTGCGAACGACTGCCAGCGATGGTGATGTGAGGCAATGCCAGTGCACGCGCATGAATCTGGCGTGGCTCGCTTTGGTCTGCCTGGTGAAAGGCACCTGCGCCCTGCGCTGCATAGTGAAGATCACCGGTGACGGGCGCATAGACGACGCCCAGTATCGAAATACCCTCATGGATCAGCGCAATGTTGACGGTGAACTCGCCATTGCGCTTGATGAATTCGCGCGTGCCATCCAGCGGGTCCACCAGCCAGTAATGTTGCCATTGCTGCCTGACGAAGTAAGGTGCCAGCACTGATTCTTCTGATAGCACGGGCAGTTGCCAGGGCAAGGCACTGAGGCCTTTTTCGATGACCTCGTGTGCGGCCAGGTCGGCAGCGGTAACGGGCGAGGCATCGGCCTTGCGGGTAACGGAAAACTCGCCCTGATACACCTCCATGATCGCCTTGCCAGCTTCTTTTGCGATGCGGATGACTTCCGGCAGGAGCGCCTGCAAGGCGGTGGGCGTATCAGTCGTCATGGCTGGACTGGTTGTCCTCCAGCAATGTCAGCAGGCCGCTTTCATCAATCACGGCAACACCCAGCTCCTGCGCCTTGGTCAGCTTGCTGCCGGCTTCTTCACCAGCGACGACAAAATCGGTTTTCTTGGAAACGCTGCCTGCTACCTTGCCGCCTGCGGCTTCAATCAAGGCCTTGGCCTGATCGCGCGACATGCTGGGTAGCGTGCCGGTGAGCACCAGGGTTTTGCCGGTAAGCACGCCTTGCTGCGTGCCCGCGCCGTCGGATTCCGTCCAGTGCAGCCCGACGTCCTGCAGGTCCTGGATGACTTGCTGGTTATGTGGCTCGGAGAGGAACTGGCGTATGGATTCGGCGACGATGGGGCCGACATCCGGTACCTGTTGCAACTGTTCAATATCTGCCGCCAGCAAGGCTTGCAGGCTGCCAAAGTAGCGCGCCAGGTCTTTGGCGGTGGCTTCACCTACATTGCGTATGCCCAAGGCATAAATAAACCGCGCCAGCGTGGTGGCTTTGCTGGCTTGCAGGGCATCGAGAATGTTCTGGGCAGACTTTTCGGCCATGCGATCCAGCGACGACAGCGTAGCGAGATCCAGGCGGTAGATATCTGCCAGGGTATGGATATGCGCCCCATCTACCAGCTGATCGACCAGCTTTTCGCCCAGGCCTTCGATATCAATGGCGCGGCGCGAGGCAAAATGCAGCACAGCCTGCTTGCGCTGGGCCGAGCAAAAGAGACCGCCGGTGCAGCGTGCCACGGCTTCATCTTCTTGCCGGATGACGTGCGAGCCGCACACCGGGCATTGGTGGTTGATGGCTTCCAGCAGGCGATAGGCAACGGTATCGGCCGGGCGTTTTTCCAGCACCACGGCGACCACTTCCGGAATCACGTCCCCTGCCCTGCGCACGCTGACGGTATCGCCCACGCGCACATCCTTGCGATCGATTTCATCCTGATTATGCAAAGTGGCATTGGTGACGGTCACGCCGCCGACAAATACCGGTTTCAACCGTGCGACGGGGGTAATGGCGCCAGTGCGACCCACTTGCACATCAATCGCCTGTATTTCGGTGAGCGCCTCTTGTGCCGGGAATTTATGCGCGACTGCCCAGCGCGGGGCGCGCGACACAAAGCCCAGTTCGTTTTGCTGGGCAATGCTGTTGACCTTGTAAACCACGCCATCGATATCAAACGGCAGATTGGGCCGGGCTGCACCTATGCGGGTGTAATAGTCCAGCAGCCCTGCCAGCCCTTGCACCGTATCGCGCTGATCACTCACCGGCAGGCGTAGTGATGCCAGGTAGTCCATGGCGGCCGCATGCGTGCTGAGCTGCGGCACGCCTTCGGCGATGCCCAGGCCATAGGCAAAAAACATCAAGGGGCGCGTCGCGGTAATGGCTGGGTCAAGCTGACGCAGGCTGCCAGCGGCGGCATTGCGCGGGTTGGCAAACAGCTTTTCACCGCGCTCGGCCTGCTGGCGGTTCAGCTTGTCGAAATCCCGTTTCAGCATCAGCACTTCGCCGCGTACTTCGATCAGTGCAGGTGGGTTTTCTACCGGCAGGCGCATGGGGATGGCGCGTATGGTGCGCAGGTTGGAGCTGACATCTTCGCCGGTGTAGCCATCGCCGCGAGTGGCGCCTTGCACGAACAGGCCGTTTTCATAAGTCAGGGTGATGGCCAGACCGTCAAACTTGGGCTCTACTGCATATTCCACCTGCGCAATGCCCAGGGCATCACGGATACGCTTGTCAAAGGCGGTCAGCTCGCTTTCTTCAAACGCATTGTTGAGCGAGAGCATGGCCTGCCGGTGCTGCACGCTGGCAAACGCCTTGAGCGGCGATGCGCCTACACGTTGCGTGGGGGAATCGGGCGTGAGCAGCTCGGGGTGAGCGTGCTCCAGCGCCTGCAATTCGCGAAACAGCCTGTCGTATTCACTGTCCGGGACGCTGGGGTCATCCAGCACATAGTACTGATAGTTGTAGAGATTGATCTGCTCGCGCAGCTGGCGGATCTGGACCTCTGGCGTGGCAGAGGTCACGGTGGCTGGTGCATTGTCAAACAATGCTCCCTGGCTGGGGTCTGGCTTCGTCATAGGCAGGGGGCAATAAATTCAAACTCAGGAGAATAATCGGGCGGCCGTCTGACCACCGGGCATGATGCCGCGGGTAATCATCTGCGCGTGCAGCATTTTCAGTTGCTGGCGAATCCGGTCTATCTGCGTATCAGTGAGCTGGCGGTAATTGTCATCCACCAGGTTGGCGTTCAGGCTGTGGGACATCTGACGTGCGGCCAGCACCATCTGGTTGAATACCTCGGTGCAGTTTTTCACATGGGGGATATCCAGCTGGAATACCACACCCTTGATCACGACCGTGCGCAGCATATCGGCGTTGAAGGGGTTGCTATCCTGATTGATCAGTGAAAACGAGGTGTGGCCCTGCTCATCGCGATAATGGAAAGCGCCATCATTGCCGAGCACCAGACCACTGGCCTCGGCCAGGCCACGGAACTTGGTGCCAGTGAACGGGCCATTGCTGCCCTGCACAATATGCAGGCTGACCAGTTTATCGACTTCGATACAAAACGCATCCAGCGCCTGGGCGTACACCAGCGGATCAGGCGCGCCTTGCCATTCCACCTGCGCGCCCAGATTAAGGGCAATATCTTCAGCGGCATTCTGAAAGCGGATCAGCATTTCGCGCGAGACCGCGCCAGAGCGGTCTGCCATCTGCAGGCTGCATACACAGCGGGTAAACTCGCCCTGCTCTTGTTCGCGTGTAAGCAAATGCCACTCGCGGAACGCATCAAGGCCGAAGGCATATACCGGCTTGTCGATCTCGGAGAAATTCAGGAACTGCTGGCGCAAGGCGGCGCCGCTATAAGGGCGTGGCAGATAAAGAATCGCGCTAAGGTCGATTTGCGCATCAACATCTGCAGGCAGTGCAATGGATTCCGGAGCGTCGGCTTGCTCGGGTTCTGCGGCAGGTTCATCCCACGGGGCGGTTGCCGAGCCGAGGTTAACGACAGGCTCTTCTGACTGGGCTAGGGCAACAGGTTCTTGTTCGGGAGGCAAGTCACTTGCAACGGTAGATGCATATAAGGCGGGTGCTTCTTCTTCGGCAACATCTTCTGCGCTATCTATCCTGACGGGAGCTTCATCAAAAGCAGGTTCGCTGATAGCGGGCGCTGCCTTGACTTCTGGCTCTTCGACGCTGAGGCTCGGCTCAGCAGCATAGGAAGGCGCCACTTGCGGTGCAGGCTCGTCGTCCTGTATGCGCACACGAACCACGAATTCTTCTTCTTCGGGTTCTTCGCGTTTGTCACCGCGCAACACAGTATGGGGGTCGATGCGAAAGTCTTCGTCCATCAGCACATCGGTTTCAGGCTCGACAAAACGGCTTTCGGTTTCTTTGTGCAGCTTACGCTCTTGCCACCAGTTGAAGAGCACGACTGCGATGATGATCAGTGCGCCCAGGGCAATCAATGCTAGCTGTAAATCGGTCATGTGTTAATGCACTCTATTGGTGTTTACTTGTAAATAAAGCGGAATCGTTGATTTATGCGGCCGACTCGTGCATCTGCAGCGCCATTTGCATGTCAACTTCCACCACGCGAGAAACCCCCGACTCCTGCATAGTGACCCCTATCATTTGCTGGGCCATCTCCATTGTTATTTTATTATGACTTACAAACAGGAATTGCGTGCGTTCCGACATTTTTTTTACCATCGCGCAAAAACGCTCGGTATTGCTGTCATCCAGCGGCGCATCCACCTCGTCCATCAAACAGAACGGCGCCGGATTAAGCCGGAACAAGGCAAATACCAGCGCCAGCGCTGTCAGGGCCTTTTCACCACCCGATAACAAGTGAATGGTGCTGTTTTTCTTGCCCGGTGGCTGCGCAAACACCTGCATGCCGGTATCCAGTATCTCATCGCCCAGCAGCTCAAGACGCGCCTGCCCGCCGCCAAACAAGGAGGCAAACAGCTCGCCAAAGTGACGGTTGGCTTCGTCAAAGGTCTGCTGCAAACGGCTGCGGGTTTCGCGATCAATGCGGCGTATCGCATCTTCCAGCGTCTGTATGGCCTGGTCCAGGTCTGTCGCCTGGCTATCCAGGTACTGTTTGCGTTCTTTTTCGCTTTCCAGCTCTTGTACGGCGGCAAGATTGACCGGGCCTAATGCCTCAATCTCTTCATTCAACGTGCCCAGCTTGCGCTCAAGATCGCTGGCCTTGATCTGTGCAGGCAGGTTTTCGCCGAGCACGGCTTCGTCAAGCCCTGTGGCCTCCAGCCCTTGCTGGCATTGCTCAAATTGCAATCTGGCCTGCTGCTCTGCCAGGCGTGCCTGCTCCAGCCTGTCGCGCATGGGGTGCATCGATTGCTCAATCTGCATACGTTGCTGTTCCTGCACCTGCAAACCCTGCTCGGCGACGGTCATCGCATCCCGCGCTGCAGCCAGCTCGGTTTCACGCGCCTGTTTGGCATTGACGGCCTGTTCAAGATTGGATTTCAGGGTGTCCATCTTGGCTGCAGCCAGCATGGCGTCTGTTTCTTGCTGGCGCACCACCAGGGCATCCATTTCTTCTGAAGTGGATTGAAGTCTGTTATTTAAATCATTGATATTATTTGTGATTAGCTTGTTGTTAAACACCTGCTCCTGCGCTTCGCGTTCTGCTTTCTGCAGATTGGCGCGTGCCTGCGCCAGCGCGTTTTCTGCGGTGAAGCGTTGCTGCTGAGTGCGTTGGCGCTCTTCCTGTAGCTGCGCCACCGAGGCTTGCAAGGTTTTTATGCCATTCTGTTTTTCCTGCAACTGGGCTTGCACCTCAGTGCGGCGCTCACGCAGCGTTTCCAGCTCATGCGCCAGTTGCTTGCCACGCTCCAGCGCGTGCTGCCGTTGTTGCTGCAAGCGCTGAATTTCCAGTTGCCGCTGGTGATGCTGTTGGGTTTGTACCCGCAATGCCTGTTGCTGTTGCTGGTTATCTTGGCGCAGGGTTTGCAAGGTGGATTCATGCGCCAGCAATGCGGCTTTGGCTTCGCTTACCTTGGCTGCCTGCTGTGGCAGCTCGCTGTTCAGGGCATCCAGCTCACGCTGGCGCTCCAGCACGCCGTTCAATTCGGATTTAGCCGCATGCAGGCTGACGCTGTAACGTGTATAGATGTCGCCATGGCGGTTGATGAGCATTTCGCCCGATTGCAACTCCGCCTGCCTGCCCTCAGCCTGGCTGTCGTCTTCTACGATGTAAATCTGGCTTAACCAGTCAGCCAGCACGCCAGCGGCTCCGGCATGCTTGAGATCTATGCGGTCCAGCAATCGCGGCCAAGCACGTGCAGCTGAGGCACTGGTGGGTACAGAGGCCTCCGCCAACATCGCACCAAGCGTAACGGCGGCGGGTGGCCGGGATGGGAATGCCTGGGACTTGCCGCCATTCTGCATCAGGGTATTCAGCCTGGCGCCCAGAGCCGCTTCCACAGCGACTTCCCAGCCATCGGCGATCTTGAGCTGTTGCCACAAACGTTCACTCGATGCGATACCGCTATTTTTGAGCCAGGACTCAAGCTGGCTCTCCCGCCCCAGCGATTGCTGGATTTTGCTCAGCGAATTGACCTGGGCTTCTGTTTGCGCGAAAAGCCGCTCGCTAGCCAATAACGCTTCGCGGGCCAGTCGCAGGGCATCCTGTTGCTCCTGCTCGCGCTGGCGCAGATGCGCGATACCCTGCTCCAGCGTGGTGATTGCCTCCTGCTGAGCGGCATGCTCGGCCTGCAGTTGGGAAAGTACGTTTTCATCGGGCACACTTAACTGCTGACGATCCGTTTCCAGCTTGCGTTCGCGCTGGCTCAACTCGGCGAGGCTGCGCTCCATATGCTCAATACTGGTGGTTTCAAGCCGGATGGATTGCTCGGCATCGTTGAGGCTGCGTTGAGCCGCGGAGTGCGTGTGCAAGGCCGCCTGAAATGCGCGCTCGATGTCGGGCATGGCGGCTTTTTGCGTCGCGAGGGCTGCGCTCGCTTCCGTTTCGCCAGTGGATGCCGTTTGCTGTTGTGCCTGCAAGGCAGCAAGCTGCTCCTTGAAAGCGGCTTGCTGGCTTTCCAGCCGGGTGCGCTGGGCCTCAATCTGCTGCAGCTGTTGCTGCAAGCGGTCGCGGGCCTCCTGCGTGTGTTTGACCTGCTGCTCCAGCCTCGCCAGCTCTGCATTGCTTTCGTAATACAAGGTCTGCACTTGCTGGGTGATGATGTTGGTTTCCTGATAGCGTTGGCGCAAGGTTTCGACCTCGCTTTCGCTATGGCGCAATGCTGCCATTTGCGCCTCCAGGTCGTTGACCATTTTTTCAACCTGGCGCTGGGTTTTCTCCCAGGCATTGCTCGCGTCCCGTTTCCTGAGCAACCACAGCTGCCCCTGGCTTAGCTTGAGGGTTTTTTGCAGCTCGTGGTATTGCAGCGTGACGACCGCTTGTGATTCGAGGCGGGTAATCTGCTTGACCATTTCCTGGCGGATATCATCCACCCGCAGCAGATTTTCGCGCGTATCGCGCAGGCGCAGCTCGGTCTCGCGGCGACGCTCTTTGTATTTGGATATGCCGGCGGCCTCTTCCAGAAACACGCGCATCTCTTCAGGCTTGGCTTCAATAATGCGGGAGATAGTGTTCTGGCCAATAATGGCGTAAGCCCGGCCGCCCAGGCCTGTTCCCAGGAAAAGATCGGCGACATCACGGCGTCTGACGGCACTATTGTTGATGTAGTAACTGGAACCCTTGTCGCGCTCAATGACGCGTTTGACGGAGATTTCGGCGTATTGCGCCCACTCGCCGCCCGCGCCGCCCAGGCTGTTGTCAAAAATCAACTCCACGCTGGCACGCGAAATAGGTTTGCGATTGGCCGAGCCATTGAAAATCACGGCATCCATGGAGTCGCCGCGCATTTCCTTGGCGCTGGATTCACCAAGCACCCAGCGTATGGATTCCATGACATTGGATTTTCCACAGCCATTGGGACCCACAACCCCTACCCGCTGACCATGAATATGCAAGGTGGTGGGATCAACGAAGGATTTGAATCCGGCAAGTTTAAGGTGAGTGAGGCGCACTTTATAATGTGTTTTATCGTGAGGGCGAGCTTGTATAATAAGCGATTGTGCGATGTGAACCGAACTCTCCCGGGCGAGTCCACATCCAATCCATTCAATTTATACGGTAGCCCTTATGTCTAGTCAACCCACGAAAGCACTCGAAACCTTTGACAACCCGCAGCCAGGCCGCGATTTTCATATCCATATGGAAATCCCTGAATTTACCTGCCTGTGCCCCAAAACCGGCCAGCCCGATTTTGCTGTGCTGTATCTGGATTACATCCCCGATCAGAAGTGCGTGGAGCTGAAGAGTCTCAAGTTGTATATGTGGTCTTTCCGCGATGAGGGCTGTTTCCATGAAGCCGTGACCAATCGCATTCTGGACGATCTGGTCGCCGCCACAGACCCCAAATTCATGCGTCTGACCGCCAAGTTTTATGTGCGTGGCGGCATTTTCACCAATGTGGTGGCCGAACATCGCAAACCAGGTTGGCAGCCACTGCCCAGAGTCGAGCTCAGCCAGTTTGACGCGCAGTCGAATATTCGCGGTTAACACCCCAACAGCAAATAATAAAGGCACGCCAAGGCGTGCCTTTATTATTTATGGCAAAGGGATTAAGCCTCTGCCTTGATACAGGCTAATGATTAGCCCACTTCTGCCCGGGCAGCATCGCGCAGCTGTTTCACGCGATCATGGTTGCGCTGCACGCCTTCAAGCTGACGTTGCACCACATTGCGGACGGTTGGTGGCAATTCTTTCTCGATGGCTTTTTTGTATTTGGCCAGGGCGACATCTTCACCACGTTCGGTCTCATTCAGCACAGCCACCGTATCATTGCTGGTCAATGCGGTTTTGAAATCGAGCCAGCGCCTGTGCAGAGCACCGGACACGCTGGACTCGGTCTCAGGTTGGCCACCAAGGGTGCGAACCAGATCCTGAAGCTCATGAACCGAGGTAGCAACCTGTTGCGAGCGATCAAGAAAATATTCCTTGAGCGGCGTTACCTCTACATTCTCGGCCGCATTGCGAAAGCCCTCTTCGCCGTCTTTGGAGATTTCGATGAGATCATTCAGTGTGGAAATTACTTCTTTGTTATCCATAGCGTAACTCCTTGTTTTTAATTAATGGATGAACACTCAGTTTCCCCGCCTGCATCCAGATCGGCTATAAGATAAAGCAGCAAAACCATGTAAGAATTACCTTAGTGACGAGCATCTTTCATGCTGGCTTGGGTTACTCACCTTAGCGAAGAGCAATTCAAATAAATCTTCAACTACTTATGCAAGCCCGCTCAGGCTTTACACCTTGCCACACGCCGGACTATGGTGAGGAGCAGTGCAAAAACTGCAAACTTCAATCCCTTGGGCCCGACATTTTTGTCGGGCTTTTTTTTTCGTTGATGCCAGCTTATTTGCATAGTTACAAACGGGGTTGGAATCGGAAAAATTCGGGTAAATCCCGGTGCGGTCGGGATTCATGTTTTTCATCATTGGCTTAGCTTTTGTTTTGCTTGATCACCACATCGGCATGCCAAAGTTTTTTAGGTCATTTCGCTAAAAGTCGTTGACAGGCGCGGCTTCGGTCATTAATATGGCGCAACTTTTTCGGGGGTATAGCTCAGCTGGGAGAGCGCTTGCATGGCATGCAAGAGGTCAGCGGTTCGATCCCGCTTACCTCCACCAGTCTTCACTGACCGGGTTACGAAAAGTAAAAAAATGCTTAATTTAGAAGTTTGAATTAATGCAAAAGTAGTGTAGAATACTGCCTCTCTTGTCCCCATCGTCTAGAGGCCTAGGACACCTCCCTTTCACGGAGGCGACCGGGGTTCGAATCCCCGTGGGGACGCCAATAAAGCGTCCACTGGTTAGCTGAATAAGTTGGCCGGTAGATTCAAAAAAGACAGAGCCTCAAGTTGAAAAACTTGGGGCTTTTTCTTTTTGATGAACGAAGCCAGCACATCGTCTTAAATACGATGAGTGACAAATTCTTGTTTCAAACGCCTTCACTAGTACTAAGGTACTATATACCCGCCAGTTCCCCGCCATTAGAATGCGCCCATAACTTAAATAATCCGGGGAAATTCATCATGTTTAAGAAAACAACTCAGGCCGTTTTGGCAGTCGCATTCATGACGCTTGCTGCATCGGCAAATGCTGCAGTTGATTTGGGGGTTGCGGGGAAATTCAACGCGTTCGTATTTTCCACATTCAACAGCCAATATAGTGATACTGAAGGCGCAGTAGCGGTCGGTGGAAACACAACCGTCAACGGTTACAGTGTTAACGCCAACAACAAGCCATATAACGGCTACTCTCTGGTTGTCGGTGGCAATCTCAACTACACCAACGGCTCCATTAATAATGGCAATGCCTATGTGGCTGGCACCAGCACAACCTCCAGCCTGGGTGGCGGTGCAACGATCAGTGGCGGCACGGCTCCTTTTTCATTCTCGGATGAAAAGACCGAGTTGATCGCCCTGTCCTCTTCGCTTTCAAAGCTGAGTGCCAACGGTTCGGCAACTTATCAATATGGCGGCGTCACCTTTACTGGCGATGGCACCAGCGCTGTGCAAGTATTTAATGTGAGCGGTGCTGATCTGTATTCCGTGAACTATTCCAACTTTGCCCAACTGGCATCCAACCAGACCATCATCGTCAATGTAAGCGGTGATGTGGCTGGTTTCCAGGGTGGTACGCCAAATGGCTTCAGCAACTACAATGTGCTGTTCAACTTCTATGAAGCCACGACACTGAATTTCAACAATGTCGGCGTGTATGGCTCCATCCTGGCGCCATATGCAACAGTGCAAGGTGGTGGTGGCCAGATCAACGGCAACGTGATCGTGAATGCCTGGAATTCCAACATTCAGATCAACGCCAACCATTACTTCACTGGTGCAGATATTACGATTCCAGTATCGGCAGTTCCTGAGCCACAAAGCTACATGATGCTGTTTGCAGGTCTGGGCCTGATCGGCTTCATGGCGACAAGACGTCGTTACTACGTTTAACTGGCATATACAGTAAAACCAGTTCAGTAAACAAAAAGCCCCGCATTTGCGGGGCTTTTTGTTTTGCGGGCAAAGTCCTGTTGATACGCCTGAACCTCGTTAGAACGTCTGCCAGTCATCGCCATCCGTATTGGTGGCTGCCAGTACCGGCTTGCGGCTGACCAGCGCCTGCACGGGCGGCTTGCGCGTCGCATTCATCTTGCTGACGGTAGCAAGGCGAACCGCACTGCCAGATGCGGATTGTTCGAGCTTGAATACGCTGACAGCTGACTTCAGCTCATCTGCCTGCATCATGAGTGACTCGGCAGCCGCAGCCGCTTCTTCTACCAGCGCTGCGTTTTGCTGGGTGACTTCATCCATCTGCGTCACTGCCTTGTTGACCTGGGCAATACCTTCGCTCTGCTCTGAAGAGGCTTCGGCAATTTCGCTCATGATATCGCTGACGCGCTTTACCGAGCTGACCAGCTCGCTCATGGTAGTGCCGGCATGCTCCACCAGCTGGGTACCGGCCATGGTTTTATCCACCGAATCCGTAATCAGCTCCTTGATCTCCTTGGCTGCCGAAGCAGAGCGCTGTGCCAGCGTACGAACTTCGCCAGCCACCACGGCAAAGCCTCTGCCCTGCTCGCCTGCACGTGCTGCTTCCACAGCGGCATTGAGTGCCAGGATGTTGGTCTGGAATGCGATGCCATCGATGACAGTAATAATGGCCTCGATCTTGTGGGCGCTTTCATTGATCGATGCCATGGTCTTGACGACATCGGCTACCACCGCGCCGCCTTTGACCGCGACGCCGGATGCGGCCGTGGCCAGCGTATTGGCATGCATGGCGTTATCGGCATTCTGCTTCACGGTCGCCGCCAGCTGTTCCATGCTGGATGCGGTTTCTTCCAGGGAGGCGGCCTGCTCTTCGGTGCGCTGCGAAAGGTCGACGTTGCCTTGGGCGATTTCCTTCGCCGCGGTGTTGATCGCCTCGGTGGCTTCTTTTACCGTGACAATAGGCGTGACAATCATTTCCAGCGTGGCATTCACGCCTTGTACAATTTTGCGGAAGTCCCCGGAATGCTGGTTGGCATCTGCCCGCACCGTCACTTGGCCCTGACGCGCCGCATCCGCCAGCATGTCGGCATCTTTCACCAGATTGTTGATGGCGAGCACACAGGTGTTGATATTGTCTTTCAGGATGGCAAAGTCGCCTGCGTACTGTTCAATAATCACCGGAGGAATGTCCCCTTGGGCAATACGGGCCACATAATCTGCGGCGACATTCAGGGGGCCAATCACATTGTCCAGAGTATCGTTGATGCCTTCGATCACCTTGCGATAATCGCCCTGATGCTGGCTGACATCGGCGCGGACAGACAGCTTGCCGTCCGCAGCCGCGTTGGCCAGCATGCTGGCATCGCGCACCAGCCCCTTCACTGCATCAATACAATCATTCAGATTGTTCTTGATGACATTGAAATCTCCTTCATAAGCATCGGTAATCTTGGGTGGAAACTGCCCCTTGGCCAGATGGTCGACATAGGTCGCCGCGACATTGAGTGGCGTAATCACGGCATCCAGCGTGGCATTAAAGCCTTCCACCACCCGGCGAAACTCGCCCTGGTAACGCTCCAGATCGCCGCGAACCGACAGTTGTCCGGCAACGGCGGCACGTTCAAGATGCCCCGCTTCGCTCACCAGATTCTGAATGGCCTCGATACAGGTATTGAGGTTGTGCTTGATCTTGTTGAAATCACCGTTGTAACTGTCCGTAATAAGCGGCGGAATATCGCCATGCGAGATCCGATCTACATAATTGGCCGCCACATTCAACGGCGTGATCACGGCATCCAGTGTGGCATTGACGCCTTCGACCACCTTGCGGAAATCCCCCTGGTGCTGCTGGCCATCCGCACGGGTTGCCAGCGCCCCTTCAATCGCAGCCTGCGACAGCATGGTCGTGTCACTGATCAAGCGCTTGATGGAATCGGACATCCCCTGCATGGCAGTCATCAGTTGACCGGTCTCATCGCGGGTTTTTACCGACATCACGGCTGAGGTGTCGCCTTGGGATAGCTTGCGTGCGGCATCCGCAGCATGCCGGATGGGCCGGGAAATCGTACCCGCCGCAAACCACAAGAACAGAATGCCTGCCAACGCCACCCCGACACCGACAGCTACCTGCAGTATGGTGCTATGCGTGGCGCGTGAGGACAGCTCCTGATCCAGCGCATGTGCCTTGGCCATCACCACCGCCGTTGGCACTTTGATCATCACGGCCCACGGTTTGCCGGTGCGGCCCAGGTTAATCGGGGCAAATGCCAGCATCTGGCCGCTCTTGTCGTTGACACTGACATTGGCAGCGCCAGACTGGATATTCGCTAACTGCTCAGCCGCGCCATCACCCACCAGCGTGTTGAACGCCTGGCCAACCAGGCCAGGGTTTTCGCTCTCGCCAACGATCAAGCCCATGTTACTGACAATCGCGACTTCGCCTTTGCCTTCAAACAGCTGCTTGTCAGCCTCCTCCGCCAGCTTCTGCACAAATGCCAGGTTGTAATCGGTTCCGGCGACGCCGTAAAACTTGCCGCGCAGGCTGATGGGCACAGAAAGAGTGGTCAGCCATACCTGCTTGCCCTGCACGATATAAGGGAAAGGGTCGAGCACGCTTTCGGTTCCGGTGTCATGCGGGCCAATATACCAGCCCCCTTTCATGACGCCGTTCGGGTGCTTGTCCAGCGTGTCGTACTCCACGAGCGGCTGCACGGCAATATTGCCTTTGGCATCGCGGTTCCAATACGGTGTAAAACGGCCTGTGATCGAATTATTGCCATTCTTGCCGGTGCGGTGCTGAGCATCCTGTCCATCCAGCGCGTCAGGCTCCCAACAGGAATAGGTGCCGTTAAAGTCAGGATTGTTTTTCAACACACTCAGCAAAATAGCGTTGATTTGATCGCGGCCCAGCGGCAGGTTTTCGGCCGTGTCTTTTGATAGCACAAAGGTATGTGCCATGGTGCGTGCCGCATCCAGCGCCACATCAAATTTGGCCTGAATTTTGCCAGCTTCGGCCCCCGCGAGGTTTTTCAGGCTCTCCCGGGTATTCTGGTCAACCAGGCCAGAGACTTGCTCTGACACGACTTGCTGGTTGTTCTTTGAAGAAATGAAGCCGAAGGTCACCAGGATGGCGGCACTTGCCAGCAATGAAATACCAGCAACAACGGCTATTTTCGTTTGTATGGATTTGAAATTTAACAGCATGTGAGCTCTCCCCTCGACCGGTGTCCGGACGGACGCCTTCTTGGGATAGCGCAAGACACATGCCACGCCACACAAAAATAAATTACATCATTTAATCAAAAACTTAATTTTAAATTGTTCCAGACCCCTGCCTTCGGTACCAATGCCGGGGTGTACCGTATCGCAACAGGTGTTCCATTGCTCTACACTATTGACCTGCCTCATTGATCAGCGCGTGAGCGATAAGCCCAGACGTATTTGCGTGTCGTTATTGTGGTTGTAACCAAGCAAGGTTTCGCCGTAGCCAGAAAACACCTGCAAGTGGATGAACGCACCTGTGCGGTTGAATATCTTGTCGCTAATGGGATAGGTCACATCCACTTGCCCCGTGCTGTATCCGGCGGTGCCCTGGCGATAGAGGCCATTCAGCATCAAGCCATCTTCACGGCCATAGCGTACCTGCCAGTCCACATAACCGCGATAGCGCTGTATGTCCGAGTTGCCGTCTTCCTTGTCGAGATATTGGTAGATTTTGGGCATAAAACTCAGGCTGCGCCCACTCGGCATGGCCCAATGCCAGGCTGGGCGCACAAAGGCGGTGTTGATGGAGCGCGAATCCACTCCGCCCTGCCCGTTTGACTCGTGCTCGACGCCACCACGCCAGTCATCCGGCATCAGGCCGCGGCCACTGCCACCCCATTCGTAGAACAGGCTGGGGCGATACGAGGTATCCCGGAACGGACTGGACTTCTCGCCTATATCCCAGATGGTGGTCTGGGTGTAGCCAAAATACAGATTGGTCAGGAAGGGCGCAAAATCAGCCACTGCGCCATCCGGGGCGAAAGGACGATATTTGAAGCTGATCTGGAAACGGGCATCTTCACCGCGCTCATCATTGGAGCCCAGCAGGAAGTAGATGGGATCATTCGCCGTGAGCGCAGGCTCCTCACCTGGCTTGGCAATGACCAGTTTAGGCGGGGCATCGGCCGCTGCAGGCTGGTTTGCCTGTGACGCACTGACCACCTGCATGGGCGGGCTGCTGTCGCCATCGGCTGCTACCAGCAGAATACGATTGGAAGACGCGTTAACCAGGTCAGCACGCACAACGCCTTTGTATGACGAGCGCACTAGCCCTGCATATTGTCGCCGCGCGCTGGTGCTGTTGGCGGCAGGCTGCAGCGTCAGGTCCACGGTTTCACTGATGCCGCTTCCTGAAAGTTTCAGTTGCAAGGTTTGCGGCCAGTCGGCCTGGTTGTCAGGCTTGACCACATCCAGCGTCAGAGTCTGGCCCGTGGTCAGTGATTCTCCCTGGCTAGCGAGTATCCAGGTGTCCGCAGCCAATGCTGGCTGAGTGAATGCCAGCGCCAAAGCTAGCGCCAGCGGGTAAGGTAATCTTGTCATGCAGGCCTTCCTTATTGTTGTCGTTGTTAATGCGGGCAGCAGTCACAAGGAGGCCTGGCGTTTATTTGCCTAATGCATATACCAGCACACTATCACCTTGTTTGTACCCGAAAATTGCGTTGCCGCCCGCGGCTACCGCAATGTATTGAATGCCATCGATTTCATAACTGATGGCGGGTGCGTTTACGCCTGCATCCGCCTTTGCCTGCCATAGCAGCCTACCATTGGAGGAGTCATAGGCGGCAAAGTTTCCATTACCTTCGCCGGTAAATACCAGCCCGCCTGCAGTGGCCAGCACGCCGCCCACCAAGGGCTGGGCGGTTTTGTGTTGCCAGGTGATCTTGCCATCGGCCAGGTTGATGGCAGATAGCAGCCCCCAGCGCGGCTCTTCGGCCGGTTCGGATGAGGTGTAGCGCAACAGTTTGCCGTCGGCGTCGACCGATTCATGCAGGGTATACGTGATAGGGGCGTGTATGGCGGCGACATAGACCTGCCCGGCTGCCGCATCCAGTGCGACGGGTGACCAGTTGGCGCCCCCCAGAATGCCCGGGTAAAGCGTGGTGCCCTCTTTGCTGGCTTTATGGAACAGGTTTTTCTGTGGCACAAAGGCGTCCGACTTGAACAGCAAACGCCCCGTCGCCCGGTCATGGGCATAAAACCAGCCAGTTTTGCTGGCCTGACCAACCGCGGGAATGGTTTTGCCATCATGCTGCCAGTCAAACAGGACTGGCGGGCTGGCAAGATCGTAGCCCCAGAGGTCATGCGGTACCTGCTGGTAATGCCAGCGCAGCTTGCCAGTCTCAATATCCAGCGCCACCAGGGACACGGTGTATAGGTTATCGCCAGGCCGTTCAATATCATTCATCTGGGGCGATGGGTTGCCCGTACCAAAATAAAGCAGTCCCAAGTCGGTATCCAGTGCTGGCGTGCTCCAGGCGGAACCGCCACCATAGCGCCAGGCATCGGGATGCTGCCTGACCTGGGCTTTTTCCGTCGCCACATCGCGATCCAGCGTGATGCCATCGGCGGTCCTGACGGTAAATTTCCCCAGCCACTGTTCCGGTGAAATCGTATCAAACTGCCATACGCGTTTGCCGCTATCGACATCAAATGCCGCAATAAACCCCGGCCTGCCATAGCGCCCGGCCAAGCCAATTACCGCACCCAGCGGCGCATCTTCCCGTGGATTATCGATATGCAAACCGTAACCAACACCGGTAATGCCGACCAGCACCTTGCCCTTGTACACAATAGGCGCCATGGCGATGCCGATACCGGTGCCACCTGACACCTTGGCACGGCTGTTGGGGTCTTTGCTATCCAGAGATGCCTGGCCTTCGGTTTCCACTGCCTGGTCTACGGCATCAATATCCCACACCAGTTTGCCGGTCCTGGCATCCAGCGCGATCAGGCGCGCATCCACCGTGCCCATGAATACCTTGCCATAAGCCACCGCCACGCCACGGTTAGCCGGGCCACAGCACATTTTCCACTCCGGGCGGCGCTGGTGCTCATAGCGCCAGAGCTCCTTGCCCGTGCGCGCATCCAATGCCACCACATGGTTGTAAGGAAGCGAAAGGTACATCACGCCATTCGCCACGATAGGCGTAGTTTGAAAGCTGCCTGTCACGCCGGTCTTGAAGCGCCAGGCTTCAGCAAGCTGATTCACGTTCTGGCGATTGATGATGGTGGAAGGCGCAAAGCGCTGATTGCTGTAATCGCGACCGAAGCTTGGCCACTCGGCTTTTTGTGGGTGATGAATGTGCTCGCTGTCGCTATCGGCTTGTGCGGTAGGCATAGCCAGCTGCATGCATAGAAAAATCATTGAAACTAGTTGTGCAGGAAGGCTTTTGCCTGTTGTTCTCATATCCACCTCTTGATTAAAGCCGGGAGTGTTTCTAGCATGAGCCGGAGTATAAAGACTTATCAAATGCCATACCACTAACCAGACTAATAAGCACAATGGCCACCTCCCCTCCCTCTCCCGCCGAACTTTCATTGCTGCTTGCCAGAACATCGCAGGGTGATCGGCATGCCTTCAGCAAACTCTACGACGCAACTTCGGCGAAACTATTCGGGCTTGCCGTACGTATATTGACCAGACGCGATCTGGCGGAGGAGGCCTTGCAGGATGCATTTGTCAGTATCTGGCACCACGCCGGCAGTTTTAATGAAGACAAAGCCTCGGCCATGACCTGGATGACTACTATCGTGCGCAACCGCTGCCTGGATCTGTTGCGAGCCATGCCGCATGAGCACGGACTGGGGGAGGATCAGGATTTTGACCAATGGGCATCGGAAGATCTCAGTCCCATCGAGCAGGCTATTTCAGGCCAGGAAGCCCATGTGCTGCTGAACTGCATGAAAGCCCTGGCACCCCTTCAGCGCCAGGCGATTGCCATGAGTTATTTCCATGGTCTGGCACATGAACAACTGGCCCAGCAATTGATTCAGCCACTAGGCACGATCAAGACCTGGATACGCCGGGGATTGCAGTCTCTGAAAAACTGCATTGCGAAGGCCTGAGAATATGAACTACGACAACGACAACCTGAAAGACATGCTGTCAGCAGAATATGTGCTGGGCACCCTGCGAGGCAGAGCGCGGCGACGCTTTCTCCGGCTGGTGGAAACCCGGCCTGAATGGCAGGCAGCCATCGACTGGTGGCGTCACAGACTGAATTTGCTGGCGGACATGGTGCCTGCCATCGCACCGCGCAAGGAGGTATGGCAGCACATCGAGATCCGCCTGTATGGACAACGCCTGCGCTCTGCACTTAACTGGTGGCGCGGTCTGGCCTTGGCTGCCAGCGGTTTTGTCGTGGTGCTGGCCGTGTTCATGGTGCTGCAAGCCCAGCAGCCTGCCGGTGTGACATCGCCCGCTCCGACCAATGTCGCGGTGCTGACCGATAATAATGCCAAGGCCGGGTGGATGCTCAGCCTGACCCGAAGCGCCGATGGCAAAGCCGAGATGCACGCGGCAGCCTTGCCATCACTCCAGGCCATCCCTGATAAATCCTTCGAACTCTGGATATTGCCAGCGGATAAATCTGCCCCGGTTTCGCTAGGCATTTTGCCGCAGCAAGGCAAAGGCAGCATGCCGATCCCCCCAACGCTGCTTGCTGCGCTTGATACGGGCGGTCTGGCTGTCACTCTTGAACCGCAGGGCGGCTCGCCATCAGGTTCGCCTACCGGCCCAGTGCTCTACCAAGGCAAGCTCGCTCAAATTTAACAGGCAGTTCAGCAAGCCTCCGCAAACCGCCAAGCCAGGCTTTCTAACTCAGCGTCTGCTGTATCAGCTTGTGCAGCCAGAGTTTATGCACTTCGTGGCAGCGGCACTCTGGTGTGGCTATGCCTGTCCACGTTGCGCTGGAATCAATTCGCCTGCTTGTACATTTTCTTGAATCCAAATTTCAGCTTGCAACGTATATAGCCATATAGCGAATCACAAACAGCTTTGCTGAATTGCATAAGTTAATTTGAATAAGTATTGAATAGATATTTTCTGAATAAGTTATTGATGTATAAATAAATTAAACTTTTGAATAAGTATTGAATCGAAATATAACAAAAGCATGTGAGATGAATCACACGCTATTAAAACAGTGTTTCCTTTTTAGGAGTCAGCCATGCCCAATCCAGATGTAGATGCTTATCCTATACGTACCGTCTCGGCATTAACCGGGATCAATCCTGTCACGCTGCGGACCTGGGAACGCCGTTATCGATTGATCGAGCCGGTACGCACTCCCAAAGGACATCGTCTGTATACCAAAGACCAGATCGCGATTTTGCACAGGGTGGTGGATCTGCTGGATAAGGGCATCCCCATTAGTCGCATCAATTTTTCGCTGATTTCCGGCGAAGCTAATACCTACAGCAATCAGGAAGAAGAGTTCTGGAACCGCCTGATCACCCGCATGACCGCGGCCGTGGCCAATTTTGATGAAGTGGTGCTGGAAAGTACCTATAACGAAGCGCTGTCGCTTTATTCCATTGAAATCGTGACCGACATGCTGCTGATGCCCATGTTGATACGTCTGGGTGAGCGCTGGGAAAGAGGCGACGGTACCGTGGCCGAGGAACACTTCTTTGGCGTGTATCTGCGCAACAAGCTGGGGGCTCGCTTTCACCATCGCAAACGTCGCGATTATGGCCCTGCCCTGTTGACTGCCTGCATGCCAGGCGAGCGCCACGAAGCTGGCATCCTGCTGTTTGCCCTAAGCGCTTATGACCATGGCTATCGCTGCATTCTGCTGGGCACGGACATGCCGCTGGAAGAACTGCCGGCCGCTGTCGTGCAATCGAAGTCGCGCGGCATTGTCTTGTCCGCCTCGTTCATCACCGATGCATCGCTGATCAAACGTCAGCTCACCCACCTGGTGAATGCGACCAATGTGCCGGTGTTTGTCGGCGGCCAGTCCTCCGTCACGCTGCATGACGCCATCAAGGAAGCCGGTGCCGTGCCGCTAGGCATGGAGATCGAGCAAAGCTTCAAGCGCATAGCTGAGTCATTCAAGAACAAATTTGCGCAGAGCCTGAATGTGGCAAGCGTTTAACCTCTGTATTTATTAAGGATTTTTCATGCAAGTCACCAAACTGGCGATTGACTGGTCTGAACGCGGACTGGTCCCTGATTATGCGATACGCGCCGGTATACGGCGCCTGCTGGAAGTTCGCTTGCAGGACATCGCAGCGGCAGATTGCGCCGCGGCCGCAGACATTGAAAACACCTTCATCAACAGCATGCGGGAAGCGCCGATTGCTCTGGTGCCTGAGCTGGCCAATGCACAGCATTACGAGGTTCCAGCCCAGTTTTTTCAGCATTGCCTGGGCAAGCATCGCAAATACAGCTCGTGCTACTGGGATAAAAATACGCGCACTTTGGACGAAGCAGAAGCTCTTGCCCTGCAGCTGACCTGCGAGCATGCAGACCTGCAGGATGGACACTCCATACTGGAGCTGGGCTGCGGCTGGGGTTCCCTCACCTTGTGGATGGCCAAGCATTATCCCTCCAGCCGCATCACGGCAGTCTCCAACTCCAAGTCGCAACGTGAATACATCATGTCGGAAGCCCTGAAGCGCGGCTTGCCGAATATTCAGGTGATTACCTGCGATATGAACGAATTCAATCCCGGCATGCAGTTTGACCGCATTGTGTCGGTCGAGATGTTTGAGCATATGCGCAACTACGACACCATGTTCAAGCATGTGCATGACTGGCTGGTACCCGGCGGGCGCTTCTTCATGCATATCTTCGTGCACAAGCTTACGCCATATGCCTTTGAAGTCGCCGGCGATGATGACTGGATGAGCCGGTTCTTCTTTTCGGGCGGCATGATGCCTAGCGACGACCTGCCATTGCGCTTCCAGCGGCATTTGCAGTTGCGTCAGATGTGGCGCTGGGATGGCACCCACTATGAAAAAACGGCCAACGCATGGCTGGCCAATATGGACGAGCATGCAGCGGCGATTGAACCTGTGCTGGCCGCCACCTATGGCGCCCAACAGACCGAAATGTGGCGCAATCGCTGGCGCATCTTTTTCATGTCATGTGCAGAGCTGTTTGGCTATAACTACGGCCAGGAGTGGTGGGTCAGCCACTACCAGTTTGAGCGTCCCGCGGCTTGAGATCGTCACCCCCCATGTCATTGAAAGTAATCAACTTCGTGCTGTTTCAGATGGGCTGGATGGCCTGTGTCTGGGGCGGCGCCCATGGATTGCCCTGGCTGGGCGTGGCATGCACGGTGCCCATCCTCTACTGGCACCTGCGCCAGGCATTGCTTCCCGGGCAGGAAACCAGGTTGCTCCTGCTTGCCATGGTCATGGGCGGGTTGTTTGACCAGGCTTTGCTGACGCTTGAGCTGGTGAGCTACCCCGCCTCGGCATGGCCGGCAGGCTTGCTGCCGCTATGGATGCTTTGCCTGTGGTTGCTGTTTGCCTCCACCCTGAATGTCAGCCTGCGCTGGCTGCGCGGCTCCATGCCATTGGCAGCGGTGTTCGGCTTGATCGGTGGACCGCTGGCATATCTGGCGGCAAGCCGGATAGGCGCTGTGACGCTGGCATCGGGTTACCTGCCATGGCTGGTGCTTGCATTGGCCTGGGCAATCCTCACGCCACTGTTATTGTGGCTCTCAATCCGCTTTGATGGCTATGCCGTGGCGGCAGATCAACAGCACGGGTGGTCTCATGTTTGACGGCAGCATTTATTTGCAAGGGCTGGCCGCCATGGCCTTATTTGGTCTGGCGGGCTGGGGTATCAGTGTCTACCGGCACAACGTCACCATTGTCGACAGCATGTGGAGCCTGTTTTTCCTGCTCGGCGCTGGCGTTTATGCCTGGCTGGGCGGCGTCGAGCCACGCACCTGGCTGATTCTCGGCCTGGTCACGATCTGGGCGCTGCGTTTGACCATTTACCTCAGCTGGCGCAATCGCGGCCCACATGAAGACCATCGCTACCAGGCCATACGCCGCAACAACGAGCCGCATTTCTGGCTGAAAAGCCTCTACATCATTTTTGGGTTGCAGGCGGTGCTGGCCTGGCTGGTTTCCCTGCCCTTGCTGGGCAGCCTGCTATCAAGTGATCCACTCGGCTGGCTCGATGTGCTGGGGGTCGCACTCTGGTTGAACGGGCTGGTGTGGGAAAGCCTGGCGGACTCGCAGCTCTCCCGCTTCAAAGCCAGTGCACCCGCCGGTGCAGTGATGGATCGCGGGGTATGGCGTTACAGCCGCCATCCGAATTACTTCGGCGAGTTCAGCATCTGGTGGGGCTTCTATTTGCTGGCGCTGTCAGCTGGTGCCTGGTGGGCACTGCCCGGGCCATTGCTGATGACGCTGCTGCTGCTAAAAGTGAGTGGTGTGGCCTTGCTGGAGAAAGATATAGCCGACCGGCGCCCTGCTTACGCCCACTACGTAAAAACCACCCCGGCGTTCTTTCCCTGGTTTCCAGAATCTCGCCTGCCCGAGGAGAAATAAGATGAAGTTCTGGCACGTCAGCGGGATTGCTTTGGCCTTTGTTTGCCACAGCGCGCATGCGCAGGAGTGGCAATTCAATGTCTTCCTGGATGAAAAACCCATAGGCCAGCATCGCTTTGCGCTGGAGGAAAACGGCGCCCAGCGTCCCCTTACCAGCGAAGCCAGCTTTGATGTGAAGTTTTTATTCGTCAACGCCTATCGCTATCGCCACACGGCCAAAGAGCAGTGGAATGGCAATTGCCTGAACGCGATTGAGGCCCGTACCGAAGAGAACCGCGAGACTACCATCGTCAAGGGCGCCCTGGACAAAAGTACGGATAAAGGCGCCTTTGTGCTGCAATCGCCCAAGCCCAAAACGCTGGGTGATTGCGTCATGACCTTTGCCTACTGGAATCCGGCCATGCTGAAGCAGACGCGCTTGCTCAATCCGCAGACCGGCGAGTACCTGGACACCCGAATTACCGCCCTGGGCAAGGAAAGCATTACCGTAAAAGGCCAACCCACCGATGCCGAGCATTACCGGCTGGAGGCGCCCAAACTCAAGATAGACCTGTGGTATTCCAGTGATCAGCAATGGCTGGCACTGCGCTCTACCACCCCGGAAGGCTACATCATCAACTACAGGCTACGCTAATCATGCAAAATTCCCGTTTCAAATCCCGCAGCCTGGCGTGTGTTGCCGCATTTGTCGCCAGCCTGCTTGGCGGTTGTGCGACGCAACAGCTGCCACCCATCACGCCGGTACCCGAGGTTGATCTCGCCCGTTTCATGGGGCCCTGGTATGTCATCGCCGTGATTCCCACCGCGATTGAAACCGAAGCCTATAACGCCGTGGAGTCCTACCAGCTGGACAAGGACGGCACCATCGCCACGACCTTCACCTTCAACAAGGGGGCGTTTGATGGCCCGCTTAAAACCTATAACCCACGCGGTTTTGTCCGTGAAGGCACCAATAACGCCGTATGGGGCATGCAGTTTATCTGGCCGATCAAGGCGGAATACCTGATTGCCTATCTGGATAGCGACTATCAGCACACCATCATTGCCCGCAATGCCCGCGATTACGTGTGGATCATGGCGCGGCAGCCGCAGATCAGCGAAGACACCTACCAGAAGCTGGTCGCCGAGGTGATTGCGCTGGGCTACGATAGCCGCGCCTTGCGCAAGGTGCCGCAGCAAGCCCTGCCGACCACGCCAGCCAAGGGGGCGGATTGATGCCGCAGGCAAGACCGATACAGCAACGGCTACTGCGGTGGCTGGACAGCTCTATTGCGCCCGCAAACGTGGATGCCCATACCAGCAATCAAGTGGACTGGCTGCGCGCCCTGCCCTTTGTGGCCTTGCATCTCGCTTGCCTGGCGGTGATCTGGGTGGGCTGGAGCCCGGTTGCCGTGCTGGTGGCGGGCCTACTTTATCTGGTGCGCATGTTTGCCATTACCGGGTTTTACCATCGCTATTTTTCGCATCGCGCCTTCAAGACCAGCCGTTTCATGCAGTTTGTATTTGCCTTGCTGGGGGCGACGGCTGTGCAGCGTGGGCCGTTGTGGTGGGCTTCCATGCACCGCCATCACCACGCCAATTCAGACCGGGTGGAAGACGCTCACTCGCCCGTTCATCATGGGTTTTTCTGGAGCCATGTGGGCTGGTTTTTATCGGATGCGCATTTTGCCACCCGCACCGAGCGTGTGAAGGAGCTGGCCGCTTTTCCCGAACTCCGTTTTCTGGACCGCTTTGACGTCGTGGTGCCCTTGCTGATGGCCGCTGGTATTTATGCGCTGGGCGCATGGCTGGAGAGCATACGGCCCGAGTGGGGCACCAATGGCTGGCAGATGCTGGTGTGGGGCTTTGTCATCTCCACCGTGCTGCTTTACCACGCCACCTTCAGCGTCAATTCACTGGCACACCACTGGGGCAGCCGTCGCTACCAGACCGCCGACCAGAGCCGCAACAATGCGCTGATTGCCCTGTTCACCCTGGGCGAAGGCTGGCACAACAACCATCACCATTACCCCGGGGCCGCGCGCCAGGGCTTTTACTGGTGGGAAATCGACATTACCTGGTATGGGCTGAAAGCCCTGCAGGCGCTGGGCTTGATTCGCGATTTGCGCAGCATTCCCGCAGACATACGCAATGCCCGGCGCGTAAATAGCAACGAGAGCACCTTATGAAAATCGCCATTATCGGCGCCGGTATCGCCGGCAACACCCTGGCTTATCATCTGCATCGCGAACACGACATCACCGTCTTTGAAGCGGGAAGCTACATTGGCGGCCATACGCATACCCATGACATCCAGCACGAGGGCAAGTCTTATGCGGTGGATACCGGCTTTATCGTGTTCAATGACCGCACCTACCCCAATTTCATCCAGCTGCTGAATGAGATCGGCGTGGGCTGGCAGGATAGCGACATGAGCTTCAGCGTGCGCTGCGAAAAAACCGGGCTGGAGTACAACGGCACCACGCTCAACTCGCTGTTTGCCCAGCGCCGCAATCTGCTGCGCCCCGCGTTCTATCGCATGATCAATGACATCCTGCGCTTTAACCGCGAGTCGCTGGAGCTGCTGGAAGAAGGCGAAGAAATCCCGCTGGGTGACTATCTGGCGCGCCACGGCTACCGCCAGGATTTTATCGATTACTACATCATCCCCATGGGCTCGGCCATCTGGTCAACCGAACCGCGCCAGATGCTGGCGTTCCCGGCCCGATTTTTTGCGCGGTTTTTCCATCACCACGGCATGCTCACGGTTAACGACAGGCCGCAATGGCGCGTGATACGTGGCGGTTCGGCGCGCTATGCCGAGGCGTTGACCGCCGGTTTTGCAGATCGCATACGCCTCAACACCCCGGTGAGCCAGGTACGTCGCCTGGAAAACGCAGTCGCCATCACCCCGGCGGGGGGCACAGAAGAACTCTACGACTGGGTGTTTTTTGCCTGCCACAGCGATCAGGCTCTGCGCCTGCTGGCCGATGCAACGCCAGCTGAGCGCGAAGTGCTGGGGGCGATTCCCTATCAGGAAAACAGCATAGTCCTGCATAGTGACCGGCGCCTGCTGCCCAAGCGCAAGCTGGCATGGGCGGCCTGGAATTACCACGTAACCCCAACGCCGACCGACCGGGTGGCTGTCACCTACAACATGAACATCCTGCAGGGTTTGCAGTCCCGCGAGCCATTGCTGGTGACGCTGAATCATACTGCTGGCATCGCCGAAGACAAGATCATCAAGCGGCTCACCTATCATCACCCGGTATACACCACTGCCGGGGCGGCAGCCCAGCTGCGCCATGCCGAGATCAGCGGTGTGAATCGCACCGCTTATGCAGGCGCCTACTGGCGCAATGGTTTTCATGAAGATGGCGTGGTCAGTGCCCTGCGTGCGCTGGAGCATTTCAAGCATGCCTGATCCGCGTCATTCTGACACCTGCAACAGCCTGAAGACGCCAAAGAGCGCGATCTACAGCGGCGTAGTGCGGCATCGCCGCTTCATGCCTGTGCTGCATGCCTTCCGCTATCGGCTGTTCATGATGTACCTCGATCTCGACGAGCTACCCACGCTGTTCAGCCAGCGCTGGCTTTGGTCATCCCGCCGACGCAATCTGGCCTGGTTCAAGCGCAGTGATTATCTGGGCGATCCGACTATGCCGCTCAAGACCGCGGTGCAGCAACTCGTGCATGAGCAAACTGGCATCACGCTGACCGGCCCCATCCGCCTGCTCACGCATATGCGCTATTTTGGCTATTGCTTCAACCCGGTCAGTTTTTACTATTGCTTTGATGCGGATGGCACCACCCTGCGCGCCATCGTCGCCGACATCACCAACACGCCCTGGGGCGAGCGCCACGCCTATGTATTGAACTGCGATAACCCGCAAAAAGGTGGTTTTCGCTTTGCCATGCGCAAGGATTTTCATGTGTCGCCGTTCATGCCCATGGATATCGACTACGACTGGTTTTTTTCGGCGCCGGGTGCTGAGTTGAATGTCCACATGCGCAATCTGCATGCCGACGGCAAGATGTTTGATGCCACCCTGCAATTGCAGCGACAGCCGCTGAGTGGTGTTCGTCTTAACCTGCTGATGTTGCAGTACCCACTGATGACGCTGAACGTGATTCGTGCCATCTACTGGCAAGCGCTACGGCTGTGGCTGAAGCGCGTGCCCTTTTTCAGTCATCCGCAACCCGCCGACTCCCGGCAACCTTAACTCTCGCTGAGTCTTCACATGAAAAACATGAGCCTGAAATCCATGACGCCCAAGCCTGCCTTGCCCACCGTTAGCCCGATCACCAGCTTGCCGCAAAAAGCCGGCTGGTTGCAATCGCTTGCCAGAAAACTGGTACTGCAACGTCTGGCCCGCCTGAGTCGGGGCGAGCTGATCGTGAGCGAGCAGCAGGAAACGCTACATTTTGGCCAACCTGGTTCGGGCTTGCGTGTGCATCTCACCGTGCTGGATGCCCGTTTCTATGCGGATATTGCCTTTGCGGGCTCCATAGGCGCAGGCGAGGCTTACATCCAAGGCTACTGGCAGTGCGATGACCTCACCGGACTGATTCGTCTGATGGCGATCAACCAATCGGTGATGGATACGCTGGAAGGCGGCTTTGCCAGCCTGTTCAAGCCCTTGCTGAAAGGCCTGCACTGGCTGAACCGCAATACCGAGCAAGGCAGCCGCAAGAATATTGCCGCGCATTATGATTTGGGCAACGACATGTTCCAGCTGTTTCTGGACCCGACCATGATGTACTCCTCCGCCATCTTCGCGCGTGATGACATGACGCTGGAACAAGCCTCGCTGCACAAGCTGGAGCGCATCTGCCAGAAGCTGCAGCTCAGTCCGGCGGATCATGTGGTCGAGATTGGCACCGGCTGGGGCGGTTTTGCCATTTATGCCGCCAGCCACTATGGCTGCAAGGTGACCACCACCACCATCTCGCAAGCGCAGTATGACCTGGCGCAACAGCGCGTGGCCGCAGCCGGGTTGAGCGACAAGATCAATATCCTGCTGACGGATTATCGTGAACTGGAAGGCCAATACGACAAGCTGGTATCGATCGAGATGATCGAGGCCGTGGGCTATCAGTTTTACGATACCTACTTCGCGCAGTGCGCCCGCCTTTTGAAGCCGGAAGGCATGATGCTGCTGCAAGCCATCACCATTGCCGACCAGCGCTACGATGCGGCCCGCCGCTCGGTAGATTTCATCCAGCGCTATATTTTCCCCGGCAGCTGCATCCCCTCGGTCACCGCCATGCTGCAGAGCATTACCCGGGCGACTGATATGCGCCTGTTTGACCTGGAAGACATCGGCCCGCATTACGCTCGCACCCTGGCCGAGTGGCGCCACAACTTCTTCCGCAATGAAGCCGCCATACGCGCGCTGGGTTACCCCGATGAGTTTATTCGGATGTGGGAGTTTTATCTGTGCTATTGCGAGGGTGGCTTTGCCGAGCGTGCGCTGGGCGATGTGCACATGCTGCTGGTCAAGCCGGAAAACCGCCGGGCACCGGTGGCTGTAGCTTAATCTGAATCAGCTGGCCCGCTTGCGCGCGCAAATGCGCTGCATCATGGCGGGTGTCTGCTGCTTGAACAAACCCTGCTCAAAGGCGAGCACCTCAAAGCCCGGCGTCACCACTTGCCGCAGTTCATCCGGCTCCAGCAGAAAGTCCGGGTTCTGCGGCCGTCCCAGCAGCTCCTGCCCGCGCATAAAGGTTTCGTAGATCAAGAGACCGCCGGGCTTGATGCTGGATAACAGCGAGGGAAACAAGGGCCGGTGCAGATAACGGCACACCACCACGGCATCAAAAAGATCTACGCCATAAGGCCATGGATCCGACTCCAGGTCAGCACATAGCGCCTCTACATTGGCGAGCTTGCTGAGGCATATGCAGGCCGTCGCATCAATATCCACCGCCTCGACGCGAAAGCCCTGGGCTGCCAGCCAGCGCGTATTGCGGCCATAACCCGCCGCCACATCCAGCACATGGGCACCCGCTGGCAACCCGGTGAGATGCTGGCGCAGCCAGGCAGAGGCTTCATTGGTCGGTAGCGGCGTCATCTGGCAAGCGTGACGGGGAGAATGGGGATGTACAGGGTGCGCATATATCGTATTATACAGCGCAGTCTTTTAAAGACAGCGTTCAAGACAGCCATCCGGAATTTCACACCTCAGCATGCAAGCCCAAGTCAGATACTCCAAACGCAGGTACGCCCATGATTGAATGGCGCGATGGCGAGCCCTACTCCACGGTCTACCAGGATGTCTATTTCTCGCGTGAGAGCGGGCCGGACGAAACGCGCCATGTCTTTCTGCAGCACAACCAGTTGCGCGAGCGCTGGCTTGCCATGCATGGTCAGCCAGGCCAGGGAAATGAGGGGCGTCAGGCGCGCCATTTCACCATCGCCGAAACGGGCTTCGGCACCGGGCTCAACCTGCTTTGCGCCTGGCAGCTGTGGGAAGAAACCGCCCCGCATGATGCCCGCCTGCATTTCATCAGCACCGAAAAACACCCGCTCAGCCTCAGCGACATGCAGCAGGCCTGGGCCAGCTGGCCGGAATTTTCACGCTACAGCGCGGAGCTGCTAGCCCAATACCAATGGCTGGCCCCTGGCATGCACAGGCTCTCGCTGGCGAACGGCCGCGTGATACTGACCTTGCTGATTGGCGATGTGGCCCAAACCTTGCCCAGCCTGCGAGCCTCTGTCGACGCCTGGTTTCTCGATGGCTTTGCGCCGTCGCGCAATCCGGAGATGTGGCAGGCACCATTGTTTACGCAGATGGCCCGCCTCTCGCATGCCGAGACCACCTTTGCCACCTTCACCAGCGCCGGTATCGTCAAACGCGGTTTGCAGGCGGCAGGCTTTGTGGTGCGCAAGGTGCCCGGCCATGGCCGTAAGCGCGAGATGCTTGCCGGGCATGTTGGCGACAAGCCCCTTGAGCAACGCGCTGGCGAATCCGTTAATCAAGCAACGGCGCAAGATGCTCCGGCATCCACCGCCAGGCAACGTCATGCAGCGCCTGCGCGCCCTGCCCCACACTCCCCAGGCAAGGCCATTGTTATTGGCGGTGGTATTGCCGGGTGTGCAACGAGTCACGCCCTGGCTCAACGCGGCTGGCAGGTCACGCTGATTGAGCGTCACCCACAGATTGCCGAGGCCGCCTCCGGCAATCCACTGGGCGTGCTTTACCCGCGGCTGGCCGGGCAAGACATCATACTCAGCCGCCTCGCGCAGCACGGGTTTTTGCACAGTTTGCGCCTGTTGCAGCAATTGCAACTGAGCGCAGCGGACCATGCGCGCTGCGGTTTGCTGCAGCTGGCGTACGATGCACGTGAGCGCGAGCGCTGCCTGGCAATAGCCGCACGTGATTTGCCGCCGGATCTCGTGCAATGGCTATCCAGTGCTGAAGCCAGTGCGCTTGCCGGACAGGCAGTAGCGCAGGATGCCTTGTATTTTCCCGCAGGTGGCTGGGTGCATCCCCCCGCCTTCTGCCGCGCATTGGTGAACCATGCCAACATCCATCAGCGCGTGTCCACAGAGGCGCTCAACATCCAGCGAGTGGGCGATGAATGGCAGGTCATCGGCATCGATGGCTTGCTGGAGACTGCACCGGTGCTGGTAATTGCCGCTGCCACCGATAGCGCGCGCTTTGACCTGACAGCGCATTTGCCCCTGCAAAATGTGCGCGGGCAGATCACCCTGCTGCCAGCCACCGCTACGGATGTCCCGCTGAATAATATTGTCTGCAGCGATGGCTATATCAGCCCCGCCGTGCAAGGCCGCCATTGCCTGGGTGCCACCTTTGACGCGGACGATGCCGATACCAGCGTCAAAGCACAGGACCATGCCAGCAACCTCGCCATGCTGGCGCGCACTCTGCCCGCCATGCACGCCAGCCTGCCACCGCTGGATTTTGACACCCTGGAGGGGCGCACCGCATTTCGTGCCGCCACGCCGGATTACCTGCCCATGGCGGGCCCGGTACTTGATGCGGCGGCCCTGCAAGCCCAGCCACCGCGCCATACCGCCAACCCGGCGGACTTGCCCTGGCTGCCGGGCTTGTATGTCAATACCGGCCACGGCTCCAAAGGTCTGATCAATGCCCCGCTGTGCGCCGAGATGCTGGCGAGTGCCATTGCGGGTGAGCCTGCCCCGGTCGATAGCAAACTGCTCGCGGCATTGGACCCCAACCGTTTTCTGCTGCGCAGCATGGGCTTGAAGCGCCTGGTGCTTGGCCTCGCTGCCTATCCCTCGTAAAATCGGTTTATGTCACCCACGCAACTTTACCAACAGGCCAGCGGCGCCCATCGTGAAGGCCGCTTTCAGCAGGCTGAACTTCTCTACCGTCAATTGCTGCAACATGCGCCGCGCCATGCCGATGGTCTGCATATGCTGGGCATCCTCTGCTACCAGACCGAGCGCGCCGCCGAGGCGGCCGAACTGATTGCTCAAGCGGTCGCATTGGAGCCGCGCAATGCCGATATGCTGATCAACCATGGGTTGACCCTGCGTGCGGCAGGCAAGCGGCAAGAGGCCCTGAAAAGCTACGAGCGCGCCATGCTGCTAACGCCCAAGGATCTGGTGCTGCAAAACAATCTGGGTAACCTCTACCATGAGCTGGGGCGTTTTGAAGACGCCGCCGCCTGTTACCGCCGCGTACTGCGCGTGCATCCGGGCGAAGCCGAAGTGCGGGATGCCCTCGGCCATAGCCTGCTGGGCTGGGGCAATGCCTGCCAGGATGCTGGACGCTATGCCGAGGCCGAGCGCTGTTACGAAGAAGCGCTGACGCTGGCGCCCAACGATGCAGCCCTGCATTTCAACCTCGGCAATGCCAGGCGCGAGCTGGGCAAAACCGCGCAGGCCGCCGCCAGCTACCAGCGTGCCATTGCGCTGTCTCCTAACGATGCCGATGCCCACAACAATCTGGGTAACGCTTTGCGCGAGCTGGGCCAGCTGCCGGAGGCGATTGTCTGCTACCAGCGCGCACTGGCGCTAAAGCCTGATCTCTACCATGCACGGGTTCACCTGATACACCAGCAACAGCATGCGGCCGACTGGCGAGGCCTGGAGCAGCAGATAGACGAAGTGCGGGGCTGGCTGCATAGCGCGCCCTCTGCGCAGATTTCGCCGTTTGCCTTTCTGTCCATGCCGGGCACCACGGCCGCCGAGCAGCGCCTGTGCGCAGAGCGCTGGCTGGAAAATCGCTATGCCAGCCTGACCGCCCAGGCCAGCGAGCTGGCCTTTACCCATATCCGCCATGAGAACAAGCGCTTGCGCATCGGTTATCTGTCGGCCGATTTTCGGCGACATCCGCTGGCGGCGCTGGTAACCGAGCTCCTGGAGCTGCATGATCGCGATCAGCTGGAGGTGTTTGCTTATTCGTATGGCGTGGATGACAACAGTCCCGAGCGGCAACGCCTGCAGCATGCGGTCGATCACTTTGTCGACATTCGCGCACTCTCGCTGGTCGATGCTGCGAAGCGCATCCATGCTGATGGAATTGATATTCTGGTTGACCTTACCGGCTTTACCCAAAGCAGCCGCACCGGCATTGTCGCCTTGCGTCCTGCGCCTATCAGCATCAACTGGCTGGGCTTCCCCGGCAGCATGGGCAGCCTGCACGGCAAGCCGCTGTTTGACTATGTGCTGAGCGATGCCTACATCACCCCAGCTGCCAGCCAGCCGGATTATGCCGAGCGCTTGCTGTTGCTGCCGGGCAGCTATCAGCCCAATGACAGAAACCGCCCTATCGGCAAAACCCCTGCCCGCGTTGACTATGGCTTGCCTGAAGAGGCTTTCGTTTATTGCTGCTTTAACCAGAGCTTCAAGATCACCCCGGCAGTTTTCGCCTGCTGGATGCGAATCTTGCAGCAGGTGCCCGACAGCGTGCTGTGGCTGCTGGAGAGCAATGCCACTGCCACCGCCAACCTGCAGCAGGCCGCCAAAGCCGCGGGCGTAGAACCGGCACGGCTGGTGTTTGCCCCGCGCGTTGCCATGGCCGACCATCTGGCCCGCCACGCGCTGGCCGATTTGTTCCTGGATACCTTGCCCTACAATGCCCACACCACCGCCAGCGATGCCCTGTGGATGTGCCTGCCGGTGCTGACCTGCAGCGGCGAGACCTTTGCCTCGCGCGTGGCGGGCAGTCTTTTGCATGCGGTGAATTTGCCCGAACTGATTGCGCCTGACATGGCGGCCTATGAGGCCATGGCGATCAGCCTGAGACATGATCCTGCAACCCTGGAGGGATTGCGCGAACGCTTGCAGCAAGCCTCAGCAGACTTGCCGCTGTTTGATACCCGCCACTTTGCCCGGAAGCTGGAATCGGTATATCAGGACATCTGGCGGGCGCAGCGCTAGCAATTCCTCAAGATGCAAAAAGCCGGGCGGCCCTTATGCAGAGTCCGCCCGGCTTTTATTCAGAAATGACTTAACGATCAGGTACTGCTCAGCATGGCCATGGCGGCAATGCTGATGTCGGCAACCAGGATGCCGGTCAAGCGGCCAGTGTCATCCAGCATGGGCAGCGACACCGTCAGGCAGAAGTCCTCGGTGGCAGTCGACAGGTAAATGCTGGAGATATACGGCTTGAGGCTTTGCAGCACGACATTGGCATAGGCTTGCGGGCTTCTGTCTACCCCGGCGCCGCCGGCCTTGATCTTGCCGTACATATTGGGGTTGATCCAGTTCGGATAGCGTTGCACGCCCTTGTCATCCAGCTCAAACACCACCTCAAAGAACGGATATTCGGAGAAGCAGCTATCCAGGCAGTGGGCATCTTCGCTGCGGTGCCATGCCAGCAGTGATCGCAAGGCTTCCAGCGCCCGGCCCTGCCAGTCGGAATAATCCTCGGTTTCCGGCAGGATCAGTTGTGGCGGCTCATCTTCCACCACAATGATGCTGCCGATGTTGGACTTGCCGATTTTCTTCAGCGTTGCCGCGCGCTCGGCGGCGGCCACGCTGTTGGACAAGCGCCCCTGCTTGCCATTGACCACGGCAATCGACACGCTCGCCACCGGATGCTCCTTGCCATCTTCGGTCGTGAAGAAGCCGCGCTGCAAGTCGCTTTCGTCGTAAAGGTGTATCGCCAGGGTCTGGAAATGATGGATGACCGACAGCAGCGTTTGCGGCAAGTCGGGATCGTAGTGATCCAGAATCAGCACAAAGTCATCGCCGCCAATATGGCCGACCAGCATGCCAACCCGGCCCTGGAATTCCTGGCGCACGATTTCAGACAGCAGGCGGATCATGGCATCGCCACGGATAAAGCCATAGCGGTCGTTGTAGGCCTTGAAGTGATCAAGATCGATATATACCAGCTCGGTGGTCGGATTGTTACGCAGACTGATATCCAGCGACTGGCGCAGCGTAGGCCCGGTGGTCAGCTGGCTCAATGGGTGCAGGCTACCGGTGCTGGTCTTGCGACTGATCAGTTGCGACAGGATTTCCAGCGGCTGCAGAATGCCGATGTAGGTGCCATCTTCATGCACCATCACCCAGGGTTCGACTTCACCGCGCTCCAGATACAAGCCGCGGGCCAGCATGCTGGTTGGCATGCGGTTGGTCACCATGCGCGGCAGTGGATCACAGTAATTGCTGAGCGCCAGGTTGCGATAACTGAAGGCTTTGCCGCGCTTCAGCAGGCCAATCGGGCGCTGCCCATCCAGTACCACGGCCATGGCCACATCCGGAAATTCAAGAAAGGTCCGGCGGGCCTGATCTATCGGGGTATTGACGTCCATGGTCATGCCGCGCGTCACATATTCGGTAATGCGGAACTCATCCGGGATGTGCGAGCGGTGGGATTCATCGCGCGTGGGCAGCGAATTTACCGTGCTGACGGGCTTTTGCTGCGGCTTGGCGAAATAATAGCCCTGGGCATAGGTAAGCCCCAGATCCTGACAGTAGGTAATGTCTTCCACCCGCTCCAGCCCCTCGGCCACCACCGTGCACCCCAAGCGCTGCGCCATGGAAATGATGGCTTCCAGCAGCACCGTGCGTACACGGCTGCCCTGCGCCTCGTGCACAATGGCGCGGTCGATCTTGATAAAGTCGGCCCGCACGGCAGCCAGCGCACGCAGGCCGTTAAAGCCGGAACCCATGTCATCCAGCGCAATACGCAGGCCATGGGTACGGATAATGTCGCAATACTTGGCAAGAAGCTCGGGCGAGACATCTTCGCTTTCCACAATCTCCACCACCACATCGCGCTGCTCGATGCCGAGCCGTGTCAGAGTTTCCAGCAAAGGTGGCAACCAGTCGTCCCGCATGATGGTTTGCGGAAGTACATTCACGAAGACTGGGATGCCTTTGGCTATCGAATTCGCCTTGCCGGCCAGTGCCAGCCGCTGGCAGACAATATCCAGCTCCATGGTGCGGCGCACCTGCCGTGCCAGCTGAAAGGCCTCTTCACCATTCAGCAGGTGCCCATCGGGATCACGCAGCCGACACAGGGCTTCGTAGCCAAAAATCTTGCCATTCTGGCTGAAGTCGACGATGGGCTGAAAATGCATCTGCACATGCTGCTCAAGATCATCCAGCAACCAGGGGTAACGCCGGCGCGCATAAAAGGTGCGGAACGGCATGATGTCGGCCAGGGCAGCTTCCAGGCTGGCCGGATTATCGCTCTCGGCAAGGTAAACCAGCGCCTCATCCAGTGCGGCGGCCGGGTATTCCTTGGTGATGGCTTCCAGCTGCGCCAGCAAGGCGGCTTCGTCCGCACATTCAAAGGACGCAATGGCTTTGCCACCCGTGATATTCAGGGTTTGATAATGTGTATTGAGATAAAGCTTCATAGATGAGGTCGTTGTGAAATCCCGGTTGGTTAATGCAAGCCTTGTGCCATCCCCGGCATGTGCTGAATGCCCGTTTATGGGCCCTGGGAATCGTCAGTCTGCCAGCATCGCGTGCATGGCGAAGTATAGCGCACCATTATCGCGCAACTGCATTTTGTCATCTCGAATTTCGCTGGCGTCGCCTTATGGTAAAGTAGGCCGATTACACGCTCAGGGGAGGACTATGGCAGCCATTGATATCACGCCGGTTTTGCGTTTCATGGTCGATAAAAACGGATCAGATCTTTTCTTCAGCACGGGTACCCCTATCCATATCGAGATTGAGGGCAAAACCGTGCCGGTGAACACGCAGGTGATGGCGCCCGGCATGGTAAAAGAGGTGGCCTATGCCCTGATGTCCCCCGAGCAGATCAAGGAATTTGAAGCCACGCTGGAAATGAACTTTGCCTATAGCGTGGATGAAATCGAAGATGCGCGTTTCCGCGTCAATATCTTTCGCCAGCGTGGCGATGTCGCCATCGTCATTCGCTGTATCAAGGCGCTGATTCCCACATTTGAAGCGCTGGGGCTGCCGCCTATCCTGAAAGAGCTGATCATGAAGCCACGCGGCCTGGTGCTGGTCGTGGGTTCTACCGGGTCTGGCAAATCCACCACGCTCGCTTCCATGATCGACTACCGCAATGAAAATACCACCGGCCATATCCTGACGCTGGAAGACCCGATCGAATTCATCCACAAGCACAAAAAATCCATCGTCGATCAGCGCGAAATCGGCATTGATACGCTGTCTTTTGACAATGGCCTGAAAAACGCCATGCGGCAGGCGCCGGATGTGATTCTGATAGGGGAAATTCGCGACATGGAAACCATGAAGCACGCCATGGCCTACTCCGAAACCGGGCACTTGTGCCTGGCTACCTTGCATGCCAACAACGCCAACCAGGCCATTGAGCGCATCATTTCCTTCTTCCCGCCCGAGGGTAAAGCCGGTTTGCTGCTGGGGCTTTCCATGAATCTGGTGGCCATTGTTTCGCAGCGCCTGATCCCGGGCAAGCTGACCAAACGCGCAGCGGCTATCGAGGTGTTGATCAACACGCCTTATATCTCCGAGCTGATCCAGAAATCCAAGCTGGAAGAGATCAAGGATGTCATGGCGGACAACAACGATATCGGCATGTGCACTTTCGACCAGTCGCTATTCCGCTTGTACAGCAACGACAGGATCACCGAGGAAAATGCGCTGGCAAATGCCGATTCCCGCAATGACCTGTCCTTGCGCATCCGGTTTGCGGATGAGTCCGAGGAATCCTGAGCTTAATCAGGCTTTACATTTTTTTGCCTGTGGAGCCCCTGTCGGGGCAGGCTGAGCGCGCTATAGTGGTGCCGTTCTGTTACCCCGACGATTCCACGCATGTGCACTACCCGCGCTTTCTCCGGCTTACGCCGCAAACTGCTTGCTTTTCTGCTGACCGCGCCAATGGCAGGCCGCGCCATATGGGCGAGCGCCAGTAACAATATCACCTGCATCGCCAAGCCCGAGCGCACGGAAGGCCCGTATTTTGTCGATCATCAGCTGAATCGCAGGGATATACGCCTTGATCCTGTCACACATCTGTTCAGCCCCGGTGTACCGCTGATATTGAGCATAGACCTGCTGAATCTGGCCCAGCACAGCTGCGAGCCGCTGGCGGGCGCCACTGTCGATGTGTGGCATTGCGACGCACAGGGGGTGTACTCAGGGGTGAGTGACATGAATACGCTGGGCAAGAAGTTTTTGCGCGGGTATCAGGTATCAGATCAGGCTGGGAGCGTGACCTTCAAAACCATCTATCCCGGCTGGTATTCTGGCCGGGCCGTGCATGTCCACTTCAAGGTACGTACCCAGAACAGCGTGGGGGCAAGTTACGAATTTACTTCGCAACTGTTTTTTGATGACAGGCTGAGCGATGCTGTTTTTCAGCATGCGCCATACAAACGGCCCAAGCCACGCGACACGCGCAATACGCGTGACATACATTATGGCAAAGATGGCAACCAGCTACTGTTGTCGCCGATAGAAAAGGCAGATGGCTATCATGCCAACATCACTGTGGCTCTGGACTTGAGCGATGACAAGGTCGGCGCTCCCGATGGGTTCAGCATGCCACTGGGCCCGGATGGTCGTCCTATGCCGCCTCCGCCCGGGCTGCGGCCACCGCAGCGAGGATAATCAGCCCGCCCCCCAGCCACTCGTTCCATTGCATGGTTTCGCCAGCCCAGTAATACGACGCCACCGCGGCCACTACCAGTTCAAACAGGAAAAGCACGGACGCCCGGGTAACGGGTATATGGGTGATGCCATATTGCACAAACAGGGTCGCCGCCATCAGCAACAGCGAAATCAGGCCCATGATCAGCCAGCTAGTGAGACTGAAAGTCGCGGGTGTCGGGAATGCCAGAGGCTGAAACGGCAGAAACACCAGACACATGCCGATCACCCCCACCCATACCGCCATCGACTTGGCGACGATGCTCAAATGCGCCGACTTGCGCGTAATGACATTGGTCAGCGCGAAGCCAATACCGGAAGACAGCCCCAGCCAGTCAGCGCGACTACTCGGCAGCGGCCATTCTCCAGGCTGCCAGAGCATGATGAATGCACCGGTCAGCGATACTGCTATCACCGCCAACCGCTTGGCATCCACCCGCTCCTTCAACCAGAAATGCGCCAGAATCAACGTCCACAATGGGGAAAGATAAAACAGCAGCATGACGCGCATCACTTCGCCATCAATGACCGCCAATACATAACTCAGATTGGTCCAGCCTGCGACCAGGCACAACCAGAAAATACTGGCAGGCTGCTTGAACAGCCCGCGCCAGTGCCGTCCGAACAAGAGTGCCGCCAGAAAAACCGTCAGGCTATAGGTATAAAAGCTGGAAGCCACGCCAGAGACGCCTGCCTCCTGCATGAGGCGATAGGGATACCAGACCACACCCCAACAGAGGGCGCCAAACAGCAAGCCTGCGCTTGCGATGGTTTGTGTTGTTTTTTGCGATACCACAGAACGTCTTTTCTTGAAGTTAAGCCGCCATTTGGCTGGCTGCCGCAGCCCAAGCCCGGCGGACTTGCGTTAAAATATACGAATGAATCCAAACCTGAATAAATTACAGCCCTACCCTTTTCAGCGACTGCGCGACCTGTTTGCCGGCATCAAGCCCAATCCGGACTATAGCCCCGTCAATCTTTCTATCGGCGAGCCCAAGCACGCGACGCCTGCGCTGATTCAGCAAGCCCTGGTGGACAATCTGGCCGGGCTGGCCAATTATCCCACAACTCTGGGGGTGCCCGCCCTGCGTGAAGCCATTGCGGCGTGGTTAAGCCGTCGCTATGGCATCCCGTTGATGAATCCCGAAACGGAAATCGTGCCGGTCAACGGTAGCCGCGAAGCCTTGTTTGCCTTTGCTCAAGCGGTGATCGATAACAGTCGGCCAGCGCCAGTGGTGGTCTGCCCCAATCCGTTTTACCAGATTTATGAAGGAGCCGCCTTCTTGGCAGGCGCCGAACCGTATTTCCTGAATACGCTGCCCGAAAACGACTTTGCCATGGATCTGGAAAGCGTGCCGGAAAGCGTGTGGCTGCGTACCCAGCTCTTGTACTTGTGCTCGCCGGGCAATCCCACGGGCAAGGTGATGTCGCTGGAGCAATGGAAGCTGGCCTTTATGCTCTCGGATCGCTATGGCTTTACCATTGCTGCCGACGAATGCTACTCGGAAATCTATTTCACGGAAGGTGAAGCGCCGCTTGGTGCTTTGCAGGCCGCCCATCTGCTGGGACGTGATTTCAGCCGGCTGGTGATTTTCAGCTCATTGTCCAAGCGCTCCAATGTGCCGGGCATGCGTTCGGGCTTCGTAGCGGGCGATGCCACCATTCTTGAGAAATTCCTGCTGTACCGCACCTACCATGGTTGCGCCATGAGCCCTGCGGTGCAGGCCGCCAGCGTTGCCGCCTGGAATGATGAAGTGCATGTGCAGGAAAACCGCCGCCTGTACGCCGAAAAGTTTGATCAGGTAACCCCGTTGCTGCAAGGTGCCATGGAAACTTCGCGGCCAGATGCTGCGTTTTATCTGTGGGCAAAAACAGATGGCAGCGATACCGACCTGGCCATTCGCCTGTATCGTGACCTGAATATCACGGTGCTACCGGGTAGCTTCCTGGCGCGCGAGGCGCATGGCATCAATCCCGGCAAGGGTTTCATTCGCATGGCGCTGGTGGCCTCTTTGCAAGAATGCCTGGACGCAGCCAAGCGCATACAATCGCTCAGCTAGCCCCCAAGCACCCTACCTGATTTCGTATAATCGGTATCAGGTTCCCACCGCAAGAAACTGATTAATTGTAGAAAAAACCTTGGCCTCAAGATCAGGGGCCAGGCAATCCACCTCGACCGTATCCTGCATGCCACGCAACCAGGTAAGCTGGCGTTTGGCCAGTTGCCGGGTGGCGATGATGCCTTTTTCACGCATGGTGAAATGGTCGATCTGCTGATCCAGGTACTCCCACACCTGCCGATAGCCTACGCACCGCATGGAGGGCAGCCCAAGATGCAAGGCGGGATATTTCTGGCGCAGATGCTCCACTTCGGCAATCAGGCCCTGTTGCAGCATCAGGTCAAAGCGCTCGGCAATACGTGCATGCAGCACGCTCCGATCAGACGGCACCAGCGCCAGCTTGAGCAGGCGGTAAGGGAAGGTGCTGCCGTTATCGTCGACAAACAAGGCCGACATGGGGCCACCACTTAACTCGCAGACTTCCAGAGCGCGCTGTATGCGCTGCGAATCCGTAGGTTTCAATCTAGCAGCGGTTTCCGGATCCAGGGTTGCCAGGCGCGCATGCATGGCAGGCCAGCCCAGCACAGCGGCCTCTTCATCCAGGCGCTGCCGCAGATCGGCATCCGCTTGCGGCAGATTATTAAGCCCCTCCTGCAAGGCTTTGAAATACAACATGGTGCCACCCACCAGCAGCGGTATACGGCCACGCTCCGTAATCTCGGCCATCAGTTGCAAGGCATCGTGGCGAAAATGCGCCGCGGAATACGATTGCAAAGGACTAATCACGTCAAGAAGATGGTGTGGCGCCTGCTTTAAAGTCGCGGCATCCGGCTTGGCGCTACCAATGTCCATATCCTGATAAACCAGCGCTGAGTCCACACTGATCAACTCTACCGGCAGCTGCTGGGCAAGGGCGACAGCCAGACCGGTTTTGCCGCTGGCGGTGGGACCCATCAGAAAGATGGCTGGCGGAAGTGCGAGCGGCTCGCTCATGCCAACCTGCGCATGCGTACATGCGCATCAATGAAATCCATGTGGGACAGGTTATTAATTACAATCAACATGAATAATAATTCTTAACTTATTGTTATTTATTTAACTTTATTTTCATTTCAACCGGTGAGTATCCATGATTCATGGGACCGGTGCCTTGGCCTATCTTCACCGCTGCGCCGGCCGCAATGGCCTGCATTACGTAATCTCTGGCCGCAACCACCGCTTGTGGCAAGCTTTCGCCCAAGCCCAGAAAGGCAGCAATCGCCGATGAAAGCGTGCAACCAGCGCCATGCAGATTCAAGGTGACGATACGGGGCGAGCGCATGACCAGCGGCTCGCCACCCTTTTCCTGAAAAATATCCACCACGTCGTGCCCCGGCATATGGCCACCTTTCACCAGCACCGCGCGTGCACCCAGCTGCAAAAGATCGGAGGCAGCCTGCAGCATGTCATCCTGCGTCAGCAATGGTCGTCCCAGTAGCATGGCGGCTTCGTCCAGATTGGGCGTCACCACGCTAGCCCGCGGGAATAACTCACGCACCAGGGTTTGCACGGCCTCATCGCTGATCAGCCGGGCGCCATTCGCCGCCGCCATGACCGGATCCAGCACTATCTGCGACAAGCCATGATCATCCAGCGCCTGCGCCACGGTGATGACGACCTCAGGCGCATGCAGCATGCCGATCTTTACCGCATCCACGCCTATATCCTCCACCACCGCGTCAATTTGCGCGCGCAGGATATCCTGCGGCACGCCATGAATCGCACGTACGCCACAGGTATTCTGCGCTGTGAGTGCGGTGATGGCTGTCATGCCATAACAACCCAGCGCCGAGAAGGTCTTGAGGTCCGCCTGTATGCCCGCCCCGCCGCCGCTATCGGAGCCGGCGATGGAGAGTATACGGGGATAGGTGTAATGCGTTTTCACAGGGGTGTATCCATGGACGTTGCATGCTCAACTTTCCCAGACGGTATTGTTAAGCGTACAAATTTTGGTTTATGTACAAAAGAAACGAGCACAAAACTAAGCATCATCAGCAGATACCAAGCCAGCAATTTGCTTGGTGACACCATGTGCCATTGTGAGGATTGATCAGGATAAACCCAGGCACGGCTGTAGGTGCCAATATTTTCGCCAAACCAAATGAACAAAGCGACCAATAGCCAGCCAAGCAATAAGGGCATGCGCCTGTATACCTGATCAACCTTGAAATAAATGTAAGTTCTGCCAAAAAGAATCACGCTGGCCGCCAGCAATATCCATCGAAGATCATAGAAATAATGATGGGTGAAAAAATTAATATAAATCAGGACAACCAGAACAACAGGCTTCCATGCCTCAGGATACGCCGAGTATCTGAATTCAAAAATCCGCCAGATGCGCGCCAGATAACTCCCTACAGCGCTATACATGAACCCGGCAAACAAGGGAAAATTACCGATCCCAAAATAAAAAGCTTCGGGATAATGCCATGAGCCTATGGCATCAGATGTTTTAAATAACTCCATGCCGGTGGCCACACAATGAAACAGCACAATCACAATAGCTTCTTTGGGCGTTTCAAACTTGAACCCAAGCAAAAAAAGCTGGAATGCTACCGCAGCCAAAAAGAGGAAATCATACCGAGGGAGTGAAAATGGATACCAGTAATTAGTAAGGAAAATCAAGCCGAGCAAATATCCCCCGAACATGCATGCGTATGCCTGCTTAAGGCCGAATAACCAGAACTCGCGGAGAAAGCGATGCATGCTTACTTGCCACGCATGAACATTTTATCCAGATCGGCCATCGTCGCCTGGAACCAGGTGGGACGGCCGTGATTGCACTGGCCGGAACGCTCGGTCGCTTCCATGTCGCGCAGCAAGGCATTCATTTCCTGGATGCTGAGGATACGATTGGCGCGCACGGCGGCATGGCAGGCCATGGTGGCCAGCAGCTCGTTGCGGCGTTCGGTCAACACGCGGCTGCCGCCGTATTCGCGCAGGTCGCGCAATACATCGCGGGCCAGTGCCACCGCATCGGCGTCTTGCAACATGGCCGGAATGGCGCGTACCGCGAGGGTAGATGGTGATAATTGCACAATTTCGAACCCGAGCTGATGCAGGGTTTGCTGGCCTTCTGGCGTCGACAGTTGCTCCTGCACCGTGGCGACTTCAAAGCGGTCAGCATTAAAGCTGACGGGCAACAACAATGGTTGCATGGGAACGCTATCGCCATCCAGCGCGTTTTTGAGGCGCTCGTACATGATGCGTTCATGGGCGGCATGCATATCCACCACAATCAAGCCAAGGGCGTTTTGTGCAAGCACATAAACCCCGTGCAACTGGGCCAGCGCAAACCCCAGGGGGTACTCCTGCGCAGCCTGCTCCGGACTCAGACTCGAAGAAGCCTGCGATGGCGACAAGGTTGCCTGCAAATTGGCAGAGGAAATAGCACTGGGCACAAATGACGATGCCGTATCCACCGCCTCGCGAGGCAGGCCGCCGAACAGGGTCTGATAAAAACCCGGCGCTTCATTGGCGCGCAGATCAAAGCTGCCCTGCTGGCGCGGATAAGGCTGACCAGCCGGGATGCCGGAGGAATAGCTGGTGGCAAGTGCGGCAACAGGCGGTGGCACCAGTCCATTGGCTGGCAAGCCAACAGGGGTCGCCAGCGCCTTGTGCAGCGCATGGAAAATGAACCGGTGCACCGCCTGCCCTTCGCGGAAACGCACCTCGGTTTTGCTGGGATGCACATTCACATCCACCAGCGTAGGGTCCAGCTCCAGGAACAAGGCAAAAGCCGGGTGGCGATCATGATGCAATACATCCTGATAGGCCTGACGTATGGCGTGGCTGATAAGCTTGTCGCGCACAAAACGGCCGTTGACATACACATATTGCGTATCGCGCGCACTGCGTGAAAACGTCGGTTTGGCGGCCATGCCCCACAGGCGCAAACCACCGGCAGACTCATCGAGTTCAAACGCCTCGGCGGAAAAATCCGGCCCCAGTACTTCGGTGAATCTGCGCTTGGCCTCGCCTGGCGCGAGTCGCATCAGGGCGCGGCCATTGTGCTGCAGCATGAAGCCGACATCGGGGCGCGACAAGGCAATGCGCCGGAAGGCTTCTTCACAATGCCCGAATTCGGTTTGCTCGGTTTTGAGGAATTTGCGCCGGGCTGGCGTGTTGAAATAAATATCCTGCACTTCCACAATCGTGCCGCGATCCAGCGCGGCGGGTGCCGCATCACCCAATAGTCCGCCGTCGGCGGCAATACGCCAGGCGTGGCTGGCTTCTGCGTGGCGACTGGTAATGGAGGTGCGCGAAATGGAGGCAATACTGGCTAGCGCCTCGCCACGGAAGCCCAGACTGGCAACGCTTTCAAGATCATCCAGCGAGGCAATTTTACTGGTGGCATGCCGTGTCAGGGCGAGGGTGAGATCGCCATGGGGAATGCCATTGCCGTCGTCCGTTACACGCAGCAATTTCACACCGCCCTGCCCCAGTGTCACAGCGATATCCGAACTGCCGGCGTCCAGGCTGTTTTCCAGCAGTTCCTTCAAGGCAGAAGCGGGACGCTCTACTACCTCGCCAGCCGCGATCTGACTGATGAGCTGGTCGGGCAGAAGTTTAATCAGGGACATGGATGCATGGGCACAAAGGGGGCCGGGTAATCATGGAAAGCCTATTTTAACCGCAGCCGGCCATGATTACCTATGCGATTTTAGCCATCAAGCGTGGCTAAAATCGGTGGGAGGCTTGCTCACCATGCAACAAGCAAGCGCATGGGAGGCAAACGGCTTACAAAGCTTAGAGCTTACAAACCGTCGATAAAGCGCAGGCCGTATTTCTTGGTGTTCACGCTCTGGGCACCCGCTACTTCGCTTTCAGCACCAATTTTGGATGCCAGCAAATCCACGGGGATGATCACGGGTTGTTCCGCCAGCAGATCATCCGCCACAGCAAACAAGGCATCTGCCACTTTGCCTTTCAGGTGGCTGTTGCGGCCATCCTCGCTGCTGAAGCTATCAAAAATACCGAATGCGGTATCAGTGAACTTGAGCGCATACCAGGTAATGGTTTCGCTCTCGGCCAGCACCAGAGGCAGCGCATTTTTCAGGAACTCTTCTACCTCTTTCGCCTTTTCCGGTTTTGCCTCCAGACGAACGTATAACGCTGTTTTACTCATTTCCTATCCTTGGTCAGGTGTTACAAATTAACGATACATCGACATCATGCTTGCGTCGTGGCTATGGATCACAAATCCACGGACTCAAGATATTCAGGGACGGTCACATTCCATGCAAACCGTTCCTCAATGCGAAGTCTGAGGGCATCAGCCGCAATTGGTTCGCCGTGCGTGATAAAGGTGCGCTTGGGCGGTGCGCTGAAATTATCCAGCCAGTGCAATATCTCATTGTAATCCGCGTGTGCAGAAAAGCTTGAAATGAATTCCACCTCGGCATTTATGGGCACATAGCCACCATGAATCTTGACGCTGGTGGCGCCATTGATCATCGCCGCCCCGCGCGTGCCAGCAGCCTGGTACCCCGCAAACAGAATGGTGTTGCGTGGGTCTGGCCCGAAAGCCTTGATATGGTGAACCACGCGCCCACCTGAGGCCATGCCGCTTGCGGCAAGGATAATCACCGGGTGGTTGATCTCATTCAGGGCCTGCGACTCTTCCACGCTGTTGACCATGCGTGCGGTCTGCATGATCTCGCGGCACTCGGTTGCATTGAGTTTGTGTTCGCCTGCATGCCGCATGAAAATATCCGTGGCATCCACCGCCATCGGGCTGTTCAGGTACACCGGAATATCCGGTATCAGTCCCTGCTTTTTCAGCTTGTGGATGTAATACAGCAACTCCTGTGCACGACCCACGGCAAATACGGGCACCAGCAGCACACCGCGACGACGCGCCGTACGGTTGATAATCTCGGCCAGACGCTCATCGGGCGTGGATTGATCATGCAATCTATCCCCGTAAGTCGACTCCACCACCAGATAATCCGCCTCAGCCACCGGCGTTGGCGGCAGCATCAGTGGATCATTCATGCGCCCCAGGTCGCCAGAGAACAGAATGGAAGTCTCACTACCCTTAAGCAGCACCAAGCTTGCGCCCAGAATATGACCTGCAGGTGACAGCTTGATGGTCACACCGGGCACCACTTCCACTGTCTCTTCAAACTCCACCGGCGTTAGCAGCGCTACCGCGCGGGCAGCATCTTCCTGGGTGTACAAGGGCAAGGCGGGATTATGCTTGGAAAAGCCGCGCTTGTTGGCATAGCGGGCTTCTTCTTCCTGCAGGTGCGCAGAATCTGGCAGCATGATTTCGCACAAATCACGCGTGGCACTGCTGCAATACACACGGCCATTGAAGCCATTCTTTACCAGCAAAGGCAGATAGCCGGTGTGGTCGATGTGTGCATGCGTCAGTACCACAGCATCAATACTGGCGGGGTCTATCGGCAGCCTGGCCCAGTTTTTCAGCCGCAATTGCTTTAAGCCCTGAAACAGACCGCAATCCACCAGCACGCGCTTGCTGCCACTGGTGATCAGGTATTTTGAGCCGGTCACGGTGCCAGTGGCGCCGAGGAAGGTTATTTTCATGAGCAGAAGCCTGTTTTTTTAGTGCTTATTTTTCAGCCATTTTAGGCTTGGCCAGGGCTGGATTGCTGGCGAAGTATTTTTTGATGCCGGTCAGAATGGAGGCGACGAGCTTGTCCTGATGATTTTCATCATTGAGCTTGCGCTCCTCTTCCGGGTTGGTAATAAACGCTGTTTCTACGAGAATGGAGGGAATGTCCGGCGATTTAAGTACGGCGAATCCGGCCTGCTCCACGCTTTGCTTGTGCAGGTTGTTGATTTTGCCCACGTTATCCAGCACGGATTTACCCAGCTTGAGGCTGTCATTGATGGTGGCGGTTTGCGAGAGATCAAGCAAGGTACGGGCAAGGTAAGGATCTTTCACATCAAAGCTCACGCCGCCGATGAGGTCAGACTCGTTTTCGCGCTGGGCCAGCAAACGCGCCATGGCACTGGTGGCGCCATGCTCGGACAAGGCAAATACCGACGAGCCCTTGGCTTGAGAGCTGAGTGCCGCATCGGCATGAATCGAGACAAAAAGATCCGCTTGCAGCTTGCGCGCCTTGACCACGCGGCCATGCAAAGGAATAAAGTAGTCGCCATCGCGCGTCAGCACGCCACGCATATTGGGTTCAGCATCCACTGCCTGCTTTAGTTTTTTAGCAATCGCGAGCGTGATGTTTTTCTCGTAGGAACCATTGGCGCCCTTGGCACCAGGGTCTTCGCCACCGTGCCCTGCATCAATGGCGATGGTAATCACGCGCCCGCCCTCCCGACTCTTGTTGGGTTCGGCCTTGAGTACGGGAGCTGCCTTGGCGCTCTCAGGCGCTTTGGCGGCTTCGGGCATGGACTGCGCCATGGTCTGCTCAGGCTTGCCGGGCAGATTGATCTCTGGCGCCTTGCTGGTATCCAGTGGAGCCGCCGTTTCTGGCTGCGCCAGCACCTTCACATCCGGCTTCATTACCTGCTCCGCACTGGAGGCTGGCGTTTCACGCTGCTCCAGCATGGCCATCAATGGATCAAGCGCAGGATAAATATCCAGCACCAGGCGATGCTGGTATTCACCGGCAGGCAACAGCGTGGCGAGCTCTGGGCGGATGTCGGTTTTCAGGTCGATCACCATGCGCACCACCCCAGGCTTGAAATTGCCAACGCGTATCTGGCGGATGTACGGATCCGACGCCAATACACGATCGCTCAGGCTTTTGAGATTGGAGCCGAGGTCCACGTCTACCAGATCAACGACCAGCCGCTCCGGGTCTTTGAGCCGCAACAGGTTATAGCTGATCGGCTTGTTCGACTCCAGGGTGATGCGGGTGTAATCGGGTGCTGGCCAGACGCGGGTTGCCGTCACCGTAGTCGCGGCTACCGCCTGAAGACTGAAAAAGACCAGCAGGAATGAACATGCCAGTTTAAGCGTGCGCAAGAGATTCAACGACAGCTTCCCCTGTTTGACTATTGGCGCTGACGGTTATCTTGCGGCCGCCAGCGTTGGGTTGGAGATGAATATCAAGATCGGGTTGCGGAATGAGATCACCGGCTTTTTCCGGCCACTCCACCAGGCAAATCGTGGCCGGATTGAAGTAATCGCGAAAGCCTGCCGCATCCCATTCCTCAGGATCAACAAAACGATACAGGTCAAAATGGTATACGGCTAGCGCATCCAGCACATAAGGTTCAACCAGGGTATAGGTGGGACTTTTGACTTTGCCGACATGGCCCAATGCATGCAGCAGACCACGCACCAGCGTGGTTTTACCGGCGCCGAGGTCGCCATGCAGGTAAACGGTTAAACCTGGGGTGACGGCCTTTGCCAGTTGCGCCCCGAAATGCAGGGTGGCAGCCTCATCGGCCAGGTCAAATGTAATATCATGTGCCATATGCAATTTACTTCAGACAGCCCTGTGTTGCCCATTGATCTGCCAGCCTTGGCGCTGGATATCAAGCGCTGGGCGCAAGAGCTTGGGTTCAGCCAGCTTGGCATTACCGATACCGATCTCAGCGCCGCTGAGCCTGCCCATCAGGCCTGGCTGGAAAAAGGATTTCATGGTGCCATGGATTATATGGCAAAACATGGCAGCAAACGTACCCGCCCGCAGGAATTAGTCCCCGGCACCTTACGTATTTTGTCAGTCCGCATGAATTATCAGCCACCCGCCACGCGCGACAGCTGGGAGGTCATGGCCGATGGAGAAAGCGCCTTTATCTCGCGTTATGCCCTGGGCCGGGATTATCACAAGGTATTGCGCAGCCGGCTGCAGCAGTTGTGCGATCGTATTGCTGCCCATATTGCCCCGCTGACAGACGACAGTTTTGATTATCGCGTGTTTACCGATAGCGCGCCGGTACTCGAAGTTGAGCTGGCACAGAAAGCCGGGCTAGGCTGGCGCGGCAAGCACACCCTGCTGCTGTCGCGCGATGCCGGTTCCTGGTTTTTTCTGGGGGAGATTTATACCAATCTGCCCTTGCCGGTGGATACGCCCGGGCAGAACCATTGTGGCACTTGCCACGCCTGTCTGGACATCTGCCCAACCCAGGCCATTGTGGCGCCATACGAAGTGGATGCCCGCCGCTGCATTTCCTACCTGACCATTGAGCTCAAGGATAGCATTCCCGAAAGCTTGCGGCCGCTGATAGGCAATCGCGTCTATGGCTGCGATGACTGCCAGCTGGCCTGCCCATGGAACAAGTTTGGCCAGCTGACCGCGCAGGAGGATTTTCATGTGCGCCATGGCCTGGATGATGCCAGCCTGGTAGAACTGTTCGGTTGGGATGAGGCCACCTTCAAGGAGCGCATGGCGGGTAGCGCCATTTACCGTATTGGCCATGAGCAATGGCTGCGCAACATTGCCGTGGGCTTGGGCAATGCCCCGTCCAGCCCGGAGGTCATCAGCGCCCTGAAGAAAAGGCTGGATCACCCATCCACACTGGTCAACGAGCATGTGCGCTGGGCGTTAAAACAGCATGAACATTTATCGGCGGCAGCGCTATAATGCCGCACCTCAACTAGTGCCATAAACTCAATTGTTTAATCCATCGGTTTTCCGTCGCCTGACGATTATTCTTCTGATTGCCCTTGGGCTTTTCATTCTGCTGACCTTTGAACAATACGGCATCAGTAATGATGAAGAGGTCCAGCATATTTATGGGCGCTTGCTGCTAGATTTCTATACCTCCGGGTTTACCGATCAGGATGCGTTCCACTATCGCAATCTCTATTTGTATGGCGGCTTCTTTGATCTGGTAGCTGCCGTGCTGGAAAAATTTGTGCCGATCTGGATCTGGGATCTGCGCCACCTGCTTTCTGCCGCATTCGGCTTGTCCGGCATCATTGCTTCCTACAAGGCAGCCCGCTTGCTGGGCAATGAGCGCAGCGGGTTTATCGTAGCGGTACTTCTTGCCATTACGGGTGCATGGACAGGCGCCATGTTTACCCACACCAAGGATGTTCCGTTTGCCACCTGCATGGTGTGGGCCCTGTATTACTCCATGCGCTTGTCTCGTCAATTGCCTACCCCCAGCCTGGGTTTGTGCATCAAGCTGGGTATTGCCGTCGGTTGTGCGCTGGGGTTACGCATCGGTGGCGTGTTCTCTGTGTTTTATCTGCTGCTGGCTGTGTTGATCGGCGGCTGGATCGCCGGACCTGGCTTTGGCGAAAAATGGCGCTACTGGCTGACCTCCGCCTGGCGCCTGTTACCAGCAGGTATCACGGCCTTTGCGCTCATGGCTTTATTCTGGCCCTGGGGCGTGATGGCGCCCGACCATCCTCTGCAGGCGGCAGAGGCATTTTCCCACTTTGCCTTCAACATGCTGACTGTGATGGATGGTGAGGTCATGAAGATAGGCGAAGTCCCGCGCGAATACTTGCCTTCCTATTTGCTGGTGCGGCTCCCGGAGGTATTTTTATTGGGCTTGCTCGCCATGCTGGTGATCGGTTTGTTCCATCTGCGTGAATGGCGCCCCAAATCCCGGCAATTCCTGCCATGGCTACTGGTCGCGGTGGCAGCCTTGTTCCCGCTGGTGTTCATTTTACTGGACAAACCGGCCCTGTATAACGGGGTGCGACACTTCACCTTCCTGATTCCCCCGCTTGCCATTCTGTCGGGCCTGGGTCTCAGTATGAGCTGGGATGCACTGGCAAAAACACCCAAGCTGAGATGGCTGGGTGCCGGTGTCGTGACTGCCCTTACGCTGGCAACGACCGTCACCATGGTGCAGCTTCACCCGTATGAATATATCTACTACAACCGTTTGGCGGGTTCGATGCCCTATGCAGAAAGCCATTGGGAAGGCGATTACTGGTCAAGCAGCCTGCGTGAAGCCGCAGAGATACTGGAAGACAAGCTCCCTGAACTGCAGGCTGTAGACAAGCAGGCCGGAGATGGCCTAAATCATGCCCCTTACAAAGTGGCGGTATGCGCCGAATCCATACAGGGTGATGCCTATCTGGATCATCGCTTCCAGATCACGAGTGACTGGGTCAGTGCGGACTTTTTTATTTCCAGCACCAATATGAACTGCGATAAAGTGTTGCAAGGCAAGATTATTGGCACGGTGGAACGCATGGGCGCTATTCTGGCGGTGGTCAAGGACAGGCGTAACCTGCATCCCATGTATCGCTTCCCGCGCCCTGCCCCTCATTAACCCGGACTCATGAGTCGACAACTATGGTACTAGACCGCGCCTGCGCTAACCCACACATTACGGTGATCGTACCGGCTTTTAATGAAGAGGCCGCGATACACCTGACCCTGGAAAACATTGCCAATCAGCTGAACCAGCTAAGCCCTAACTGGGATATCGTCGTGATCGACGATGGCAGCCGGGATCGTACCGCGCAGATCGTGCGCAATATGCCGCCTTTCCTGAACACCACCCTGGTGCGTTTTTCGCGGAATTTTGGCAAGGAATACGCCATCAGCGCGGGGCTCGAATATGCCACGGGTGACATCGTCGTTTGCATGGATGCCGATGGCCAACACTCATCAGACCTTGTGTCCGACATGCTGGCGCAATGGCGTCAGGGCTACGACATGGTGTATGCCGTGCGCAATGATCGCGCCGTGGAGTCACGTTTCAAGCGCTGGGGTTCACGCCTGTTTTATCGCGCCATCAGCCTGGGTGGGCAGATTCATATCCCGCGCGATGCAGGTGACTTCCGCCTGATGGACCGCAAAGTTGTGGACGCCTTGCGTGCGCTGCCCGAGCGCAATCGCTTCATGAAAGGCATGTATGCCTGGGTCGGTTACAAGTCGATAGGCATTCCTTACACCCCCTTGCCTCGCCTGCACGGCGAAAGCGCGTTCTCACGCCTGCGGCTGATGAGCCTGGCGTGGACAGGCATTACCAGTTTTTCGGTTATTCCATTACGGCTCGCGAGCGCGGTAGGCGGCATATTGGCATTGCTGGCATTCATTTACGGCATGACCGTCGTGGTCGACAAGCTATTCCTGCATGAATCGATCCCTGGCTGGCCGACGACCATCGCCAGCATCATGTTCTTCTCAGGCGTGCAACTGCTGTTCATCGGCATTCTGGGCGAGTATCTGGCCCGTATCTACGATGAAGTCAAAGGGCGTCCGCCTTACATCGTGGCCGAGGTAACAAGCCCACAAAAAGCGCAGTCGGCGCCCACCGAGAACGAAACTGCGGGCACGAGCGAGTAAGCCGTGACGCATCCCCTGGTTATCAGCGCCGATGATTATGCTTACCATCAGGCAGTTGATGATGGCATTCTGGAGCTGATTCGCCAGGGCAGGCTCACCGCGACCTCGTGCATGGTCATGAGCCCGCGCTGGCCAGAGGCCGCCAAAGCGCTGACTCTTGATATCCGGCAGAAAGCGGATATCGGCCTGCACCTCGACTTTACGGAATTCGGCGCGCCTGTGCGCCAGCCTCTTTCCCGACTTATCCTGCGTACCTTTTTGCATAGCCTGTCAGCCCATGCAATTCGCCAGAACATTCAGGTGCAACTTGACCGTTTTGAAGAGGCGCTGGGTACCAGACCCGACTATATCGATGGTCATCAGCATGTACATCAGCTTCCGCAGATACGCCAAGCGCTGCTTGAGATCATCCAGCAGCGCTACGGTCAGCACGGCCCCTGGTTGCGTATTTCCAACCCGCCATCTGCTGATGGTCTGAAAGGCCACATCATTCGCGGCCTGGGTGCGCAGGCACTGCAGCGCGACGCCACCAAGCAAGGCCTGCATTGCAGCAGTCGCCTGCTGGGTGTTTATGACTTCAATGACACCTCCATGCCTTACCTCGACCGGCTGCGTATCTGCCTGCAACAAGCGCAAGACGCCGGTGACATGCCAGTGCTGATGTGTCACCCCGCCCTGCCGGACGCTAAAGCCCCAGCGAGCGACCCCATTGCCCACGCGCGTGGCGCCGAGTTTAGCGCGCTGGGCGGCTCTGGCTTTGCCTCCTTGCTCCAGCAGTTTGCGATCAGCCCGCTACGTGGAAGTGCATACCTATCTACATAGATTCAAATTCGCCTCTCGGCAATTCACTTGTTTTCAAAAGCTGATACCCAATAAAAAAGCCCGGATGTACCGGGCTTTTTTATGCACCTTATTTATGCATCAGGGGAGCTGAACTGATTATTTCTTTTTATCCTTGGGTTTTACGGTGGTTGCCAGCGGTGCTTTCAGTACGCAATTTTCGCTACCGTATACGCCACCGTTATCATCACCTTCGTAATACAGACGGCGGAAAGTCCAGTGACCCTGCGCGTTCTTTTTAACTAAGGCCACGCCAGTGCTGTGATCCAGGTTTTTCTTTTCGGAGAAATTGAAGCTGATGGCGAGGCGATTGCCGTCTGCTGCCACCTGCCCGCGATACGTTACCGAGTTCTCGGTTTCAACTTCGTAATGGTATGCGCCAAACGTGCCGGAGCTGCTGACATTGTTGAGACGCAAGGTGGCGGTAACCGTGTAGTCACCTACTTGATCATTATTGCCTTTGCATTCATACACACCACTGTAATTCTTGCCGGAAAAAGGGATTTTTGCTTGCGCAACACTGGCAACGCCCAGTAATGCGATGGCCAAAATGAGGTTTTTCATTGGGTTGTTTTCTCTACCAGTCATTTACAATTCTTTGCTATTGTACCGCGAAGCCACGCGCTTCAGCAGGTATTTGCAGGTTTCATTTTGTCTTAAGCGGGCTCCTGCATTATCATTCGGAAGAATTTGCACGCCCTGCGTCAGTCATTCATTATTTAGATGTCACCAAGAGTCCAACACCTACCGCTCGGGAACCTATGCCTAACGTCAGCACTCCACGATTGTGGATATACAGTATATTCAATTTAAGCCTGCTTGTTCTACTCGGTGCATGGCTGTGGTCTCAAAACAAGCCAGTGAACCTGACGGAAGCCACGCTGCCGGAAAGCGGCAAACTGCAGTGCGTGTCCTATGCTCCGTATTATGGCAAAGACCAGACGCCTTTCATCAAGGGCACCGTGATCAGCCGTCAACAAATTGACCGTGATCTGGAGTTGCTGGCAAAGCGCTCTGAATGTGTACGTATCTACTCAGTCAGCCAGGGCCTGGATTATGTTCCTGAAGCGGCTGCGCGTTTGGGTCTTAAAGTATTGATGGGTGCCTGGATAGGTGCCGACAAGATAGAGAATGATCGCGAGGTTGCGCTGGCTATCAAACTTGCCAATGAGTATCCACAGGCGATCCGCGCCATGGTCATTGGCAATGAGGTACTGCTGCGCAAGGAACAAACAGCCGACCAGCTCAAGGCTTACTTTGATCAGGTAAAAGCCGCCACGCATGTGCCGATTACTTACGCGGATGTGTGGGAATTCTGGTTGAAGCACAAGGAACTGGAAAGTTCGGTAGATTTTGTCACCGTGCATGTGCTGCCCTACTGGGAAGATGATCCGCAACCGATTGAGCGCGCCATCAGCCATGCGACTGGCGTGATGCAGCGCCTGCAGGCGAGCTTCACCAAGCCGCTGCTGATCGGCGAAACTGGCTGGCCTTCTGTTGGGCGTCAGCGCAATGGCTCGGTGCCCAGCCTGCTTAATCAGGCCGAATACATCCGCGCTTTTGTCAGCACCGCCCAGCACAATGGCTGGCAATACAATGTGATCGAAGCGATGGATCAACCCTGGAAGCGCGAACTGGAAGGCGCGGTCGGCGGCTACTGGGGGCTTTACACCACGGATCTTGAGCCCAAGTTCCCGTTTAACGGCCCGGTCAGCGAGCGTCATGACCAGCCTGCTGAGCTTGCCATCTGGCTGGCTGCTGGCGCTGTGATCCTGATCCTGTTTACCTTGCTGGCTGACGAACGTCGTCTGCCAGCCTTGATTGGTTCTGGCCTATTGGGTGCACTTGCCGGGCTGAGTGCCAAGCTGCAATGGCAATACCTGATCGAGGCCTGCCGCAACACTCTGGAGTGGAGCTTGCTAGGCGGCATCACCATCGCCGGCATATTGCTGCTGATTGCGATCCCGACCCAGTTCAAACGGCAGTCGGACAGTGGTAACAAGCTGATAAAACTGTGCATGTGGCTGATTGCCATTGGCGTATTTACCTGCTGCATGTTGAGCCTGCCGACATTGCAGATCGTGAATATTTTTGGGCTTACCGATCCATTTGCCACGCGCTGGCTGTTCGAGATCGATGGTCGCTATCGTGATTTCCCGCTGCCGCTGTATGCGCTGCCGGTTATCCAGCTGGCCATTGGCCTGACCATATTGAACATCAGCCGCAGCAATACATGGCGGCCTTACAAGGCGATCAATCTGCTGGCACTGGCCGCCATGGTGGCCTGCATTGCCTTCGAAACAGAAAACCGCCAGGCCATTGCCTGGTTGCTGCTGGTGCTGGCGACGACCTATGCCACCTGGCCGCGGACTACCCTTTTACACAAACTTAAAACGCTGAACGCCTAATGACTATTGCCAAACGTTTTGTCACCCCGCTGCTGTTTGCAGCCGCTATCGCCGCTGCGCATTTCGGATTATGGGCTGCCACCAATGGCACGCTTGAGCTGATTGATGCCCCACCACTGGTTCGCGGCTTCGCCTACAGTGGTTACCAGCTTGACCAGAGCCCGCTGGATAAAAAGTACCCCAGCAGTGCCGAATTGATGCGCGACTTGCGCATGCTGCACAACTACACCAATCGCATCCGGACCTATGGCTCCCTAGAACTGGCTGAAATCCCGGCGCTGGCTTCGCGCCTGGGCATGAAGGTAACGGCTGGCGCATGGCTGCAAGGCAACGACGGCGATAATCGTCGCGAAATTGCTGCTCTGGAAACACAGGTTGCCACCTATCCGCAAATCGAACGCGTGATCATCGGTAACGAAGCGCTGCTGCGCGCCGACCTCACGGTGGAGCAAATGATAGGCTACCTGGATGAGGTGCGTGAAAACGTCAATGTGCCGGTCTCCACCGCCGAACCCTGGCACGTCTGGTTGAAAAACCCCGAGCTGGTGCGCCATGTCGATTTCATTACGGTGCACTTGCTGCCCTACCACGAGGGCGTGCCTGCGGACAAAGCCGTTGACTATGCATTTCAGCGTTATCAGGAGTTGATGGAGAAGTACCCGCGCAAGAAGATCGTCATTGGCGAAATCGGCTGGCCGAGCGAAGGTCCGGCCATTGGTGCTGCGGTAGCCTCCAAGGTGAATCAGGCGCAGTTTGTCCGCGAGTTCCTGGCAAAAAGCGCTTACCAGAATTACGACTACTACCTGATGGAAGCCATCGACCAGCCATGGAAAGTCAAGGTTGAAGGCTGGGCTGGTGCGTACTGGGGCATGTTTGATGGCAAGCGCCAGATGAAATACTCGCTGCAAGGTGCCGTACCTACCGATACGCGCTGGCTTATCAAGGCTGGCTGGGCTACGTTCCTGGGCTTCCTGCCTATCCTCTTCATTGCCTACCGTTTCCGGCATTGGGGCCTGGGTGGCCGCCTATCCATGGCGATATTGCTGCAAGCGTGTATTACCACGCTGGTCATCGCCTACAACCTGCCGAGCGACTACTACTACAGCCTGCGTGACTTTATCGTGCTGATTGGCCTGATTGTGGGTATGGCGCTCACCTCCGCCGTATTGATGATCTACGGGGTGGAGTTCAGCGAGGTGATGTTCAAGGGTGGCTGGCTGCGGGCATTCAAGCGTGCCCAGCCGTTGCCAGCTGATCAGGAAAAATTCGTCTCCGTGCATCTGGCCTGCTACAACGAGCCGCCGGAGATGGTGATTGCCACCATTGAAAGCCTGGGCAAGCTCGATTACACCAATTTTGAAGTGATTGTGGTCGACAACAATACCAAGGATGAAAGCAAGTGGAAGCCCGTGGAAGCCTACATGGCGAACATGCCGGACAACTTCAAGTTCTTCCATCTGCCGCAATGGCCTGGGTTCAAGGCGGGCGCACTCAACTTTGCCCTGCAACAGACCGATCCACGCACCGAAGTCATCGGCGTGGTGGATGCTGACTACGTCGTCACTCCCGACTGGCTGGGTGCGCTGGTGCCGCATTTCAGCGAAGAAAAAGTGGCCGTGGTCCAGGCTCCACAAGCCCACCGTGAATGGGAAAACAATTTCTTCCGCCGCATGAGCAACTGGGAATTCGAAGGCTTCTTCCGCATTGGCATGCACCATCGCCACGAGCGTAACGCCCTTATTCAGCACGGCACCATGACACTAGTGCGTCACCAGGCATTGGTGGATGTGGGCGGCTGGTCCGAGTGGTGCATTTGTGAAGATACCGAGCTCGGCCTGCGCCTGCTTGAAGAGCAATATGAGCTGCGCTACATCGACGAAACCTTTGGTCGCGGCCTGACGCCTTCCGACTTTAACGCCCTGAAATCGCAGCGCTTTCGCTGGGCGTTTGGCGCCATGCAGATCCTGAAACGTCACATGCCCAAGTTGCTGGGATCCTCTACCCTCAATTTTGGTCAGCGCTATCACTTCCTGACTGGCTGGTTTGGCTGGCTGGGCGATGCATTGCAATTGGTATTCACGCTGAGCTCCATCGGCTGGACTATGGCCATGCTGGCCTTCCCCAAATCCTTCAGTCTGCCGGTGCCTATCATGCTGACGCCGATCTTGTGCTTCCTCGTGGTCAAGGGCGCCTTGGGGCCTGTGCTTTATCGCAAGACGATGAAGGAATGCAAATGGATGGATATCTTTGGCGCTTCGCTGGCTAGCCTGGGTCTTTCGCATGCCATTGCCCGCGGCATTATTGCGGGGCTGGTGCAAAAACGTGGCGTTTTCAAGACGACTGCCAAAGGCAAAGGCACCGGCAAGCGCAGCCTGATCACCCCCATCCGTGAAGAAATCCTGCTGTTGCTGGCGCTGATTGTCGCCGCTGCCGCCATGATTTACTCGCGTGGCATCGAAAATGCAGATGCCCAGCTATGGGTCACCATGCTGGCGCTGCAATCCCTGCCCTACCTCAGCACGGTTGCCTGCCAGATTCTGGCGCAAATGCCTGATCGCAAAGACAAGGCAGCACCTCCAGCCGAAGCCCTTCCGGCAAACTAGCTACAGCAAAGGCCCTTCGGGGCCTTTTTTCATGGGGTGCATCCACGTGGACTCAATATTCACCTACGCGTTTGTCAGAATCAGCTTATAGCCAGGCTCCAGATTGCCTAGCCGATTTCAAGCAGCACGCTGACAGGCGTTAGTTGGCGCTGATCATAGAATGATCCCACTGCAAACACCGAGTCATCAGTGCCTTGCATGAGGTACGTGTCAGCATGCCATGCTGATCGTACTTTCCAAGATCAACAATATTCAGCTGGAGGAATACCATGGCAACGACACAAACCTACGATGAAACCACAACGGTACGAAGCGGGCCCTACCCCTACGCACCTACCCTTAAAACTATTTCCTGGTCCGCCATTTTTGCAGGCGTGGCCGTAACACTGACTGTCCAGTTTTTATTGAGCATGCTGGGTGCCGGTATCGGCCTCAGCACGCTTGATCCCCTGCAAGCCAATGGCACACCAACGGCTGAGGCATTTGGCCTGGGCGCTGGCTTATGGTGGGTTGTGTCCTTCTTCCTGTCCCTGGTCGTCGGCGGTATTGTAGCGGGCGAAATGGCAGGCCTGCCGGCCAGAATGGATGGTGCCTTGCATGGCATCGTTACCTGGGCAACCGCCACCTTGCTTGGTGTTTATCTGGTTGGCAGCCTGATCGGTGGCACGCTGGCGGGTGTTGGCAATCTTGCCAGCTCGGCAGTCAGCGGGGCAGCACATGGTGCCGCAGCCGCAGCCCCTGAGCTGATCAACCAAGGCAAACAGGAAGCTGCTAACAGCAATTTCTCCTGGGAAACCGCAGAACGTGAGTTGCAAGGTCTGCTGGCACACGCGGCCAATCAAAGTGGTCAGGCCGCTGCCAATCAGGATGCCGCCAATAAAAGCGAGTCAGCCGAAATTTACGCCAAGGTGAAAACCCTGGTCGATAAAGGCAGCAATGCGACTCCGGAAGATCGCCAAGCAGTGATTGACCTGATGGCTGAAAAAACCGGCATCAGCAAGGAAGAAGCTGCGCAAAAGCTGGATGCATGGGAAAAGTCTGCCAAGGATGCTCAGGCTGCCATTAACCACACTGCTGAAGTAGCGGGTGACAAGGCTGCTGTAGCGGCAGACAAGACTGCACGCGTTGGTGCACACCTGACCTTGTGGGGCTTTCTGGCCTTTCTGCTCGGTGCTGTCGCTGCAACACTGGGTGGTATTGCCGGTAGCAATTGCCGTGCAAACCGCACAGTAGTGAAGACCACCACCCGTTATTAATCCCCTCGCCTGCTCTACGGCGTAAGCCGCGCAGGCAAGGTATGGATAAAGCAACGCCCGGGAAGATCATCTCCCGGGCGTTGGTGTTTTGTGTATCATCAGCCCCCAACAGGCGATGGGCTATTTGCCACGGCGCTCCAGAAACAGGCTATTACCACTGATCTTTTTCGCCTGCTTCTTGGCAATTGTCATGGCCGCCGCCACTTCATGATGGCTTCTGAATCCTACCGGGTCTGCCTTGACGCTGCCGACTGACATGCTGACAAAAGGGTAAAACAGCGGATTCCCCTGACGGTCTTCGGCGGCAATACCCCCACGCTGCCGGTCTGCCTCATCATAGAAAGCCGGTATGGCCTGCGCCAGAATATTCAGAACACGCAGGCAGCGCTCTTCCCAATCCTCACTCTGAAAAATCAGGATGAAGTCATCGCCGCCAACATGACCGACAAAATCCAGCTCATTGGCGATCTGTTCATTCAAAAGTTTGCCCGTGTACTGGATCAGCTCGTCGCCGCGCCGGAAGCCATACACATCATTAAACGGCTTGAACGAATCAAGATCGCAATAACAGGCGTGAAAGGTAATGCCTGCCTGCAGCAGCCTGTCCATGTGCTCGTTGATCGGGACATTGCCCGGCAGCATGGTCAAGGGGTTGGCATAGCGCGCGGCATTGATCTGCATCTGGGTGATCTCGCGCAGCAGGTCGTGACCACTGCCCATGCCCAGGTAATTGCCCGACTCCGTAATGATGAAGCCATTGGATAAGTGATGTGGCTCCATATTGATGATGAGGTCACTCAGGGCCTGCAGGCTCAGGCTGTTGTCCACGACCAGGGGCTGGTTATCCATGAAAATGCTGCAATAGCGCTTGCCGTAGAGCTCACGGGTATATGGCCGCGCCAGATGATCAATCATGTTGTAGCGGCTGATCAGCCCCACCGGGCGTCCCTGGGCCACCACAGGCAGCGAATACAGCGAAGGTTGCTTTTCAAATATCTGATACACATCATCATTGCTGGTCTGCGGGCTGACAGGCGACACATAGCGTATCAGCTTGCTGATGTTGGAACGCGCCTGCACGGGCACGGCAGCGCTCTGGTAGACATGCACGGCATTGCGCTGCATCAGTTCGGCCGCCACCGGGCTTAATGCCGTATGCAAGGAGGCTTGCGGTCGATTGATCAGATAGCCCTGCCCATACGGGATTTTCAGATCTTTCACGATCATGAGTTCGGCTTCGGTTTCTATGCCCTCGGCTATCACTTTGGTACCGGAGTTGAGCGCAATCTGCTGGATGGAGCGCACAAAGTCGAGCTTCACCTGATCCCGGTCTATATTGCGAATGAAATGCTTGTCTATCTTGACGTAATCCGGACGCAGCTCGGACCACAAACGCAGGCTGGAGAAGCCCTCGCCCAGGTCATCCATGGCGATTTCAAAGCCCATGCTGCGGTAGTGCTCGGCGGCATGGCGCAAGGTATCGTAATCAAAGGTAGGCGAGTTTTCGGTGAGCTCGATAATCACATCGTGCGGGTCCAGCCCAAGCTGATGTATATAGGAAAGCGTGGCGCCCCTTGCGACGTGCGGCTGTAGCAGAGAGGCCGGGCTGACATTCAGGAACAGTTTAGCATTCGCCCCCTGCTGGGCAAAGGACTCAAGCACCACCTGGCGGCTGAGATGTTCCACTTCGAGCAGCAGATGATGCTGCTCCGCCTCTTCAAACAAGGCAAGTGGCATGTGTAAACGTGTATCGGCAGGCCCACGAATCAAGCCTTCATGTCCAAAAATGCTGGCACTGCGCAAATCTGCAATCGGCTGAAAGACCGCCGTTAGCTGGCGGTGCTTGAGTATCTTGTGCAATTCCAGTGATGAAATGGCTGTTTCATCCTGCGCTGCCGCCCGAACGGCAAGTGCGGGTTGCAGTACTACCCTGGCGCCCCAGCCACTTAAATGCGATTGTTGTACATGAACTTGTCTCATGATGCCCCCTTTTCGGAGGCGAGCTTAACAGCGGTAGATGACAGTTTTGTGGCAGATTTGCGGAGTTTGGCTGGCAGTTTTGAGGCAAACCCTTGTCAGGAAGATGACGCGAGAATGATCTCAGCCAGCGCAGCAGCACCGATAATGCCAGCGCGATCGCCACTGGCAGAAGGCTGGACGCGCAGTCTGTCGCGGAGCACCGGTATCATGTCGTGCTCCAGTCGGGTAAAAAAAGCAGGTGCCATCAAGTCCCAAGCCTGACTAACGCCACCACCAATCACGATAAGCCCGACATCTACGCTCTTGACGACATGCGCCAGCGCTTGTGCCAGTGCGGCACCGGCAAGGGAAAAAGCCTCCACCGCCGCCTGCCCACCTTCGCGCGCAGCCTGGGCAATGGCATTGACCTCCACGCGCTGACCGGTCGCCATGTGGTAACTCTGCGCTATGCCACTGGCGGACGCATATTGCTCCATGCAGCCATGATTGCCGCAGCCACATAACCGCCCACCAGGCTCCACAATCAAATGGCCGATTTCCATGGCAACCCCGTGCTCGCCGGTAAATGGGCGGCCAGCATAGATCATGCCGCCACCCACACCAGTACCGAGCCCGGCATAAAGAAGACTGTGTGGCTTGGGATCACAAAGTACATATTCGCCATAGGCCGCAGCCAGAGCATCGTTTTCCACTACGACCGGCAGACCAATGGCGGCCGACAGATCGCCAGCCAGGTCCACATTGCGCAAGCCAGGCAGGTTGGGCGACTGCGCTACGGTACCGTGCACCGGATCAATAAAGCCTGGGAAACCAATACCAACGGCCTTTGCCTGGGGATATTGCATGAGGCACTGGCGCAAGGTGGCCGCCGTAGTCGCAATAATCTGCCGCCATGCCTCGTCCGGGGGGTGCCGGGCACACAGACCAGAAAAGTCAGCCAGTGCGCGCTGCTCATGAATCAATGCGTGGTGCTGCACCACGCCCACTCGCAGATTGGTGCCGCCTATATCAACGCCTAAAAACAAATGCCTATCCCCTGTTCAACAGCTTTTACGGTTATTTGACATGCAGACTGATGGTCAACGGACCATGCATCTGATTCAATGGCCAGCTCAGTTCCAGCGTCACCGCCTGCATGATTTTTTCAAACCCGGCCTCGGATTGCGACACACTGAAATGCGGGTATGTATTCAAATGGCACGGAATATTGACATCCAGCTGGAGGGCGCCGCCCAGGACTTCGTCTTCCAGGGTCAATCGACTCAGTTCGGGCCATTGCAAGGGCTGACCGAATCCACCGGGAATGTGGTCCCCAATGACAAACCGACCGGCGGGACCATCGCAGCTGGGCATGGCCAGATTGATTTCAACCTTGAAGACACCATTTGCGCTGGACGTTACTTCATAGCTGACATCAAGGGACTCGCCTTGCACACTGATTTTCTTCTGGAAAGTCAGTCCCTTATGTTCGGCTTTGTAATGCACCGCATTTTTGCCACCCGCAGCAGGCTTGTAGCTGAGGCCAGTAAAACTATCGGCCTCGTGCATGACAAAGTCACAAAACAGTACTTTTCGATAACTGTCCGTAGCAAGATCAGCCTGGGTAATCTCGTGCTTGAGGCTGAGGCGCTCATGCGGATTGGCGATGCCCTCCCCGCTATGCGTATGCTCGGGCTGGGCGTGTACCTTGCGGTGATAATGTTCCTCTTGCCGGGTCAAGGTATCGCCGAAATTATGATGCAAGCGGTAGGTGTCAAATTCACAAACGGAGGCTGTCCCATCCTGACGAATCACCGCCTGAACCTCACCACTATGCAAGAACACTTCATCGTGACCATCGAGGTCGATATCCTCCATGACCTTGATGGGACGGCTGGACACTTTGTCCAGCAGGCTTTCCAGCTTGAGCATAGCGTTATAGACCGCCCGCCGCAAATGCGGCAGGTAAAGACCGCCGAACAAGCCATGCCAGTAGGCATCATTGGCCTGCGATTCATACAAGGCCTGGCGCATATCGGCCGTTTTCTTGTTGTCCGGCAGCTGGTTAAAGCGTTCTGACAAGGCCAGCATGCGCTTGTGCATCCAGTTTGATTCCGGATAACGCATGAAGAAATTCCGCCAGATACCCCCACGCACATAGGGCTTGGTAATCTCGTAGCGATTATTGTATTTTTCCTGCCCGACCAGATCGGCGTAATGATGCGCCGCTGGCACAGGAAGGGTCCATTCGTTCATTTCAATATACGAAGCGGTTGGCAGATAAACCACGCCGCGAGTTTTGGCCATGGCATGGTAATCAATATAGCGCATGGGTTTGATAATCGATGAAGCCAGTACGCCTTCAATGAAGTTACGCAGCCAGCCACGCTCATACACCCACTCATAGGTTTCGGGCCAGATGCCAAACTTTTCAATGTCATCAAAGTAAATGGCAGCCGCCTGCTTGCTGTCGTCAGCCAGACTTTCCAGGTAGCCCACCACTTCTTCGGCTGGGGAGAACGGCAGGCGATAGCGCAGGGACTCGGAGATGGGGAAGAGATCAATCTGGCGGCCATCTTCTTCCGTGGTGTAGTAGCCCTTGAGCGCGTCGCCGCCGCGGCCGGTGCACATGAAGTGATAATCGTCGACCATGACATAACGGATGCCGGAATCCGACAGCGCGGGCACTACCGTGGCCTCCCAAACGCGCTCGGTCAGCCAGGCGCCCTGTGGCGTCTGCCCCAATTTTTTCTTGAGGCAGGTGGAAAGCATGCCGATTTGCCCGACGCGATCGCGAGCGGGAATAGAAGCCAGCACAGGCTCGGTAAACCCCGCCCCTACCAGTTCCGCCTGTTCACGCGCCACCATTTCCTTGAGCAAGGCCATGTCTTCCGGGTATTTGTTCAACATGTACTCCAGCAGCCAGCCGCTGATGTGAATGGCAAACTTGAATGCCGGGTACTCATGCAACACACGCAAAAAAGGCCCATAGCAGCGTACATGCGCATCATCCAGCACGCTCTCGAAATTGCCCACGGGCTGGTGCGCATGGACTCCCAGCAAAAGTGCAACGGTCTTGGCCAAATTACGCTCCTGTCGCTTCAATCGTTAAAAGTGTATGTTTCATGACTTAAAGTGGGATGCACTTAAAGCGCGATGAGTTAGGCTTCCTGCCCACGCCGCATGGTACCGCCGACTGCAGGGTCTCCAGCGCCCACGCTGATGGGGTGATTCAATACCTCCGGCACTGGCAGCTTGAGCAAATGGTACAGATTGCTCAGGTTGCGCCGGTAAAGCCGGTCAAAACTGTCGACACTCATGGCGGAGTTGTAATCGCCAAACCACCAGAACCAATCGGAGCCTTCACAAATGGCCAGCTGCCGCTCGCACGCCACGATTTCCTCCTGAGTAAGCAGGCCATCCTGCATCGCCCGGTCATAGCATTCCTTGGCATCACACAGCAGATCCCAGCCCCGATTTTTTTCGGCAGAACCTATCCAGGTGCTGAAGCTGCCATAGACCCAGCTGCCAGCTGCCACCTCCGGCAGGGTTTCCATCGCCACCGTATTGCCTGGCATGGCAAGAATGTCGCTGAAGGTTGCCATCTCGATATTGGGATGATCCACCAGAGCGGCATAAAGTTCGCTGAGAAAGTAATAAGCGTTGTAGGGATAGTATTCCCAGGCATTTTCGCCATCGAGAATCACACTGACCACGGGGCACTGCGTGCGGGTATTGGCTGACTGAATCTGCTCCAGCGAGCGGATAAAGTCGCTCACCGCCTCGCTGGCGTAAAGCTTGGAATATTCGAAGCCGATCTTGTCCGACAGCCCGTCATCGCGGAAGAAACACAGAATGTCATGATGACCATCGGTAATGCGGTATGGCTGATACAGGTAATCCTGCTTGGCCAGGCCGAAGCCTTCAAATGATTTGTAAAGGCTGTGCGTCAGGACGCCTTCGCCGGTAGCGGCCCACTTAAGTCCGTGTTGCGCCATCAGGGTGAGTGTGGCGTAAGACACGGCTCCCTCGGCCGGCCACATGCCGGTTGCCGGCTTGCCGAAACGCGTGGCATGCGATGCCTGCGCCTGGCGGATATGGGCACAGGCCCTATCGCTACCGCCCGGATACCTTGGACTATGCGGCAAAGGCGCATACGGCATGGCGTCGCGGGTAGATTTGAAATCAAGCAGCAAAGGGACGATGGGATGGTAATGCGGAGTGGTGGAGAGCTCGATGCGCCCCTGATCCTGCAAGGCTTTATAACGCGGGATCAAGCCGCTGATCAGCTCGCCGATCAGGCGAAACAGGGCACGCCGCTCGTCCAGGGTAAATTGCGTCCCTTTCTCCATCAGCTTTTGAACAAAGGTGTTGGTCCGGCGTATGCTTTCGCCCGTCCATGCCAGGTGATACCAAACCAGCAAGTCAGCCTTGTACTGGGCAGAAAGATAATTGAAGGCTGCACTGCCCTCGATCTGCAGTGCTTTGTAAATATTGTGCAGTCGCTGGTAATGCGCAAAGGGCGCCAGCATTTTTTCGTGGTGGCTTTTGAAGCAACTATCAATAATCAGATTGCATTGATCGGTGCTGATATTGTCCAGCGCCTCTTCAGCCAGAAGCGCCAGCAATGGATCGCGAATATCGCCCGTTGCAAACTGATCGCTGTAATCTTCCAGTTGGTCGAGCAATACAGGCACAAAATTGAAGGTAACCCGGGCCTGCGGGTTGGCCTCCAGGTGCCATGCCATGTCGGTGTAATCCTTGATGGCGTGCAGGTAGGTCCAAGGCAGCACATATTGCCCGGTCAGCGTATCGCGATAGTCGGGCTGATGCATGTGCCAGTAAAGATTAAGGTAAAGCTTGGGGCGTTTATCCGTCATGTGGCCTCTCAAGACAGCAGGCTGCTGCTGTACTGAACAATGAAAGTCCCCAGGCCAGTGCCCGGGAACGCCTATCTTGCTTGATGTATGGATTGCCCCAGCATATCCGGGGTGACCAGCGTGATTCCCTTTTCAGATACGTAAAACCGCTTGCGATCCTGGTCCGGGTTTACCCCGATTTCCATGCCGTCGGGGATTCGAGTGCCTTTGTCGACCACTACCCGTTTGAGCGTGACATAGCGGCCTATGTCCACCTTGGGCAGAATGACCGAGTCTTCAATATTCGAATAGCTATTGACGCGAATATCGGAAAACAGCACCGAGCGGCTGACCTTGGCACCACTGATAATGCATCCGCCGGATACCAGGGAGTCGGTTGCCATGCCGCAACGATCTGCATTGTCAAACACGAACTTGGCGGGCGGCAGCTGCTCCTGATAGGTCCATATTGGCCAGTGACGGTCATAAAGATTCAGCTCGGGAATCACTTTGGTCAGCTCCATATTCGCTTCCCAATAAGCATCAACCGTACCAACATCGCGCCAGTAATAATTGCCGTCGGATGCGCCAACGCAACTTTCGGTAAACCGGTGGGCGTAAACACGATACTTTTTGATCATGTAGGGAATGATGTCGCGACCAAAGTCATGTTGCGAATGCGGAGCGTCAGCATCGCGAATCAATTGCTCGTAAAGAAACGATGCATTGAAGACATAAATACCCATGCTGGCGAGCACCTGGTCCGGATTATCCGGCAGTGGCTTGGGATTATCTGGCTTCTCACTGAAGTCGATGACGCGGTCTTCATCATCCACCCCCATTACGCCAAAGGCCTTGGCATCTTCCACAGGGACATTCACGCAAGCCACCGTCATATCGGCTTTGTTCTTCACATGCGAAGCCAGCATCTGACCATAATCCATCTTGTAGATATGGTCGCCAGCCAGAATCAGCACATACTCGGCACCTGTGTTACGCAAGATATCCAGATTCTGAAAAACGGCATCCGCCGTGCCTTTGTACCACTCTTCCTGAATGCGCTGCTGCGCCGGAAGAAGCTCGACGAACTCATTGAATTCACCGCGTAGAAAGCCCCAGCCGCGCTGGATATGCTGCATCAGGCTATGTGATTTGTACTGGGTGACAACGCCGATACGGCGTACGCCCGAGTTCATGCAATTGGACAGCGGGAAGTCAATGATGCGGAACTTGCCGCCGAACGGCACCGCCGGTTTGGCACGCCAATTGGTGAGATCTTTGAGACGGCTACCTTTACCGCCAGCGAGAATTAAAGCGACCGTATTTTTGGTCAGGGCACTAATGAAGCGAGTTGAGGTCAAATCCTGGTGCATTATTACTACTCCTGAATTATAGTTGTAATTAGTGCGTGAAGGCCGCCGTTATGGACTCCACAGCCTGTGTAGAGGCCGTTGTGACTCATTATAGTCACGATAATTGACGGATATCCAGTAGATTTAATTCCTTAATCCAGATATTTTTTTTCGATTGCCATTTTGCCAAAGCCCAATAAAAACGATGAATTATCGCTGATTCTTCAAGCGAAACATTACAACCCGCATAACGTGCTTGGATTGCATGTGCATGACGGGCAGCACAGTTTTCGCGCATTTTTGCCATTCGCCGAACAGGCATGGCTCAAATTAGGGCATGCCTGGCAACCTCTAGTCCGTGGCGAATCAGATGGTTTTTTTGAGTGGTCAGGCCAGGAACAGCCTGAAACACCATGCCAGCTCAGGATTGAGCAACATGGGGAAATCATTGAAACCTGGGACCCCTATTCCTTTGGCCCAATGCTCAGCAATGACGAGTTGTACTTGCTAGGTGAAGGCAAACTCAAGCTGGCCTACCGCACACTGGGCGCACATCTGTGTACGCACCAAGGGGTTGCCGGCGTTCGCTTTGCCGTATGGGCGCCCACAGCCGAGCGTGTAAGCGTTGTCGGGGATTTCAATCAATGGGATGGCCGGGTTCACGCCATGCATTGCCATGGCTCCAGCGGCGTGTGGGAGCTCTTCATCCCCCAGCTCACCGAAAATCAGCTCTATAAATTTGAAATTCGCAATCGCAACACCGGCAATCTTCATGTCAAAACCGACCCTTACGGCTTCAGCTTTGAGCAGTTGCCCGGCACTGCCAGCAAGATCACCCGGCTGGACGGCTACCAATGGCAGGACGATGCCTGGCTCAAGGCACGTGCAGAACGGGATTGGCTGCACGCCCCACTTAACTGTTACGAAGTGCATCTCGGATCCTGGCGGCGCGATGAGCACGGCCATTTCCTCGGGTATCGGCAGCTGGCCGAGCAACTGATCCCTTATGTTCAGGACATGGGCTACACCCATATTGAGCTATTGCCAGTATCCGAACACCCCCTCAATGAATCATGGGGCTATCAGACCACGGGCTATTTTGGTGTCACCAACCGTTTTGGCAGTCCCGATGATTTCCGTTACTTCGTGGATCGCTGTCACCAGGCGGGCATTGGCGTGATTCTGGATTGGGTGCCTGGGCATTTCCCCAAAGACGACTGGGCGCTGGCCCGCTTTGATGGCTCGGCGCTGTTTGAGCACGAAGACCCGCGCCTGGGTGAACACCAGGACTGGGGCACATATATTTTCAATTACGGCCGCAATGAGGTACGTAACTTCCTGATCAGCAATGCCTATTACTGGCTTAAGGAATTGCACATTGATGGTTTGCGCGTGGATGCCGTGGCGTCCATGCTTTACCTCGACTACTCGCGCAAAGAGGGCCAATGGCTGCCCAACAAATTTGGCGGCCGCGAGAATCTGGAAGTCATCGACTTTCTGCGCCAGCTCAACATGATGGTGCATGAGGATTTTCCTGGCGCCCTCACCATCGCCGAAGAGTCCACCTCTTTCCCCATGGTTTCACGCCCGGTTTATCTGGGCGGCCTTGGTTTCTCCATGAAGTGGAATATGGGCTGGATGAACGACACGCTGTCGTACATGACCAATGATCCTATACATAGGCGTTATCACCAGCAAAAGCTCACGTTTGGGCAGCTCTATGCCTACACGGAAAACTTTTTGCTGCCCTTCTCGCATGATGAAGTTGTCCATGGCAAACGCTCCTTGCTGGAAAAAATGCCGGGCGATACCTGGCAAAAGTTTGCCAACCTGCGTTTGCTAATGACTTACCAGGCCACGATTTCCGGCAAAAAACTCAGCTTCATGGGCAATGAAATTGGGCAAAGTCGCGAATGGAATGTTAACGCATCGCTGGACTGGCATTTGCTGGGAGAGCATTTCAACCAGGGCATTCAGCGCCTCTGCCGCGATCTTAACCATGCCTATAAAAACTATCCCGCCTTACACGCGCTGGATTTCGAGCAGACCGGATTCCGCTGGATAGACTGCAACGATGCCGAGCAATCCACGATCAGCTTTGTACGTACAGGTCAGGCGGGCGAAGCTCTGGTTGTCTTGCTCAACTTCACCCCAGTGCCGCGCATGCAATACCGGATTGGTGTTCCTCAGGCAGGCAGCTATCGCGAGCTGATCAACAGTGATGCCGAATGCTATGGCGGCAGCAATATGGGCAATGGCGGCCTGTTGCACAGTGAACCTGTGCCCTGGATGGGTTGTCAGCACTCCATTGAACTTACCTTGCCACCGCTTGCCGGACTGATATTGAAGCCCGAATCTGCATAAGGCCTGCATCACATTCGCTGATTTATTAATAAAATGTTAATTAAGCCAGTCTAGACTGGGCTGGCAGTATCGAAATATCGTAAAAATAGTTAGACTAGTAGCCAAATGCCACGCAGCAAGTGCGCATACCGCTAACAACACAACCTTCCAATACCGAATAAACTAAAAAACTGCATGAGTAATCCAACAAATTTGCCTGTATGGCAACAGCTGCAACGCCACTTCCAAGACATATTCCCTCTGCAAATGCGCGACATGTTTGCGCAAGACGACAAGCGCTTTGAGAAATTCTCGCTGCAATGGGGTGATCTGTTGCTGGACTATTCCAAGCATCGCATCACGGCGGAGACCATGTCGCTGCTGTTCACATTGGCACGCGAAACGGATGTTGAGCAGTGGCGTGAGCGCATGTTCAGCGGTGAAAAAATCAACTTCACCGAGAACCGTGCGGTACTGCATACCGCCTTGCGCAACCGCAGCAATACGCCGGTGCTGGTCGATGGCAAGGATGTAATGCCGGATGTGAATCGCGTACTGGGGCAAATGCGCAGCTTCAGCGAGCAGGTGCGCTCAGGTGACTGGAAAGGCTATAGCGGCAAGCGCATTACCGATATCGTCAATATCGGCATTGGCGGCTCCGATCTGGGGCCTGTCATGGTCTGTACCGCGCTCAAGGCTTACGCCAGTCCGGAATTGAATGCGCATTTTGTATCCAATATTGATGGCGCCCACCTCGCGCAGGTACTGGAAAAATGTCAGCCCGACACCACGCTTTTCATCGTCGCTTCCAAAACATTCACCACTCAGGAAACCATGACCAATGCGCGTTCTGCCCGCACATGGTTCCTGGAGGCCGCAGGGGATGAAGCCCATGTTGCCAAGCATTTCGTGGCGCTGTCCACCAATGCCAAGGCTGTGAGCGACTTCGGTATCGATACTGCCAACATGTTCGAATTCTGGGACTGGGTGGGTGGACGTTACTCGCTGTGGTCGGCCATTGGCCTGCCTATCGCCATTTATATCGGCATGGATAACTTCGAGCAGCTGCTGGAAGGTGGTCATGAAACGGACCTGCATTTCCGCAGCGCACCGCTGGAGCAGAACCTGCCTGTCATCATGGCCATGCTGGGTATCTGGTACAACAACTTTTTCGAGGCAGAAACCCACGCCATCCTGCCCTACGATCAAGGCCTGTCACGCTTTACGGCATATCTGCAGCAAGCGGATATGGAAAGTAATGGCAAATTTGTCAACCGTGCGGGCGAACGCATCAACTACACCACAGGCCCCATCATCTGGGGTGAGTCCGGCACCAACGGCCAGCATGCGTTTTACCAGCTGATTCACCAGGGCAACAAGCTTATTCCTTGTGACTTCCTGATGCCGCTGCACAGCCATTACTCGATTGGCAAAAATGGCGATGAACATCACCATATCCTGATTGCCAACCTGCTCGCGCAAACGCGCGCGCTGATGCAAGGCAAGTCCGCCAAGGAAGCCAAGATTGAGCTGGAAGCCCAAGGCCTGGATCACCACACCATCATGAACCTGCTGCCGCACCGCGTCTTTGGTGGCAATCGCCCGACCAGCACCATGCTGTTCGACAAGCTGGACCCGAAAACCCTGGGCAAGCTGATTGCATTGTATGAGCACAAGATCTTTGTGCAGGGCATTGTATGGAACATCAACTCCTTCGACCAATGGGGTGTGGAATACGGCAAGCAGATTGCCCAGAAGATTCTGCCGCAACTCACCGATGGCAAACTGACCTGCGATTACGATGAGTCCACCAACAAGCTGATTGATTACATCAAGTCACAAAACATCTAGCAACGTACTTCAGCGGTTTACCGCAATAAAAAAGCCCCGAATATCGGGGCTTTTTTATTGCCATGCCTGGCTACAAGCCAGGCCGGACTTTCAGGATCAATGCATCTTCATGCCATTGAATACGGTGCCCATGGCGGCATTGCCCATAGAAGCGCCGATGCGTTTGGCAAATTTGTCTGCCAGGCCTTCACGTGCGGTAAAGTCGACGATTTTCTCTTGCTTGATGATTTCACGCGCCACGTAATCCGAGCTGCCAAAGCCATCTGCTAGGCCCATTTGCACGCTGGTTTCGCCACTCCAGAACAAGCCGCTGAAGGTATCATCGGTTTCTTTCAGACGCTTGCCACGACCTTCACGCACAACGGCAATGAACTGCTGGTGAATCTGGTTCAGCATGCTTTGCGCGTATTCTTTGTGCTTGGGATTCACAGGGGAAAACGGATCCAGAATCGCCTTGTTTTCACCAGCGGTGAGCAAGCGACGCTCAACCCCGACCTTGTCCATGATGCCGGTAAAGCCAAAGCCATCCATCAGAACGCCAATCGAACCAACAATACTGGCCTTGTCGACGAAAATCTTGTCAGCCGCAACCGCGATATAGTAGCCACCGGATGCGCAAATATCTTCCACCACGGCGTATACCGGGATATTGGGGTGCAGTTTGCGCTGACGATGGATTTCGTCATTGATAATGCCCGCCTGCACTGGACTGCCACCCGGGCTGTTGATACGCAGGATAATGCCCTTGGTATGCTTGTTTTCGTAGGCAGACTCAAGACTGCCGATGACATCATCGGCACTCACCTGATCATCACTGCCGATCACACCGTAAATATCAATGATGGCGGTATGGTCGCTATTGGCACTGCTATCGCCCCCTACCCAGTCCAGCGCATAAAACAACAACATGAAGAGGTAGATAAAAGTAAGCGATTTGAAAAGCACGCCCCAGAAACGGTTACGGCGTTGCTCCCGAATGGCGGCAAAAGCCAGCTTTTCCAGCGTTTGACGTTCCCAGTTCGGATCGTTTTGATTAGTGTCAGACATGCTTCAAACTTTCAAGGTTAATGAAAACAAAGGAATCCCGCTCGAATACGGGAAGCTGCTTGAGGCTGCGGCCTTTGCAAGGCCCCATCACACAATACCCGTTATCCGGCATAAAGTGCGCGCCGTGCGTGGCGCAAATAATATATTGCTGGGTGAGATCAAAAAAATCGCCAGGATTCCAATCCAACTCCACCGGCACGTGGGCACATTGATTGATAAATCCACAGACCTTGCCTTTATAGCGCACCACGAACCCGGTCACGCGCTGCCCGAATTCAGGCAACTCAAACCGCACACCCTGCCCTTTTTCCAGCAGGCTGGCGCTTTCACAGATCAGGCGTTCATTATCAGCCATTGATTTAATTTAGTAAATTCATCGAAATGGGCAAGCGGCGCATGTGGCAGCAAGCGCTCCAGCGGGTGTGCGCCATAGCTCACCCCCAGGCTTCGCACCCCGGCGTTGCTCGCCATCTGCAAATCAAAACTGGTGTCTCCTATCATCAAGGTACGCTCCGGGCTCGCACCCACCTCGTCCATCAACTCATGGATCATTTGGGGGTGCGGCTTGGAATGGCACTCGTCCACACAACGGGTTGCATGAAAATAATGCCCTATGCCACTGTTTTTCAAGGCACGGTTCAGGCCCGCCCGCCCCTTGCCCGTGGCCACCGCCAATGCAATACCGCGGCCATGCAACTCGGCAACCGCTTCCGCTGCGCCGTTAAACAGGGGAATCTCGTTTTCGCCACTATTGTAATAGAGTGCATATCGCGCCATCAGTTGCTGAATTTGCGACTCCTGCACTGTACCGAACAGTTCAATGAGGGCTTCACGCAAGCCCAGGCCAATAATGCCGCTCGCGGCCTCTTGGGTGGGCAAGGGCAAGCCGACATCCACACTGCTCTGGCAAATGGCGTCGACTATGAGTTGGGTGGAATTGGCAAGCGTGCCATCCCAGTCAAAAATAATAAGATCGAATTGATTACTGCGCATGGTGGACTCTTGCTTCTATTCAGAATTCTTGGTGGATGGTGATTTTTCGAGGGAGGTGAGGAAAGCTTGCAACGCTGCCGGTAGCGGGGCAATCAACTTCAGCTTGTCACCAGACAAGGGATGACGGATGCCGGTTTCCGCCGAATGCAGGAACATGCGTTTAAGTCCGCGTTTTTGCAACGCCTTGTTCAAAGCAAAATCGCCGTATTTGTCATCGCCAGCGATAGGGAATCCCAAATGGGCCAGTTGCACCCGCAACTGATGGGTGCGGCCGGTAATCAGTTGCGCTTCCAGCAGGGTAAATTCCCCATACGATTTTTTCAGGTGGAAAATGGTTTCCGAGTTCTGCCCCTCCTCTTCCACCGTCACCTTGCGCTCGCCATTGGCCGTGACATGCTTTTGCAAGGCAAGCACCACGCGCTTTTTCTTTTCTTTCCAGTCCCCGCTGACCAGCATCAGATAACGCTTGTCCATATGATTGGCGCGCATGGCTTCGTGCAGGCCGACCAATGCGCTGCGTTTTTTAGCCACCATCAGCACACCCGAGGTTTCCCTATCCAGCCGGTGAACCAACTCCAGAAATTTGGCATGGGGACGTTCCAGACGCAATTGCTCGATAACCCCGCGGCTGACGCCACTGCCACCGTGTACGGCAAAGCCAGCAGGCTTGTCGATGACCAGCATCGCTTCATCTTCAAAAATGACGGCCTCTTCGAACCTGGCGGCAACTGGCCGAGTTTCTTCTGCGACAGGCTGCGGCTGCACCCTGATAGGCGGCACCCGCACCAGATCCCCCAGTTGCAAACGGTAAGTCGCATCTATGCGCTTGCTGTTGACCCGCACCTCCCCGCTACGCAATATGCGGTAGACATGGCTTTTGGGCACACCCTTCAGGGTTTTGGTGAGGAAGTTATCGATGCGCTGGCCAGCCGAACCTTCGTCCACCGTCAGCATGGCTGCGCTGTTGGGTCCAATGGTCGTGCCATTTGCATTACTTGCTTTGCTTAAATTAGTCATCTCACCTATACTACGAAAATCTCGAAATAAATGCGCTAAGCGCTTATTCGGGAATGAATTGATGTTTGAAAAAACACCTTGAAAAATACCTTGGTTAACTCGCTCGCCAAATAAAACATCGTAGCGATTTTCTGCAACATTACTAATTGCGCTCAAGCCGCTGCAAACCAGAATCGCTAATAAATGCGCGGCCAGGAATTGCTGGAACTAAAGAATTTTAGCCGATATGACGGCTAACCAGAGACAGAATTAAAGCACCGAGGTTTAAAGCAACCCGTTAACGAGATTTTTCGTCAACTAAATCAGTCTGATACATTAAAACGATCAGAATTCTTTTTTCCGCCATGCGACAGAATCGCAACCCGTGCGATGAAAAAAGCGGCCTAACCGCCTGGTTTTACCTCCTGCAGCAAACTCTGCTCACGCAGTAAAAGTGCACTCATATACACTGTGATTCACAGGAGCACTCCCTGCCGGACATCAGCAATCCTGCTTGTCGTTGAAGCGACAAGGTCTGCCAGACCGCTTAGAGCGCGGGAGCCTTACAATGAAACGCATGCTTTTCAATGCGACACAGTCGGAAGAACTACGTGTCGCCATCGTCGATGGTCAAAAACTGATCGACCTCGACATCGAATCCGCTGGCAAGGAACAACGCAAGAGCAATATCTACAAGGGTATCATCACCCGCATCGAGCCTTCTCTTGAGGCTGCATTTGTCAATTACGGTACTGACCGTCACGGTTTTCTCCCCTTCAAGGAAGTCGCTCGCAGCTATTTCCAGAACGACAGCGATGGCCGCGCCCGCATTCAGGATGTACTGAAGGAAGGCCAGGAGCTTATCGTCCAGGTTGACAAGGACGAACGTGGCAACAAGGGCGCAGCCCTCACCACCTTTATTTCCCTGGCGGGCCGTTATCTGGTGCTGATGCCGAACAACCCTCGTGGTGGTGGTGTATCGCGCCGCATCGAAGGCGAAGACCGCAATGAACTGCGTGATCTGATGGCCCAGCTGGAAGTGCCTAACGGCATGAGCATCATTGCCCGTACCGCAGGTATTGGCCGCAATATCGAAGAGCTGCAATGGGACCTGAACTACCTCTTGCAACTGTGGACAGCCATTGAGGGTGCCTCCACCATGCAAAGCGGCCCTTTCCTGATCTATCAGGAAGGCAGCCTGGTCATTCGTGCCATCCGTGATTACTTCCAGCCAGACATTGGCGAAATCCTGATCGACACCGCCGACATTCACGAGCAAGCCGTGCAGTTCATGAACCACGTCATGCCGGGCAATGTATCGCGTGTGAAGCTGTATCGCGACGAGATTCCTTTATTCTCCCGCTTCCAGATCGAACACCAGATTGAGACTGCGTTTTCACGTGAAGTGCGCCTGCCTTCCGGCGGCGCCATCGTGATTGACCACACGGAAGCCCTGGTATCCGTCGACGTCAACTCCGGTCGTTCCACCAAAGGCAGCGACATTGAGCACACCGCGTTCAATACCAACCTGGAAGCTGCCGATGAAGTAGCTCGCCAGCTCCGTCTGCGCGACCTGGGTGGTCTGGTGGTGATCGACTTCATCGACATGGAAAACCAGCGCAATCAGCGCGAAGTCGAAAACCGCCTGCGCGACGCCCTGCATCATGACCGTGCCCGCGTACAAACCGGCAAGATTTCCCGCTTCGGCCTGCTGGAGCTGTCACGCCAGCGCCTGCGTCCAAGCCTGGGCGAATCCAACCATATCCCATGTCCTCGTTGCCATGGCACAGGCCATATCCGCGGCATCGAGTCCACTGCGCTGCATATCCTGCGAATCACGCAGGAAGAAGCCATGAAGGAAAACAGCGCCATTATTCAGGTGCAGCTGCCGGTGGAAGCAGCAACCTTCCTGCTGAATGAAAAGCGTGCCGAGATACACAAGATCGAGCAACGCTCCGGTGTACAGGTTGTGCTGATCCCTAATATTCACATGGAAACCCCGAACTACAACATCTCGCGTATTCGCAGTGATGATGTCAACGAGGAAACCAGCCGCGCCAGCTACCAGATGGTAGAGCTGCCAACCGAGGGTGAATACAACCCGGCTGCGCAACAGGAAGTCAAAGCCGTGCGCGCCGAAGCTGCCGTCAAGGGCATTACCCCTGCATCTCCAGCGCCGATTGCCACGGAAAAAGCAGTTGAAGTGCCTGCCGCCCCTTCCCTGTTTGGCCGTTTCAAGAACTGGCTTAGCAAGATCACCGAAACCAAGGAAGAAGTGGTTGCGCCTGAAACCACCAAGCAACGCAACGACAACAACCGTAACAATCGCAATCAGCCACGCAATGCGCGTAACAACCGCAATGGCCGCAATGGTGAGCGCGGTGAACGTCCAGCTGCGGAACGCAATGCGGAACGTGGTGGCGAACGCAACAACGAGCGCGCAGAACGCGGTGAGCGCCCAGCCAATGAGCGTAGCGAACGCCAGGAACGTGGCAATCGCCAGGAGCCACGTCAGCAGGAAGGCCGTGAACCACGCCAGCAAAACCAACCGCGTGCAGAGCGTGGTGAGCCACGTGAAAAACCGGCCATCGCATCTCCAGCGCCTGCAGCAACCCAACAAGCCGCCAATGGCGAAGCTGGCAATGAGCCACGCAGCCGTCGCGGCCGTAATGGTCGCCGTGAGCGCCCAGCACGCGAGCCACGTGAAAACCAGGCACGCAAGGCAGCCGATGATGCCGCTATTGGCGCCCCGGTAGCAGATGATGTGGCGCAACAAGTAGCAGCACCTGTCGCGGCCGCAGTTGAAACCGTTGCTCAAAACAATACCGTGAACGAAGCGCCTGCTGTCGTGGAAACAGTTGCAGCGGCACCTGCCGTTGAGACCAGCCCCGCAGTCGAGCCTGTTGCCAAGGCAGTGGAACCTCAACAAGCGGATCTGGCACTGGTCAGTGATACCCCAGCTCCGGTAGTGGCAGCAGAACCTGTTGCCGCAGTGGCTGAAGCAGCACCAGCCGCAGAACCTGTAGCCGAAGCCAAAACTGTTGTAGAGGCAGAAAAACCAGAAGCTACTGACAAGCCCGAGAAGAAACCTCGCGCACCACGCCGCCGCAAGGCTGAGGCAGAAACCAAGCCTCTGGATCTCGCAGCAAGTGGCTTGCAACTTGTGGAAACCAAAGCCGATGCGCCGGTAGCAGCTGCGCCAGTGGAAGCAGAGCCTGCAGCCCCACGCAGCCGTAAACCAGCGGCATGGCAGCAAAAAGCCACCAGCGATGAAAGTGCTGAAGCGCCACTGGTATTGATCGAAACACAGAAGTAAACATGTAGACCCTATTGGCAGCCGGTCAACGGCTGCCAAATAAAAAGCCCGTTCCAACTCGGAACGGGCTTTTTTATGCCTGGCACTGCCATGATACTGCCATGATTTAAGCTACATCATATCAAGCCATCTTTCAGTGACTGGCTTTCATGCGTCAAGGCAGAATATCGGGAACATCTGTTCCGTAGAATTTGGCCTTGAGTTTTTTCAGCTGGTCACGGAATTCTGCTGCTTTCTCAAACTCCAGATTTTGTGCGCTGTCATGCATGGATTTTTCGAGGCGTTTCATTTCCTTGATGATCTGCTTTTCGCTCAGGGCTTCATAGCTGGCCTGATCCTGCGCGGCCTGCCGTTCGCGTTTTGCGTCATCCTTGTCATACACGCCATCAATAATATCCTTGATGCGCTTGGTCACCCCCTTGGGCACGATACCGTGTGCTTCATTGAATGCCATCTGCTTGATACGACGCCGTTGCGTTTCATCCATGGCCAGCTTCATCGAGCGGGTAATGTTATTGGCGTAAAAGATCACCTTGCCATTAAGGTTACGCGCAGCGCGGCCTGCCGTTTGAATCAGGGAGCGTTCTGACCGCAGGAAACCTTCCTTGTCAGCATCCAGCACGGCAACCAGAGATACTTCAGGAATATCCAGCCCCTCACGCAGCAGGTTGATGCCGACCAGTACATCAAACTCGCCAAGGCGCAAGTCGCGAATGATTTCCACCCGTTCCACGGTATCAATGTCCGAGTGCAGATAGCGTACCTTCACGCCGTGCTCAGACAGATAGTCTGTCAAATCCTCGGCCATGCGCTTGGTCAGGGTCGTCGCCAACACGCGCTCGCCCACGGCCACCCGCAGCTTGATTTCCGAGAGCAGATCATCCACCTGGGTATCTGCCGGTTTTACGGTGATTTCCGGGTCGATCAGGCCAGTCGGCCGGGCCACCTGCTCCACTACCTGCTCCTGGTGCGTGGCTTCATAATCGGCAGGCGTGGCGCTGACAAACACGGTTTGCCGCATGATGCGCTCAAACTCTTCAAATCGCAGCGGCCGGTTATCCAGCGCCGAAGGCAAGCGGAACCCATAATCCACCAGGTTTTCCTTGCGCGCGCGGTCGCCCTTGTACATGCCACCGATCTGCGGAATAGTCACGTGGCTTTCATCAATGATCATCAAGGCATTGGCTGGCAGATAATCAATCAGTGTCGGCGGCGCATCGCCCGGGGAGCGGCCAGTAAGATGGCGGCTGTAGTTCTCAATTCCCTTGCAGAAACCGATTTCATTGAGCATTTCCAGGTCAAACCGCGTGCGCTGCTCTATGCGTTGTGCCTCAACCAGCTTGTTGTTCTTGATAAAGAAGTCCACGCGATCACGCAGTTCCTGCTTGATGGTTTCCATCGCCCGCACTGTCGCTTCCCGCGCGGTCACATAATGACTGGAAGGGAAGATGCGGAAATTGTGAATCTTATTGAATACCTGCCCGGTCAGGGGATCAAACAGCTGTATGGTTTCGATTTCATCGTCAAACAGGCTGATGCGGACGGCCGTCTCACTGTTTTCTGATGGGAACACATCCACCACATCGCCACGCACCCGAAAAGCACCACGTGAGAAGTCAAAGTCATTACGGTCGTATTGCATCGTAATCAGCTTGTTCACAATGTCGCGCTGACTGATCTTCATGCCCTGATGAATATGCAACACCATGCCATGGTACTCACCCGGATCCCCGATGCCGTAAATGGCCGAGACGGTGGCGACAATAATGCTGTCTTCGCGCTCCAGCAGTGACTTGGTAGCTGAGAGCCGCATCTGCTCAATGTGATCATTGATGCTGGAGTCTTTTTCGATAAACAGATCGCGCGAGGGCACATAGGCCTCGGGCTGATAGTAATCGTAATAGGACACAAAATACTCCACCGCATTATTCGGAAAGAACTCGCGAAACTCCGAATACAGCTGTGCAGCCAGCGTCTTGTTGGGCGCCATGACCATGGTCGGCCGCCCGGTACGGGCAATCACATTGGCCATGGTATAGGTTTTACCAGAGCCGGTTACCCCCAGCAGGGTCTGGTATTGCATGCCCTGCTCTATACCGGTGATGAGTTTTTCTATGGCGGCAGGCTGGTCGCCGGCGGGAGGGAAAGGCTGATGAAGCTGGTATCGACTATTGGGGAAAGTAACAATCACATCAAACACCTATAAAAGCGAATAGGTATTCTAGCAGTTCAAATCTATTAAGCCGAACTCGATTATTAATTAAATGTCTTTCTGGCAGGCTCACTTACAAACAAGACGGCCATAGGCCGCAACAATAACGACATTATGGAGAATGACTCATGCGTTACCTGCTGCCCCTGCTCACGGCATTAAGCCTTATCCCCACTGCGCATGCGTTTGACCGTGCAAAACTGATGGATTCCTTTTTCTCGATCGTCATGATCCGTGGATATAACCAGAATGGTAGTCTGGCTTATGGCTCCGGGGTGATCGTCGCCCCTAATAAAGTGCTGACCAACTGTCATATTTTTCGCCAGACCAAAGAACCATGGATATCCCGCGGCGAAGATACTTACACCATTGCCTCGATACAGGCGGACCGCTGGCATGACCTCTGCCTGATAACGACAGACAACCTGCCATTCAAACCTGCCACGCTAGGCAAAGCCTCCGACATGAAAAAAGGCGAAGAGGTGATCGCCATTGGCCACTCCAGCGGCTCCCCTGCCCCCGTCACGTCACTGGGCACGGTGAAATCAGCTTACCCGCTGGATGATGGCATCATCCTGCGCAGCACTGCCCGCTTTGCCCTTGGCGCCAGCGGCAGCGGCTTGTTTAACGAAGAAGGTCAGCTGGTGGGCATCAATACCTTCAAAACCATAGGGCGAGTCGCTTACTTCTATGCGGTACCGATTGAGTGGCTGGACAAGGTAGCCCAGCAGCCTGCTGAAAGTGTCATGCAAATCACCGGCAAGGCTTTCTGGGAGGAAGAGGAAGATACCAAACCCTACTTCCTGCGCATCGCCGTGCCAGAGCTGCAGGAAGACTGGCTGAAACTGGAACAGATCGCCCAGAGCTGGGCCAAGGCAGAACCCAACAATACCGAGGCATGGTACGAATTGGGATGGGCTGAGGAAAAGCTTGCACGCACCGAACAAGCTGAAAAACACTACCGCAAATCGCTGGCGCTGGATGCCAACAATACCGACGCCTTATTCAGGATAGGTGTTATCGCCAACGACAAGGGCGACAAGCAGGAAGTGCATAAAATCAGCGTGGCTTTGCTCAATCTGGATAAAAATATCGCAGAGGAATTCGGCAACACCGTGGGTTGCAAGCTGGAATGCTGAAATACCGAGCATGAATTTCATGACAAGCGCATGAAAGAACAATCAAAAAAACGCGCTGCCAGTTCCGCAGGATGGGTTTTGTGAGTAAAATTAGCGCTTTATCACTCACCCCCATTCAAGGAAGTTACTTTGGAGCCCTTAGCTTTACCGCTCTCGCAGCGCGTTCAAACCATCAAAGAATCCCCTACTCTGGCTGTGACGGCACGTGCAGCCAAGCTAAAGGCTGAAGGCCGCGACATTATTGGTCTCGGCGCTGGCGAACCCGATTTCGATACGCCGCAACACATCAAGGATGCCGCCAAAAAAGCCATCGACAGCGGCTTCACCAAGTACACCCCTGTCAGTGGCATTCCTGGCCTGAAAAAAGCCATCGTTGCCAAGTTCAAAAATGAAAACGGCTTTGATTACACCGAAAAGGAAGTGATTGTCGGCGTAGGTGGCAAGCAATGTATTTTCAACCTGGCGCTGGCAGTGCTCAACCCGGGCGACGAAGTCATTGTGCCTGCGCCTTACTGGGTATCGTACGCTGACATCGCGATGGTGGCAGGTGCAAAGCCCGTGATTATCGAGTGCGGCATTGAACAAGGCTTCAAACTCACGCCAGCACAACTCGAAGCCGCCATCACGCCGCAAACCCGCATGTTCATGATCAACTCGCCATCCAACCCCACAGGTTCGGTGTATACCCTGGCTGAGTTGCAGGCCCTGGGTGAGGTGCTGAAGAAGCATCCGCAGATTCTGGTTGCCACAGATGACATGTACGAACACGTCAACCTCACTGGCGAAAAATTCCATAACATCCTGAATGCCACGCCTGAACTCAAGAGCCGCTGCATAGTGCTGAATGGCGTATCCAAAGCCTATTCCATGACCGGCTGGCGCATTGGCTATGCTGCAGGCCCAGCTCACATCATCAAGGCCATGGAGATTTTGCAGTCGCAATCCACCTCCAACCCCACCTCCATCTCACAAGTCGCTGCGCAAGCCGCGCTGGAAGGCCCGCAGGAATGCATCACCCCCATGGTAGAAGCATTCCGCGAGCGTCACGAGTACGTGGTGAATCGCTTCAACCAGATGCCAGGCCTCAAGTGTATCAAGGCTGGCGGCGCGTTTTATGCCTTCCCCGATGCGCGCGTTGCCATCGCCAACCTGCACAAGGCAGGCGTAATTAGCGATACCACCGATATGGCCTTGTCAGAATACCTGCTGGAAAATGTCGGCGTTGCCGTCGTTCCCGGTTCTGCATTCGGTGCCGAAGGCTATTTCCGTATCTCGTTTGCCACGTCCATGGAAAACCTGAGAAACGCCCTCGACCGGATTGAAAAGGCACTTACTGTTTGATTATAAAAGCATAAGATCAGGCGGATTTTAGCCACATTTTTCCGCAAAAAAACAGTCGATTTTACACGCTGTTTTTTGCACAAAAATGTTGACCGAAGCCCGCCGAGTCTTTATAGTAGCGCCTTCATCGATTCCCCGATAGCTCAGTCGGTAGAGCAACGGACTGTTAATCCGTGTGTCCCTGGTTCGAGCCCAGGTCGGGGAGCCAAATATGAAAAAGCCCACAGTCTTGTGGGCTTTTTTTCCGATGAACTTTGACCGATATTCCCCGATAGCTCAGTCGGTAGAGCAACGGACTGTTAATCCGTGTGTCCCTGGTTCGAGCCCAGGTCGGGGAGCCAGATATAAAAAAAGCCCACCGTTTTGTGGGCTTTTTTGTTTTACAGCTCAGCGCTCAATCAGAATCCGAATTTTCCATTCTGATTTTTCCAACCCTGCCGCGGCGGGATTGCTTCCATGGTGTCCCAATGTTCAGCGATCTTGCCGTTCTGCACGCGGAAAAGATCGTAAAAAGAAGTCCACTTGCCGGCAAACTCCCCTTCACTGATCACCAGTACGAAATTGCCTTCGCCCAATATCTGATGCACGCGGTTATATTTCATGGTGATGCCTTGCTCGGCCAGATATTTAAGGGCTGCACCCAGGCCTGACAAGCCATCTGCAATTGCCGGGTTATGCTGGATGTAATGATCACCGTCAAAGTAAGACGCCAGCTTTTCCAGCTTGCCATTCACCAGGACATCATCGACGAAATCGGCCACCAGCTTTTTATTAGCGGCGGTTTTTTCAAGGTCTTTGATGGTTTTATCCCCGTCCGTCATGGTGTGCCCACTCGGGTTGGCTTGTGCAGGCGTTTGCTGCAAGTTATCCCAGTGCTCGACGATTTTTCCATGTTCAAACCGGAATATATCGAACCCGATCTTGGGGCCAAAAAAATCATATTCCGTGTGGGTGATCACAAAGTCGCCATCTTGCAGCACCCTGACGGTATTGACCTTGGCACTGCCTTTGGGCAATTGCTGCAAGACCGCACCAAACCCTGCCAAACCATCGCCTACATTCAGGTTATGTTGAATATATTTTTCGGCATTAATGTAGCCAACGGGTGCCTGTTCGCCGGTTTCGATACTTTTGAGTAACTGAATTACCTGTTCCTTTGCTGTGGGTGTCATAGCAGTTTCCTTTCTTTCAGAGGTGGGGGCGGCGAAACTTTTCATCGCCAGAAGCAAAAGCCCTATCGCAAAAAGCGATGGCATCTTGTCAACATTCATACGCATTTAAAGCTCCATAGGGAAAAAGACATTAAAGATAAGACGAGGTAATATTAGGAAATTGATTGAGGTAATCACAGGTATTTTTGGCGCTATTTATGGTAAATAAAAGACATTTTCTGAACACGCGCGAAAAAACATCGCCTCCCGCCCTGGAACGCGTGGTCTATACACCACCAGCGTCTTATGGGCTGGACATTGAAGTGATTCCATTTGCCATCCTGAGAACGCGAATTCTTGAAAACCGTTTCCGGCAGGCGCACCAGATTAACTTCTACCTGATGCTGCTGATCACGGAGGGTAGCTCTACCCCGGTGGTGGATTACCGCCCCATTGAATGCAGCAAAGGGACGCTGCTATTGCTGAGCCCTAACCAGGCGCTGCAATTTGATCTTAATGAAGGTTGCGATGGATGGATGATCATTTTCAAGGCGGAGTTTCTGACGTCTTCGAATGAAGATGCAGGCGTCAATATCTTCATGGCCAATGCGATGCATGGTGCTGCAGCCAAGCTGAATCTGGCGGCGGATGCAGAAAGCATTATTTGCGCACGCATGAAGCAGATGCATGCAGATACCCTGGCAGCCGGCACCAAAGCCATGAAGAATGCCATGCTGAGGTTTGAGTTGCAGGCGGTGATGCTAAGACTGACGATGCTGGGAGAACAGATGGCGGAGACTGAGCCGCATCCGGCTGAGCTTTCCCGGTTCCGGCGATTCAGAAAACTGGTTGAAGAGAAGTTCGCGCATCAACACGCAGTGGCCGACTATGCTGCTGAACTGGGCTGCACAGTGAAGAGTCTGACACGGGCAACACAGGCAGCGGTTACCATGGGGGCCAAGGAATACATTGCAGCCAGAATTAACCTGGAAGCCAAACGCCTGCTCACACATACCCAGATGCCGGTCACCATCATCGCTGAAGTGTTGGGGTTTGATGAAGCAACTAACTTCGTCAAATTTTTTAAACGCAATAGCGGAATGGCACCGAATGCATTCCGCAAACTACATTATTCGATTTATAACTGACGAGACATCGCCATTGGGCATGGCAGCATCATGGCGCACTTTTTTCGCGAAAAGTACCGCTGACATCAGGATTTTTAAATAGCCAGTCATCCTTGGCTGCACAGGTTTTGGTCTTCATCTCGAAGGCAATCAGCAAGGCACAGAACAAGTCATCGTGGCTAAGCGGTGCATCTTCATATGCCTTGATCATGCTGACCGGGTAGTCAAAGTGTTTACCGGCCCAGAAAACGGCAGGAACGTGGGTTTGTTCTATCGGCGCGGTGGCATAAGGAGCTGCATGCAGGTATACGCCCTTCTCCCCTAATGATTCACCATGATCACTGACATAAAACATCGCGGTTGCATGGGTGTTGTCGTACTTTTTCAAGAAATCGATAACATTGGCTAAAAAGTAATCGGTATAGCGAACCGCGTTGTCGTAGCCGTTATTGATTTCTTGCTGGCTGCAACTACGAAGCTCGCCCGTCATGCAGACAGGTTTGAAATACTCAAAGGCTTGGGGGTAGCGCCGGTAGTATTCCGGCCCATGGTTACCCATCTGATGCAGCACTATCAATATATCTTTGCCTTTATGCCCTTCGATATATTTATCCAGGCCTGAAAGCATGCCGATATCGCGGCATTCCGTATCGCACTCAGGATTGAATGTAGGACTCTTGAAGTCTTGATATTCAACGCGGGTAGCCACTCCTTTGGAGTCGGAGTTGTTATCACGCCAGAGGACTTGCACGCCCTCTTCTGACAGCACATCAAGCGCGTTTTTATACTGGCTGGCCTTCTGACGCGTGTAATGTTCACGGCCCAAGGAGGAAAACATGCAAGGCACCGATTCACCTGTGGATGTTCCACAGGAGCTGACATGCTTGAAGCTGATGACATCGCGCTTTGCCAGCTCGGGATTTGTCGGGCGGTCATAGCCATTGAGCGAAAAACGATCCGCCCTGGCTGTTTCACCCACCACCAGGATGACAAGTTCGTTCTCGGGATGCACACCCACCTCCTGCGTATCGGCCGCAGACTCATGCAACACGGTTTTCAAGCTTGCTGCTCGTGCATATTGGCTGACATATGACAGGGTCGAATAACTCCACCCCGTTGGGTTTGCATAAAGCCGGGTAATCTTGTGCTCTTTCACAAAACCGGTGAAATTGGAGAGAGCAATGACAATCGACAGAATCAGCGCCAGTAACAGCCACAAGGAAAGTTTGACGCGTGAAACCAGCTCTCGCTTACGTCCTTCGGAGGCCGGCCAGTAGCTTATGGCGATCGCCGCTGGGATCAGGCCCAGAACCAGGAACCGCAAGACCATGCTGGCATTGACCAAGCCGGCGATTTCCTTGACATCGGTCTCAAAGATATTGTTAATCATCACAACATCGATCACCACGCCGTAATGATCCATGTAATAAGCAGCCAGCGACGAAACAAGCAACAAGGTGGTCAGTACCCATTTGCCCATCCTGCCATGGCATACCCACAACAGGAAAAGCACAGTGCTTAGCGCAAAAAATAAGGCAATGCTGGAAAAGTGCAGCAAGTTGATACTGAAAGGCTTATCCAGAGGATAAATTTCAAGCAACTTGGCCCATAGCGAAAGATTGGCCGCGAGTATGAAAAACAGCGAGGCAATCGCGAGAAAGCGGGTTTGGCGGGTAAAAATGTTCATCACCTTAATATTGTTATCATGAAGTAGCCAACGCCTGACACGTTGACGGAGAAACTCCAAAGCCCAGCGTAAATGCTCAGGCGATCACTTCAATGCAAATCCAAACAAAAAGCCTGCGATCAGCAGGCTCTGTTGATTCATTCAATTAATGCAGTCGGCTTATTCCGCCGCAATCTGCTGCTTGTGCAGCAAGCGCTCAAGATAGGCAATATAGCGCATCAAGCGGGCTTGGGTTTGCGGCTTAACGTCCACATAGGAAAACCCAGCACGGAAATGGCGTAGTGCAGTACCTTCGTTCATTTCCAGTACATTTCTGACCAGCATGGTGACGTTGATTTCGCCAAACTCGGGCACCACAAAGTTACAGTCGTGATACGTCGCCCCAACCTCAAGTGTGCTGTGCTTGCTCTTGGGTAATACCAATGCCAGCCCTGCGATACTGATATCAAGTACAGGGAAGGAAGGTGCGCTTTCTATCATCGGGATAGTGCACAACAGCCCCGGTGGTGGAATACGGAAAAATTCCCGCTGATTATGTTCTGGATGAATCATGGTTTTTTTATCATTGAATTAAAGTTATTACAAAACCGAAAGTCGGTTTCAGGCGCGCCCTGACGCCTCTGAAACCGATAACCCTTGAGTAGGATTCTAGCAGGTATTTTTCCTGCCTGAATGAAAAATGCCACGCGAAAATCTTGCGTGGCATGACTTTTACATTTCAAGCAAAGTTGTTACTGTGCTTTGCGAAACTCGACAGCCCCCTCTTGTGCCGCCTGCTGGATTCGATCCTGTACCGGGACCAACAGCTTCTGGCTTTCCAGGATGATTTGCTGGGTAACCGCTGGCATTTTGTTCATGGCCGATTTGCCTGCTGGCGTTTTATAAAATGCGGTCAGGGCATTCACTTCTTCCTGGGTAAAGTTCTTTTTGTAGAGGCTGGTATAAATGCTCTGGAAGTTTTCCCAGGTCATGACTTCAGCCATGATGCTGGAAATTTTTTCCGACGTGGTATTCAAAACTTTTTCCTGTTGCGGATTCAATTGCTTTCCGCCCAATTGCCCAAGAATCGAGGCTTTTACCGAGCTTGCATTTTGTGCCCGGATTTTTTCCAGCATCTGCTTGGCATTCATGGCATCCAGCAGATTTTTAATCGACTCATCAGTGGGCGCACTTTCCGCTGCCAGCGATTGAAAAGAGAGAAGCAAAGCGAAGATACATACGATAAAACGTGTCACGTGACCTCCTGTAGAGTATGTCGGTTAGATGGCAAAAGCCCGATTCAGGCCACTATCGAACGTAAATCATACTCTAATGGGTCACCTTGTGGGTGCTCCGCTAATGTAAATACTCCCTGTGTCAAAAAAACATTAAGTCACCTCACTCCCCCCATTCACTATCATTGGATTGCCTCACCCAGAGGCAATCCCCTCCACTTTCCCGCAGTCACTGCCACACGCACCCGGTAGATACTGGCCTGATTCCCCCTTCAGACTTTTGATCCAGAGATCATGAAATCACTCGCCATCTGATGCAAGGCGGCTGGATTTTTGACGATCAGGCGCATGCCTTCCTTCTCGATCACACCTTCAGTCACGAGTAAACCGAGGGCGCGTGAGACGGTTTCGCGGCTCGTGTTAACCATGATAGCCACCTGCTGGTGCGAGGGGAAATGATCGACATATGGCTGATTTTTTGCCATGCGGGAAATCAGTAAAAAAACACGACTATATGCATTTGGCACGCCCAGCAAACAACGAAGATCCGTCACCATTCGCATGCGATGGCACATATCCTTCAACATGCGCTCGGCAACCTTTGGAACATGGTTGACCAGGCTGTTGACCTTGCTTTTGGGTAAGGCCGCGATGAGGGACTCTGAAACCGCAACAATGGAAGCTGGACGAGGCAGATCATCCAACACCGACAACTCTCCAAAATAATCACCCGGAGCGATAAAATTAAGCCCGGTCTGGCGGCCCTCCAGCGAAATATCCACCACCATGAGGCGACCACTCAGCAAGAAAAACAACTCATTGGCCTCATCCCCTTTATGACATACAAAATGCTTTTTCTCGATTCGAAACATCCTGAAATATCGGGAATACTCATCCAGCAATGGCTGAGGGAGCCCTTGGAGCAAGGGCAGCGTTTTAACTTGTGTAATACTCATATGAACCCCTATAGACGCTTGTGAACCTGCTTTATAGTTATTTGCGTATCCGGTCATCAGTATTGATGGCTGCCGGATGCACAACCCGGTACAACATTCCTTCATCAATTTTTATTTTGGATTTGCCATGCATTGCTCAGAGCAAGCCAAGTTTTCTGCAGCCTGGAGAGTTGCTATGAACAAGTGAAAGGCTAGCAGTAGATTCACACCTCAACCATTGGCTCAAGGTGCTATATGGAAGACGTGCGGAAGAGGATTATCAGGAAGTTATAAAACGGAAAAACAAGCAGGCAAGAGCATCAAAAGCGACCAAATAAAATCTCAAGCCATTGATTTTAATAAAGTATAAATTCAATGTACAAAAAGAGGCTTATGCCATTACGATGCGCAGGCGATTACCCGAAGGAAATCGCCGCGAGAAGGAAAATCTGCAGAGAGATGAAATGATAGAAAAATATTGAGGGGATGATGCGCGCTACATCGCACTCATGAGTCGAGTTGATGCAGCGCTAGTCCAGATATGGCAGTTGGACGGCGACTTCAAAGCCTACAGGAGAAATATTGCGCGCGGCAATTTTGCCGCCATGCATCTCGACCACCTGCTTGGCCAAGGCAAGCCCAATGCCGTGGCCATCTGAGCCCAATCCAGAGTTGGCTCTATAAAACGGCTGAAAGATGGTTTCCAACTCATGTGGGGCAACACCCATGCCTTGGTCACGTATGCGGATGAGTACCATGCGTGTGGCGGGATCACTGCTGACGTCAATATCCACATCACTTCCATCGGGACCATATTTGAGCGCATTTCGCACGATGTTCTCCAGCGCTCGATGCAGCAAGTCTGGTTGCGCTTCCAGCACAAAATCATCGTGTGGCAGTAATCTCACCTCCATCTTGCGATCCTTGCCTTCAAACTGCGCGTCTTCCGCCAATGTAAACAGGAGATCACTAAGATCAACGCGCTCTTTGTGGATATTGGTCACACCGGATTCCAACCTTGAAAACGCCAAGAGCTCGCCTACCAATTTATCCATGCGTATGGACTCGCGCTCGATACGCTCGAGCGAGCTGCTGACTTTTTCCGGGCTTTGCCGTGCAAGTCCGATTGCCATCTGCATGCGCGCCAACGGCGAGCGCAACTCATGCGAGACATGATGCAAAAGTCTTGATTGACCTTGTAGCAGAGCCCCAAGGCGTGATGCCATCGTGTCAAAGTCACGCCCAAGATCGCTCAACTCATCGCGCCTATGCCCCATGGAGCCGGCTACACGCACCTCGAGATCGCCATCCGTTGCCGTAATAAATGCCTGACGCAAACTGCGTATGGGTTTGGAGAAATACCATGCCAGCAAGGCAGCGAATACCAGACTGGCGATCACCCCTGCCGACAGCGGGACTAATGGGAACACCCGCCAGAAACGTGAGCGCATGCCGCCATTAGGTGGTGGCCCGTCCTCAGCACCTTCGCCCGGTGGTGGCTGATGCATGTCGGAGGGGTCGTGCATGTCGGGCGGTGGCCCATCCGGGGGCCCCATGCCCTCATTGGGGGGAGGCTGTCCACCGCGAGAACGCGAGGGAACAAACAAAATGTATTCATGACCATCATCTGCGTGAATGCTTCGCACCGCCTCGTCTTTATCGAGCTGCGAAATAGCCAGCTGCAGTAACTCGGGAGAAACCCTGCGCTGAAGCAGATCCTCACCCGCCTCGTTTACCACATAAATCTGCGGCATACGACGTTGCGGCCAGCCTTCCAGCATTTTGCGCGTGGCGCCCACACCGCCATGCTCCAGCGTCGCGGAGACCGCGGCCAGGACGGACATGGCAGGAGGACTCGCTTCAATCAGGGATCGGGAGTTTTCCAGGCTGCGATTATGGGCCCACACGGCCAAGCCAACACCGAATACCGATGTCAGCTGTGCAAACAGGAAAAAGAAAAAGAACTTCCAGTAAAGCCGCCCCATAGTTATTCGCGGACGAGCTGGTAACCCATACGATAAACCGTTTGTATGTAGTGGCGGCCATTGGCATAGGCGTCAATTTTCTGACGGATGCTACTGAGATGGACATCAATACTGCGATCAAACCTGGCCAGGGGACGCCCCAGACCTTGCAAGGAAAGATCGCTCTTGCTGACCACACGACCAGCATGACGTACCAGCACTTCCAGCAGATTGAATTCGGTACTGGTGAGTTCCAGCACATTACCTGACCACTCGGCGCGGCGCTGTTCCGGCCACAGGGTCAGTGCACCTACCGTAATCTGGACTGGCTGCGCATTATCCGAAGGCTGGGTGCGACGCAAAATGGCGCGAACGCGGGCCACTATTTCTCTGGGGGTACATGGCTTGGGTACGTAATCATCCGCCCCCAGTTCAAGCCCGACGATACGATCAGCGTCTTCGCCCTTGGCGGTCAGCATCAACACCGGAGTATTTTTCTCAGCCCGAATGGCGCGCAAGGCATCAATCCCGTTCATCTTGGGCATCATCACATCGAGCAGGATCAGATCATAGGTATCGCGCAAGGCTTGCTCCGCGCCTGATTCACCATCATAGGCGACCGTTGGATCAAAGCCTTCCTGCTCAAGATATTCCTTCAGCATTCCTACCAATTCAACGTCGTCGTCAATCAGCAAGACTTTATTCATGGCGTAAACATCATTCCTCATTTTGATCATTTGATGATGATAACGAGCGAGACATACATGAGACAACGCTACACCCTGTGTTTTACCTATTTTTACACACAAAACACAGCAGAGGTTTACCTAATTTAACCTCTATTTAACAGAGGTTTACAGACAAAATCGGCAGAATGGCATGGCAGTTGTCGGCGATGATGACCGACTTGACTTACAGATTCAGGACTTACAAATCAGGAGAGATCATGAACACCAGCACATTATACAAGCTCACACTGGCGATTGGCCTGTTTGGCCTTAGCCTGCCATTATTACTTCAAGCACAGCCCTTGCTGCAGGATCCCCCTGCCCCAGGGTTTCCGCATCATATGGGCCCCGCTCTTGCCGACAACAAGCAAGGCCCCGGCCTGCCACCTTATCTGCGCGGCCTGGATCTGAGCGAAGCCCAGGAAGATCAAATATTCGCCTTGATGCATGATCAGATTCCCGCTCTGCGCGAACAACAAAAACAGCGCCGTCATGCGCTGGATGAGTTGGATGCCTTGGCCAAAGCCCCCTCGTTTGATGAGCGCAAGGCGCAGCAACTGGCGGAAAAGTTAAGTGAAATCGAAAAACAATTCGTACTGTCGCGCGTACGCAATGACTTCAAGATCAATGGCATATTGACCGCTGAACAGCGCAAGCAATTGGAGGAAACCAAAGCGCAATTCGGCAAACACAAGCCACAAGAGCCCGTAAAATTCACGCCGCAGAACAGCAAAAAGCCCGCATTGACTTTGATCTGATAGCAAACCTGATGTTATAAAACCCGCTTTATCATGCTGATTTAGCGGGACTTTATCCTTAACATTGTTTTACCCAACTTAACACTTGCAAGTCGAAAAAATGGAGCGCTTTGGCCGATACTAGTCCATGTGGACACGGTATGGTCCTGCCATATCCTTGTTCCACATTGTTCCGGGGGGAGCAGTAAAAACAACAAGGAGAACAATGATGATATCTAGCGTTTCTACATCACAAATTGCCAGTAGTCTGTTTTCAAAACTGGACACCAAAAGTCAGGGCTACATAGAAAAAACCGATCTTGAATCGGCGTTTTCTTCCATCAGTTCAGATAGCAGTAGCAGCAATGTCGACGATCTTTTCAGCGCGCTTGATAGCGACAGCGATGGCAAGATTACCAAGGATGAGATGACGTCCGGCATCGACAATCTGTTGAGCGGGCTAAACAGCCAGTTTGACAGTATGCGCATGCAAGGCGGCATGGGCGGATCAGGCGGCCCGCAAGGCATGCCACCTCCTCCCCCTAAAGGCGGCGAAGGCAAGGAGGACACCGGCCTGACCAAGGATGAGATGACCAGCATTGCATCCAGCACCGATGACAGCAAGCTTTCCAGCCTGATGACGGATATTTCCGAGAATTTTGAAGCGGCAGATACCAATGAGGATGGCAAGGTCACCATGCAGGAAGCCATGGCTTACAAGGAATCCACTAACAAAGCCAACGGAAGCAGTTCGGATAGTACCGACTCCACGAGCAGCTCTTCCAGCAACTCAGCCATGAGTCAGATCACGCGGCAAATCCAGCAATTGATTTCTGCGTATGGACTGAACGATAGCAACTCTTCCAGCTTGTCGTATTCGGCATAAGCAGGTATTTGAAGTCCTGAAAACAAAAAGGCGCGGTCGTTTGACCGCGCCTTTTTGTTTATTTCTCAAAATTCATCATTATGAGAGGCTGGCAGGTTCACTCCCAGCCATCCAACATCACAGGCTTTCAAAGGCTTCGCACAGCATGCTCAGCATGGTGCCGAAAATAGGCAAAATATCCTCAGGACTGAACGGCGCATTCTCATCCGTCCCGGCGACGACAAACGCCACCACGGCTTTGTCCAGATCCTGCCGGTAGTTCATCCAGTGCTCGGCCTCTGCATCCCCGATCAGCTGATATTTATGCTGACCGGACTCAATAATCTCCAGCCACTCATCTTCGCTCAGCTCCACAAACAAGGATTTGGCAATGGTCACGGCCGTTTTCTGGAAGTCCGGCTGCACACCCTCATCGCCTAAGGGCAATACGAGATAGGTGTACACCAGCATGGCATAGGCCTGATAGACACTCAGCATGTCAAAATTTTCAACACGCTCATCCGCTGGGGAGCGCTCTGCCAGCTGGATCGCCTTGACAGTGAGATAACATGCCAGGAAATGCGCAGCATCCTGCACATCACCGTCGTCCACGCTGATGGAGCCGGCATCGCCGCCCATTTCATGCAGCGCAATGCCGTAGAGCAGATTCAATCGTTGAGAATATTGCATGGTGTTTTTCCGTTGATTCAATGGGTAAAAAATTAAGCAGGATTATGCGGCTGGCATGCTTTCCAGCTGTGCCATGACCTCCAGCCAGCGCTCTTCAGCAGTTTCTATCTGCTGCGTCAGCTCAGCCTGTTTTTTCAGTAACTGCTGCAGCTCGCTCTTGTCGCTGGCACTATAAAGCTCGCCATCGGCCAAGCGCGCTTCCAGCGCCACTTTCTGCTGCTGCCAATCGGCCATGCGACTCTCCAGTTGTTCCGCTTCCTTGGTCAGCGGGCGGCGTTCGGCCAGCCTGGCCTGACGCTCAGCTTTGTTCTGGGCCTTGTCGTTCTTTTTTACAAGCTCGGTCTGCGGGGGTAGCGCGCGCAATTTGTCCTGCGCCTTCTGCTCCGCCAGCCAGATCCGGTAATCCTCCAGATCGCCATCGAATACCTGCGCCTTGCCATCAGCGACCAGGATAAAACGATCGCAGGTTGCGCGTAGCAATGCCCGATCATGAGACACCAGCACTACGCCACCCTCATAAGCCTGCAGCGCCACCGTCAGGGCATGGCGCATTTCCAGGTCCAGATGGTTGGTCGGCTCATCCAGCAGCAATAGATTGGGGCGCGTCCAGATCAATAGCGCCAGCGCCAAGCGTGACTTTTCACCGCCGGAAAACATCCCGCAAGGTGCACTGGCCATGTCACCACGAAAATCAAAGCCACCCAGGTAATTGCGATGTTCTTGCTCGCGTGTTTGCGGATCAAGCCTCAGCATGTGCTGCAGCGGAGACTCATCGGCCCGGAGCTGCTCAAGCTGATGCTGGGCAAAATAGCCTATGCTGAGGTCTTTGCCTTCCACCCGCTTGCCGCCCAGCGCAGGCATGCTATTGGAAAGAAGCTTGATCAGGGTGGATTTACCTGCTCCGTTGCGCCCCAAGAGGCCAATACGCTCACCTGGCCGTATGGTCAGGGCTATATCATCCAGCACGGTCTTGCCTGCGTATCCAGCCGCCATTTCATCCAGCACCAGCAACGGGTCTGGGGTCGCCAATGGTGCACGAAATTCGAAACCAAAAGGACTGTCCGCATGCGCTGCACTGATCAGCTCCATGCGCTCAAGGGCCTTGATGCGGCTTTGGGCCTGCCGGGCTTTGGTGGCTTTGGCGCGGAAACGGTCGATGTAGCTTTGCAGATGGGCGACTTCGCGTTGCTGGCGCTCATACACTGATTGCTGTTGCGCCAGGCGCTCGGCACGCTGCCGCTCAAAATCCGAATAACCGCCGCGATACAGCGTGAATTTCTGCTGCTCGATATGCGCAATGTGATTGACAATCGCATCAAGAAAATCACGATCATGTGAAATCAGCAATAAGGTGCCCGGGTAGCTTTTCAGCCAGCTCTCCAGCCAGATAACCGCATCCAGGTCCAAGTGGTTGGTGGGCTCATCCAGCAAAAGCAAATCAGAGCGACACATCAACGCCCGCGCCACATTCAGCCGTACACGCCAGCCGCCGGAAAAATCCGATACCGGACGTTCAAGGTCTGCCGAGGTAAAGCCCAGACCATCCATCAGCTCGGCAGCACGGGCCCGCGCCGCATAGGCACCAATTTCACCCAGGCGCGCATGCAATTCGCCCAGCCGCACACCGTCCTGTGCCTCTTCCGCGGCTTTCACCTCATGCTCCAGGCGCCGCAATTCTGCATCCCCATCCAGTACAAACTCGATGGCCGCATCCGGCAGCGCGGGTGTTTCCTGCGCCACATGGGCGATTACCCAATGCGGAGGAATCTCAAGGTCGCCCGACTCCGGGTGCAGCTCGCCCCGCAACATGGCAAACACACTGGATTTGCCCGCGCCATTGGCGCCTGTCAAACCGACTTTATGGCCGGGATGCAGCTGGAAGCTGGCATCTTCAATCAGCACTTTTACGCCACGTGTGAGGTGGAGATTCTTGAATTGAATCAATCTGGTCTCTTTATCTGCTGTGCCTTGTCAAAAGGCCAAAGGCGACATTTTAAATGAATCAGGGTATTCCCGCCTCCGCCATATCCAACAAAAGTGGCGGAAACCCGCTTCCAACGGCCAATTTAATCGCCTAAAGCGTTGACCAATCTGTATTGAAAATGAAATACTCACAGGTTGTTAGCATTGCGGCGCACCGCTCCCTCTATACGTACCGGCTAACAGGTACGGCTTTGAAAGATTATGGTCAAAAAGTCTCTGTTTTGGGTTTACCGATTTACCCTGCTCACCCTGTGGCTCGCCATCTTTGTATTTGCGGCTGCGGTTCTGAGCATGCGTTATCTGGTGTTGCCCAACATAGACAAATACCGGGCGGATATCGAAGCACGCGCCACCGCCGCGATGGGCCAGAAAGTCAGCATCGGTGAAATCAAGGCCAGCTGGGATGGCCTCAACCCCCACCTTAGCCTGTATAACGTGGATATTCATGACGCGGAAGAGCGCCCTGCCCTTAGCCTGGGGCATGTGGAAGCAAGCCTGTCCTGGCTCAGCATTCCTCTGCTGGAGCCCAGACTTTCCAGCATCGAAATTTACCAGCCTGAATTGACCATACGCCGCGATGCGCAAGGCACCCTGTATGTAGCCGGCATGGCCATGGGCGGCCCTTCGCGGCCACAATTTGCCAACTGGGCATTGCGACAGTCGCGCATTGATGTACTGGACGCCAGCGTGATCTGGGAAGACGAATTGCGCAAAGCCCCTCCGCTCAGCCTGACGCAACTGAATCTGCGCGTGGTCAGCCCTGCCTGGAAAGGCTTGATAGGCCATCATATGTTTGGTCTGCGCGCCCTGCCTTCCGCAGGTTCATCCGCCCCCATCGACATCCGCGGCAACCTCTATGGCAAAGACATCAGCCAGCCAGAAGACTGGAGTGGCACTGTGTACGCCAAGCTGGAGGGCACAGATATCTCGGCCTGGCGCAAATGGATTTCCTATCCGTTCGATCTTTATGAAGGCTATGGCGCAGCCCGTTTCTGGTTGCAACTGGATGATGGCAAGCCCAGCAATATTGTCAGCGATGTCATCCTGAGTGATGTTAAAACGCGCTTGTCGGCAAGCAGCCCGCAAGCCACGCTCAACCACCTTTCCGGACGCCTGAGCTGGGACAAACATAAAGATGGGCAGGAATTCACCGCCGAAAACATCAAGCTGAATACCCCCGATGGCCTGGACATGCAAAACGGCAGCATCAGCCTGCGCGAGCGCTGGATCAAGGACAAGCAATGGATTGAAGGTCGCGTTCGCCTGGACGAGATTCTGCTGGACACCTTGAACACGTTCGCAGGTTACATTCCGCTGCCAAAGAACGTGAAGCAAAACCTGCAGGAGATCAGCCCTACCGGCAAGCTGGAAAATGTCGATATCAGCTGGCGCGGCAGCGAGACGATTCCGCAGGAATACAGCTTGCGCAGCAAATTCAGCAATCTTGGCATGCGGCCTTTCAAGCAGTTCCCCGGCTTCAGCAATCTCAGCGGCAGCGTGGATGCAGACGAAGATAACGGCACACTGACACTGAATGCGCGCAACGCCTCGCTTGAGCTGGAAAACATCATGCGCTGGCCGATTCCGGCTGACCGCCTGAGTGGCGAAGTAAAATGGACCCACAATAAAAGTGGGCTGGATATTCGCGTCAAGAATTTCGCCATCGCCAACCCCCATCTGGCCGGAACCATCAATGCCAATTATCTGATGAACGGCGTCAAGGGTGGCTATCTGGACCTGAATGCGAAGTTTGGTCAGGCCGATGCGCAGTATGCCCGCTTCTACTACCCCAAGATTCTCGGCGAACATACGCTGGCATGGCTGGATAGCGCCATCCTGAAAGGGCGTGGTCAGGATATCAATGTGACGGTCAAGGGCAATCTGCATGATTTTCCCTACCCGAATAACAAAACCGGCCTGTTCCGTGTCACCGCCAAAATCAATGACGGCGAACTGGACTATGCCCCAGGCTGGCCCAAAATCCTGGGCATCAAGCTGGACATGCTGTTTGAGGGCAATCGCATGGAATTGAACGCCACCGATGGCACGATATTGGGAACGCGCATTACGAAAGCCAATATTGCCATCCCCGGGCTGCATGTCGCTGAGCCTGTCCTCAACATCACCGGCGAAGCCAGCGGCCTGGTCAGCGACGGCATACGCTTCATCAACAACAGCCCCTTGCTGCATCTGGCAGAGGGCTTTACGCCCACCTTGGTAACATCCGGCGATGGGAAGCTTAATCTGCAATTGTCCATCCCCCTGCACGACGCAAACAATACCAAGGTCAAGGGGAGCTACACGATCAAGAATGGCAGCATGAGCGACAAGGAAATCCCCGAGATCACCCGCATAAATGGCAAGCTGGAATTCACCGAAAACGGACTGCATGCGCAGAATGTCAGCCATTGGATTTATGGCGGCCCTGCCGTGCTCAATCTGGTGACCAACAAGGATCATTCCGTTCATATCACCGCACGCGGCCGCCTCAATGATGCCGGCCTGCGCCAGGCATTTGGCCCCGGAATGGCAGACCGTATTTCGGGCAGCACAGACTGGAACGGCGACATCCATATCCAGAACAAAATGCTCAATCTGACCATAGACTCAAGTCTGGTGGGTATTACCTCGTCGCTACCACCGCCACTGAACAAATCGCCAGCGGACATCATGCCTTTGCACGTTGAGAAGCGCCAAACAACGCCATCGCAAGATAGCTTCAATGTCGCGCTGGGCAATTTCATCACCGCGAAAATACTCCGTTCTGAGCTGAACGGAAAAATGAAGATAGACCATGGTGACATTGCCGTGAATGCGCCCGCCGAGTCGCCAAGCCAGAGTGCGCAACCCGGCATTAACGTGCGCGCCGTACTGGAGCAGCTGGATGCGGATGAGTGGCGTAATCTGGCAGACAAAGCCAATGCCAGCATGGCCACGAGCAATACCCCCAGCATGAATGGCGCCGCTACCCCGGCTGCCAGCGTAACAAGTGGCAATAGCAGTGCTGCCCTGCCGCCGATTGCCAAGGTCGACCTGACGGTTAATCGCCTGGATATTTTTGACAAGCGCATCAACAGCCTCAAGCTTAATGCGCGCCCCATCACTGGCGGCTGGCAGTTGAATGTGCAGAGTCACGAAATGAATGGCGACATTCAATGGCTGAGCGCAGGCAATGGCAAGGTCATTGCCCGGCTGAAAAACCTGATTTCCCCCAGCTCCACGCCGAATACCGCAGAGCTGCGCACCCAGGGCGATTTCAAGCAGCAGGCGCAGCAATATCCTGCTCTGGATATCGTGGCAGAAAACTACGAAATGGGTAACAAAAAGCTTGGGCGCCTAGAGCTGCAGGCGAGTGAACAGAATGATGACTGGAGCATAGAAAAACTCAAGATCATCAATCCGGATAGTACCCTGACTGCCGAGGGCGAATGGCATAACTGGAAGCGTAACCCCAATACCCGCATCACCCTGAACTGGGATATCAAGGATCTGGGCAAGACCCTGGAACGCTTTGGTTACCCCGGCACCGTCAAAGGTGGCGAAGCCGACCTGACTGGTCAGCTGAAATGGCCAGGCAGTCCACATGAGTTTAACTCTGCCGGCTTGAGCGGCAACTTGCAACTGGATGCGCGCCACGGGCAGATTCTGAAGATTCAGCCAGGCGTTGGGCGTTTGTTCAGCATGCTGAGTCTGCAAAACCTGCCGCGCCGCCTGACGTTTGATTTCCGCGATGTCTTCAGTAGCGGCTTTACCTTCGATAAAATCGGCGGTAGCGTCAAGATAGACAAAGGCGTGATGCGCAGCGATGACTTCCGCATGGAAGGCCCGACCGCACGCGTGGATATGCGCGGTGAAACCGACCTGCAAAAAGAAACCCAGCACCTTTACATCAAGGTCACCCCTTATCTGAGCGACAGCTTATCCATTGCGGCGCTGGCAGGTGGACCGGTGGTGGGCGCTGCCGCGTATGTTGCGCAAAAACTGTTGAAAGACCCGCTGAATCAGTTGGCGGCTGACGAGTACGAAATCGGCGGAACATGGGATAACCCGCAGGAGCTCAAGGGCGATAGCCGCACTCGTGCTCCTGCCAGCCCGGCGGCGAGCCCGCTCGGCAAGTAATCAGGCTTGCAGACCAGGTGTCAAGGATGGGCGTATCCTGTGTAAAGCGCCATGAAAAAGCAGTGCCCATAAAGTATCATCCATAAAAAACGATAATATTGTTCGGAATCAAGATGGCTATCAAATCTCGCGCAAAAGTAGTGAAATCCAGCAAACCGGCTGCTCCAGCTCCGGGTAACGTCCGGGTCGCAGCCATTCAGATGGCCTCGGGCCCGAATGTCTCCGCCAACCTCAGCGAAGCAGAGCGACTGATTGAAATCGCCGTCGCCCAGGGCGCCAAACTGGTGGCCTTGCCGGAATACTTTGCCATCATGGGCATCCGCGATACCGACAAGGTAGCCGCACGCGAAAAAGAAGGCAGCGGCCCGATACAACGCTTTTTATCCAAAATCGCCAAGAAGCACGAAATCTGGCTGATCGGCGGCTCCATTCCACTGGAATCTTCCACCGAAGACAAAGTCCGCAATGCCTGTCTGGTGTTTGATGACAAAGGCAAGCAAGTTGCTCGCTACGACAAGATTCACCTGTTCGGCCTCGATCTCGGCAATGAGCATTACCGTGAAGAAACGACAATCGAAGCAGGCGATAAAGTCGTGGTGCTGGACTCCCCTTTCGGCAAAATCGGCCTTTCCATCTGCTACGACCTGCGCTTCCCTGAGCTTTACCGGGCCATGAAAGAAGTCGATATCATCGTGGTGCCATCGGCCTTTACCGAGACTACCGGCAAAGCCCACTGGGAGAGCCTGGTGCGGGCGCGTGCCATTGAAAACCTGAGCTACGTCATCGCCCCGGCGCAAGGTGGCTACCATGCCTCCGGCCGCGAAACCCATGGCAACAGCATGATTGTGGACCCTTGGGGGGTGGTGCTGGACCGCTTGCCGCGTGGCTCCGGTGTGGTCATCGCCTCGGTGAATGCCGGTTATCAGGCCAGCCTGCGCGGCAGCCTGCCAGCGCTGAAACACCGCACCCTGTAACCAGCTCACCTCACCACAGACTGCGTTTTAAAGATTTACGCTACAACTTATCGCCTGAACACAGGCTTTAATGAGTCACAATTGCAGAAAATACGTAACAGGGGAACTCTGCTCCCCTGTTATATTCTGACCTATAGTCCCTTAGAGAGTAACGGCCATGAAGCCTGACCAGATACCCAGCAGTTCCAGCCCTTTAGCCGGCAGCCATTTTGACACCGCCACCGAAACGCTCTTGCAACCGAGCGGCCTCGATGTCGCCGCCTTGCAAGGCGTGCTAGGCAATATGATGTCGCACAAGGTGGATTATGCCGACCTCTACTTTCAGTACAGCCGTGCCGAAAGCTGGGGCCTGGAAGAAGGTCAGGTCAAATCCGGCAATTTCAGTATTGATCAAGGCGTGGGCGTACGCGCCGTCAGTGGTGAAAAAACCGCCTTTGCCTACTCGGATGACATCAACCTGCCTGCCCTGCAGCAAGCAGCCAACGCCACCAAGGCCATTGCCGCGATAGGCGCCGAGCAGGCAGGTAGCGCGATTCAGCGCATTGATGCGCCACAACTCTATATTCCGCACGACCCCATCGCCTCACTGAGTGCCGAAGCCAAAGTGAAGCTGCTGGAGCGCCTGGAAGGCTATGCGCGCAAAGCCGATCCGCGCATTACCCAGGTCATGGCATCGATTGCGGGCGAATACGAAGTGATCATGATCGCCCGCCACGATGGCATGATGGCCGCCGATGTCCGTCCTCTGGTGCGCCTCTCTATTCAGGTCATCGCCGAAGCCAACGGCCGGCGCGAGCAAGGTTCGGCTGGCGGCGGGGGTCGATTTGACTATGCGTACTTCACCGATGAGGTGTTGCAGGATTACGCCCAGAAAGCCGTGCATCAAGCCCTGGTCAATCTGGAAGCGCGCCCTGCTCCGGCTGGCAGCATGACCGTGGTCCTGGGTTCAGGCTGGCCCGGCATTTTGCTGCACGAAGCGATTGGGCACGGCCTGGAGGGCGACTTCAACCGCAAGGGCAGCTCCGCCTTCAGCAACGCGATTGGTCAGCAAGTAGCAGCGCGCGGCGTGACGGTAGTGGATGACGGCACGATTTCCAATCGCCGCGGCTCGCTCAACATAGACGATGAAGGCAACCCGACCCAGCGCACGGTATTGATCGAAGACGGCTACCTGCGTGGCTACATTCAGGACAGCCTGAATGCGCGCCTGATGGGCATGCCGATGACGGGCAATGCCCGTCGCGAATCCTATGCCCACATTCCCATGCCGCGCATGACCAACACCTACATGCTGAATGGCAACATGGCCCCGGAAGAGATTATCAAGTCGGTGAAAAAAGGCTTGTATGCGGCCAACTTTGGCGGCGGTCAGGTCGACATTACCAGCGGCAAATTCGTGTTCTCGGCCGCAGAAGCCTGGATGATCGAAGACGGCAAGCTCACCTATCCCGTCAAGGGCGCCACCCTGATCGGCAATGGCCCTGAGGTGCTGAAGCGCGTATCGATGATAGGTAATGACATGGCGCTCGACAGTGGCGTCGGTACCTGCGGCAAAGAAGGTCAGAGCGTACCAGTAGGTGTCGGCCAACCCACACTTCGCATCGACGGCTTGACGGTAGGCGGAACGCTTTAATATGATGGAGGCAAGGCTTACCCGCCTTGCCTCCAACGCAGCGCAAACGCTGCATGCATCATGGAAGTCCCTCTTAACGAAAGGAACGGAAATGGCTGTATCGAAAGCAACTGAAGAAAAGAAACCCGCCGTCAAAAAAACGGCTGCGAAACCAGCAGAGCCTGCTGCCAAAAAAACCACCCTTAAAAAAACGGCCACAGCCAAGGCTGCTTCGGCAAAAACCAAATCCTCCCCACGCAAGATCAGCGCAGAAGAGCGCTACAAAATGACCGAGGTTGCCGCCTATTTCCTGGCGGAACGCAATGGCTTCAAAGGCAACCCTGTCGAATACTGGGAACAGGCGGAAGCACAGATCAGCCAATTGCTGGGCTAATCTTCAGCCTGACTGGCTTTAACCAGCAGGCTGGTGGATACATGAACTGGAATAGCTGCGACAAGTTCGCTTCGCAGCATTTCCTTCTTTTTGAATCCACCCTCTGATGTATGAGCCTTAAGGCCATGTTCTAACCAGGCCATGAAAGGCTTAGACCCTTGTATAGTGCCGCTTGCATAGCCGCAGCTTGCCGCAAGCGGCTATAATGCATTTGTTATTCATTCATTTGCGGTTTTTTCATGCAGTTTTCCCTGCCCATCCCGGCGTCTGGCTCCTCCGAACGTATCAAACCTTTGCCAACCGGCCTCGACAGCCTGGCCCTGGCACAACTCGCGCGCGAGCTTAAACAAAAGCCTGAGCGCACGCCGCTGGTGATCCTGTGTGCGAGTGCATTTGAAGCTCAGCGCCTGCTGGAAGAGATGCCCTGGTTCGCCGCTGACCTCAGCGTGCATATGATGCCGGACTGGGAAACCCTGCCCTATGATCACTTCTCACCGCACCCTGACCTGATTTCAGAGCGCCTGGCCACCTTGTACCAGATCAGCCAGAACACCTGCGATGTCATCATCGTGCCAGTATCTACGGCCCTGATACGTGTGCCGCCCAATGCCTATCTGGCCGCGCATACCTTCATGCTGAAGAAAAACCAGCGCCTGGATCTGGAAGCCTTACGCACGCAATGCGCAGAGGCGGGCTACCACCATGTCAGCCAGGTCATGAGCCCGGGCGAATTCAGCGTGCGTGGCGGGCTGGTTGATCTGTTCCCCATGGGGAGCAGCCTGCCCTACCGTCTTGATTTGTTCGATGACGAAATCGAAAGCATCCGCACCTTTGATGTTGATACCCAGCGCAGTGTTTATCCGGTTAGCGAGATACGCCTGCTGCCCGCACGTGAATTTCCGTTAGATGAGGCTGGCATCAGCCGCTTCAGACAGAGTTTCCGCGAAACCTTTGAAGGCGATCCTTCACGCAGCCGCATTTACAAGGATGTGAGCAAAGGCATCGCCAGCGGTGGCATTGAGTGGTATCTGCCGCTGTTTTTTGAGGAAACGGCGACGGTACTCGATTATTTGCCGAGCTCTGCCATTCTCTGCATGCACGGCAATATCGATCATGCCGCCCAAGGGTTCTGGCGTGATGCACAATCACGCTATCGCCAGCTGGCGCACGATCCTGAGCGGCCTATCCTGCAGCCGGAGGTATTGCTGCTCAAAACCGAAGACTTTTTTGCCTGCACCCATGTCTGGGGCCGGATTCAGCTCACAACAGAAACCGCCAGCGGCTTGCCCGCGCTGGAGATTGAGCGCCGCGCCGATCACCCCCTGCACAAACTGCAGGAGTTCATCAAGAAATACAAAGGCCGTATCCTGATTGCGGCTGAAAGTCTGGGGCGCCGTGAGACCATGGCCCAGCTATTTAGCGATCATCAGGTGCCGTTTTCTGCCTGTGGCGATGGCCATGGCAACTCCTGGGAAGAATTTCAGCAAGGCGATGCACGTGTGATGCTCGGTGTCGCGGCATTGCATGGCGGTTTTGTCGCCGATAAATTCTGCATCATCACCGAAGCCGAGCTTTATGCGGCCACGGTGCGCCAGCAGCGCCGCCGTGAAAAGGAAAAATCACGCAATACCGAAGGCATGCTCAAGGATTTATCCGAGCTGCGCGAGCAAGACCCCGTGGTGCACGAACAGCACGGCGTAGGCCGTTACAAGGGCCTGGTCAATCTCGACTTTGGCGAGGGCGAAACCGAATTCCTGCTGCTGGAATATGCAGGCGATGACAAGCTTTACGTGCCGGTTTCCCAGTTATTCCTGATCTCGCGCTACTCGGGCGGGCCACCGGAATCCGCGCCCCTGCACAGACTGGGTAGCGGTCAATGGGAAAAGGCCAAGAAAAAAGCCCTCAAGCAAATCCGCGATACGGCGGCTGAGCTGCTTAACCTGTATGCCCAGCGCGCAGCGCGCAAAGGCCATGCCTTTACCCTCACCCTGCAGGATTACGAAGCCTTTGCCGAAGGCTTCCCGTTTGAAGAAACCCCGGATCAACTCTCTGCCATTGAGGCAGTCATCAGCGATATGCAATCCGGCCGGCCGATGGATCGCCTGGTGTGTGGCGATGTGGGCTTCGGCAAGACCGAGGTCGCCTTACGTGCCGCGTTTGTTGCCGTCATGGGCGGCCGCCAGGTAGCCGTGCTGGTGCCAACCACGCTACTTGCCGAACAGCATTACAACAACTTTGCCGACCGCTTTGCCGACTGGCCGATCAAGATCGCGGAAATCTCGCGCTTCCGCACCGCGAAAGAGCAAGCGGAAGCGATCAAGGGACTGGAAGACGGCAATATCGACATCATCATCGGCACCCACCGCCTGATCCAGAAAGATGTGAAGTTCAAGAACCTTGGCCTCGTCATCCTCGATGAAGAGCACCGTTTTGGCGTGCGCCAGAAAGAACAGCTGAAAGCCATGCGCGCTGAAGTGGATGTGCTGACACTCACCGCCACCCCGATTCCCCGCACGCTATCCATGGCCATGGAAGGCCTGCGCGAGTTTTCGGTTATTACCACGCCGCCGCAAAAACGCCTGGCGATCAAAACCTTTGCCACGCACTATTCAGAAGGCATCATCCGCGAAGCCGCCATGCGCGAATTCAAGCGCGGTGGCCAGGTGTACTTCCTGCACAACGAAGTCGACACTATTTTCGTGATGAAAGAAAAGCTGGAACGCATCCTGCCCGAAGCCCGTATTGGCATTGCCCACGGCCAGCTGCGCGAACGCGAACTCGAGCACGTCATGCGCGACTTCTACCAGCAGCGCTTCAACCTGTTGCTCTGCACCACCATTATTGAAACCGGCATTGATGTGCCCACCGCCAACACCATCATCATGAATCGGGCCGATATGTTCGGCCTGGCGCAGCTGCATCAGTTACGTGGCCGTGTCGGCCGCTCACACCATCAGGCCTATGCCTATTTGCTGACGGACCCCGACCGCAACATTACCCCGCAAGCGCAAAAGCGCCTGGACGCGATTCAACTGCTGGAAGACCTTGGCGCCGGCTTCCACCTGGCCATGCACGACCTGGAAATCCGCGGCGCAGGGGAACTGCTGGGCGACTCACAAAGCGGCGAAATGCAGGAGATCGGATTTTCACTCTACTCCGACATGCTGAACCACGCGGTGAAGCAACTAAAAGCTGGCAAGGAACCAGACATCAACGCCCCACTGGGCGTCACCACCGAAATCAACCTGCATACCCCCGCTCTGCTGCCGAATGACTACTGTCCCGATGTGCACGAGCGACTGGTGCTTTATAAGCGTCTCGCAAACTGCGACAACGACGACGACCTTGACACGATGCAGGAAGAGCTGATCGACCGCTTTGGCATACTCCCCGAACAAGGCGAAGCACTGATCGCCTGCCATCGCCTGCGTATCGCCGCCAAGCCCCTCGGCATTACCAAGATTGACGCCAGCGATAGCGCCATCCAGCTCACATTCAGCCAGACCAGCGAGCTTGACCCCACCAAACTGGTCAGCCTGCTACAGCGCGACCGCCGCTATCGCATGAATGGGCCTGATAAATTAAGAATGACGGTGGAAACCCACACTATTAAACAACGGAGTGAATTGATTGAAACGCTAATCAAGGATCTGAGTTGAGGAATAATCGGCTTCATATCAACCTTGATAACCAATAAAAACGCTACAGGCCGCAATTGCGGCCTGTAGCGTTTTTACCTCATGAGGACTCGTCGAAAGATCAGAGCCTGCTTTTAAACTGCCTGTAACCCAGAATCATCAGAATACCCATGATCAGAAGGATCACGGCGTTAGGCTCGGGAACAGCGCTGACGTTGGGAGTAGCCATTTCGAAAGAGGAGAATGCGCGATTGCTTACCGTCAGGGAGTTGCTCCAGCTATTGGCAACTGCGGTGCCAATGAAACTGCCGCCGCTACCGGTGATGGTGGCGTCTGTGGCGAGAATACTGGCGGCGAAGCTGATGTTGCTTAGGTTCACCGTCGTCGCGTCATAGAAGTTGAACAGCACGTTATAGCTGCTGAAACCTGACCAACCGCCACTCAGACTGATATTGCTGCCGGAAACGTTGATGATCAATGTAGCGTTGGCGAGTACATTGGCAAAGCTCCAGTTGGAGATGTTGGTGAGGTCACTGCCATTCACGGAAAAGTATTCGACGCTTGAGCCGGTGCCTGTCAGGTTGCCGGTGCTGCCATAGCTATAGCTGACGGTGCCTGTAGAGGCGGTTGAAGCGAGTTTGTCGGACAAGGCTGAAAACGATGTTTTGGCCGCGGCAAAGTCAATGGGAGCATCACTGCTGGAGTAGTTGTTGTAATTATCCCATTGAGGTTTGCTGACTGCACCGCCGACCCAGGTGGTTCCATTGACACCGCCATAAGATTTGGTGAGGTTTCCGCCGACGACCAATCCATAGGGGTTATTGGCAGAGTTGCTGATAGTGGATGTGCTGATATCTGCATTGCCACCCACAGCAACGGCACCTCCGATAGAGCTCCAGCCTGTACTTTTGTAGCTATCAAATACGAAAACGTTATAGTTGCTCGCTACGCCAAGATCTACTGTTTGGGCGACTGCATGCTGTGAAAAAAGTGCAGCGGCCATGACGACCATACTTACTAACTTCATTTTTGCTCCCTTTAGCAATGGGCTGATACATGTATGCATAATATAAAAAGCAATTACCAGGCCATATTTGATTAGTAAATTTTATGCATAATCCCTTCATGCGTTGCCGGTATGATACAAGCTCAAAATTTAAAACGATGTTAAGGCCCTCACACGATGCTCGAAAAACTTATAGCCATGGTGGCTTCATGGATCATTTTGGTCATTTCAACCCTGGGTTATGGAGGCGTGGCATTGCTGATGGCCATTGAATCCGCATGTATTCCCTTACCCTCGGAGATCATCATGCCGTTTGCGGGGTATCTGGTTTATACAGGGGAGCTGACGTTGTGGGGCGTGGCCTTGGCAGGCGCAGTGGGCTGCGTGATTGGCTCTATCCCTGCCTATTATCTGGGCATGTATGGCGGCCGCCCGCTGGTGCATAAATATGGCAAATGGTTACTGATTTCGCACCATGATCTGGCATTGGCCGACCGCTGGTTTGAGAAACACGGGGAAATCACCATTTTCATCGGTCGCCTGCTACCGGCGGTGCGGACGTTTATTGCCTTTCCGGCAGGGATTGCCCGCATGAATATGGGCAAATTCATTTTCTACACCTTCACCGGTTCTGTGCTTTGGTGCGGCCTGCTGGCCTATGCCGGCATGAAGTTTGGTCAGCACTGGGATCAGCTCAAGGTGTATTTCCACGAATTTCATATCGTACTGGTGATCGCCGGGGTTATTTTCCTGGTGTGGTATGTGCGCCGCCACTTCAAGGCGGTACGTCGCAGTCACCATCATCACGATTAAAGCCGGAAGACTTTTGCAGATCAGGGCGTGGGCGCACTGCAACCACACTCTGATCTGCCTGACTCGCGCTTGATAAAGCCGCTAAATCAGAAAAGCTGATCCTCAGCAGCCAGTTCCACCAGCCTCCCCAGCGCCAGGAAGAAAATGGCCTTGCGTACCAGGGTTCCCTGATCGGCAAACAGACTAGCGTAGTTATCCAGTTGCAACCGGTAGCGCGCCACTTGCGCCCTTAACTGCTCCTCGCTGATGTCAGCCGGTAGCGCCACGGTTTTGTAATCGATAATCCAGCGCACGCCATTTTCCATAAACGTACGGTCTACCACATAACGCTTCAGCTCGCTGGCATTGGCATAGCTCCAGGCCACTTCGGCATCCGCGCCCTCGCGAGCCTGCAATACCCACTGACCATCTGCGCTGCGTAAAGTCGTCAGCAGCAATTGCACCACCACAGCGGCGGCATCATGTGCCTGTTTTTCGGCATGGCCCTGTTGCTGCAACCAGCGCAGCATGGCGGGCATGGCCTGGTGTATGCGAGCCTCCGGCCAGGTAGCCAAGCCTTGGCGCGCCATCAGTTCAAGATAACGGTGAGCCAGCGTACCAATATCGGCCTCCAGGCTGGCCGCCAGACTAAGCGATTCACTGGCTTCGCCCGGGTTCCACAGCGGTGTAAAGGGCGTGGCGGTTTGCAAAACGGCGGGCATATGCGGCTGTTGCAGCCTAACCAGCGGCGGCACAAAATCGGCAAGCGTGGCTTCCGCCTGCGGGCTGGTCTCGCTAACGCCCTCTGTTGCCATGGCCTCGGCAAACTGCAGGGCCACTTGCGGCCACAGCAATTGCAAAAAGCTGCCAGACGCCGGACGTGGTTCGCCCTTGGCATTGACCGTGGCGGTGGCAATCAGATGCAGACGGCGCTCGGTACGCGTGGCTGCCACATACAGTACACGGGCATCTTCGTGTTCAGCGCGCTCTTTTTCCAGCAGCCGCAGGTAGTCATAAGGCGTAGGGCCATCATCCAGCCGGGCACCCTTGGGTACAAAGGGCGCGGCCACCAGTTCCACGCTGCTGCCCTGCTCTTCATCCGCAATCGCCACTTCTTCCCACAGCAGCAAGGGGCTATCCTGATTACCCGTCTTGCGCTCAAGGCCAGGCAAAATCACGGTATCAAACTCCAAGCCTTTGGATTTGTGGATGGTCATCAGCTGCAGGCGACCATCCGCTGCCTCGTCAGCAGCGGCATAGAGTTTCTCGACTTCTTCCGCCAAGCGTGTCGGCGTGAATCGCCCCTGATTGTCCAGTTTGTCCACCAAGGCAAAAAACGCCTGCACGTCCTGCACATCGCCCGGCTCCCACAGGCACCACGGCCCGCCCAGCATCAGCCAGGCACTATGCAACCAGCGGCTTACGGGCAAGCGACCCTGCTGTGCCAGCACTTCCTGCAAAATGCCGCGTACATGCAGCGCGCGCTGGCGACCATCTTCGCTCATGGCCGCCAGGCGCGCATCCTGCTGCAATAAGCGCCAGATAGTACTGCGGTGATCACTCGCCGCCAGCACATGCATGTCCGCCAGCGTGAGCCCGCACCAGGGCGCCCGCAAAATAGCCAGCCAGTTCACGCGGTCCGCGCGATGATGCAAGGCATGCGTGAGCGCGAGCAGATCCTGAATGATCTGGCGCCCGGCCAGCGCTTCAATTTCCACCGCCTGAAAACGGATATCACGATGATGACGGCGAATATCCGCCACCAGATGCTCCAGATGGCTGCGAGCGCGCACTAAAACCGCGATACGGCGCTGCGGATGAGCGGCCCACTCTTCGCGGATCAGCTTGACCATCAAGGCCGCTTCGCGCCCGCGCAATTGCTCATTGCTCTCATCCGTGCCCTGAATAAGCGGATGCATGACTACACCGGTATCAACCTCGTCGGCACGGGTAGCCACAAACGGGCGATAGCGAATGGCGCCGCGCGCGATGCTGTCCTCCCGCGGGAATACTTTTGCGAATGCATGGTTGATCCAGTCCACCACCGGCGGGCAGGAGCGGTTATTGCGGCACAGCTGCAATGGCGTCAGGTGAATATCGCCTATGCCCTCACGCGCCACTCCCAGAAACAGGCCGACGTTGGCCTTGCGGAAGCGATAAATGGATTGCATGGGGTCGCCCACGGCAAATAGCGTGCGGCCATCTCCCGCTTCCCAGCCGCGCGTCAGGCGTTGCAGCAGATGCACCTGACCAGGGCTGGTATCCTGAAACTCATCGACCAGCAGATGCTGAATACGGTAATCCAGCCGCAAGGCAAGATCGCTGGGCGCATCGGCATCATCCGCCAGGGCATTCAAGGCACGCTGTGATATCTCGACAAAATCGACCTCCCGCGCCTCCTGGAATACAAACCAGAGCTGGGCCACGGCCAGGTTAAGCAATTGCGCCAGGGCCGACACCACCTGCCAGCTCTCCTCCCCAGCACGCAACTGCGGCAGGCACCGCAAGCGGCACAAGGCGGCATCGGCCCCCGCAGTGGCTTGCAGGGCGGCGATCAGTTCCGCCAGCTGTTCCTTATAAGGTTTGGATTCAGGGACCGCAGGGAAGCCGGTATTGACGTTGACGGTTTTGCGCCAGCTATCCTGCCCGGTAAACAGGAGCTCGCAGGCGGCCAGCCACATCGGCAAGGCATTCGGGGTGGCGGGCATGGGGGTTTCCCAATCGCGCAGCAGGGCAATCGGCGCTTCGCATGGCAGGTTGGTGGCGGCATAGCGCGCAATCGGCATCAGCACCTGCTGCAGGCGCACCGGAAAGGCAGCCAGCGCTTCCTGCATGTCCTGCGTAATCAGATGTTGCAAGGCGGCCTCGGCCAGATCACGGGTATCGCTGCGATTGGCATACGGCAGCCACTGATCGCGCTTGGCCAGCATATCGGCCAGCAACTGGGTAAGCCGCAAACTGTCGTTATCCACATAGCGCAAGGCTTGCGTCACCTCATCGCTGCTGCCATCGGCCAGATCCAGCGTGCGCTCGGCAGCCAGCTGGTAATAGGCGGAGGCATCTTCTGTCACCGCCGGTTGCGCGCCAAAGCGGCTCATCAGCGGCATTTGCCGCGCAAGATGGCTGCTCAGCGAGTCTATGGTAAAAATACGCAGGCGCGCCGGGTTTTCCAGCAAGTGCCAGCCGCGCTCTGCCGCGTGCTGCAAAGCATCCTGACCCAGCGCAAAGGTCTTCTGCTTGTGTGGCTGTGGCGGACGTTCGCCACTGGCCGCCATCAGCAGGCTATCGAGAATGCGCGCCCGCATCTCGGCTGCCGCCTTGTTGGTAAAGGTAATGGCGATGATTTCTTCCGGCTCGCGCACGGTGGTCAGCAGCTTGAGGTAGCGCTGGGTCAGCAGCTCGGTTTTACCGGCACCCGCCGGGGCCTCAACGATAAAGCTTTCCAGCTCCAGGGCACGACGACGGCTTTCGTCATCCTGCGCGAGCAGATGGTCTTGCAGCACGGCTTCGTCATTCAGCATATTGTCACTCATGCGCGGCTCCCGTCTTGCTGAGCCTGCAGGCGCTCAAACTGCAGTTGCCGCTCGGGCAAACGCAGCAAGGGCAATACTTCGCAATACCTGAGCTGCAGAGGATCCGCCACCCGCACTGCGGCCTCGCCGGATTTGAGCTCGCGGGCAATCGCTTGCAGGCTTTCGCGCCAGTGATCGAGCAAGGTATGCCAGTCGGCAAAGCGTTCGGCATCAAAAATATCGCGCGCCTTGCGATCATCCAGCGTCATCAGCGCAGGCAGGATTTCCTCACCGGCAATCCCGGAAAACGCATGCTCTTCGGTGCGCACCATGGCAAAGCTGACGGCTGCCACCTCGCCATCGTCCAGGCTGAATGCGGCATAGACCGGCAGTTGTGGCTCGGTAATGCGCGATTCCGCCCAGTTGCGAATATCCGGCTTTTGCCCGGTTTTGTAGTCCATGATGAGTACGCGCCCATCGGGCAGCTGATCAATCCGGTCCAGTACCAGCCGGATTTCCACGCCCTCAATCATTACCTTGGTGTCGCGTTCGCAATCCAGCACACTGAAATCCACTTCGCGCGTTTTTTCAAAGGCCAGCCAGGCGCTGACCAGTTTGATCAGGCGCTCCTGCTCCAGCTGGCAAAACGCAGGCGACAGCGTTTCGTCGCGTTCGGCGGCAAAGTCCTGCAAAGCCTGTTGCGCGGCTTCTGCCAGCGCCGCATTCAGTTCTTCGGCATCCAGCGCCTGCAAATAAGCGAGGTCGCGCCCCTGCCAGAAATGCTGTAACACGCCGTGCACCAGCGTGCCGCGCTCGGCGGGCTCAAGCCCATTCACCGGCGCTTTCAGCTCGCGTGCGCCAAGGCGATACTGGTAATACGCCCATGCCGGGCAGATGGCCTGCGCTTTCAAGAGGCCCGTGCCGCCAGACACATGCTCGCCCTCGCCGACCGCCGGTGCCATGTGGTCGTCCAGCACTTGCAGTGCTGCGTGTTCGCCATGCGCCAGTTGCTCAGCCAGGGTCTGGGCCTTGGCCCAATCGCCATCGAACACGGGGATATCGCTCAATATCGGGCTCGCGCGCAATTGCCGTTCGCCATCTTTCAATGCGCTGGAAAACACGATCAACGGTGCGGTATGCAACAAACGCTGATGCAGAATGCGGGCAAACGCCGCTTGCACCGCACTGTCAGCATTCGGCACGCCAGCGGCGCGCTGCACCGTGGCAGGAATAAGGGGATTCGGTCTGGGTGGTGGCGGCCATACATGATCATTCATGCCCATCACCCACAGCGCATCCAGCGGGGCAGCAGCGCCTTCCAGCATGCCCATTACCTGCACGGGCGGATCGCCACTGACCTCGGGCTGGAATATCTGCTCGCGGCAGAGCTCGCCCAAGCGCTGCAATGCCTGCATCCCATTCAGCGTGTCACCAAACACATCCAGCCGCGCCAGGGCTTGCAAGCTGCGCGAAAAGGCGCGCTGCGCCTGGAATTCATGGCTGGAGATACTGCGCTCGCCTGGCCATTGCAAGGCAGCCAGCAATTGTTCAAATGCGACGGCCCATAGCGAAGGCAATTGCCGACGCGGTTGCGCCTCACGCACTGCCCAGCCAGCCCGTAAATCTTGCAGCAGCTGACCGATGGGCAGCGGGTTTTCGCCTTCCTGCAGACGCTCGATCAGGCGTAACAAACGCATCATGCTGACCGTTTGTGGCAGCCATTGCCGCATGCGGCTATCCAGCTGGGCTCGGGCGTCGGCCTCGCCCAGACTGGCCGACCAATAGGGATTGAGCAGCAACACGGAAAAATCCTGTTGCTCTATGCGCTGCTGCCAGAAGATACGCAGCAAGGCCAAGGCGGCATGCACCACCGGCTGCGTGTTCAGCGGCAAACCCAGGGAAAAGTCATAGGCGCGATCCGCCTCCACCAGGCCAGGGCGTACGGTAACGGGGTGCAGCAGCTCATCCAGCAAGGCGGCAAGCCGCGTGCGCAGTTTGCCGAGCTCAGGCACCACCAGCCCCAGCCGCGCTTGCGGGTTTTCATTCAGCTGCTGCGCAACCCAGGCGACGGCGGCACGGCACTCGGCCTCCTGCGTCTCCAACATGGCATGCTGGGCATGTCCGGGCTGCGGCAGCAAAGTGGCGTGATTGCTGAGCACCACGCCGCGCTGCTGCAACAAGTGTTGCAAACGCTGTTCCTGCGGGCCCAGCCGGTCAAATCCGGCAAAGGCAATACTGGCAGGCAAAGGCAGCTGGCCGCGCTCCAGGCAATCCAGCTGCCATGCCATATAGCGCACAGCCTCCAGCCAGCCGGATTGGCGGCAACGCTGCACAAAATGCTCGCGCCAGCTCAAAAACTGGCGACTCTCTTCCGTGTGGCCGCCCGGCGGAATCTGCAATTGCCATTCAAACATCAGGCGGTGCGCCTCCATGGCGGCTTGCGCCATGCCGGGCACATCAAACAAGGCGGCAGCATTGTCGTTCGCCAGCGCTTCTTCTATCACCTGCTCCCACAACATGCGCTCCTGCAGTTCACTGAGTACGCCCTGCGGCGCCGTAGCGACATCCACCTCACCACTGAGGATGGCTTGTTCGGTGACATCATCCAGCCATTGCTTGAGCGTGAGGGTGGGAAGAGGCTGCCAAGCCGACAATCCACTGGCATGCTGGCGGCGGTCATGATGCAAACGCAAGCTGCGTGCGAGGCGGGCCGTGGAGCAAAGGATCAGGGCGGGAGAATCAGGCATGTAAAAGATGGAATCAGATGGGCAATTAACCGGACTCAAGGTTAACATATAGGCCACTTAGATGGCGCGAACCGATATGGCAGACCAGAAAAATTACATTACGCCGGAAGGCTACGCCACCCTCAAGGCGGAATTCGAACAGCTTTATAAAATTGAGCGCCCCAAGGTCGTGAGCGATGTCTCGTGGGCAGCGAGCAATGGCGACCGCAGCGAAAACGGCGATTACATCTATGGCAAACGACGGTTGCGCCAGATCGACTCGCGCTTGCGGTTTCTGATGAAAAGCATGGACCTGGCCGTGATCGTCGACCCCAAGGAGCAGCAGTCGCTGGAGAAAGTGTTTTTTGGTGCCTGGGTATCGCTTTACTCACTGGAGCGCGACATCGAACACCATTACCGCATCGTCGGTCAGAATGAGCTCGACCCCACCCGCGGCTATATCAGCTGGATATCGCCGCTCGCGCGCGCCATGCTGGGCAAGCAGATCGGCGATGTGGTTCGCGCGCAGACGCCCGCCGGTGAGGAAAGCTACGAAATCATTGATATCCGTTACAGCCCGCCGGAAAGCTGAGCGAAAACGCACGCATGACAGACAAGCGACAACGCTGGGATATCTTCTGCCGCATCGTCGATAACTACGGCGACATCGGCGTTTGCTGGCGGCTGGCACGCCAACTGGCCCATGAATATGCGCTGGATGTCAGGCTGTGGGTTGATGCTTTGCCGGTGGCACAACGTCTGCTGCCCGCGCTGGATACGCAGCTGGCCGAGCAAGTGCTGGATGGCGTTACCATCGCGCACTGGTCGCCAGACTTCCAGTTTGACCGGATAGCCGACGTGGTGATTGAAGCCTTTGCCTGCGAGTTGCCCGACCCCTACATCAACGCCATGGCGGCGCAGCCGCCGGTGTGGATCAACCTGGAATATCTCAGCGCCGAAGCCTGGGTGGAAGAGTTCCACCTGCAACCCTCCCCTCACCCCCGACTTGCGCTCAAGAAGACGTTTTTCTTCCCTGGCTTTACGGAAAACACCGGTGGGCTATTGCGCGAGCGCCACTTAATGAAAGAGAGAGATGCCGCGCAAGCTGGGTCTTCTGCCACGTTCAGCGTCATGGCAAGCCCTGCCGATGCCTTGCGGGTTTCCCTGTTTGCCTATCCGCAAGCCAACATTGCGGGCTTGTTCACCGCCATGGCGAGTGGCGACAGACCGGTGGTGTGCCTGATACCGGAAAGTAGCCTGCTGGCGCCTGTCAGCCAGTTTTTCGACACAGAAACACTCCAGCCTGGCGATCATTACTCGCAAGGTTCACTAAGTGTCCATATCCTGCCGTTTCTCAGGCAGGCGGAGTATGACCAGCTCTTGTGGTCGTGCGACCTCAACTTTGTGCGCGGTGAAGACAGCTGGATCCGCGCCATCTGGGCAGGACGGCCCTTCGTCTGGCAACCTTATATCCAGAGCGAAGATACGCATCTGGTTAAACTCGAAGCATTTTTGCAACGTTACCTTCCGCCTTTGGGAACAGCTGCGGCGGATGTCTGGGCCACGTTTCATCGGCAATGGGCACAAGAGCAACTGGCAGCCGATAGCTGGTCCCGGCTGGCGCATGCCTTGCCCGCCATTCAGCAGCATGCCAGCCAGCAATCGCAAGCCCTTGCTGCACAAGACGATCTGGCGGCCAAGCTGGTGATTTTTGTGAGAAATTTTCAATAATCTAGGGTATAATTCGCGGCTTTTTACACTTCACCCTTTTTAAGGTCGCAGGACAACACATGAAAACAGCTCAGGAACTTCGCGTAGGCAACGTATTTATGGTGGGTAACGATCCCATGGTCGTACTCAAAGCCGAATACAGCAAATCGGGCCGCAACTCTTCCGTGGTCAAGATGAAATTCAAGAATCTGCTCACCGAATCCCCGAGCGAAGCGGTTTACAAAGCCGATGACAAGTTTGATGTTGTCGTGCTGGAAAAGAAGGAAGTGAGCTACTCCTACTTTGCTGACCCGATGTACGTGTTCATGGATACCGAATACAACCAGTACGAAATCGAAGCCGAAACCATGGCCGATGCCCTGAACTTCCTGGAAGACGGCATGCAATGTGAAGTGGTGTTCTACAACGGCAAGCCTATCTCGGTTGAACTGCCAAACTCCGTTGTTCGCGAAATCACCTACACCGAGCCAGCGGTCAAGGGCGACACCTCCGGCAAGGTCATGAAGCCAGCCCGTATCTCCACCGGTTTTGAACTGCCAGTGCCTTTGTTCTGTGACATCGGCGACAAGATCGAAATCGACACCCGTACGCTGGAATACAAGAACCGCGTCAAGTAAGCAATACACAGCATTTCATGGTGGCATGCACCATGCAAAAAAGGGAGCTCAGGCTCCCTTTTTTATTGTCCGAATACATCCCTTAACCCCGTCAATCAGGCTTGCGTTTGTAGCCGACAATTTTCCGCCTTGGCGCTTCAGGCGGTCTTTCCAGCATGGCCTGGGTACGTGCCCCCGCCTCCGCAATCAGCTCTTCAATCAGCTCGGCTTCGGGCAGGTTGTGCCAGTATTTCTTGGGCATTTCCTTTTGCATGGCCTTGAGCTTGAGCCGCGCCGGATTGAAAATATGCCGGTAGTAACTCAGCCATAGCGCCTCACTAGCATCCTCTTCGGGCAAGGCCTCCGGCATGCCGCCGGGCAAAAACTGCAAGGCTTTGCCATCCCAATGCATGCCCATGCGCGGGCTCATGATGGTCCAATCCATGCTGGTGAATCGGCCAATAAAGAAAGGCGCGATCGCCGCAATAATGTGATGTTCGGGCTCAAACCAGGCCAGGTAACGTGTCCGCACTTCCACAACGGTTTCGCGAAAGCGGACAAAGGCTTTCATCTTGTGCTTGTCGCGCCCCACCGCTTTTGCCATGGCATGCAGGCGGGCAACATCGGCATCCCCCGTCAGGCGCATCAACCCGCGCTCACGCTGGCAACGCCAGAGCACCCGGTAAAGCAAGCCGAACCGCTCAGTCGCAGCATGCAAAATAACCATGCGCGCAAGCTCAATAAACTGCTTGGACACCATCAACCGCTGGCCGTCTTTGGCGGGTGGCGCCTGCGTGTCAGGTACTGACTTGACGGAGGCCATGGCAAATATATCCCCTTGGACGATGGACTCCTCGGTCGGCCGCACACACCAGTGCACATCGTGCGGGGCCACGCCTGCCAGAATCAGACGGCGTGCCGCATCGCGCCAGCCATCCATATCGGTTTCATGCTGTAGATAAACCGTTTCCATTTCAACTACAGGAATAATCCCAGTTGCTGCGGCATGGCTGGTGTTTCTTTCAGCTGGGCAGGCAGGCTGGCTGCATCCAGCGTGGCGCCGGGGTGATGGTCAGGCACTTGAATGAACGGCAGCATGCGGTTGACCGGCGCCCGCATGCGCACCAGATCATCCAGCCGTACAGCCCTGACACGGCGTGCAGCCAGAATGCGTTGCACATTACGCACACCCAGGCCGGGCACCCGCAACAAGGTAGCTTTAGGAGCACGGTTGATATCAACCGGGAACATGGCGCGATTCTGCAAGGCCCAGGCGGTCTTCGGGTCCATGTCCAGAGCCAGCATGCCTTGCTCACCGGTAATGATTTCATGCGATTCAAATCCGTAAAACCGCATCAGCCAATCGGCCTGATACAGTCTGTGCTCGCGCACCAGCGGCGGTGATTGCAAGGGAAGCACCGGGCTAGCATCGGGGATAGGGCTGAAAGCCGAGTAATACACGCGCCGCAGGCGATACTGGCCATAAAGATCGGCGCTGGTATTCAGGATAGTCCTGTCATCCGTGGCATCTGCACCGACGATCATCTGGGTGCTTTGGCCTCCAGGTGAAAAGCGCGGCGGGCGCTTGCCCGTCAGGGTTTTATCTTTGCTCGCATCAATGCGCTCGCGCAATTTGCCCATGGAAACACGAATCGCCACGCCATCTTTTTCTGGTGCCAGGGTCGACAGGCTTGCCGCCGTCGGCAGTTCAATGTTGATGCTGAGCCGGTCGGCATACCGCCCGGCGCGCGCCAGCAATTCCGGGCTGGCATCGGGGATGGTTTTCAGATGAATGTAACCCCGAAAATCATGCTCTTCACGCAGTATGCGTGCCACTTCCACCACTTGCTCCATGGTGTAATCCGGGCTCTGGATTATGCCGGAGCTGAGGAACAGACCTTCGATATAGTTTCGGCGATAAAACGACAGGGTGAGCTGCACCACCTCATCAATACTGAAGCGGGCCCGAGGCACATTGCTGGTCACCCGATTAACGCAATACACGCAGTCATACAGGCAAAAATTGGTGAGCAGAATTTTCAATAGCGAAATACACCGACCATCCGGCGCATAGCTATGACAAATGCCCATGCCCGTAGTGGAGCCTATGCCTTTGCCATCGCGCGAGTTGCGCTGCTCGGTGCCGCTGGAGGCACACGAGGCATCGTATTTGGCGGCATCCGCCAGTATCTCCAACTTCTGTTTTAGCTGCATGAAGTTATTGTACGTTCGTTCAACTCACTTTCCTAGCAAGTGGCTAATTGCATCGTATTGAGCTTAGGCAACAGCTGAGCTTCGCTTGTGTAAATAACGAAAAATCCCGCTGCCAGATTCAGGCAATTATGACAATAGTTCGTGTGTCAACCTCAACGGGCACAAGTTTTGCTATATCTTTACTACGCGCCGTACCCAAACAAGAAAGTGAGTCTCTTATGCCTACCGATCAAATCCCCAGCAGCCACTGTCACATGATAGACAGCATGGTCAGTCTTAACCGTTATCGGGATGGCTTGCAGCAACTGCAGAATGTATGGGACAACCTTTCCCTGCTGAGCCAGCTTTCGGGTACCGGGACCGACATGACAGAAACCCGCCAGGCCTTCAGCCAGGTGACCAATGATGTGCTGAATAGTCTGGCCGAGGAAACGCTGGACAAGACCGTTACCTCGCTCACCTCCAAAGCCCAGGTAACCGTGGACATTGTGGTGCGTAACCTGTTTGAGCGCACCGCAGACATCGGTTTCCTGGCGACTGACGATGACATCCGTGCATTTCTGGACAAACATTTCAGTGGCTCCGCCTACCCCTCGGATTTGGATGCCCTGCGCCATCGCTTTCGCGAATACGTCAAAAAATACTCGGTTTACTCCAACATCATCCTGCTCGATACCGATGGCAATGTGCTGGTACAGCTGGATGAGAAAAACCCCGTGACACAGAGCCAGGACGCCTTGATTGCCGAGGCGCTGGAGACCACGGAAGCCTATGTGGAAGTGTTCCGCAAAACCGATCTGCTGCCTGAGCAGAACACCAGCCTGATCTATGCGTATCGCGTGACCACCACCAACCAGCGCGTGGCTGGCGTGCTATGCCTGTGCTTCCGTTTTGAAAACGAAATGGAAGGCGTGTTCGGCGACCTGATCACGCACCAGGATTGGGCCGTGGGCTTGTTGCTGGATCAAAAAGGGTGCGTCGTCGCCAGCAGCGACAAATATCAGATCCCGATTGGTGCCCCGCTTGAAGTGGCCGCCGACAAGGACTATCTGCTGACCCGCTTTGCCGGGCGTGAATACATCGCCGTTACCTGCAAAACCAAGGGCTATCAGGGCTATATGGGACCAGGCTGGATTGGTCACGCCATGATTCCGCTGGAGCATGCGTTTGATGGCGATATTGCGACCTCTGTCGCCGGCATTGATAAAAAGCTGCTCGCCAAGGTGATGCGCAGCCCCCTGCTATTCTCGCAAACGCTGCTGGGCATTCCCAAGCAGGCATCCACCATCCAGAACCGCCTCAATCAGTCGGTCTGGAACGGCAATATCTGGCAGAAACGCGAATCTGGCCAGACCGCGCATCAATCCAGCTTTTCCAAGACCTTGTTGTGGGAAATCAGCAATACCGGCTTCAAGACGCAACATGTCATTGAGACTACCGTGTCTGACCTCTATCAGACGGTGGTATCGGTCATGCTGGAAAACTCGCGTTTCTTTGCGTCGCTCGCCGTCGATATCATGGATCGCAACCTGTATGAGCGCGCCAACGACTGTCGCTGGTGGGCATTGACGACGACCTTCCGTCAATTGCTCAGCCACAGCAACCGCTCCCGCAGCGATGTCGCCGCGATTGAAAAAGTGCTGTCGTACATCAATGGCTTGTACACGGTGTATGCCAATCTGGTGGTCTTCGACCGTCAGGGCGAGATCATCGCCGTTTCCAATCCGGCCTACAACGATTGTGTAGGCACATTCATCGAAGCCGAATGGATGTCGCGCCTGAGAGGGCTGCGCAGCTCGCAGGATTACGTGGTGTCGCGCTTTGAGGCCACCCCGCTGTACAAAAACAAGCCAACCTACATTTACGCCGCCGCCATTCGTTCAGAAGACGACGTTGGCATCGTCGGCGGTATCGGCATTGTGTTTGACAGCGCCCCGCAATTCTCCGCCATGCTGACAGATGCCTTGCCGCGCGATACAGCCGGCGAGCCTATCCCAGGCAGTTTCACGCTTTATGTAGACGGCGATTTGCAGGTCATCTCCTCCACCCTTCCTGCATTCAGCGTGGGCAGCACATTTACCATCCAGCCTGCCCTGTGCAAGCTGGCACCGGGCGAAGCGGCGTTCGATATCGTGCTGCATGAAGGCCGCTATTACGCTGTCGGCGCCCGTGCATCCTCAGGCTATCGCGAGTTCAAGGGACCGAATGACCCCTACCAGAATCCGGTGACGGCGCTGATCTTCATCCCCCTGGGCAATGCGGCGGATATCGATGCCATGATCACCTCCGACAATACCTATCAGCACACGCAATTCAAGCCTACCTCCAGCAGCACACCGGTCGCGGGCGCAGAAGAGTACGCCACTTTCTATGTCGGCAACGAATGGATGGCCTTGCCTGCCGGTCAGGTACTTGAGGCGGTGCAACCTGAAAACATCAAGCAGCTGCCAGAAAGCGCCCATATCCTTGAGGGTATGATGCAGCATAGAGGTGGCGTGATTCCGGTGCTGAATCTGGCCAAGCTGATCAATACCGAGTGCCACACAGCGCCGGAAAATCGCCAGGTGATTGTGATTGAAGCAACGGAGGAATCCCCGCGCTTTGGTATTCTGGTCAGCGCACTGGGCGAGATTCCATCGATTGTGCCTTCGAATATTGAGCTTATCGCGACCATCTTCTCCATCGGCAACACTCCAGCCGAGGGCGTCACCCGGGTTAAATCCGATAGTGGCAAAGACAACCTGCTCATTGTGTTATCCACGCAAAGTCTCTGGAAGAAAATATACAACTACCAGCAGGCGCTGGAAAACAATGTCGTGCAGATAGCGGCTTGATCGCCATCGGAGCACATAGCAAGACACCGCGCACAAGCGAGTATGATGGCGGCTTGAAATCCGCGCGAGATCATGAGCATGCCTAAGGAATACATCACGCCTGGCGTGTATGTGCAAGAAACATCCTCAACTCCGCCCGCCATTGAAGCCATGGCGAGCGGAGTACCGGTATTCATCGGCTATACCGAGCTCGCCGGCACCTCGCAGGAGCCGCTCACTCTCGTCCCTCGCCGTATCAGTCATCAATGGGAATTCATCCAGCTATTCGGCAGTGCGTATCCCGAAAGCGGCTTTGCAGTCTCCATCAAGGCCGACGGCACAGCCGCAGCGCAGGTGCAATCGACCAGCCCGCATGTGCTGCATGACAGCCTGGAACTGTTTTTTGCCAATGGCGGGCAGGATTGCTGGGTAATCTCCGTCGGCAGATTCAAAACAGCCAATGAGACACTGCAATTAGCGGAGTTGCAGGCAGGCCTGGATATCGCGGCCACCATGCAGGGCGTAGACCTCATCGTCATCCCCGAAATGCAGGCACTCAGCCTGGATGACTATCGCACCCTGGCCGATGCTGCCTTGTCCCATGCCGCCACCTGCCATGATCGCTTTGTGATTCTCGATATGCTGTTCAAACCCGCTCCGGGCAATACCTCCAGCCTGGCGCAGCATTTTCATGAGGGCCTGGAAATATACCGGGAACAGGGCATAGGTCAGCAGCATCTGAGCTGGGGAGCGGTGTATGCGCCTCATCTTTTGGTCAACCTGCCGCGCAGGCTGGATGAGCCCAATATCCAGGTCACTCTGGCCGATGGCAGCGAGCTGTCGCTGTCCAATCTGTTTGCGCATCATCGGGCTTTGTATACCGCCGTCATTGCCGCCATTCATGCCCAGCCGCGGGTACTGCCACCGTCCGGTGCCATCGCCGGATGCTATGCCGCCCAGGATCGCAACCGCGGCATCTGGAAGGCTCCCGCCAACATGACACTGTCGCTGGTCAACGCTCCTGCCGTGGAGCTGCCGGTGGCGGATTACGAAACCATGAATGTGGATGTGATGCGCGGCAAGTCCATCAACCCCATCCGGCTTTTCACGCACAAGGGCACGCTGGTATGGGGTGCACGCACGCTGGCGGGTAACGACAATGAATGGCGTTATGTACCTACCAGACGCTTGTGTACCTGGATAGAAACCTGCATCCGCCGCAGCTCCGGCTGGCTGACATTTGAAGAAAACACGCCCGCTACCTGCCAAACACTGCAATCAAGCGTCGAGACGTTTCTGATGATGTTATGGCGTAACAGTGTGTTTACAGGGGAAAAGCCCGAGCAGGCTTTTTTTGTGCGGGTGGGTCAAGGGCTGACCATGACCCTGCAAGATGTGGCAGATGGGCGGGTGCGGCTGGAGATCGGGGTTGCCACTCAACGTCCAGCCGAGTTTGTTCATATGCAGCTCAGCTTCATGCTGGGAGCGCAGGCCTGAGAGGCCATCAAGCCTGCGATTTGACGTGACGTTTCATCAGCGAATTCTGCTCCATCTTCCAGTCGCGTTCTTTCTCGGTCTGACGCTTGTCATATTGCTTTTTGCCCTTGGCCAGCCCGATCTGCAGCTTGATGCGCCCCCGGGTGAAATGCAAATCAAGCGGCACCAGCGTATAGCCAGCGCGTTCCACCTTGCCGATCAGCTTGGCAATTTCTTCCGAATGTAGCAGCAGCTTGCGGGTACGAATGGCATCTGGCCGAACGTGCGTTGAGGCAGAACCCAATGGCGTGACATGGCAGCCAATCAGGTAAATCTCCCCGCGCTGGATGATGACGTAAGCTTCTTTCAGCTGGATACGGTTATCCCGTATGGCTTTGACTTCCCAGCCTTCCAGCACAATGCCCGCTTCGTATTTTTCCTCGATGAAATAATCGTGAAATGCTTTTTTGTTCTGTGCAATGCTCATGTCTATCCGTTCCGGTGATGCATATCCACATGACCATGCCGCCATGGTCAAAGTTTATGGTGCCGCACCGGGAATATGGCTTAAAATTGCCATTTTACTCCAGTTGCAAAGCTCCGATGGCTCAGGTTGAAAAAACAGTATTGGTCCCGCACTCCTGCGAGCGCATGTATGCGCTGGTGGATGCCGTCGAAAACTATCCCGCCTTCTTGCCCTGGTGTGGTGGCACCGAAGTCATCCAGCGCGACGAGGAATCCACTACCGCCACGCTGCGCATTGATTATCACGGCATCAAGCAGCACTTCACCACCCAGAATATCAAGACCTACCCCACCATCATGGAAATACGGCTGAAGGATGGCCCTTTCCGCCATCTGGAGGGGGTATGGCGCTTTATTCCGCTGGCAGAAGAAGCATGCAAGATTGAGTTCCGGCTAAGCTATGAATTTTCGAATGGCTTGCTGGAAAAGCTGATTTCGCCGGTATTCAGCCACATTGCCAACACCTTCGTCGATGCCTTTGTTGTGCGCGCCGACGAGGTTTACCGGTAAACGCCACCATGGATTCCAGCCCGCAAATACTGGTTGAAGTCGCCTATGCCGAGCCTGATAGGCAACGCATTATCCCCCTCATGGTGGAGAGCGGCGCAACAGCAGAACATGCTATCCGGCATTCCGGCATTTTGACGGAGTTCCCGCAGATTGATCTCGGCGTTAACAAGATTGGGATTTTCGGCAAGCATGCCAGTTTGCAAACCCCCTTGCGGGCAAGGGACAGAGTCGAGATTTACCGTCCGCTGATTGCCGACCCCAAAGACATACGCAGGAAGCGCGTCGCAGAAGGTCGGGATCTGAAAAAACGCTAACAAAAAAGCGGTGGCAATATCGCCACCGCTTGTTCTGGTCAGCCAGCCAGGCTGGCCTTATTGTATCTTGGGCCTACTTGCAGTATTTATCCACCTGCTTCTGGGCCTCTTCGAGGCCTTTGTCAATCGCGCTGTCATCCAGATACTCGCGCTCGCCATCGGCATTCATCTTGTAAATGCGCCCGCCCTGCTGATAGTTGGCGAGATTGCCACGCGCTGTGGCGCAGTTATCCTGCTTCTGTTTCTCTGCAGCCTGCTTTTGCTGATCCTGCTTTTTGGATCTTTCCGCATCATCGCGGCGACGCTGGGCATCAATCTCCTTCGACAGCTTGGGGTCCTTGATCGATGCCCCTTCCTCAGGTGCGGCCTTGGCCGGTGCTGGCGCAGGAGCGGCGATCTTGCCACCGCCTATGGTTTCATAGGGCAGGTTTTTCGGAGGGATATCCGAGTACCGCGTGGTGCCATTGGTATCTTTCCATTTATACACATCCGCCATCGCCATCATCGGCAACAGTAATAAAGCAACAAGCAGCAAACGCGAATGCATCATGAAAATTCCTTGGCTAAGATAAGGCCTAGCGTAAAACCAGTGGCGCCTGCCGTCAATGCGTACCTGACCAAGGGTGCTGGCCCATGTGGCGCATAGCGCCATGCAAGCCGGATCAGCACTGCACCAACCGTAAAGTGACACCTGATATACGGCAACGCATGATGGTCGTTTACCGAAATACGGCAAATCGGTATAATTAGCTTTTGTCGGAAAGAAATTATATGCGTCTGTTGCAACAAGCGCTTACCTTCGATGACGTATTACTGGTACCGGCACACTCCAATGTGCTGCCACGCGAAGTAAGCCTCGCCACCCAGCTCACCCGCTCTATTCGCCTCAATATCCCCCTTGTGTCTGCAGCCATGGACACCGTGACGGAAGCCCCACTGGCGATTGCTCTCGCCCAGGAAGGCGGCATGGGCATTATTCACAAAAACATGAACATTCAGACGCAAGCTGCCCATGTGGCTCGCGTTAAGCGTTTTGAATCCGGCGTGGTCAACGATCCCGTCACCATTCAGCCGCACATGACCGTACGTGATGTTCTGGCACTTACCCGCCAGCACAAGATTTCCGGCCTGCCCGTCGTTGATGGCACCAAGGTGGTCGGCATAGTCACCAACCGTGACTTGCGCTTTGAAACCAATCTTGACCAGCCTATCGTCAATATCATGACCCCACGCGAGCGTCTGGTCACCGTACCAGAAGGCGCCCCACGTGAAGCCGTCATGGCGCTCCTGCACAAGCACCGCCTGGAGCGCGTGCTGGTCGTGAACGATGCCTTTGACCTCAAGGGCCTGATTACGGTCAAAGATATTCAGAAATCGACGGATCACCCCCTGGCCTGTAAAGATGCCCATGGTCGCTTGCGTGTAGGCGCTGCAGTCGGCGTAGGCGAAGGCACCGAAGAACGCGTCGCCGCGCTGGTAGAAGCCGGCGTTGACGCCATCGTGGTCGACACCGCCCACGGTCACTCTCAGGGCGTGCTGGATCGCGTCAAATGGGTCAAACAGAACTTCCCGCAAGTCCAGGTGATCGGCGGCAATATCGCCACCGCTTCGGCTGCACTTGCACTGGTGGATGCTGGCGCTGATGGCGTCAAGGTCGGTATCGGCCCAGGCTCCATCTGCACCACCCGTATCGTGGCCGGTGTAGGCGTTCCGCAAATCAGCGCCGTATCCAACGTTGAAGAAGCCTTGCGCGGCACTGGCGTTCCGTTTATTGCCGATGGTGGCATCCGCTACTCCGGCGACATTTCCAAGGCCATCGCCGCCGGTGCTTATTCCGTGATGCTGGGCGGCATGTTTGCCGGTACAGAAGAAGCCCCAGGCGAAATCGAACTGTTCCAGGGCCGTTCGTACAAGTCCTACCGTGGCATGGGTTCAGTTGGCGCGATGCAAAAAGGCTCCAGCGACCGCTACTTCCAGGACAACGAAGGCAATGCCGACAAGCTGGTACCGGAAGGCATTGAAGGCCGCGTCCCCTACAAAGGCAGCGTGATTGCCGTCATTCACCAGCTGATGGGTGGCCTGCGCGCTTCCATGGGCTATGTGGGCTGCAAGAGCATAGACGAAATGCGTGAAAAAGCCGAGTTTGTGCAGATTACCTCGGCCGGCATGCGCGAATCGCATGTACACGATGTGCAGATCACCAAAGAAGCTCCAAACTATCATATCGACTAACATCAACCTGCATTGATGCATGGGCAAACCGCTTTGATACTGATTAAAGCCGTTTGCCCTTCATCATTTTAATGGCACTCAATACCATGGCTCACCAGAAAATCCTTATCCTTGACTTTGGCTCCCAGGTCACCCAGCTGATTGCACGTCGCGTGCGTGAAGCGCATGTTTATTGCGAGATTCATCCATGTGATGTCTCCGATGATTTCGTGCGCGACTTTGGCGCCAACGGCATCATTCTCTCCGGCAGCCATGCCAGCGTGTACGAAGAAGAAACCGACCGCGCACCGCAGGCGGTGTTTGAGCTGGGCGTGCCCGTGCTCGGCATCTGCTACGGCATGCAAACCATGGCCCAGCAGCTTGGCGGCAAGGTAGAAGCAGGCACCAAGCGCGAATTCGGCTTTGCCGAAGTCCGTGCACGTGGCCACTCTGCCCTGTTCAATGCGATTCAGGATCGCACCAACAGCGAAGGCCATGGCCTGCTGGAGGTATGGATGAGCCACGGCGACAAGGTCACCGAGCTGCCGCCCGGCTTCAAGGTCATTGCCAGCAACGACACCACGCCGATTGCCGCCATGGCTGATGAAGAGCGCAAATTCTACGCAGTGCAGTTCCACCCCGAGGTCACGCATACCCGCCAGGGCCAGGCCATGCTGAACCGCTTTGTGCTGGATATCTGCCAGACCCGCGCTGACTGGATCATGGGTGACTACATCAGCGAAGCCGTCGAGCGCATTCGCCAGCAAGTAGGCGATGAAGAAGTCATTCTGGGTCTGTCCGGTGGTGTCGACTCCAGCGTGGCCGCCGCGCTGATCCACCGTGCCATCGGCGACCAGCTGACCTGTGTGTTTGTTGATCACGGTCTGTTGCGCCTCAACGAAGGCAAGATGGTCATGGAAATGTTTGCCGGCCAACTGCACGCGCGTGTGATTCATGTGGATGCCACCGCGCAATTCATGGGTCAGCTCGCTGGCGTGAGTGACCCGGAAGCCAAGCGCAAGATCATCGGCCGTGAGTTCGTCGAGGTTTTCAAGGCTGAAGCCGCCAAGCTCAAGGCAGGTACAGGTGGGCACAAGGGTGCCACCTTCCTCGCCCAAGGCACGATTTACCCGGATGTGATTGAATCCGGCGGCGCCAAATCCAAAAAAGCCGTCACCATCAAGAGCCACCATAATGTAGGCGGCCTGCCTGAGCAATTGGGCCTGAAACTGCTGGAACCCCTGCGCGACCTGTTCAAAGATGAAGTTCGTCAGCTGGGCGTGGCCCTCGGCTTGCCACCTGACATGGTGTATCGCCACCCCTTCCCAGGCCCCGGCCTTGGCGTGCGTATTCTGGGCGAAGTAAAACAGGAGTTTGCTGACCTGCTACGTCAGGCAGATGCGATTTTCATCGAAGAACTGCGCAGCACCATAGACGAGGTCAGCGGCAAAAGCTGGTACGACCTCACCAGCCAGGCCTTTACCGTCTTCCTGCCAGTCAAATCCGTCGGCGTCATGGGCGACGGCCGCACCTACGACTACGTCGTCTCCCTGCGCGCCGTCATCACCAGCGACTTCATGACCGCGCACTGGGCCGAACTCCCCTACAGCCTGCTCGGCCGCGTCTCCAACCGCATTATCAACGAAGTCCGTGGCATCAACCGCGTCGTCTACGACATCTCCGGCAAACCACCGGCAACCATTGAGTGGGAGTGATCCTGAGCCAGCATTAAAACACCTAAAACCCGCGTAACAGCGGGTTTTTTCTTTTTCGTCCTTCAGTTTCCAGCAAATATTCGCATCTCCAAGCACTCCATTCTTATGGCATGGTAGATGATACGATTCGAACGAAAGCCCTGACAGGTAGATCTCCCATCGGGAAAGACCCACATAACTATTGCGCATAAATTGCTTGCCGCAATATAATAATGATTCTCAATTGCAACATGAATCCATCCAGGAACTCATCGTGTCGAAGCCGGACCTTACCCTGCATCAAGAAGTCCATGCTTTATACATAGACCACTATGGCTGGCTGCAAGGCTGGATACGCCGTAAATTGGGCAATGCGTTTGATGCCAATGACATGGCGCAGGATGTATTCATGCGTTTGCTATTGCGCAAGCAACCCGTTCAGGCTCATCAGCCTCGCGCTTTTCTATCCACCATTGCCCACGGTTTTGTGGTCGAGCACTGGCGGCGACGGGAACTGGAGCTGGCATGGCAGGAAACGCTGGCAAGTTGGCCAGCCCCCGAGGCACCCCCGCCTGAAAGTCGCCTGATATTCCTGGAAACGCTCATTGAGATTGATCGCACGCTTGATGCTCTCAAGCCCATGGTACGCAATGCTTTTCTGATGGCGCAGCTAGATGGCTTAACCTGCCCGCAGATTGCTGAACGAATCGGAGTCTCTCTGGCAACCGTAGAGCGCTACATAGCTAAAGCCTTACGGCATTGCTATACCTTGCGTTTTGAGCCATGAGCACCGCAATGCATTCCACATCTGCCGCCCATGCCCAACCCCAGGATGACAATCCCGACATTCCATCATCAACCGCTCTGCCAGACGACATTATTGATGCCGCCATCACATGGTCGATCAAACTCGACTATAACGAAGCCAACGAAGGCATAAAACGCAGATTTGAAGATTGGCTGCGGGCAAACCCCATGCATGCTGTTGCCTGGGAACGCATTCATTCACTACGCCATAGCTTTTCGGACACAAGCGCACCTTCTGCCCTGGTGATTTCCGCCATGGAACATGCCGATCAGCAACGTCACCAGAGCTTGCTGAAGCGGCGCAAAACAATACAACTGCTGTCGCTGGCAACCCTTGCCATCGGCACGGGCTGGCTAATGCGAGCCCAATTGCCCTGGCAACGCCTTACCGCTGACGCCAGCACCGGCATAGGAGAACAACGCACATTGCAGCTTGCCGATGGCACCGAGCTGATACTGAATACCGACACGGCCATTCGCACAGACCTGTCGGGAGAAAACCGCATTATCCTGTTGCTCCGTGGCGAAATCATGGTGAAGACCGGCACAGATATGCACCATGCAGCAAAGCGGCCTTTTTTGGTATATACGTCGTTTGGCAAAATGCAGGCACTGGGAACACGCTTCACGGTCAGGCTGGCAACAGAAGGTGCGCTCATTAGCGTGCAGGAACATGCCGTAGCGCTATATCCAGCGCAAAGCAAGGCATCCTATGTCGTAAAAGCAAATGAAAGTCGCTGGTTACGGGAAAGCGGCACGGAGCCCGCCAACTTGCAAGGCATGGATGCCGGCAGCTGGGTCCAAGGTGTCATCTCTGGCAATAACATTCGGCTTGCTGACTTACTGGCAGAGCTCGCCCGTTATCGCATGGGGAAAATCAGTTGCGCGCCAGAGATTGCCGATTTGCGAGTGTCGGGGCTGTTCCATATCAAGGACACGGACAAAACGCTGCAGTTTCTTGCCCATAGCCAGCCTATACGTCTCAGTTACCGCACCCGCCTGTGGATATCCGTCGGACCTGCAAAAACGTATAGCGACGCCCTGTTATAGGGTCTCGCAAAATCCTCATAAAAAATTTCAAATATTTTGAGGGGATTTTCCATCTCAATCGGCCTACTTGGTAGAAGCATTTAACCTACCTCATGGAAAGACCGATATGACACTTGATCATTACCATCTACCAAAGAACGCACACGCTCTGCGATCAAAGCCTTCCCGCAGCACACTCAGCCTTGCTGTTCAGGGCGCCCTGTTCAGTATCGCGATAGGCATGACCACGCTGCCACAGATCGCAGGGGCAGCCGAAGAGTCTGGCAAGCAATTGCCGCAGAATTCGAGTGAATTCAACATCGCGCCAGGTCCACTGGATGCAGCCCTGATTCAGTTTGCCACGGCAGCAGACATCAATCTGTCCTACGATGCAGCAGCGCTGGACAAGCTGAATACAAAAGGACTGAAAGGTCGTTATACCGCGGCGACTGGCCTCGCCGTATTGTTGCAAGGCAGCGGGCTGGAAGCGACGCCCAAAACAGGAGGAGGCTATGTCTTACAGAAGGCTGCTGTCAGTCAAAGCAAGCCTGATGAGACCGTACTGCCGGAAGTCAAGGTAACAGCATCCTCGGACACCTCCTCCAGCACGCTGTCCAAGGACTATGCAGGTGGCCAAGTTGCGCGCGGAGGACGGATGGGCTTGCTAGGCAATAAAGACATGCAGGATACCCCTTTCAGCGGAACCCAATACACCGCCAAGCTGATTGAAGACCAGCAGGCAAGGAGCATAGGCGACATCCTCATCAATGACCCTTCCATACGCAATACATATTCACGCAGCTCAGGACGCGATGAATTCAACATCCGCGGCTTTACCCTGTTTAACTACGATGTGATGTTCAATGGCCTCTATGGGGTGTCCCCACGCAACACCAGCTCCCTTATCGGGATTGAGCGCGTTGAAGTCTTGAGAGGCCCCAATGCCTTGCTGAATGGCATGGCGCCGGCAGGCTCGGTTGGCGGGTCTATCAATCTGGTCCCCAAGCGCGCAGGTGCCACCCCACTCAACCGCCTGACGCTCTCTTACATGGGAGATAGCGTATTGGGAGCCCACGTGGACATAGCCCGCCGCTTCGGTGCAGAACAACAGCTGGGCATACGACTGAATGCCGTCACCAGCTCCGGCGAAACAGCCGTCAACAACGTCAGAGACAATCTGGATGCCATTGCGATCGGCATGGATTTTCAGGGGGAGAGACTTCGCCTGGAGGGCGACTTTAACTACCAGCACAGCGTTACACGTGGCCGAGGTGGACTACTGTTCCCCCCAGAAAGCGGTATCAAGATTGGTTCAGCCCCGGACGCAGACAAGAATTTCATCCCCAAATGGACATACTGGGCAAGCAATGAAATTTCAGGCGCTCTGCGGGCTGAGTTTGATCTGAACAAGGACTGGGTCGTCTACGGCGCCCTTGGCGGCAAAGAATACGATTTCAATAGCCTGCAAGCCAGCATGCTGCTGCAAAATCCTCAAGGCGGAATGCTCATAAGGCCTTACCGCCTGAACGAAGCCATCAGCGTGCTATCGGTCGAAACCGGCATCAAAGGCAAATTCACCACCGGCGCCCTTGAGCACGAGGTAGTTCTGAGCAACAACGCATTCTCCCAGGAGAACAAGCTGCTAAGATTGAATGGCAGCATCAGCACTTCCAGCATCTACTCTCCCGTCAGTTTTGCTGAACCAAGCCTTGCTCTAAGCGGCCACCTGCCCAAGGTAAGTGAGGCGAGGCTGCACAGCCTGGCTGTAGCAGATACCATTTCAATGATGGATCGCAAGGTTCAGCTCACCCTGGGTGCACGCCGCCAACAAGTTGAAACCTCGAACTTCAACGGTACGACAGGTGCCAGGACAGACCACTACGATAAATCCGATGTCACGCCTGCCGTCGCCCTCGTCATCAAGCCCGGAGATCAGCTGTCTTTTTATGGCAATTATATTGAAGCCCTGAGCCAAGGTGACACCGCACCAAATGGCACCAGCAATGCCGGACAAATGTTCGCGCCACAGGTATCCAAGCAACGCGAAGCTGGTCTGAAGTATGACTTCGGGCGTTTTGCCTCGACCCTGAGCGTATTTCAGATCGAGCGCCCTGCAGGCTTTATCAATCCAGCCACCAGCCGCTATAGCATGGATGGCGAGCAACGAAATCGTGGTATTGAGTTGATTACCCAAGGGGAAGCCACCGATCACGTCCGTGTACTGGGTGGTCTGGCATGGACGCAAGGCAAACTGACCAAAACAGAAGCGGGTACCAATGATGGCAACACGGCCCCCGCCGTGCCCAAGCTGCAACTCAACCTTGCCGGAGAATGGGACCCCTTGTTCTTGCAAGGGCTGACGCTAACAGCGCGCATGGTACATACCAGCCCGCAATATGTGGATGCCAGCAATACGCAACGCATCCCGACCTGGACACGTTATGACCTGGGAGCCCGCTATGCATTCATGGCGGGGAAAACGCCCATCACGGTCAGAGGCTCCATCGAAAACGTATTCGACAAAAATTACTGGTTATCTGCAGCACGCGAGGGACTGACTGTCGGTGCACCACGCACCCTCCTGCTGTCGGTCTCAGCGGATTTCTAGGGCCATTGCCGTGCTGATAACGGCCGCTAACAATGACATAGCGGCCGTTATCAACTTCTTTCAAACTCCCCCTCCCCCAACACGTTATTATCTTTACGGAATCACTTGTCGCATTATTTGGATAATGTCGCCTCAGATTCCCCGCCCAGCTTCAAAGCCCAAGCCCCTCTAGTTGAGTTATAATTCAAGGTTTTATGGGTCGTGCGCCATGAGCCGTGGATTTGTAAAAGAGGATGACCTCGAGCACGCTGGCACGGATTTGCCAGAACGTCCGCTCAGCCCACATCCCAATTACGTTACACCAACCGGCCTCAAGCAACTGAAACAACATGCAGATCAACTCGACAAAGAGCGCCTGCCGCTTGTCCCGCGCAAAGAGGATCCCATCGCCGAGCAACAGCTGGCGATGATAGATCGTGACCTGCGTTATCTGCATGCCCGGCTCGAATCCGCCATCCTGGTTGACCCGGCAAAACAGCCGACGGAGACCGTACTTTTTGGCGCCACCGTAGAAGTGGAGGATGAAGTCGGTGAAACCCATGTGTTTATGATCGTCGGTGAGGATGAAGCCGATATCGCCAGCAATCGCGTCAGCTGGGTGTCGCCCCTTGCTAATGCACTCATCGGGCAAAAGGTTGGAGACAGTGTCACATGGCACCGTCCGGCAGGTAACCTTGAGCTGGAAATTATTGCCATCCACTATTGAGGATTTTGTAACATGAACGTAAGCCAAGCCATTGAAACCCGTCGCTCGATCAAGGCATTCGACCCGGAACATACGATGAGCGAAGCCGAGATCGAACAGCTGATGTCGCTGGCACTGCTCTCCCCGACTGCATTCAATATTCAGAACTGGCGCTTTGTATTGGTGCAATCCCCCGAGCTGCGCAAGCGGGTGCGCGCAGCCAGTTGGGATCAGGCGCAGGTGACCGATGCTTCCTTGCTGGTCGTTCTGGTAGCGGATCTGCAATCCTGGAGCAAGCAGCCTGAGCGTTACTGGGCCAATGCGCCGGAAGCGGTGAGGAATTATCTGGTACCTGCCATCGGTCAATATTATGCTGGCAAGGAGCAGGTGCAACGTGATGAAGGCATGCGTTCATGCGGCATGGCTGCGATGACCCTGATGCTGGCAGCCAAGGAAATGGGCTACGACAGCTGTCCCATGGATGGCTTTGATTTTGATGCGGTGGCCAAACTGCTGAAACTGCCTGCCGACCATGTGCCTGCCATGTTTGTGGCGATTGGCAAGGGTATCAAGGAACCATGGCCACGTGGCGGTCAGCTGCCCATGAGCGAGGTAGTTATCCGCGACACGTTTTAAGTCGCTGCACACGCACTCGCAGCACGAACAATATAGAAATAAAATACATTAACAAAATTACTCAATTCATTGTTTATTAAATAAATAATTAATTAAAAAAGATTCAACTTTCTGGACGTATACGTAATGCTTATAGCAAACAATATCACCATGCAGTTTGGCGCCAAGCCGCTGTTTGAAAATGTCTCCGTCAAGTTTGGCGACGGTAACCGCTACGGTCTGATCGGAGCCAATGGCTGCGGAAAATCGACCTTTATGAAGATTCTGGCCGGCGTGCTGGAGCCCACCGCGGGCAATATCTCGCTGGATAGCAATGAGCGCATGGCCTTTCTGCGTCAGGACCAGTTTGCTTACGAGGATCAGCGCGTCATCGATGTGGTGATGATGGGCCATGAGCAGATGTGGAAGGCGAATGTAGAAAAGAACGAAATCTACATGAACCCGGAAGCCACCGAAGAAGACTACATGCGTGCGGCCGAACTGGAAGGTGTCTACGCCGAATATGACGGCTATACCGCCGAAGCACGCGCAGGCGAGCTGCTGCTCGGTGTGGGCATCCCCATCGAGCAGCACACCGGGCCGATGAGCGCAGTGGCTCCCGGCTGGAAACTGCGTGTGCTGCTGGTGCAGGCGCTGTTTGCTAATCCTGACATCCTGCTGCTGGATGAACCGACCAACAACCTGGATATCAACACCATCCGCTGGCTGGAAGATGTGCTGAACAATCGTGACTGCACCATGATCATCATTTCGCACGATCGACACTTCCTGAATCAGGTATGTACGCATACCGCCGACATGGATTACGCCAAGCTGACGGTTTACCCCGGCAACTATGACGACTACATGGAAGCCTCAGCCCAGGCCCGTGCACAGCAGGCCAAGGACAATGCTAAGGCCAAACAGCAGATCGCCGACCTGCAGGAATTCGTTCGCCGCTTCTCGGCCAACGCCTCCAAGGCCAAGCAGGCCACCAGCCGCGCCAAGCAGATCGACAAGATCAAGATTGAGGAATTCAAGCCATCCAGCCGTCAGTATCCTTTCATCCGTTTTGAATACGATGATCGCGAAAAACTGCACCGTAACGCTGTTGAGCTGAAAAAGCTCAGCCATGGCTTTGACCGCCCCCTGTTCAATGACATCGACCTGATTTTTGAAGCAGGCGAAAAAGTGGCGATCATTGGTGAAAACGGCATTGGTAAAACCACCTTGCTGCGCTGTCTGGCAGGCGATCTGCAACCCAACCATGGTGAAGTGAAATGGGCAGAGAAAGCCAAGCTCGGCTACTTTGCACAAGATCACGAATACGAGTTTGAAAAAGACCTCAACCTGTTCGACTGGATGTCCCAGTTCACCCAGGAAGGTGACGATGACAACTCGGTACGCAGCATGCTGGGCCGCCTGTTGTTCTCGGGGGAAGATACCAAGAAGTCAGTCAAGGTACTTTCCGGTGGTGAAAAAGGCCGCATGCTCTACGGCAAGCTGATGCTGGCCCGCACCAATGTCTTGTTGATGGATGAACCCACCAATCACATGGACATGGAATCCATCGAAGCGCTGAATACCGCGCTGGACAAGTACAAGGGCACACTGTTTTTCGTGAGCCATGACCGTGAATTTGTGAGTTCGCTGGCGACCCGTATCATCGAAATCAAGGCCGATGGCATCAGCGATTACACCGGCAATTACGAAGACTACCTGGCAAGCCAGGGCGTCGAATAAGCATTTAATCTCACTAAAAAACCAAGCTAAAACAGGCCATTGCATGGCAGCCTCCGCGCTGTTATTCAATGGCCTGTTAATTTTTGTAAAATGATTAGCAATTTTTGAACCGCTTACGCGTCTTTACGTCCATATCAGCGATAATTGTGTCCAATCACTATAAAGCGCTGAAAGTAACAGATCACATGTCGCCCCTTGCACGATCCGGTTTTACCGCCTCGCCATATGCTGCACTGCCAATCTGCCTAAGCCTGATCTCCCTCACAACCGCCCTGCCCGCACAGGCCGAGAGTTCCATCTGGTACAAAGATGGCAATCCGCTTAATGTGACCGTGCCTGCTGCGATCTCCAGTGGTTATGTAGGCAATACCGCATGCGCTGCCCCCAATCTGCAAAACGCACTCACCCTGGGCGAAGTGGCGGATGCGACACTGTGCAACAACCCGCAAACCCGTGAAGCCTGGGCCAACGCGCGCGTGCAGGCAGCGCAAGTAGGCATTGCCCGCTCGGCTTACCTGCCCAGCGTTACGGATACGGTAGGGACCAATATCAACGTAACCAGCCCGGAACTGGCCACGCGCAACAACGCTTACAGCAACCTGAGCAACAGCATTGTGGCGTCTTACCTGCTGTATGACTTTGGCAATCGCGATGCCACGCTGGAAAGCGCACGTCAGCTATTGCAGGCGGCCAGCGCCACCCAGGATGTCACCGTGCAGACGCTCCTGTTATCTGCCGTGCAGGCCTATTATCAGGTGCAAGCCAATATTGCCGCGCTGGATGCCAGCCGCGAAGCCGAGCGTGCCAGCGAAGAAAGCTTCAAGGCCGCGGATGCCCGCTACAAGGCCGGTGTTGCCACGCCAGCCGATAAGCTGCAGGCACAAACGGCGTATGCCCAGGCCACCCTCTCCCGCATTACCGCCGAGGGCAATCTGAAAACCGCTTACGGCACGCTGGCCAATGTCATGGGGATACAGGCCAATCAGCCCATTCGACTGGTCAACAATACCAACTACTCCACCCTGCAGCCGGTGAGTGATGATATTGACGCCCTGATCGAACAAGCCCGCAATCGCCGTCCCGACCTGATGGCGAGCGAGGCGCAGGTAAAAGCGGCGCAAGCCAGCATTGACGCGTCAAAAGCCGCCGCCAAGCCTACGGTTTCGATTGCCATGAGCAATAGCCAGCAAGATGGCAGCAGCCTCACTTCAGCCAACACCTCAACCTTGGGCCTCACGGTTTCCATTCCATTATTCAGCGGCTATGCGCCGACCTATCGCATACGCTCCGCCGAAGCCACGCGCGAAGTGCGGGCAGCGCAGCGCGATCGCATCCGTCTGCAAATCTCGCTGGATGTGTGGAACGCTTACCAGAATCTGCGCACCGCCAATGAATCGGTGATTGCCGCCCAAGTGCTGGTGCAAAGCGCCGAAGAGTCATCCCGCGTCGCCCTCGGTCGCTACAAGGCAGGTGTCGGCAACATCATCGACACCCTGAATGCCCAGAGCGCACTAGCATCAGCCAAGCAACAATTGATACAGGCCTATCTGAATGGCAATGTGGCACGGGCAACGCTGGCGCAAGCTGTTGGGGTGCTGGACAACGCCATGATCCAGACCCTGCCAGACCAGAACAATCCATAATCCATCTTATGCATGATTTATGCTGAAAGCACGCTCATGAGTACTTCCTTTAAAAAAATCGGACTTAGCCTGGTACTGCTCGCGGTAGCAGGTGGCGGCTATTATTTTTATGACAAAAGCCATCAACCCAAACCCGATGAGCTTTATCGCTTCAAGGAAGTAACCCAGGGCGATGTGGAACAGTCGGTCTCCGCCAACGGCACGCTGAATCCGGTGACGCTGGTGAACGTCGGTACGCAGGTATCAGGTCGTATCAGCAAGCTGTATGTGGATTTCAATGACAAGGTGGAAAAAGGCCAGGTATTGCTGGAGCTGGACGATGCGCTTTTCTCCGCCCAGATTGCGCAATCAGAGGGCAATGTTCGCAATGCCCAGGCATCGTTAGATCTCGCCAAGGCGAATGAAGCCCGCATACGCTCGCTGTTCCAGCAGGAGTATGTATCCCGCCAGGAACTCGATCAGGCCGTGCAGGCGCTGAAATCTGCCCAGGCTAACCTGTACACCATCCAGGCACAGTTGCGGCGTGACCAGACCAATTTGGGTTACTCCATCATCCGCTCCCCGGTCTCCGGCGTAGTGGTGGATCGCGCTGTTGACGTCGGCCAAACCGTGGCCGCCAGTCTGCAAACCCCGACGCTGATCACCATTGCGCAGGATCTGTCCAAGATGCAGATCAACACCAGCTTTGCCGAGGCGGACATCGGCAACATCAAGGAAGGTCAGGCCGCGAAGTTTGCCGTGGATGCTTTCCCTAACCGCAATTTTGAAGGCGTAGTCAAACAGCTGCGCCTCAACCCCACGACAACCTCCAACGTGGTCACCTACAACGTGGTCATTTCGGTCGATAACCCAGATCAAACACTACTGCCGGGCATGACCGCTTACGTGAATATCGGCGTCGCCAAGCACGACAATGTCATGCTGGTACCGAATGCGGCCCTGCGCTACAAGCCCAAACTTGATGATGACGATGTAGGCAACATGCCGCCGGATGGCGCAAGGTCGGATGGTGGCAAAGGCCCGGGCGAGCGCAAGCATCGCGGTGGACCGGACGGCAAAAAGCCACGCGGGGACATGGCCAAAGGCAAGGTATATGTGCTGAATGGGGACAAACCCGAGGCCGTCAATGTCCTGCTTGGCATCACCGATGGCAAAGTCACCGAAATCAGGAGCCGTCATCTGAAGCCGGGCGACAAGGTCATTGTGGGCGATCTGCAAGGGCAAAACATGCCGCAGCAAAATTCGCCCGGCCCCAAGATGCGGATGTTCTAGCCATGCCTGGCCATGTGATCGAGGTAAAAAACCTCTACAAGGATTACCAGACCGCCGCCGGAAAATTCCCGGTGCTGAAGGAGGTTAACCTGGAAATAGATGCAGGCGACTTTGTGGCTATCATGGGCCCGTCGGGCTCCGGCAAATCCACCTTCATGAATATCCTGGGCTGCCTGGATCAACCCAGCAGCGGCGAATACATGTTGAATGACCAGCCGGTGGCGCGCCTGCAGGGGGATCGTCTGGCAAAAGTGCGCAACCAGACCATAGGTTTTGTTTTCCAGGGCTTCAATCTGCTGGCACGTTCCAGCCTGCTGGACAATGTCGCCCTGCCCCTGGTCTACGCCGGAATAGACAAACCCGAGCGGCATGCCCGCGCCCGGGTGTTGCTTGAAAAAGTTGGCCTGGCGAATCATGTGAACTCGCACCCCAACCAGATTTCCGGTGGCCAGCAGCAACGCGTCGCCATCGCACGCGCCCTGATCAATCGCCCCAGCCTGATTTTGGCTGATGAACCCACCGGCAACCTCGACAGCAAGACCAGCGAAGAAATCATGGCCTTGTTTGGCGAGCTTAACCGCGAAGGCATTACCATCGTCCTGGTCACCCATGAGCCCGACATTGCCGAGCACGCCAGCCGTCAGGTGCGATTCCTGGACGGGAAGATTGTGGAAGACACCCGGACAGCGCCTATTGCCGTGACAGGAGCGCCTCATGTTTAGCGCCATGCTGGGAGAAGCCTGGCATGCCATGGGCGCCAATCGCCTGCGGACCTTTCTCACCATGCTGGGCATGGTGATCGGCGTGGGTGCAGTGGTACTTATGATGGCGATTGGCCAGGGGGCCGAACAAGCGGTCAAGAAATCCATCCAGTCCATGGGCAGCAATCTCTTTATCGTGCTGGCTGGCCCACCCAATATGGGCGGCGCCCGCTCCGCTACCGGCAATGCGCCCTCGCTCAACGTCAAGGATGCTGCCGCCATGGAGGATCTGGAAGGCGTGAGCAATGTGGCCCCGATCAACATGGGCAGCGCCCAGGTGATTTATGCCGGGAACAACTGGAACACCAGCATCATCGGCACGACGCCGAGCTATCTGGATGTGCGCTCATGGAATCTGAGCGACGGCTATGTATTTTCAGATTCCGATATCCGCTCGGCCACTCGTGTCGCGCTTATCGGCAAAACCGTGGTGCAGAATCTGTTTGGCGATGATGACCCGGTCGGCAAGACCATCCGCATCAAGGATAGCCCGTTTATCATTTTGGGCGTGCTGGATAACAAGGGACAAAGCCTGGATGGTCGTGATCAGGATGACACCATCATCATCCCGCTCACCACCTCGCAAAGACGGGTATTTGGCGCGCAATTCTCAGGCAGTGTGCGCCAGATTATCGTGCAGGCGGACTCGGATAAAGTCATGCCCATGGTAGAAGACAGCCTCAACAGTCTGCTGCGTCAACGTCATCGCATACGCGAAGGCATGGATAACGATTTTTCCGTGCGTAACCTCACTGCGCTCGCCAACTCGGCAGCGGAAACAACCAAAACCATGTCTCTGCTGCTGGGCGCCATTGCCTCGGTATCCCTTCTCGTGGGCGGCATTGGCATTATGAACATCATGCTCGTATCCGTCACCGAACGCACTCGTGAAATCGGCATCCGCATGGCGATAGGCGCACGTGAGCGGGATATTTTGATGCAGTTTCTGCTGGAAGCCATTGTGATTTCTATTGTCGGCTGCCTGATTGGCATCGGCATTGGCGTGGGAGGTGCACTCCTCGTCAGCCACATTACCCAGGCTCCGATTGTTGTCTCCAGCCAGTCAATTCTCACCGCGTTTATCGTCGCCGCCACCGTGGGCGTCTTTTTCGGATTCTACCCTGCACGCAAAGCAGCGCAGCTGAACCCGATCGAAGCACTGCGCTTTCAATAACCCACGTTTTCACCGACGTTCGTCACATTTCGCCGGCCTTGCATGCAGACGCATGCAAGGCATCCCGAGCATTTTACGCATGCGTCAAACGGCACTTTCATCGATCAGTACACAAAATTTATACAGATCAGTATTTTCAATGACTTAGCTTAATCCTCGCAAGCTGTTGATCGGAATGCTTTCTTTCACCGCTCAGTTAGGCGTATAGTGCAACGCACGGGTATTCCCATCAACTGCGCAGGAGGATACAAGATGCATCCGCTGACGTTATTCAAGTTGTTTTTCGCCCCCGTGGCTGGCTGGCAATCTCTGCTCCAAGGCCAACCATCCATACACCGGCTTTACCTGTTACACGTTATTCCATTTTCCCTGATTCCCGCGGCCATGCTCTACATCGCGGGCTCCGCCCATAGCTTTGCCTTTCTCGAGCTCATGCCCGGCAACAAGCTGTTACTGGTGTCGATTGCCTTTTTCATTGTGCAGCTCGTGGTCGTGCCCATCATGGCGAGCATCGTCCGGCAGCTGGCAGAAGTAGCCGACATTCATCCGACGTATCGCGAAAGCTTTATCCTGGCGGCAGTAGCCCCTACGCCACTATGGATGGCGCCCATCTTTTTGCTGGTGCCGGATATTTACGTCAATCTGGCCATCGCCTCGCTGGCGATGATGGCTTCCGCCGGATTTATTTATTTCGGGATTCCCACCATTTTCAATATCCGCGACAGCGGACAATCCGCGCTGTTTTTCGGTGCCGTTTTCATGGCAGGCGTGATTGCATGGGGGTTTTTGATGATTTGCACGCTGGTTGTCTGGGGCAGCATCCAGAATCTGCTGGTGAATTAAACCCGCTGTTTTTTTGAGCTGAGTCCTGCGGCTTTTTCTTCACAGGGCTACGCAAGCTGGAATTTTTTATGTAGACTCGCCCTCATTCGCATTCAAAAGTCTCACTTGAATACGGATCAGGCAAGTCAATCAAGGTTATACGTTTTACAAGTTTCAAGATCGTCCAAGTAGTCTTCGCATCAAAAACCGTTCGTCAGAAACGGGGCAATTTGAGGAGAAGCAAGATGGCATCGAACTTTGTAGAAGTAAGCTTTATTGCACGTCCCAACTGCGCCTTGTCTCTCAAGGGCAAGCTCAGCGTTGTTGCGTCCATCGCTCTCCTCTCCCTCGTTATCGCGCTTGTATTCACCATGGCTGGTGCATGGCTGGTCTTGCCTTTTGCCGGACTTGAACTGATCGCTGTCGCTTATGCGTTCTACTTCATCCACCGGCATGCAGCAGACTATGAATCCATCGTGATCAACGAAACCCACCTCGCGATTGAAAAACACGACATCCATACGCACCGCCAGATCGTCATGCAGCGTTACTGGGCCCAGGTCCAGTTGCGCAACCGGCCTTATGGCGAGCAGGCGCTGTTTGTCCGATCGCATGGAAAGGAAGTCGAGCTCGGGCACCGCTTCATGAACAATGAGCAACGCCTGGAACTCGCCCACCAACTACAGCAAGCCATTCAATATGGTCGCTAATCCAATGGGAGCAGGCATGGCAAGGTTACGCATAACAAGAATCTGGCAATGTTTACTGGGCGCTCTTTTGCCCCTGACAGCACACGCGGACTACGCGTGGAATTTTCCAAAACCTGTCACACCGATGGCGCTGGACACCCTGCAGGTACACAACAAGTTCATGATCATCGTCATGGTGATCTTCGTTGTGGTGCTCGGCATCATGATCTACTCCATCGTCATGCATCGCAAAAGCCGCGATTACCAGCCTGCCGGCTTTACTGGCCCTAGCACCCGCGCGCAGCTTTTCTGGACCTTGGTGCCATTTGCCATCCTGCTTTACATCGACTTCATCCTAATGGGCATCCCCGCCTTTCATAGCGTGGTCGCCATGGAAGATACCCGCACTGACGCCGACATGGTGATCAAGGTCACCGGCTCGCAATGGCGCTGGCAATACGAATACATGGACGGCCCGGCCAAAGGCATCAGCTTTGTCAGCAACATGACCACCCCCCAGGAGCAGATCAATAACCAGGCTGCCAAAAATCCGGAGTATCTGCTGGAGGTAGACAACCCCCTGGTCCTCCCCACCGACAAGAAAGTACGTGTCCTGCTCACCTCCAGCGATGTCATCCACAACTGGTGGATTCCGGCTTTTGGCGCGGCGCGCGATGCCATTCCGGGCTTCCTGCGTGAAACCTGGGTCAAGATCGAGGAGCCAGGCACCTTCCGTGGTCAATGCAAGGAGCTGTGCGGCAAGGGCCATGGCTTTATGCCTGCGGTAGTCATTGCCAAAAACGAGGAGGATTTCAATGCCTGGGCCACCAGTAAAAAAGCCGAGCTGCAAGCCGCCGCTGCCGGCGCTGACAAGGAGTGGACCAAAGAAGACCTGATTGCCAATGGCAAGGGCATCTACGAGAAAAACTGCGCTGTTTGCCATCAGGTAGGCGGCCAGGGCCTGCCACCCGCCTTCCCGGCCCTGACCGGCAGCAAGATTGCCACCGGCCCGATCCTGGACAAGGACAACAAGATGGTCAAAGACGGACATCTTGACCGGGTGATGAATGGCAAGGGCGTCATGCCCGCCTGGAAAGGCATTTTGAACGATACCGAAATTGCTTCCGTGATCACCTACGAGCGCAATGCGCTGGGCAATAGTTTGGGCGATATGTTGCAGCCCGCTCAAGTAAAGGCCATGCGTTAAGCCATATCCCATCTGCATCAAGGATTTAAAGGAGTTCGAAAATGAGTTACAGCACCACAGTCGACCATGAAGAACATCACGATCATCCAAGCGGAATGCTGCGCTGGCTGACCACCACCAACCACAAAGACATAGGCACCATGTACCTCACCTTCTCGCTCATCATGTTCATGGTGGGCGGGGCGATGATCATGGCGGTACGCGCCGAGCTGTTTCAGCCGGGCCTTCAGCTCATGCATCCCGAGTTCTATAACCAGCTGATAGGCGTGCATGCCCTGGTGATGATTTTTGCGGCGCTCATGCCCGCTGCCACTGGCTTCGCCAACTGGATGCTGCCTTTGCAAATAGGCGCGCCGGATATGGCCCTGCCCCGCCTCAATAACTGGGGTTTCTGGCTGCTGCCCCCGGCTGCCATCCTGCTTACACTGCCCTTTACCCTGGCTTTGTTTGGCATAGGCGATGGCGCGATTGCCACGGGCTGGACCTTTTATGCCCCGCTCTCGGTGCAGGGCGGCATAGGCGTTGATTTTGCGATTTTCGCCGTGCACTTGCTGGGGATTTCATCGGTAATGGGCTCGATCAACATCATTGTCACCATTTTCAATATGCGCGCACCCGGCATGACCCTCATGAAACTGCCGCTGTTTGCCTGGGGCTGGCTGATCACCGCCTTCCTCCTCATCGCCACCATTCCCGTACTGGCTGGGGCTGTCACCATGTTGCTGACCGATCGCCACTTCGGCACCCACTTCTTTGATGCCGCTGGCGGTGGCGACCCTATCCTGTTCCAGCACCTGTTCTGGTTCTTTGGCCATCCTGAGGTGTATATCCTGCTGCTACCTGTTTGGGGTTTTATTCCACAGATACTTTCCACCTTTGCCCGCAAGCCGATCTATGGCTACAAAGCGCAGGTGTATTCGCTCTGTGCCATCGGCGTTCTCTCGGTGGTGGTATGGGCGCACCACTTCTTCACTGCTGGCATGCCAGTGCCTGCGCTGCTTTACTTCATGTACAGCACCATGGCGATTTCCCTGCCATTGGCGGTACTGTTTTACTGCTGGATCGCCACCATCTGGCGTGGCTCCATGACCTTTGAAACGCCGATGCTGTTTGCCATCGGCTGGATCATCCTGTTTGGCATCGGCGGCCTCACCGGCCTGGTGCTGGCAGATGTGGCGGCGGATGCGCAATACCACCACACCTATTTCGTCGTGGCACATTTCCACTACACACTGTTTGCAGGCGGCATCATGGGCATCATGGCAGGCGTGTACTACTGGCTGCCGAAGATGACCGGCCACATGTACAACGAAAAGCTGGGCAAGCTGCATTTCTGGCTGACGGCGATTTCGTTCAACCTCACCTTCATTCCGCAGTTTTTCCTGGGGCTGGCAGGCATGCCACGCCGCATTCCGGATTACGCCCTGCAGTTCTCGGAGTTCAACATGATCTCCTCGATTGCGGCGTTTACCCTGGGGCTCACGCAGTTGCTGTTTGTCTACAACATTGTGAGTTGCGCGCGCGGCGGCAAAAAAGCGACCGACAAGGTGTGGGAAGGCTCCAATGGCCTGGAGTGGACGTTGCCGTCGCCACCGCCCTATCACACCTTCAATGAACAACCGGTCATCCGCTAAGCCATGTCGCTTATTCCCATGGCAAACGATATGAAAAACGCCCAGGACAAACGTCGCCGCAGCCGATTGATTGCGCTGCTGCTGGCGGCCGTTGCCCTGTTCTGGTACGCCCTGGGCATGTGGATGCTATGGAAAAGATAAGCGCGATTGCCAGCCTCAGCCAGCTGAATCGCCAGCTCGGTTACAAGCTGCTGGTCATTGTGGCGATGGCTCTCGCCTTCGCCTACGGGTTGGTGCCTTTGTATGACGTGCTTTGCCGCGTCACCGGCCTCAATGGCAAGACAGAAAATGTGGCAGTAAGCGCGCAATCACGTGTGGATACCACGCGCTGGGTGGAAGTGAGCTTCACGAGCAATGTCATGCCGGGGCTGGCGTGGAGCTTTCACCCGGTGCAATCCAGCATACGGGTCCATCCGGGCAAGATAGAAACCGTGACCTTCATTGCCCGCAACATGGCCAATGAAACCGTCGCCGGACAGGCTGTCCCCAGCGTCAGCCCAGGCAAGGCATCAGAGTATTTCAAGAAAATCGAGTGTTTTTGTTTTCAGCGCCAGGATCTGAAGGCGGGCGAATCGCGTGAAATGCCTCTGCGCTTTTATGTCAGTCCCGACATTCCGGATGATGTAAAAGCCCTCACCCTGTCGTATGCGTTTTACAGTGCAATCAAATAGCAGCAGCGAAACAGTACAGAAAAGGCATCAGCATTGAAGCAGAAGGATTAATCAAACCAATAACATTTGCATCATCTGGCTAACAGGAGCATATGGATGTCCACTCAAACGCATGACAAATACTTTGTCCCGACCCCCAGCCTTTATCCGGTGGTCTTGTCCAGCGGGCTATTGCTGCTCACCATGGGCTTTATCTTCAGCACCAACAGCTATGCCGCGGGCAAATGGCTGATGTTGCTGGGCCTGGTGCTCATGCTCAGCATGATCTTCCGCTGGTTTGCCAAAATCATTGCCGAAAGCCAGAGCGGCATGTACCGCACATGGGAGGACAAGTCGTTCCGCTGGGGCATGATTGCTTTCATCTGCTCCGAGATTGCCTTCTTTGCCGCGTTTTTTGGGGCGCTGTTTTTTGCGCGCATTATCTCGGTGCCGGAGCTGGCAAGCTTTGACCCAGCCTTTACCATGTACAAGGATTTTGTCGCCACCTGGCCTTCCGCCGGGCCGGGCGGTCACGTGCTGGGGCGCGATTACCAGCCAGCACAATTCACCCCCATGGGCGCATGGGGCATTCCTGCCATCAACACGCTGATACTGCTCAGCTCCGGCGTCACCGTCACCTGGGCGCATTGGGGCCTGCTCAAAAACAACCGCCGGCAGCTGGTATGGGGCTTGTTTTTCACTATTGTGTTGGGCTTGGCGTTTATCAGCCTGCAGGCCTTCGAATATCACCATGCCTATACCGAGTTGGGGCTGACGCTGGGTGCCGGTGTTTATGGCAGCACCTTTTTCATGCTGACCGGCTTTCACGGATTTCACGTCACGCTGGGGACACTCATGCTGATCGTGATCTGGCTACGCAGCATCAAAGGGCACTTCACACCCGAGCATCACTTCGGCTTTGAAGGCGTTGCCTGGTACTGGCACTTTGTGGATGTGGTGTGGCTGGGGCTGTTCGTGTTTGTTTACTGGCTTTAATAGGCCGGGTTTTATACCGGCCGGGTTAATGCCCGATCACGCCGGTATAAAACCCCAGCATCAGCAAGAGAAACAACCCCAGGGAGAGGGCAATGCGCAAAGTGAGCGCCTTGATGGTGGCCTGCCCTTGTCCCTTGTTTCTCACCATTGAAAACAAGGCGTAAAACAGGCTGCCAACGATAAGTACCAGCATGACAACGATAGCGAGCTTAATCAACATGGCGATGTCCAGGTCAGGTTTTAATCAGTATGGATGGGGTCAGCTTATTTTGCAATTTCCAATAAAAACAAGGCAGCGCTATCGTTTTTCTCCGCGCATTCCCGGCGCATTGATCACTCTTTTCTGCATGGCGATATGCATCAAACTTGGCTTGTGGCAATACGATAAAGCCCAGCAAAAACAGGCATTGCAGGCCTTGTACTCACAATACCTTCATGCCGAGCCCAGCCCTCTGCCCCTACAGCTGAATAACGCCGAGGCCTGGCGTTATCGCCGCGTTACCGTTGAAGGTGAATACGAGCCGCGCTACCAGGTATTCCTGGACAATCAGGTCAGCCATGAACTGGCGGGCTACCATGTCATCACGCCATTACGCATACGCAATACTCAGCAATACGTGCTGGTAAACCGCGGCTGGGTGCCAGCCATGCCTGAGCATCGCGAATTGCCAACAATAACCACGCCCACCGGGCCGCAACGCGTCACCGGGCAAGTATGGGTGCCGTCCAGCCGCTATTACACGCTGGGAAAAAGCGATCCCAAACACTGGGATGCCGTGTGGCAAAACATGGACATGCAACGCTACGCCGCCCTGGTACCGTTTGCCATCAGCCCCGTCATCGTCCGGCTTGATGCCGATAGCCAGGCCGGTGGATTTGACCGCGACTGGCCGCAACCGGCAGAGCGCATTGGCATGCATTTAAGTTATGCCTATCAATGGTTTGGCTTTGCATTTGCAGCCTTGGCCATTTATGTCTACCTCAGTATTGTGCCCGCCAATTCACCAACCCCACCACAAGAAAAACCAGCCTCATGACCATGGCCAAGTCTTCGCTCGATTCTTCCTTATCCCCTGCTGCCACCGGCCCCGCCTCATCGTGGCCCCAAGGCCGCAAGATGCTGCTCGGTATGCTGGTGTTTTTCGCCCTGCCACTGCTCGTGGTGGCTGCGATGTATGGGTTGGACTGGCATCCGAATGGGCGCAGCCATGGCACTCTGGTCTCGCCATTGAAACCGTTGCCGCCCCCCGCTGGCATACAGGATATGCGCGGGGCTGCCGTTCCAGCCAATCTGTGGCGCGACAAATGGAGCATGGTCTACGTTACCGGGCCATGCCGTGAATCATGCGAAGAGCGCTTGCATCTCATGCGGCAAATACATGTTTCCATGGATAAAAACATGGGCCGGGTGCAGCGCATCCTGATTTCCAGCGACACCCATCTGCAGGCGATGCAGGAACGCTACCCCGACCTGATCATTCTGCACGCGCCTTCCAGTGAAGTTCAGGCTTACGCGCAGCAATTCCAGCTCACGGGAGCCCCATCAGCAACTCATGAGGCGCCAGTCACTGATAACAACACCATTTATCTGGTGGACCCGCTGGCGAACCTGATGATGTATTTCCCCGCCAGCCTGGCGCCTGGGGATATTCGGGCCGATATCGCCCGCTTGCTCAACTATGCCTGGGCGGGCTAAGGCATGGCCGCCGCGCTCTGGTTTAAACGCCTGATATTGCTGGCTCCGCTGCTGGCGCTCACCGTGGTTGGCCTCGGCGCCTACGTTCGGCTGTCAGATGCCGGGCTGGGCTGCCCGGACTGGCCTGGCTGCTATGGGCAATTAAGCGTGCCGCAACACCCGGACGATGTCGCGGCAGCCGCCAGCGCCTATCCGGACAAGCCGCTGGAACAGCACAAGGCCTGGAAAGAAATGCTGCATCGCTACCTGGCAGGCACGTTGGGTCTGGTGATATTGGCGCTGTGCGTGCTGGGCTGGCGCGGCCGACTTTATTTGGCAATCTCGCCATGGCTCCCCACTTTGACGACTGCTCTGGTAGCGCTGCAAGCCATGTTGGGCATGTGGACCGTGACCTTGCTGCTGAAGCCAGCGGTAGTATCTGCGCATTTGCTGGGCGGCATGTTGACCCTTGCACTGCTGGTATGGATGGCACACCGGCATTGGGGGCGCATCGCCAGTTCGCAAGTCACATCCACGCATCACGTCTGGATCAGGATGGCACTAATCGTGGTGTTACTGCAGATCGTCCTTGGCGGCTGGACCAGCGCCAACTATGCCGCGCTGGCGTGTACGGATTTCCCTGCTTGCCAGGGCAGCTGGATACCCACACTTAACTATGCAGATGCCTACCATGTATTGCGCGAGCTCGGCCAAGGGCCGGATGGCAGCGCATTGTCAGCGGATGCACTGGTGACCATCCAGTGGACACACCGCCTGGGCGCCCTGCTTACGCTGATTGTTTGCGGCACGCTGGCGCTCAGCCTGCTGAATAAAGGCACGCTGACAAACATTGCGCTGGTGCTGCTGCTTTTGCTGGTCTGCCAAATCAGCCTGGGTATTGCCAATGTATTGCTGCGACTGCCCTTGGTGCTGGCCGTCAGCCATAACGTATTTGCGGCTTTGCTGTTAAGCACGCTGGTTGTGCTCAATTCCACCATCACCCCACTCAAACAGCCTGAGGAGACATGACATGGCCCATGCTATCGCTTTGAATATTCAGGAAATCCGCGTCAGCCTGCGAAGTTTCTTCATGATGTGCAAGCCGCGCGTGAGTGCGCTGATTGTGTTCACCGCCATGATAGGCATGTTCATGGCGACGCCGCATCTGCCACCGTTGGATATTCTCATTGCCGCCACACTCGGTATCGCCATGACATCTGGCGCTGCGGCGGCCTTTAATTGCATCATTGAGCAAAAGATCGACGCCCGCATGGCCCGCACCCGACACCGACCACTGCCAACCGGTCAGGTCAGCACGCGGCAAACTCTGGTATTGGCCACCTTGCTGGGTTTCGCCGGACTGAGCCTGCTATATGCCATGGTGAACCCGCTGACCATGTGGCTAACCTTCGGCACATTACTCGGTTACGCCGTGATCTACACCGTGTTTCTCAAGCCCGCTACGCCACTCAACATTGTCATCGGCGGGGCATCCGGCGCCATGCCGCCGATTCTGGGCTGGGCCGCCATCAACAATGTGGTCTCTCACGAAGCGCTGATCATGTTTCTGATTATCTTCGCCTGGACGCCCCCGCACTTCTGGGCACTGGCGCTGTATCGCCGCGAAGAGTACGCCAAGGTAGGCATTCCCATGCTGCCAGTCACGCATGGGGTGCAATTCACCCTGCTGCATATCGTGCTTTACACCATCATCCTGGTCACCATCACCTTCATCCCCTACAGCATGGGCATGAGCCACCTGATCTACCTCATCTCGGCGCTGGTGCTCAATCTGGTGTTCATGGTGTATGTGGTGGCGCTGTATGCGGATTACTCGGATGCACTTGCCAAGCGTACGTTCCGTTATTCGATCACCTATCTGACGCTGCTGTTTGCCGCGCTGATGCTCGATCATTACTGGATGCTAGAATGGTAAATTACCTGTGTTGAGGAAGTTGCCGATGGTCAGAGCCCTGATGCTGTGCTTGATGCTGACATGCCTGAGTGCATGCAAACCACAGCCGAAAGAAGCCTTTGAGGCGACGGATATCACGGGCGCCGACTTTGCATCCGGCCTCCATTTAACTGACCACCACGGCAAACCTGCCAGCCTTCAGGACTTCAAAGGCAAGGTCATAGTGCTGTTTTTTGGGTATACCCACTGCCCGGATGTCTGCCCCACCACCATGTCGGACATGGCACAGACCATGAAACTGCTGGGCAAGGATGCCGACCAGGTCCAAGTGCTGTTTGTGACACTGGACCCGGCGCGTGACACGCCAGATGTACTGGCCAAATATGTCCCGTATTTTGACCCGCGCTTTATAGGCTTATATGGAACTGAAGCCGAGATCGCCGGGACCGCCCATCACTTCAAGATCAGCGCCAGCAAGCAACCACCCGATGCCCGCGGCAACTACAGCATAGACCACAGTGCCGGCACCTATGTCTATGACAAACAAGGCAAGATAAGACTCTACTTCAACTACGGCGCATCGCCAGCCATGATGGCACACGACCTCCGCCTCTTGATGTAAACCACATCTCGCATAAAGGCTGTACCAGCCCTTATGCTCAAGGCCGAACCATGCGCCTCACTTGGCATGTCAACGTGCCCACCTTGTACCCCGCCGATTGCGGCGCCACTGGCACAAAAGCATCCTCACCCTTGCCCTTGCTCAAGAGCTCACCCTTGGCACCGTAGTACATGAACTCGCGCAAGCGAAAGGCATGCTTCACACAATCAAACTCAAATCGCGCTCGCTTCTCCACATACTTAACCCCTGCCGCAGCACCAGGCAATGCCAAAGCTGGCTTGTACAAGGTCTTGGTCCAGATCGACGAATACACATCGTCATCCGCATACGAATCCGTATCCACCCACAGCTCGCTACCCTCGGCTTTGCTGATGGACTCCCAGTCGGCTGCATGCGCTGGCGGTATTCCAGCCAATAAACTCCACAGCGCAAGACCTGCCACTGCCCGAAAACACATTCTCATTTTCTTCAATATTTCCTCAATCTTCTATATAGCCTGAAGGCCCAATTAAAAAAACAGATTCTCGCTTAACAACGCCATCCTGCCCTTAAGGGATATATCCCTGCATATGCCCCTCACGATACTTTTCGCCTTTACAAAAATTCACAGTATCAATCAGGGACTTTCATATGCACGTCAATCGCCTCCGGGCAAAACCCATACCCATTCTGATCGCCATTGCATTTGCTGCTAGCAGTCATATTAGCCGGGCTGAAGAGAGCATTACAGACTTTGGATTCAATAGTATTCCATTTGGTATATCGGCAGATGGATCTATCGTTGTTGGCTCGAATAATGATTATGGTTTTATCTGGGATTCAGACCACAGCTTCTATCTGACAAGCTCGCCCAATCCGGCCATAAGTAGCATATACAGGTCTGATATCTCCGCGATTGCTGCAGACAGCAATGGCATCAGCACTGGAGTTGTTGGCTGGCTACAACAAACTCAGTCCTCGCCGAAACAAGCTTTCATCTGGACAATTTCAGCGTCAGCGAGACTAATCACCCTGGAATCACTGAACGATTATAAAGATTCGGCCGCCACCGGCATTTCAAGAAGGGGAGACTATATCGCAGGCTGGTCAACTTACGCTAATGATAGAGAGCATGCCGTTTACTGGCAAAACACTGGCAGTGGCTATCCTCTTGGATCGGGTACTCTGCAGTATTCAATAGTGGATATTGGTACGCTCAACAATGGAAGAAACTCCAGGGCTAATGCGATTGCAGCTGATAGCCTCACCATTGTCGGAAACTCAAATGATGGGGCCGCAAACAATCAGCAAGTTGCGTTCAGGTGGACTCCAGACACCGGCATGGTAAGCCTTGGCACTTTGAATAACGGGAATTACTCCAACGCGTGGGCCATCTCCTATGATGGAAACGTAGTAGTTGGTGAAGCCAACGATGGCAACGCTCAAAATGCGAGTCGAGCTTTCCGCTGGAGTGCCGACACAGGTATGGTTAGTCTGGGAGTCCTGCCCGGCGACAACAGCTCCTACGCTTATGGTGTCTCAGGCGATGGCAAAGTTGTTGTCGGCACTAGCTATAAAGACAATGGCACGGAAAGAGGTTTCCGCTGGGCCAGTGGTACTGGCATGCAGACCGTCGAACAATGGCTCACGAGCGCAGGGGTTAATGTCAGCTCATCTGTCAGTGTCGCCAACGCAAAGGCTACTAATAGCGATGGCTCGGTAGTCGTAGGGGTATTAAGCAATGGTCATGGGTATATTGCAAGAGTCGTCAATAATAGTGGCGGCAACACCGACCCAGATTCCGGTTCGGGCATGATAGATACGACCAATTACAACACCAGCCTGCTGAGCGTTTCCCATGTAGCCACCCTCGCGAATCAACAAACAGATCAGGTGTTGCATGGTGCCCACAGCAGCCCCATGCGTGGCTTGCTTGAGCCTGGCAAGAACAGCTTCTGGGTAGCCGGGGATATTGGCCGCCAGGATCATAACGACAACAGTGGTAATAGCGATGCGGGCGAGATCGGCTTTGCCCGTGGTTTTGCCAATGGCACCATGCTAAAGATGGCTTTGGGCCGCACGTATAGTGACACCAGCAGCATGCTCAATGGCAAAACCACGCTACGTGGTACCTACATCCTCCCTGAAGTCATCTTCCGTTTGCCTGATACGCCGCTATTTGCCACCTTAAGTGCTTATTACAACACGGGAGACGCAGACATCCGCCGCGGATATAGCAATTCAGGAATCAATGTTACCTCCGCTGGTAGCGCCGATGTGACTGAAACAGCATTGCGGGCCCGGCTGGATTGGCTGGATGCTTTTACGCTCCGCAACACGCGCTTTACCCCATACACCAGCTTGAGCTACGCCCGTAGCCATGTAGATGGCTACACGGAGCATGGCGGAGGTTTTGCCGCACGCTGGGACAAGCGCAACGATTACTCCACACAGGTTCGCCTCGGGCTTGATGCTGTATACCGCCTCAACGAGCGATTTAATCTTCTTGGACGTATTGAAGCGGTTCATCGCATGGAAGACCAGGCCTCAAAATCATCTGGCCAGATTATCGGGCTGAGTAACTTCGATTTGCCAGGGATAAATTATAAACAGCAATGGGGCCGTGCATCGGTAGGGGCAGAAGGTGCAATAGGCTCAGGCACTGCAGCGCTCACATTAAGCGGCACTACCGAAGCCAGCACGCCCAGTGTTTGGCTCTATGGCAGCTATCGCTGGGTGTTTTGAAGCTACAACGGCCCAAGCCCTTCTCGCAAACTGGCATAAACGTGTGAGTGGTTTATGCCAGTTTTTTATTTCAAAAAGAAGACGACTAGCTCACACGACGATGCTAACCGTAAGGGTTAAGTAAGCATAAAACATCAAACTAGCCGACATGAAAAACCCCTGGCTCGAATTTCCAGAAAAATAAAGCGCCACAAAATCAGCGCTTTGGAATGGGAAATACGACCAAAAGAAAAGTGTGCTTGCCCCTGTGCAACGCATCATGAGCCAAGAAATGGATGTTTTAAGAATGCTGTTTATTGTGGATTTTGACGGCACGATCTCCAAGAAAGACACGATCGATGCTTTGCTGGAAAAGTTTGCTCCCGCCAGTTGGGAGGAGATCGAGCAATCGTGGTTACGCGGCGAAATAGATGCCGTGGAGTGCATGTCACGACAGATTGGCATGGTGCGCGGTGACCGCGATGCACTGGATGCTTTTTTCCGGCAGATCGAGCTGGATCAGGGCTTTGTGCCTTTTTATGAATATGCCTCACGCTTCGGTGAGGTGATTGTCGCCAGTGATGGTGTCGATCATGCCATCCACATGGCGTTCCGGCATTCAGGTTTTCCAGCTGTCCAGATTTTTTCAAATCGCCTTGATTTCACGTCTGAAGGCATCGCCATCAGCTTTCCCAACCGCCGGACCGATTGCCAGGGCGGCAACGGCAATTGCAAATGTGCCATTGCCCGTGAGCAGTCCGCCATCTCCGGTGGCCCGGTTATTCTGATCGGCGATGGCAAATCGGATGCCTGCATTGCGCGACAAGCCGATGTGGTCTTCGCCAAAGGCAAGCTGATTGATTACTGCGAACAGCAGGATATCGCCTACCACCCCTTTTCTACCTTCAAGGATGTTCTGGAGGCCATACGCACCTGGCCGCTGGAGCACAACACATTCCCAACCGCTATTCACGTTAAAGGATAACCACGGCCACTATGGAAACCAAGATCATCGAAATCCTGGATAAAAACAGCAAGTACTGCTCACACGGGGATACCGTCAATTATGCCGACCCACCCAAAGTGTTCGAAGGCTGTGACGGCAGCTTTTTGTTTGATGAGCGCGGCACGCCCTATCTGGACTGGCAGATGTGGTATTCCGCCGTCAACTTTGGCTACAAGAACAAGCGCATTGCCGACACGCTGAAAAAGCAGATTGATACGCTGCCGCAGCTCGCCAGCCAGTATCTGCACCGCGAGAAAGTCGAGCTTGCCGAGATCGTATGCAAGTACATGGAAGACAAATACGGCGTCAAAGGCCGGGTGCATTTCAATGTGGGCGGTGCGCAGGCGATTGAAGATTCGCTCAAGGTCGTGCGCAACCATACCGGCAAAACCCACCAGTTTGCCTTCATGGGCGGCTATCACGGCCGCACCTTGGGCGCTTCGGCCATTACCTCCAGCTACCGTTATCGCCGTCGCTTCGGCAACTTTGCCGACCGCGCGCACTTCGTGCCCTACCCTTACTGTTTCCGCTGCCCGTATGACCTGAAAGTGGAAACCTGCGACACCTATTGCCACAAGGAATTTGAAAAACTGTTTGATACCGAATACCAGTCGGTGTGGGATGAAAAAGCCAAGCAGTGCGAATTCGGCGCTTTTTACATCGAGCCCATGCAAGGCACAGGCGGCTACATCATCCCGCCTGAGGGCTATATGAAAAAGCTGCAGGAATCGCTGAAGAAACGCAATGTGCTGCTGGTGGCCGATGAAATTCAGATGGGTGTCTATCGTACCGGCAAGCTGTGGTCGTGGGAAAACTTCGACATCGTTCCTGATATTTTCGTCTTCGGCAAAGCCATTACCAATGGCCTGAATCCACTCTCCGGCATCTGGGCGCGTGAGGAATTGATCTCCCCCGAGAAATTCCCGCCGGGCTCGACGCACTCCACATTTGCCTCCAATCCGCTCGGCACATCAGTGGCGCTGGAAGTCTTGAAGATGACGCAGGAGGCTGACTTTGAGCCGCATGTACGGCAACGCGGCGCCTATTTCCTCAAGCGCCTGCACGAACTCAAGTCGCGCTGGAAAGTGGTCGGCGATGTCAGCGGCCTGGGCCTGGCACTGCGTATCGAGCTGTGTGAGAAAGATGGCTTTACCGCCAGTCGCGCACTTGCCGACCGCATGTTTAACGAAGGCCTGAAGGGCAACTTGATGGTCGATGGCAAGCGCTATGGCCTGGTGCTGGATATTGGAGGCTACGAGAAAAACGTCATCACGCTGGCGCCATCGCTCATGATTTCGGAAGAAGAAATCGACCTCGGCATTAAACTGTTTGAGCAGTTATTGCATCGTTGCGGAGCCGAGTAATTGCAAGCCACTCTCCACATGCAAGCCATCATGCCCCGCCTCCAGACACATGCCAAACAAGGGCAAGCCGCATGAGTCTGGAACAGCTGATTGGTGAAAACGGCTTTATCGAAGGCAAAGGGCAAGATGCCGTGCTGCTGGTGCACGGCCTCACCGGCACCCCGGCCGAGATGAAGCATTATGGCAAAGTGCTCGCCCGCAAGGGCCTCACCGCCGTTTGCCCGGTGCTGGCCGGGCACTGCGCTTCGATCAAAACCCTGACCGCCACCACCTGGCAGGATTGGGTGAGTTCGATCGAGCAGGTGTTTCTGGAAATGCGCAAACGTTATCGCAAGGTGTTTATCGCCGGGCTTTCCATGGGGGCGCTGATCGCCCTCATGGTGGCAGCGCGTTATAAGGAAGCGGTAGCGGGCGTCATTCTGTTATCAGTCACGCTGTTTTATGACGGCTGGAACATGCCGCCATTCAAGCAACGCTTCCTGCTGCCTATCGTGTTGTATACCCCGCTCAAATACTTCGTGCATTGGGAAGAAACCGCGCCCTACGGCATCAAGTGTGAACGCACCCGGGCGCTAGTCGCGGCGATTCTGGATAACAAGGATGCCCAGGCTTCCGAGAAGATCGGCTATTTCAAAACGCCCGCCACCGTGATTCTGGAAAGCGTGCGCCTGATCCGCCAGGCCAAGAAACAGCTGGCAGATGTGGTATCGCCAGTGCTGATCGTGCATTCCACGGAAGACGACATGGCGAGCATCAAAAACGCCCATTACGTGGAAAAACGCCTGGGCTCGCATGATATCCAGACCATGTATATCAGCGACACCTATCACGTACTCACCCTCGACAAACGCAAGGACGACATTGCCAAGCGCAGCGCCGAGTTTTGCCTTGCCCTCGCTCACTGAACACAGGAGTAGTCTCATGGAAAACACCTTTGAAACCGTCAGAACGCTGATTGCAGAGAAACTGGAAATCGACAAAGCGACGATTACACCGGATAGCGTACTGACCGAGATCGGGCTGGATTCGCTCGACACCTTTGACATCATTTTTGAGGCAGAAGATACATTCGGCATCAAGGTGCCCACGCCCAAAGAAGAAATCAAGACCGTGCAGGATGTCGCAAACCTGCTGGATCAGCTGCTGCAGGAACAAGCGCCCAGCCTGCAGGTGCAGAAGTAAGCATCATGGCAAACACGCGTCGCGTCGTCATTACCGGCATGGGCATCGTCTCGCCGCTGGGCAATACCGTGGAAGAGTTTGGGCTTAACCTGATGCAGGGCGTATCCGGCATCAAACGTCTGGAGACCGACTTCAGCGATCAGCTGGAAATCAACATCGCCGCCAGTGCCGACTTCGATGGCACCCAGCACTTTTCCAAAAAAGAGCTGGCGGTGCTGGATCGGGTGAGCCAGTTTGCGCTCTATGCCGCCCAGCAGGCACTGGATAATGCCGGGTTGGACGCTGACAGCATGGATACCAACAAAACCGGCTGCTACCTCGGCACCGGCATGGGCGGCGCCGCCTCCACCGAAGAAGGCTACCACCGGCTTTTTAAAGAAGGCCAAAGCCGCCTCAAACCCTTTACCGTGCTGATGGCGATGAACAACGCCGCCTCCTCGCACATTGCCATGCATTACGGCCTGGGCGGCCCCAACCTCACCTACACCACCGCGTGCTCTTCGTCTGCCATTGCCATTGGCGAAGCGAGCCGGCAGATCGCCTACGGACACTGCGATTACATGCTGGCGGGCGGTAGCGAAGCGCTACTCACCTTCGGCACCATCAAAGCCTGGGAAGCATTGCGTACGCTGGCAAAGGTAGATGAACAAAACCCGGCGGCCTCCTGCAAACCATTCTCGGCTGACCGCAGTGGGCTGGTGCTGGGCGAAGGTTGTGCCATGTTTGTGCTGGAAAGCTACGACTCCGCCATGGCACGCGGCGCCACCATCCATGCCGAAATCGCCGGTTACGGCACCGCCAACGACGCCAGCCATATCACGCAGCCCTCCGTCGCCGGACAAGCACGTGCCATGCAGGCTGCGCTGGATAATGCAGGTCTGGCCCCCGAGCAGATTGACTACATCAATGCGCATGGCACCGGCACACCACTGAATGACGCCACCGAAACCGCCGCCATCAAGCAGGTATTCGGCCCCCATGCTTACCAACTCGCCATCAGCTCCACCAAGTCCATGCATGGTCACCTCATGGGCGCCGCCGGTGCAGTTGAGCTGGTGGCCACCACGCTGGCCCTGCAAGCGCAATTGCTCCCGCCGACCATGCACCTGCAGCAGCCTGACCCCGAGTGTGACCTCCACTATGTTGCCAACCACGCCACCCCGCAGCACGTGCGGTACGCCATGAGCAATTCGTTTGCTTTTGGCGGCACCGGTGGCGTCATCATCCTGAAAAAGAGCTAACGCCATGCAACCTGATTTAAGCCATTACCAGCCCGACACCCTTGCCGCCTTTCAGGTCGAAACCGGCTTCAGCGCCGCCAAATTCCTCGAAGAAAACTGGAAAGCCCTGCTGCACGACGACATTGAAGGCTATCGCCTGCACCTGGCCTTTGATACCGGCCACACCCCCGGCTTCAAAACCGGCTACATCGGCATCCGCAAAAACCAGGTGCTGCTCTGCATCGCGCCCTACTTCGTCACGCAATATGCGCTCGAAAGCAGCCTCAAAGGCACCATGCAGAACATCCTCACGCAGGTAAAAGAGCAACTGCCCAGCCTCATGACCATCAAGATGCTGTGCGTAGGCTCGCCAGTCACCGACTCCTGCAAGCTCGCCATCAGCCACGAGTACCCTTTCGATCCCGCGCTGATTCAGGTGCTGAACCGCACGCTGGCCACCATTGCCAAAAAAGAAAACGCCACCTTGATCGCCTTCAAGGATGTCAAAGACGCGGATTACCAGCTATATGGCCCGGCGCTCAAAGACCTGGGTTACAACGCCCTGCCCAGCATGCCGCTCGCCATCAACAAGATCACGCATGGCTCCGTGCAAGACTACCTTGCCAGCCTGAGCAACGAGCTGCGCATGAATATTCAGCAAAAACTCAGCGCCGCCCATGAGATTCGAATCGAAGAGCACCAGGGCATACCGCCGCACCTGGACGATATCTACAACCTGTACCTCGAATCCCACGTCGGCCAACAGGCGCAATCCGAGCTGCTGACCAAAAAATTCTTTGAATACGTCGCCGGACTCATGCCCGAGCAAACCCGCTTTGTGCTGTATTTCAAGCAAAACACCCTGGTTGCCTTTAACCTGCTGCTGCATCATCAAGGCGTCGTGCTGGACAAATACATCGGCATCAACCCAGCCGCCAACGCCCAGCACCATATTGATTGCTTAAGCTGGATATACAACATCGAGATGTGCATACGCGATGGCTTTCACACCTACCAAAGCAGCCGCGAGGTATACCACACCCGCAACACCATGCCCGCCAAGCTGCATGAAACACACACCTTGCTCAAGCTGGCCTGATCGCAGGGCTGGTGAAACAGGATATTGGCGGAACGATGCCAGAGGGTTGTTTCAGCAACAGCCACTGCCAAGGCCGCAAGCAAAAATGCCCCACAAAAAGTACAGCATCAAAAGCCGATAATGGTAGAATAGCGCCCTCATTAGCTGGGCAATCCAGCAACCGAGTCGCGGAGAGGTGGCAGAGTGGTTGAATGTACCTGACTCGAAATCAGGCATACGTGCAAGCGTATCGAGGGTTCGAATCCCTCCCTCTCCGCCAGCAGTCTCCCTTAAGCAAATCGCTCATACTCAAAATCCGAGCTTCAACCATTTCGAATCTCACTGAACTAGTCAATTTTGATCTGGCAGATAATTGCTAAGCCGGATATCTCGTGTTGCATTTATTGCTTGAAGAAAAGGGGATTACCGGCCCCGCGCACTGTCTAGCATCGCTGCAACTGGTTGAGAGCAGGAACTCTATAACACCAGCGGCTTCACGTTTGGGAATTTATTAGGCGATCCAAACAACATAGCAGGAAATTTGATCACTTATATTCATGGGAAGTCCCAATAAAAATAAGTTAACAAATTAGTAGACGGTTTCACCATCATTCTCAGCAATAAAATTTTCCAGTTCTGTTACGCCGTAAAGACTATTTACTAGAAGAGAGAAGTGGTACTGATGGGGACTTTTTGAAAATGTTGATTTTTCGGTCTTTAAATCAAGCGAATTAACAAATTCCAACAGATCTTGAGCACTGTCTTTATTTATACAACAATCATTATATTTATAAATCATCTTCAAGTTATAAATATGCATCGCTAATATTTTTAGATTCTTTAGAGATTCATTGTTTAGGTCTAAATTTCCAATTGATATTGCATTTAATTGTCTGGAAAGATTTGAATAGATCTCGTTAAAATCCACCATTTCTTGAATCACACAAGGTCTTGAGGCAATCTTTTCAATTTTATTGTATCTCGAAGATATTTCGTTATGTAAAGGTATCTGAACAGAGAATGAATTCTGCGTACCAGTCCTCCAGCCCGGGGATTTTAAATCAAGAAAATCTCTAACATAGCGTTGAATCCATAAAAAATATGATTTTGCGTCTTGAGATGAAATATCTACTAGAAATAGTAAAAATGGTACATTAAATTGTGAAGCATATTCAATAGCACCTTTATCAAGTGGAAAGCTGATATAGCGCCCTCTTTTATGCTTCAGTTTTGATGCAGTTCCTTTTACCTGAATGTGAAACATTGCTCCTGTCGAAGAATAAGTATCTCCATGAATGTTGATACCATTTTTTTCAAAAACCTCAACAGTTAGATCGATGCCATAATCACGCTCGGTAAGATCTCTGATTACCCAGTGATCCGGAAGAAGGTTTAATACGCGTCTGATTGAACGAGTGTCAGTTATGTGCTGATGGGTGCGCATAAATAAGATACCATTTCATTCATATTTTAAGTGCGATTGAAATTAATAAGTTGCGCTGTCTTCGGATCATAAACAACATCAACGATAGAGCCATCCACAATCCTGGTTACTACCTCATCAATTACATTCAATGGCACCAGAAACCACTCTCTTGGCTTCACAGGCTGCCCAAAACGATCCTCAAGGGTTAGATCAAGTTGTGCGGCAGCAAATACCCGGTGAAAAACGCTCTCCAGCTTGGATCTGTTAAGGTTATGTAGCTTGTAGGTGGCAACTATCTCCACCTTGTCCAAAAGATACGTAGCATCATGTTCAGCTCCTGCAATGCGAGTCTCCACCCTACCACTTGTTACGCCAATTTTATGGATCAGTTCGCGGTGCTCAGTAACGAATGGATGCTTCGATAGGCTTCGCAGCACGTAGATGGTCCCGGTTTCAATATCGTCAGACTCAGTTGCGCTACCAAACAAAGGGCCATCGTCTTTGATGATAAGGCGGCGACCAACTGGAGTGTCCCCATCTGGATAAAGCGAGCGCGAAAGAGAACGTAGTAGCAAATTGCTCTCGGTATGATTATCAAAAATAACTCTTAATCGCGGATTGTCACGTCCATCTTTGGTTTTGGTACCTTCATTCATTTCAGCTACATAAGCTGTTTGGCCTCCAATAACAAAAAAGTCCCCTACTTCAATACTAGCGTTTTTAACAAAAGGCTTGGTCATCCACGTGCCTGCCTTGAGGCCAGCCTCAGCCTCCTCGAACAAATGCTTGAAGCGATCGAAGTCTGCACAAGGCGTGCGGTTCGCAATTTCTTCTGCTGCCTTGATTTCGGCGTAAGGGCGCACGTGACGTAGAACCGTAATGTCGCCCTCGCCAGTTAAATCAACTCCCAACTCCGCCAGCAAAGCGTCCTCATCTAGTACGTCTGGATTAATGTGGGACGCCATTGCGCTAGATAACAAACCAGGAGTATCCAACTCAGCCAGCAATGTCTTCGCTTCCGGCAACTTCCGCAACTGGTCCAAACGCACAGCATATAGGCGTTCAAAAATATCAAGGCTTTCGCCATGTCGAGGAGCGTGGCCATGAGTTTGGTGGAAGCGCAAAATATCTTCGAAACCGGCAATAATCCGTTCTTCTCGTGGAGAATGGCTGGATACCTTAAGTGGAGTAACTTCTACTCCCAATGCATCCAGTAATGCGTCATCGTCCATCTCAGCCATTACCTAATTCCCCTTCTGCCTGCCTTGCTTTGGCCTGTGCACGATAACGCGCTAATGCAGCTACACCTTCAGCCATACGTTTTTCCCATGCATCTGCAGAATTGATATCAGGCAGTCGACCACGTTCGTTCTTGAACTGCAAAGCACGTTTTGCCAGCTCTCGGGCCTCGTCTTCCGGAATGCTCACTCTTTTGGCGGCAATACTGGCTTGCACTTGGCGCAAAGACTTCTCATCCATAGCTTTCGCCAACACAGCGTAGGCGGCATCGAAAGGATTGATGCGGTCAATAAGATCAATATCCAGGTCACGCACATTGACGAACTTGCGCACTCCATCGATCAAAGCCGTACTACCACCTGCGCCATTGGCATCCGCCTCAGCTAGCGCTAGCTTGGCCTGCTGGGTGACGTTCATAGCCGCAATGGCATGTTGCCGGATAGCTTCCTGGTCGACCTCGCTCAAATCCGGATAACGTTCGCGTACGATCTTACCCATGCGCAACTGGGTTAGCTCTTCTGGCAAGGTGTTTTCCTGGTCGAAAAGACCGCGCTCCAATGCAGATTTGTCCTGCAGGAAACTGGTAACAACCTCGTTCAAGTCTTCCTTACAAATGCGCGTGGCCTCGGGGCTTTTAGGGGTGACCAGCCCATTAATTTCCACGTGAATCTGGCCGGTATCCTTATTCACGCCGATATTGTGGCCACCCTCTTTGTAGCCCCCATCGCCATAATCAAAGCCATCCTTCGGGCCGCTATTCTTAGGCGTAAATTCATAGCGCGGAGCCAGAACCTGCTCCATTAGCAGGCTAGCAGAGATAGCTTTGAGCATGTCGTTCACCGCTTCGGCCACTGCAGCTTGCTCAGCTTCCGGCTCAGCAATCAGGTTGGTAAAGCGTGCTCGCTCCTTGTTTTCGGCATCACGGGTAGCGCGACCTATAATCTGTACAATTTCAGTGAGGCTACTTCGGTAGCCGATAGTCAATGCATGTTCGCACCAGATCCAGTCAAAACCTTCTTTCGCCATACCCAAGGCAATGATGACATCCACATGGTCGCGATTATCCTTCTGTATTGGGTCTTTTAACGCGGCTAGCACGCGTGATCGCTGAGCCGGGTCGCTATCATCGACGAGGTCGGCAACCTTGAGGGTACGTCCATCTCCCGTTCTCACCAGGTGGAATCCAGTGGCCGGATCAATCCCCTGCCAATCCCCCAGCGAGCTCATAATTTCGTTCACCTCGCGCTCTTTGTCCTTAAGGCTCTCACGGGCATTAACGTTAGGAATATGCACAATCGTTTTCAGTGCTGGATCTAGCACCTTAGCAACGGCATCAACATAACGACCAGTGTAGAAGAAATAGCCAATATCCAGGGATTTCAGCCAGCTGTACCCGTTAAGCTGTTCGTAGTAGGTATAGGTCACTGTCTCGAACTTGGCCTCATCCCCCGGCGCCAGCACCGCCTCGCTATCACCACGGAAGTAGGAGCCTGTCATAGCCACTAAGTGTGCTTTGTCACGAGCGATAAATGCGCCCAACTGAGCGCCCAGCACATTGCCGGGATTTGCAGAGACATGATGGAACTCATCTATGGCGATCAAACGATTGTCGAATGCGTTCCAACTGTGCCCGCAATTCGTCAAGAAACAAGGGATTCAATACTTTGAGGATGTTGGGCACACTGGTGTAATGCATGCCTAAGGCACCCCGTTCCTCATCGTCGGCTACCGCCTGGATCATGCTGCCGAAAATGTCTGGGTTGATTTCGCGCCAGTTCAATCCCCCAGCATGCAGCAAGTAGGTTCGTGCCATCCGCGTGAAGCGAGGCACTTCGGTGCTACCGGAGAATAGACCGCCATTCACATAGGGAAAGCCATTGGCCCAATTGGGCAAGCGAGGCTGGGCACTCACACGATCTTCACCTTTGATGTTCATGGCTCGAAATATCTCTGACAACACAAGGTGAGTGTTCGAGCCATCGCGCTCGCTGTATTGGTCGACGGTCTGTGTGAACAAACCTTCACCGTTAAAAATGTCAGTGTCTTCAGCAAAGAAGCAGAACACTAACCGAGCCATGAAGTGATTCATGTCGGGGCGGCGTTCGGCCCTAGCCCAATCAGGATTTTCGCGTAGCAGCTCGACATATAGCTTGTTGAGCCGACCCGTAGCACGGACGTCTACCGGGTTCTCTTTGATCTCCTTGATGGTGGAGATGCCGGCCAATGGGAGAAAAAAACCAAAGTGATCTGAAAATTTCGGGTAGGGACAAGCGATTGTTTCGCCGCCAGCCAGATCTTCGGCTTCTAAAGTCTGCCCATCGGTAGCGAGAATGAACTTGGCTTTAGCCTTAAGAGTGGCCGGGCTAGCGCGGAGTGCCTGGAGAGTGCCACCCACCGCACCCTCATCGCACACTGCGATGTGGATGTTGTTGCGCTGGAGCACCCCTCCTGGCAAATCCGAGGTATTGTTATTACCTGCACGAAGGCGTTTAAGAGCGGCATCCTTGTTTCCGAAAGCAGCCAAGAAGGCAAAGGGGAACTCCTCCCTATCAAAAGGCTGGAGCGCTAAGTCTGATATCGCTTCTTCGATCTCTACAGCGTTCATTAGTATTTTTTAGTTCCTGGGGAAAATTGGCACCGATTTTGACAGAATTGCACGTCTGTGAAAATTTATTCATGAAGGGGTATATTTATAGCATCCATGAATATTCGCTATATGTTGTGACGAGATGAAAACACTGTATCGATCTCTTCCGTCCCAGACCTGCACCGGAGTATGTGGCGAGACTATATGCGTATGTGGCTTAGGATAGCTCATGGAAACATAACGGATCTGGTCTCACAATCGACGCGCCCGACCTCGCATATATTGCGACCGTTATATAATCTTCACCATTTCTTGCAAAAATCCCGCTAGGTTATTCTTTAAAATATTCACTGCAAGCTGTCTCGATTTTATGACACGGCAGCGATCACTTTGACAACTCGTGACGAGATCACCCCCCATGTGCCAAAAGGGTCTTGACGAGATTTCAGACGAATAAGAACCCATCTCAAAATGTCCCGCCCTCTCCACCAGCAGCAACACCTGCAACTCACTCGCCCATATACAAATAAGCTTAGCGGTACTAAAACCTGAAACAGAACAGGTTCTTTCACTGGTTCAATTTTCTAACTGGACAAACCCCAAAAACTTGGCGAAACTTGGGCCGATGCGCATATTCCTGACCATACTGCTGGCCTTTCTTTGCTCGGCCTGCGAGCAATCTGGCGACAGCCCCGCCCATAGGCCGCTTACCAAAGAGTTGATTGTGGTAACGCACAACGGACCGAATACCTATTATGTGGATGGCGAGAACCAGAACGCGGGGTTTGAGTATGATCTGGTGCAGATGTTTATGAAGGATCTGGGGCCGGAGTACAGCGCGAAGTTTTTGGTGGTGGGGAATATTTCGCAGGTGATTCCGACGCTGCTCAAGGGGCAGGCGCATTTTGCGGCGGCGGATTTGAGTATTACCAAGCTGCGCCAGCATCTGGTGAAGTTCAGCGTGCCCTACCAGACCACCCAGCAAAAAGTCATTTACAACGACTCGCAAAGCAAGCCACCAAGAACCATCAAAGACCTTATCGGCAAACGTATTGCAGTGCCTGCGGGAACAAGCTATGCCGAGCGCCTGCGCGAGATGAAAGAGCGTGCCCCTGCCCTGCAGTGGGAGGAGCTGAAGAGAGCCAGTGCGGATGAGCTGATGGAGCAGGTGGCGGATGGCTCGCTGGATTTTACGGTGGCGGATTCGCATCTGGCGAATATGCTCAAGAATTACTACCCAAATCTGGCGGATGGCATGAGCGTGGGCAAGCCGGAACAGGTGGCGTGGGCCTTCCCCAAACGCGGGCAGGCCTGGATTTACCAGCGGGCCAATGCCTTTATCGAGAAGATCAAAAAAGACGGACGGCTGCGCAATCTGATTGACCGCTACTACGGGCACAGCGAGCGGCTGAACCCGATGGACGTGACGAACTTTCTGGTGCGTACGCGTAATGTGTTGCCGCAATATGTGGGGCTATTCAAGCAGGCGCAGGAAATCACTGGTCTGGATTGGCGACTACTGGCGGGGGTGAGCTATCAGGAGTCGCATTGGGATCGATTCAATACCTCACCCACCAATGTGCGCGGCATGATGATGCTGACGGAAGATACCGCGGACCGCCTGGGCGTCACCGACCGGCTGGATGCGCGGCAAAGCATATTGGGTGGCGCACGCTATATTGTGATGCTGAAAGACATGCTGCCTGAGCGCATCCCCGAGCCAGACCGCACCTGGCTGGCGCTGGCCGCTTACAACATCGGCTTTGCGCATCTGGAAGACGCGCGGATTTTGACCAAGCGCCTGAAGCTGAACCCGGATAGCTGGGCGGATGTGAAAAAAACCCTGCCCCTGCTTAATCGCGCGGAACATTACTCCACGCTGAAATACGGCTATGCGAGTGGCGGTGCACCGGTGGTGTTTGTCGAATCCATCCGCACCTATCACAAGATTCTGGAGCGCTACGAGCCCAAGCATCAGCCCGTGTTGCCGGATTTCAATCTGGTGAATGCCGGCATGACCACAGGAATCGCGCCTTACCAACCCGTACCATAATGTTCGACCAGTCAGACTAACCATGCACGCTCTCTCTTTCATACAGGATCTCGCTGTCATCATGCTGGTGGCGGGGTTTGTGACGGTCGTCTTCCAGCGCATCAAGCAGCCGGTTGTGCTGGGCTACATCCTCGCCGGGCTGATCATCGGGCCGCATACGCCGCCTTTGCCGCTGATTCATAATCAGGAAACGGTAGAAACCCTGGCCGAGCTGGGCATCGTCTTTCTGATGTTTTCGCTGGGGCTGGAATTCAACCTGCGCAAGCTGCAAAAGGTCGGCGCCACTGCGTTTGTCGCGGCCATTACCGAGATCGTGGTGATGGTATGCATAGGCTACGAGATCGGCCAGTATTTTGGCTGGAAAGTCATGGATTCGATCTTCCTGGGCGCCATGCTGGCGATCTCGTCGACCACCATTATCGTCAAGGCTCTGGAAGAGCTGGGCATGAAGCGGGAGCGTTTCGCGCAGCTCATTTTCGGCATTCTGATTGTGGAAGATATTCTCGCCATCGGCATCATCGCCCTGCTCTCCGGCATGGCGGCAACCGGCACCGTCAGCACCGGTGAGGCCGTAGGCACCATAGGCAAGCTGGTGCTGTTTATGGTGGTGTCGCTGGTGGTAGGTATTCTGGTGGTGCCGCGCCTGCTGGATTATGTGGCTTCGTTCAAGCGGCATGAAACCCTGCTGGTGAGCGTATTGGGCCTGCTGTTTGGCTTTTGCCTGCTGGTGATCAAAATGGATTACAGCATCGCTCTGGGCGCTTTCATGATCGGTGCCATCATGGCCGAAGCCAAGCAGATACGCGCTATTGAACGATTGATTGAGCCGGTGCGCGATATGTTCAGCGCCATCTTTTTCGTCACCATCGGCCTGATGCTGGACCCCAACGCCATCGTCGAGTACGCCGTGCCCATCATGGTAATTTCGGCAGCCGTCATTCTCGGCAAAATCATCTCCTGCGGCACCGGCACGCTGCTGGCGGGCAACGATGGTCGCACGTCATTGCGCGTGGGCATGGGGCTGGCGCAGATCGGCGAATTCTCCTTCATTATTGCCACGCTCGGCCTCACACTGAATGTCACCAGCCATTTTCTGTATCCGATTGCTGTTGCCACCTCGGTGGTCACTACGCTGCTGACGCCCTATCTGATTCGCGCGGCTGACCCGCTTTCCAACCGGCTCACGCAACGGGTGCCTGGCAAGATCGCCCGCTTTTTTGATTGGTACCAGGGCTGGCTGCAAGGCGAAGGCAACGCCGAAGACCGCGCGCTGCTGGCAGGCCTCTACCGCAAGCTGATATTGCAGATATTCGTGAATGTGTGCCTGGTAGCGGCGCTATTTGTGGCCGCTCGCCATTTGCTGGCGAGCCCGCTGTTGCACTTGCCCGCCTGGGCTGGGGAAATCGATCTGAAGAAATCCCTTATCTGGGGCAGCACCCTGCTGCTTTCGGCGCCTTTCCTGATTGCGGCTTTTCGCAAGCTGCAAGCATTCAGCCTGCTGCTGGCTGACCATGCCACGCAAACGCTGGCCAGCGCGCAAGCTGACAAAGTCCGGCGCGTCATCTCGCGCGGCATTCCGGCGATTTCGCTGGCCTTTCTGACCATCCTGCTATTGGCGCTGAGCTGGCCGCTGATCCCCAGCCTGAAGCTGACATTGGCTGTGGCGGTGATTGTGGGCCTGCTGTTCATTATTCTGCGCCGCTGGTTTGTACGCATGCATTACCTGCTGCAAATCTCGCTGCTGGAAACCTTGAACCAGAAGAAAGACGAGCATTAGCAGGCAATAAAAAACCACCGGGTCCGGTGGTTTTTTATTTGATCATGCGCGCGATTGTGAGCCCGGCATCAGTTCAGGCTTTTCAGACTCACCATTCCGCTCTCATGCGCCCAGGCGCTCCAGCCCGCCCATGTAGGGGCGCAACACCTCAGGTACCACTACACTGCCATCGGCTTGCTGATAGTTTTCCAGCACGGCTACCAGGGTGCGGCCCACGGCCAGGCCGGAGCCATTCAGGGTATGCACCAGCTCGGGCTTGCCGCCTTCATTGCGGAAACGTGCTTGCAAACGTCGTGCCTGGAAGGCCTCGCAGTTGGATACGGATGAAATCTCGCGGTAGGTATTCTGTGCGGGCAGCCAGACTTCCAGATCATAGGTTTTGGCAGCGCCAAAGCCCATATCACCAGTGCACAACGACACCACGCGATACGGCAGGCCCAGCGCCTGCAGAATATACTCGGCGTGACCAACCATCTCTTCCAGCGCCTCGTAGCTTTTTTCCGGATGCACGATCTGCACCATTTCCACTTTGTCGAACTGGTGCTGGCGTATCATGCCACGCGTGTCGCGGCCATATGAGCCTGCCTCGGAGCGGAAGCATGGCGTATGCGCGGTCAGCTTCACTGGCAGGCTTTCCGCCGCCAGAATCTCGTCGCGCACGGTGTTGGTCAGGGTCACTTCCGAGGTCGGGATCAGGTACAGCGCTTCGCCCTCGCCTTCTTGCCCGCCTTTTTGCGCGGCGAACAAATCAGCCTCGAACTTGGGCAGCTGGCCGGTACCGCGCAGGCTGTCCGCATTCACGATATACGGTGTATAGCACTCGGTGTAGCCGTGGCGCTCGGTTTGCGTATCCAGCATGAACTGGGCAAGCGCACGGTGCAGGCGCGCGATCTGTCCGCGCATCAGCGTAAAGCGGGCACCTGCCAGCTTGGCGCCGGTATCAAAATCCAGCCCCAGCGGCGTACCGACATCGGTGTGGTCCTTGATCTCGAAGTCAAAACTGCGTGGCGTGCCGACCTTGCGCACTTCCACGTTGTCTTCTTCGGACTTGCCCTGTGGCACGCTGGCGTGCGGCAGATTGGGGATATTGAGCAGGAACTGCTGCAGCTCAGCCTGAATCACGCCCAGGCGCTCTTCATCGGCCTTGAGCTGCTCGCCCAGCCCGGCCACTTCGGCCATGATGCTGCTGACATCTTCGCCCTTGGACTTGGCAATACCGATCTGCTTGGAGGTAGCGTTGCGCTTGGCCTGCAAATCCTGCGTGCGCGTCTGCACCAGCTTGCGATCACTCTCCAGCGCTTCAAATCTGGCGGTATCCAGCGCAAAGCCACGGCTCGCCAGACGGCTCACCACGGTATCCAGTTCATTGCGTAATTGTTGTATGTCTAACATAAGGCTTCCTGATCGTTATTTCTGCTTGATAGTTTATTTCTTCTTTGGGGCACGCAGGGCTTGCGCATCCAACTCGCGCAGCCGTGCCAGTTTTTCGGCAATCTTGCCTTCCAGTCCGCGCGGCGTGGGCACGTAAAACTGAATGGCCTCAAGGTCATCGGGGAAATACTGCTCGCCCGCGGCATAGGCATCCGGCTCGTTGTGCGCGTAGCGGTATTCCTTGCCGTAATCCAGCTCTTTCATCAGCTTGGTCGGCGCGTTGCGCAGGTGCAAGGGCACATTGCGCGATTTGTCCTGTGCGACAAACGCTTTGGCCTGATTATAGGCCATATAGGCGGCATTGCTCTTGGGCGCCACCGCGCAGTAAATCACCGCATTCGACAACGCCAGCTCGCCCTCGGGCGAGCCCAGTCGCTCGTATATCTGGCAGGCTTCCAGCGTCATGGTCTGCGCACGCGGATCGGCAATGCCGATGTCTTCTACTGCCATGCGGATGAGGCGGCGGCCCAGGTAAAGCGGGTCGGCCCCGCCATCAATCATGCGCAGAAACCAGTACAAGGCCGCGTCGGGGTTGGAGCCGCGCACCGACTTGTGCAAGGCGGATATCTGGTCGTAAAACGCTTCGCCGCCCTTATCAAAGCGGCGCAGCTTGCTCGCCATGGTGCTTTGCAAAAACTCGGCGTTGATCTCGGTCAGGCCACTGGTCAACGCCGCATTGAACAAGCCTTCAACAAAGTTGAGCAAACGGCGCGCATCGCCATCGGCATAGGCCAGCACCTGCTCTTTCACCTCATCGCTCAGCGCCATCTCAGGCGCCATATTGGCGCGGGCACGTTCCAGCAGTTCGGCGAGGTCAGCTTCAGAGAGGGCCTGCAGCACAAACACGCGCGCCCGGCTCAGCAAGGCGCTGTTGACTTCAAACGACGGGTTTTCGGTGGTGGCACCGATAAAGGTAATCAGGCCGCTCTCAACAAAGGGCAAAAATGCATCCTGCTGGCCTTTGTTGAAGCGATGCACCTCATCGACAAACAGAATGGTACGACGACCGGATTGCTGCAAGGTGTGCTGAGCGCGCTCCACGGCTTCGCGGATGTCCTTGATGCCGGAAAGTACCGCCGACAAGGGGATGAATTCCGCATCGGCGGTATTGGCAATCAGCCGCGCCAGTGTGGTTTTGCCAACGCCTGGCGGGCCCCACAAGATCATCGAGGGCAGCTTGCCGGACTGAAATGCCAGCCGCAGCGGCTTGCCCTCGCCCAGCAGATGCTTTTGGCCGACCACATCATCCAGCGTGGCTGGGCGCAAGCGCTCGGCCAAGGGGGCATCGGGGGTATTCGGCTGAAAAAGATCGCTCAAAACAATGTCCGCAGGGAAAAGGCTACTCGCCTACGACGTCCGCACCGGCAGGCGGCACGAAGCGGAACGCTTGCGCGGCCAGCGTGGGGTTGCGCTCAATCTGGCTGAATTCGATAAGCGTGCGGTGACCAAAGCTATCCAGCAACTCCATCTGCGCCAGCTGGTCGCCCTTGAAGCCGATCATGATCTGCTCGAAGCCGCTTTCCTTTTCGCGTGGCGTCGCCTTCACCCATTCCAGCCCGCCCTGGTTACCGCCATCCTGCAGGGCAAAGCTTTTTTCCATTTCCTTGCTGCCGGCCAGCATGGCAGCCGGGCTGGAGCCGATGGCCTTGCTAAGCGAGCGCACCGTCACCTGGTTAAGCTCAGGGTCGTACAGCCAGACCTTTTGGCCATCGCCGACGATTTCTTGCACATAGGGTTTCTGGTAATCCCAGCGAAATTTGCCGGGGCGTTGCAATTGCATATTGCCGGTTACTTCCTGCACCTTGCGGCCTTGCGCATCGGAGACGGTCTGCTTGAATTGGGCCTTGAGACCGACCGTATTCTGGTAAAAGGCCTTGAGCCGCTCGGGGCCATCGGCCTGTGCCAAAGCAGGGGCCAGCATGATGGCGCTGGAGAAAGCCAGCAGAAGGGTATTCAGAAAAGATCGCATCAGTTACTCGCTATGGCTGTTAGGGGCTAAAACTTCACGGTTACCGTTGCTCTGCATGGCAGAGACCAGGCCCGCACGTTCCATGTCTTCAATCAGGCGGGCAGCGCGGTTGTAGCCTATGCGCAACTGGCGCTGCACCGAGGAAATGGAAGCACGACGCGACTTGAGCACAATCGCCACGGCTTCATCGTACAACGGATCGGCTTCACCACCGCCGCCACCTTCGCCGCCATCCCCCACATCGCCACCTTCTTCGGTGGCACCGGTGAGGATGCCTTCAATGTAGTTGGGCTCGCCCAGGGTCTTGATATGCTCGACCACGCGATGCACTTCCTGATCCGACACAAAGGCGCCATGGACGCGCTGCGGATCGCTGGTGCCGGGTGGCTGGTACAACATGTCGCCCTGCCCCAGCAAGGCTTCGGCGCCCATCTGGTCAAGAATGGTACGCGAGTCGATCTTGCTGGATACCTGGAAGGCTACGCGCGTCGGGATATTGGCTTTGATCAGGCCGGTGATCACATCCACCGACGGCCGCTGTGTTGCCACCACCAGGTGGATGCCGCAGGCACGGGCTTTCTGCGCCAGACGGGCAATTGGTTCTTCCACCTTCTTGCCTACGACCATCATCAGATCGGCCAGTTCGTCGATGATAACGACGATGACCGGCAGTTCTTCCAGCGGCTCGGGGCTGTCCGGCGTGAGTGTAAATGGATGCGGAATGCTCTTGCCATCCTTGGCGGCATCGCGGATTTTCTGGTTATAACCGGCGAGGTTACGCACGCCCAGCACCGACATCAGCTTGTAGCGACGCTCCATTTCGGCCACGCCCCAGTTCAGCGCATTGCCGGCCTGGCGCATGTCGGTAATCACCGGCGCCAGCAAATGTGGAATGCCGTCATACACCGACAGCTCCAGCATCTTGGGGTCAATCAGAATCAGGCGCACCTTGCTGGGCTCTGCCTTGTACAGCAGGCTCAGGATCATGGCATTGATGGCAACAGATTTACCCGAACCCGTCGTACCCGCGACCAGCACGTGCGGCATCTTGGCAAGGTCAGCCACCACCGGTTTGCCGGAAATATCCTTGCCCATGGCGATAGCCAGCGGCGAATTCATGTCGGCATACACCTGCGAGCCGAGAATCTCGGAGAGGAACACCACCTGACGCTTGGGATTCGGAATCTCCAGGCCCATATAGGTTTTGCCGGGAATGGTTTCCACCACGCGCACGCTGATCACGGACAAGGCGCGTGCCAGATCCTTGGAGAGATTCGCCACCTGGCTGCCTTTGACGCCAGCAGCAGGCTCGATTTCATAGCGGGTAATCACCGGGCCGGGCAAGGCCGCAATCACCTTGACCTCAATGCCGAAGTCCATCAACTTGCGCTCGATCAGGCGCGAGGTGAATTCCAGGGTTTCAGCAGACTGCACTTCCACCACCCCACTGGGTTCATCCAGCAGATGCAATGGAGGCAAGGGAGAATCCGGCAAGGTTTCAAACAAAGGCGTCTGGCGCTCTTTTTCAATACGGTCGCTCTTGGGAATCTCCAGCGCAGGCGCTTGAATCTGGATAGGCGGCCGGTCTTCGGTGCGCTTGCGCTCGTTATCAACAAATTCGGTGCGCAGCTGCTCGGCCACCTTGCCCAGCTTGCGGTCCTGCCTGTCCTGCCATTTGTTGCGCACATAGGCATACGCCCACTCCAGGGCGCCACCCAGTTTTTCCGTCATCATGATCCACGACCAGCCGGTAAACAGGCTGAAGCCCACCGCCATCATGAGCAGCAACGCCATGGTCGAGCCAGCAAAGCCGAGCATGCCGCGCAACAAGCCATCGAAAACGCTACCGAGCATCCCGCCCGGCCCTAAAGGCAATTGCGCAGGCAAAGCTACCAAATGCCCAGACTCCAGGCTGGCAGACGCCACAAGCAACAGGCCAAAGCCAATGAAATTAAGCAATAACAGCGGCTTGCGCGTAGCCGCGACGACTTCCAGACGCAAATACACCAGCCAGATGGCATAAAAGGCAAACACCGCCAGCCACCAAGCCGAGAAACCAAACAGGTAAAGCAGAATATCCGACAGCCAGGCACCCACCGTACCGCCTGCGTTATGGGTCACCGCAGCATCGCTGGCGGTGTGTGACCAGGAAGGATCATCGCGCTGGTATGTCACCAGGATAATGGTGAGGTAGAGACCAACAACCACAAGCCCAAGCCACCAGGCTTCCTTGACGATGCCCGGTGTTTCGGTACGGGGCGTCTCGCGCTTGCTGTTTAAAGGGAGATTTTTTTTCTGGAAGAACAAGATGATCAGGCTATCCGGACAGTGGTTGAGCAACAATAAATCATTAACGGTTATTATATAAATAACTAGCGAATTATATCAGTTATGGCTGGTACTGCTTGTATTCCTCACACGCCGGTTAGCGATACTTATCAGGCAAATTTACAGAATCAATTTGCACTATTAATTTCGAGAACCTACCATACATAAAAATTGTCTGGCATAACGTTAACCACAACAAAAGAAAAGGATGGATACACCTCATGGATATCGGCATCAATGAAAAAGATCGCAAAAAGATTGCTGAAGGCCTCTCCCGTTTTCTGGCAGACACTTACACGCTCTACCTCAAAACCCATTTCTTTCACTGGAACGTCACAGGTCCGCAATTCCGCACCTTGCATTTGATGTTCGAGGAACAATATAACGAACTGTGGCTGGCAGTAGATCTGGTCGCTGAGCGCATTCGCTCGCTGGATGTCTATGCACCTGGCACTTACAAGGACTTCGCCAAGCTGACTTCCATCAAGGAAACCGATGGCGTGCCCAATGCACAGGACATGATCCGCGAACTGGTCGCTGGTCACGAAACCGTAGTCCGCACTGCCCGCTCGATTTTCCCTGTTGTGGAAAAAGCATCGGACGAAGCCAGTGCAGACCTGCTGACCCAGCGCCTGCAATTGCACGAAAAAACCGCATGGATGCTGCGCAGCCTGCTGGAAAAATAAGCTTTACCGCACTATCGACACTATAGAAAAAATCGTACTCAGGAGTCTTAACATCATGGCAACAAAACACGCCCACCTGCTCATTCTGGGCTCTGGCCCTGCGGGCTACTCAGCAGCCGTTTACGCGGCGCGCGCCAACCTGAAGCCCGTGCTCGTCACGGGGATTGCCCAGGGTGGCCAGCTGATGACCACCACCGAGGTGGACAACTGGCCCGCGGATGCAGATGGTGTGCAAGGCCCCGAGCTGATGGCGCGTTTTCAGAAACATGCCGAGCGCTTCAATACAGAAATGATCTTTGATCACATTCACACCGCCAAACTCACCGAAAAGCCTATCCGGCTGATCGGCGATAGCGGCGAGTACACCTGTGATGCGCTGATCATTGCTACCGGCGCTTCGGCACAGTATCTGGGCTTGCCCTCTGAAGAAAAGTTCTCTGGCAAGGGCGTGTCTGCCTGCGCCACCTGTGACGGTTTTTTCTATCGCAATCAGGAAGTGGCCGTGATCGGCGGTGGCAACACGGCCGTGGAAGAAGCGCTGTATCTCGCCAATATCGCCAGCAAGGTGACGCTGGTGCACAGACGCGACAAGTTCAAGGCCGAAGCCATTCTGGTGGACAAGGTCATGGAGCGCGTGAAGGAAGGCAAGATCGTGCTGGAACTGCATTCCGTGCTGGAAGAAGTGCTGGGCGATGATAGCGGTGTGACCGGCATGCGCATCAAGAACAATGAAACCGGCGCCACCAAGGATATCCCCTTGCAAGGCGTTTTCATTGCGATTGGTCACAAGCCCAACACCGACATCTTTGCCGGCCAGCTGGAAATGGAAGGCGGTTACATCGTCACCAAGGCTGGTCGCAATGGCAATGCTACCGCGACCAGTGTGCCTGGCGTATTTGCGGCAGGCGATGTGCAGGATCATATTTACCGCCAGGCGGTTACCAGTGCAGGCAGTGGTTGCATGGCCGCCCTGGATGCCGAGCGCTACCTGGATCAACTGAAGTAAGGCATCGCGGCGCAAGCCACCATGCGCGCACGGCAACAGGCTCTGGCCCTGCCGTGCGTTTTTGTTTGTGATATTGCCGCTTGAGCACAAAAGCGGCTATTGTTTAACTGATTCAGTTGCTTACCTGGTAAATTTTCGTGACTGACACACCCGCAGATGACCCATTGGACGACGACGAGCTGCTTTTTCGCGAGGCAGTGAAAGGCGCTCGCCCTCTGCAATCGTCCAAGGTCACCTTTACGCCGCCACGCCCCAAACCCATCCCCAAACAATTCATACGCGATGAGCGGCAGGCCCTGATCGACTCGCTCAGCGATCACTACATCCCCGCCCATGAACTGGAGAGCGGCGAAGAGCTGCTCTATCTGCGTGAAGGCCAATCCCCCGCCATTCTGAGCAAGCTGCGGCGCGGCCACTGGGTAGTGCAGGCAGGCATAGACCTGCACGGCCTGGTCGTGGATGAAGCACGGCTTTATGTCGCCGAGTTTCTTGCCGATTGCAAGAAAAAGGGCATACGCTGTGTGCGCATCGTGCATGGCAAGGGGCTGGGCTCACGTAACCGCGAACCCATACTCAAGCACAAGCTGCGCAACTGGCTGATGCAGAAGGATGAAGTGCTGGCCTATGCCCAGGCACGTGCCAACGATGGCGGCAGCGGTGCGGTGATCGTGTTGCTCAAGGCTTGAGTGCGGGCCACGTGCCGCTTGCATTCCCCCCCCCTCCTTTCCCCAATCCATCATGAAAATTGACCATCTCGACCATCTGGTACTCACCGTCCGCGACATGCAAGCAACCATCGATTTTTATACTCAGGTGCTCGGCATGCAGCTCGTGAGATTTGGTCAAGGCAGACAGGCACTGGCATTCGGCGCGCAAAAAATCAATCTGCACCAATACCAGCATGAGTTTGAGCCCAAGGCCGAGCACCCTACCCCAGGCTCCGCTGACCTCTGCTTCATCACATCCACCCCATTGCCTGATGTCATGCAGCATGTGCAAGCATGCGGATCGAAAGTGATTGAAGGCCCAGTAGAGCGTACCGGCGCTAGCGGTCGCATCCTGTCAATTTACCTGCGCGACCCGGACGCCAACCTGATCGAAATCGCCAACCAGCTGCGTCCCGCCAGCGCCTGAAGCAGGCCGTCAACCTGCGTCAGCTCGCCCTATGCGATGGCACCAAAGCGAAGTAGAGTAGCTAGTCTCATCACACATTTTTCACATTGTGAAAAAGTATTTTTGGGTTGTAAGCAAACCATAAGGTTGCGTGCTTAGCATGCGCATCATGCCCTCATAAAGAGGTGGCAAATTTGACCTTTCGAATAGCTGCAGGAAAGTGCCCATGAAACACCGCTACATCGTATTGCTGCTTTGCACGCTGGGCTTGGTATCGCTTGCCCATGCGGATGAAACATCTGAAGTACAACCCGCCGACTTGCAACACCTCAGCCTCTCTCAGGCCGAGCGTCTGTTACAGACCAATAATCGCGAAGTACTGTTTGCCCGTCGCGCACTGGAAGGCTCGCAAGCCGACAAACTCAGTGCCGGTCAGAAACCCAACCCCGTCCTCAGCCTCAGCAGCACCAATTTCAAACTGCATGGCAGCAATGGCAATGGCGGCCTGCAGGATAAAACCCTGGACAGCATTGTGCGGGTTGACCAGTTGATAGAGCGCGGCGGCAAACGTGAGCTGCGTACCGCCGTGGCCGAAGATGCCATCAAGGCCTCGCGCTTTGACCTGCAAGACAGCATGCGCCAGCAGACGCTCAATCTGCGCTCCAGTTATTACGATCTGCTGCTGGCACAGCAGGCCGAGCGCCTGCAGCAGGAAAACCAGGCCATTTTTGACAAGGTGTTGCAGTCCGCCGAGCTGCGTCTCAAGGCAGGCGATATATCGGCCACCGATGTGGCGCGTATCCGGGTTGACGCCTTGCGCGCCAAGAACGATGTACGCCAGGCCCAGGCCGACCGCGAAAAAGCGCAAGCCATCCTGGCGTATATGATCGGGCAGGAAAAAAATGCCACCAGCCTGTATCTGACCGATGAATGGCCTACGCTGGCGAATGCACCGAATACCGGCAATACCGATATGACCTTGCTGGACCAGCGTGCTGACATTCAGGCCGCTGCCGCGCGCACCGCCCAGGCCATGGAAGCACGCAAGCTTGCCGAGTCACTGCAGACACGCGACATTACCGTGGGCGTGCAATATGAGCATTACCCGGACGACAGTCGCAACACCGTGGGCGCAGCGGTCAGCATCCCCTTGTTCACCAACTATCAGTACCAGGGCGAAATCGCCAGGGCCGAAGTCAATCTGACGGCTGCCGAAGAAGCCCGGCAACAGACGCAGGCGATTGCGCTGGGTGAAATCTCGCGCGCACGTGCTGATCTCAATGCCGCCATCGATAAAGTACGTCGCTATGATGAACAAATGCTGGCAGAAGCCAAGACAGCGGCTGATGCGGCCGAATTTGCCTATCAGCATGGCGCCATGGGCGTGACCGATCTGCTGGATGCACGCCGTGTATACCGAACCCTGCAACTGGACGCCGCCAATGCGCGCGCCGATTATGCAAAATCCCTGGCCGCCTGGCAGGCAGCCACCCAACCACAGGAAGCTCCGTAACATGAACCGCAGCATTATTTCTCTCAGCCTGATCTGCCTCAGCGTCGCCACCCCTGGATTTGCCGCCGACAAGCCGCGCATTGCCAGTCCGGCGCCTGCCTCGCAGGAGGTCGTGTTAAAACCTGGCTCAAGCCAGTTCTCCAGCCTGAAAATGGAAGCGGTTACGGCGATTCCCGCGCCTGCCAGCGAACCATTGAACGGCAAGATTGCGTTTGATGAAAACCATACTGTACGCATCAGTTCCCCCGTCACCGGCCGCGTGGTCAGCATCAGCGCGCAGTTGGGTGATACGGTGAAATCTGGCCAGGCACTGGCGGTGCTCGACTCCCCCGATTTGGGCACCGCCTTGGCAGATCACCGTAAGGCGCAAGCCGACCTGCAGCTCAAGAAACAGGCGCTGGAACGCAGCCGCCTCTTGCTGGAAGGCGGCGTCATCGCGCGCAAGGAGTTTGAAAACACCCAGGCTGACATGGCCGAATCACAGGCAGAAGCCGCCCGTACCTCCGCCATGCTGAGCAATCTCGGTACCCATGGCAGTGTGAATGGCGAGAGCTTCAGCTTGCGCAGCCCGATCAACGGCATGATTGTGGATCGTCAGATCAACCCTGGCAGCCAGGTAAGGCCAGACGCCGCCAGCCCGCTGTTCATCATCAGCGATCCCAATTCCCTGTGGGCATCGATTGATCTGCCGGAGCGTGACTTGTCCAAGGTATCGGTCGGTCAGGCGCTGGCCATTGAGGTGGATGCTTATCCTGGCGAAACCTTCAGCGGCCGCGTCTTGACCATCGGTGGCATGGTGGACCCGGCGACACGGCGCATCCAGGTGCGTTGCAGTGTAGACGGCAAGGGCCGCCTCAAGCCCGAGATGTATGCCCGCATTACCCCGCTGCAAAGCTCTCAGGAGAAAGTCATCCGCCTGCCTAACAGCGCGCTCATTACCGAAGGCTTGTATAGCTATGTGTTTGTGGAGACCTCCCCTGGCCACCTGCAAAAACGCCGCGTGGAGCTTGCAACCCAGGCCCGCGACTTTGCCACCGTCAAAAGCGGCCTGGCACTGGGCGAACGCGTGGTGACCTCGGGAGCCATTCTGCTCAATTCCGAGCTGGCCGCAGGCAAATAAGGCGATCACACCATGTTGGAAAAACTGATTACCTTCTCCCTCCAGCAGCGCGTGTTTGTGCTGCTGGGCACCCTGGCCGTGATTATTTCGGGCTATTTTGCCGTTCAAAACCTGCCGATTGAGGCCTTCCCCGACGTAGAAGATGTGCACGTAGGCATCGTCACCCAGGCTGCCGGGCTGGCCCCGGAAGAAGTCGAGCGCGTGGTCACGCTGCCGATTGAGCATGAAATGAGCGGCGTGCCTCACCTGATACAGATGCGCTCGGTATCCATTACCGGCCTGTCTGTAGTTACCCTGACCTTTTCCGAGCATACCGATGACTATTTCGCCCGTCAGCAAGTGCTGGAGCGCCTGCAGGGCGTTGGCTTGCCCGCGGCTTACCAGCCGACCCTCGCGCCGCTGACCACCGCGGTGGGCGAAATCTACCGCTATCTGGTCGAAGCGCCCAAGGACATGCCGCAACGGGAAATCCGGGCGATTCAGGATTGGCAGATCATCCCCATGCTGCGCACCGTGCCCGGCGTGGCTGACATCACCAGCTTTGGTGGTGCGGTCAAGGAATACCAGGTCAGGCTTGATCCTTATCTGCTGAAGAGGTTTGATATCAGCATTGACCAGGTCAACCAGGCTCTGGGCAACAACAGCAGCAACGTCGGCGGTGGCCTCATGCACCGCGGCGACGAAGCGCTGGTAGTGCGCGGCATCGGCCTGTTCAAGAGCATTGATGATATTGGCCAGACCGTGATCACCTCGCGCGATGGCCGGCCGATTGTCGTCAGCGATGTGGGGCAGGCCGTGATTGGCGACAAGACCCGCTCCGGCATTGTGTCCTATAACGATCGCGATGACGTGATTGAGGGCATTGTGCTCATGAACAAGGGCCAGAACCCGGCCAAGGTGATTGAAGCGCTGCGCGAAAAAGCCAAGGAGGTGAATGCCAAGCTGCCACCTGGCGTGCGCATTGCCCCCTTCTACGACCGCACCAGCCTGATCGATCATACGGTGCATACCGTCACGGAAAACCTCATCGTCGGTGCCCTGCTGGTAGTAGCGATCCTCATCGTCTTCCTGCGCAACTGGCGTGCGGCGCTGATTGTCGCCAGCGTGATTCCGCTGTCGCTGTTGTTCGCCTTCATCATCATGGATATTCGCGGCGTATCAGCCAACCTGATTTCGCTGGGCGCGGTGGACTTCGGCATCATCATCGATAGTGCCGTGGTGCTGGTTGAAGCGCTGATGGTGCGGCTGGCGGTGACCGAGCTGGACAAATTCCCGCAGCAGGCCAGTTATGGCTGGCGCATCCATACGCTGAAGCAGACCGCCATTGAGATGGGCCGCCCTATCCTGTTTTCCAAGCTCATCATCATTCTGGCGTTCCTGCCTATCTTCACCTTCCAGCGCGTGGAGGGCAAAATCTTCTCGCCCATGGCGTTTACCCTGAGTTTTGCCTTGCTGGGTGCCATTTTGCTGACGCTGACGCTGGTACCGGCCCTGCTCTCTTACACCATGCGCCGGGAAGATATGGCCGAGAGCCACAGCCCATGGCTGGAAAAGGTGCAGCAGGCCTATCGCAACTTCCTGGTACGCATGGGCACCATGCGCAAGCGCGTGGTGATTGTTTCGGTTGCCCTGCTCGCCATCTCGGTGCTGCTGGCACCGCGGCTGGGGTCCGAGTTTCTGCCACGGCTGGATGAAGGCAATATCTGGCTCACCATCAGCCTGCCGCCTTCCACCAGTCTGGAAAAAACCAAGGAAGTGGAACGCCATGTGCGCAAGATATTGCTGGGCTATCAGGAAGTGCGTCTGGTAGTGAGCCATGTGGGTCGCCCGGACGATGGCACCGACCCCAAGGGCCCGAACAATATCGAGATCCTGGCTGACCTGAAACCTAAGGACACCTGGAAGTTTTCCAGCAAGGAAGCCTTGATCAAGGACATGTCGGCCAAGATACATACCATCCCCGGCATACCAACCAACTTCTCGCAAGTAATTCAGGACAGCGTGGAAGAAGCGCTCTCTGGCGTGAAAGGGGAAATTTCGGTCAAGATTTTCGGGCCCGACCTCGGGATTCTGGAAGCCAAGGCTGACCAGGTGGTGGATGTACTGAATGGCATCCGAGGTGCAACCGATGTGGCTGCCATCCGCATTTCAGGCAACTCGGAGCTGGATATTCAGCTGGACCGCGCCCGCATGGCACGCTATGGCCTGCAAGTGGGCGACGTTAACAGCACCGTGCAAACGGCGCTGGCAGGCAATGCCGCCAATACTTTTTACGATGGCGATCGCCGCTTTGATGTCACCTTGCGTCTGAATGAGGAATATCGCGATGCGGTGGATGACATTGCCGAGCTGCCGATTGCCCTGCCCAACAATGCAGGCAGCATTCCCCTGAGCGAGATTGCCGATATTCAGGTGAAACAAGGCGCATCGCGCGTGGGCCGTGAAGGGGTATCGCGTATTGTGGCGATCAAGGCCAACCTGATTGACCGCGACCAAGGCAGCTTTGTGGAAGAAGCCATGGCCAAGGTGAAAGCGCAAGTGGCATTGCCCCCTGGCTACAATATCACCTGGGGCGGCCAGTTCGAGAACCAGCAACGCGCCATGCAGCGGCTGGAAGTGATTGTGCCTCTATCACTGATGCTGATCTTTGTGCTGCTGTTTACCGCCTTCAAATCGGTACGCAATGCGCTGCTGGTGCTGATGATGATTCCATTCACCCTCATTGGCGGCCTGGGTGGCTTGTGGCTGGCGGGCTTGCATCTGTCGGTATCCGCCGCGGTGGGCTTTATCGCCCTCGCCGGCATCTCGGTGCAAAACGGCGTGATCATGGTGGAGCAGATCAAGCGCATGATACTGGATGGTGTAAGCGTGAAGGATGCCGTGCTGGATGGCGCCGTGGCTCGCTTGCGGCCCATCCTGATGACGGCGCTGATGGCAGGCCTGGGCCTGCTGCCTGCGGCGCTGTCGCACAGCATAGGCTCGGAAACACAGCGTCCATTTGCCGTGGTGATTGTGGGCGGTCTGGTGACAGCCACCTTCTTCACCCTGCTGTTACTGCCGTTGCTCTTCCCTACGTTCTCGGATGAAGCACGCAGCAAACCTTGGCGCAAGGAGCAATAAGCCCAGCTTTGCCAGTCAGTAGCTGGCAAAGCCAATAAAAAACGCCCGGACAGCAATGCCCGGGCGTTTTTATTGTGCGATCACAATATCGCGGATGGCGCGAATACTAGATCTGGAAGCGTTGCAGCAGACAGACAGCTTCTGCCGCAATCCCCTCTTCACGGCCGACAAAGCCCAGCTTCTCGGTAGTCGTAGCCTTTACGTTGATCGCATCGCGCAGCAAGTTACAGTCCTCGGCAATGTTGGCGCACATCTGGTCGATATGGGCAGACAGGCGCGGCGCCTGCGCCATGACGGTGGCATCGATATTCACAATGGCGTAGTGCTTGGCGCGTATGAGCTTGACCACGTGGCGCAACAGTTCGCGCGAATCAATGCCCTTGTAGCGCACATCGGTATCCGGGAAATGCTTGCCTATATCGCCCAGCGCCGCCGCGCCCAGCATGGCATCGCAAATGGCATGCAGCAGCACATCGGCATCCGAATGCCCGAGCAGGCCTTTGCTGTGCGGGATATCCACGCCGCCGATAATGCAGCGGCGCCCTTCAATCAGTTGATGTACATCAAAGCCATGGCCTATACGTATCATGCTTGTTCTCCTTGGGTCTGGTCAGCCCGCAGAATGGCTTCGGCCAGCCAGAGATCCTGCGGATAGGTGATTTTAAGATTGCGCAGCTCGCCTTGCACCAGCAGTGGTTTCAGGCCCAGCGCCTCAACGGCTTGTGCTTCATCGGTTGGAATATAGTCAGGCAGCTGTCGGGTGTGCTCCAGCGCCCGCTTCAACAAGCCATGCGGAAACATTTGCGGAGTCTGCGCCTGCCACAGCATATCGCGCGACTCAGTACGCTGCACTCTCTGTGCCCGGTCAGCGCGCTTCAGTGTATCCGCCAGTGGAATCGCCAGTATTCCCCCTACGCTATCCTGCTGCACGGCATCGATCAGGCGCTGCAACAAATGAGGTGTCAGCATGGGGCGGGCAGCATCATGCACCAGCACCCAGTCATGCTCATCCACCAGGCTCTGCATGGCGCTCAACCCATTCAGCACGGAATCCGAGCGCGTATCACCGCCCTGGTAATGCACATGCAAACGCTCAGACCTTGGCAAATCGGGCTGCGTGACCCAGATGTCATCGTCTGGATTCAGCACCACATGCACGCTGCTGATACAGGGACTGGCGAGAAAAAGATTCACGGTACGCAGCACCACGGCTTGGCCGAGCAAGGGCAGATACTGCTTGGGGAGAGAGGCTTGCATGCGGCTACCAGAGCCACTTGCCGGGATCAGGACATGACTTTTTTGCATGCCCAGATTCTAGCATGCCGACCTGGCGGAAACAGACGAAGGCAGAAACAGGAGAACATGGTTGGCTGACAGCAAGATCGCTGTCAGCCGGGCGCCGCATTTCAAACCGCAGGAAAGCAGGCTAAACCAGTTGTCCCACATGCTGGCGGACAGCATCGGTGACGATCGCATCCAGCCCCTGGCCTTGCTGCTCATTCACATGGCTGACCAGTTGCTGGCGCATGTTGTGCGCCCAGAAGCGTTTGATATGGCTGACGATTTCATTTTTTGCCAGCTCGCGATCAGGGTATGCAGAAAAAAACGTGCCAATCTGGTTTGCCATGGTAATCAGATGCTCAATATTCATGTCGACTCTTCAAAATCCCCGTAAATAATCTTTTCTGCGCCTGCATACACCACATGCTGGTGACTGCGGGTAAACCCGACCAGTGCAATCCCGCTGTTTTCTGCCACGCGAATCGCGAGGCCAGTAGGTGCCGAAATCGCCACCAGCATGGGGATCCCGGCTGTCACGGTTTTTTGCACCATTTCATAACTTGCCCGGCTGGTCGTCAGCACAAAGCCGAGCCTGTCATCCCCGGCGCGCGCAATCGCGCCTATCAGCTTATCAAGCGCGTTGTGCCGGCCCACGTCTTCGCGCACCATGCGTATCTCGCCTTCCGGACTTACCCAGGCACTGGCATGGGTAGCGCCCGTCAGCGCTTGCAGGGGTTGGCTTTTCTGTATGCTTTCCTGCGCCCGCAATATCGCTCGGTAATCAAACTTCAGGTCCGATGCCACCACTTTTTCGGGGATGCGCAAGGCCTGCTCCAGACTCTCGGCACCGCACAAGCCGCAGCCGGTACGCCCGGCCATGCTGCGACGTCGCTCCTTGAGATTGGCAAAGCACTCGCTGGCAATCTCCATGCGCAGTTCAACGCCTTTTTCCTGCGGCACGATATCCAGCCCGTAAAGATCACTGGGCTCACGCAAAATGCCTTCGCACAGCGAAAAACCGAGGGCAAAATCGGCCAGATCATCCGGCGTTGCCAGCATCACCGCATGCGAAATATCGTTATAAATCATGGCGACCGGCATTTCTTCCGCCACACGATCCTGCAAGGCGGTTACGCCATTTCCTTCCCCATCAGCACGCCACTTTCTGACGGGATAGAGACCGGTAATATCCAACCCGGTCTCGGCATTCACTAATTTCTCAGTCACACATCTCTACTCAATCCGCGCCTCTTTAGCTGTGTTTTGCGCAAAAGCAATCTGCTCTTCACTGAACTGCCGATAGCTGCGCTGCCAGTCGGAAAGCTGTGAAACACGGGTGACCTGCACTGCCGTTACCTTGAACTCGGGACAATTGGTCGCCCAGTCGGAGTTATCGGTGGTGATAACGTTGGCGCCGGATTCCGGATGATGGAAGGTGGTGTAAATAACGCCAGGCTGTACACGCTCGGTAATCTTGGCGCGTAGCACCGTTTCACCGGCACGGCTGGCAATTCCCACCCAGTCACCTTCGCTGATTCCGCGATCTTCAGCATCATGCGGATGAATCTCGACCATATCCTCAGGATGCCAGGCCACATTATCGGTACGTCGTGTCTGCGCGCCTACATTATATTGCGAAAGGATACGGCCCGTGGTCAGGATCAATGGATACTTGGCGTTGACCTTTTCGGTAGTCGGCACGTATTGGGTAATAAAGAACTTGCCCTTGCCGCGCACGAATTCGTCAATGTGCATGGTCGGCGTGCCATTCGGGAATTCATCCGTGCAAGGCCATTGCACGCTGCCCAGCTCGTCCAGTTTCTTGAAGCTGACGCCTGCGAACGTGGGCGTGAGCGCAGCAATTTCATCCAGAATGTCCGAGGCATGCTTGTAATGCATGGGGTAGCCCAGCGCCGTGGACAGCTTGGCGGTGATTTCCCAATCCTCATAGCCATTCTTAGGCGTCATAACGCGACGGACTGGCGAAATACGACGCTCGGCATTGGTAAAGGTACCGGTCTTCTCCAGGAAAGAAGCACCTGGCAGGAACACATGGGCGTACATCGCGGTTTCGTTCAGGAACAGATCCTGCACGATCACGCACTCCATGGATTCCAGCGCGTGGGTGACGTGTTGGGTATCCGGGTCAGACTGGGCGATATCCTCGCCATTGCAATACAGCGCCTTGAAGCTGCCTTCAATCGCCTGGTCCAGCATATTGGGAATGCGCAAGCCAGGGTCAGCCGACAACGGACGACCCCAGGCGGATTCGAACAAGGCACGGGTAGCATCGTCCGACACATGGCGATAGCCTGTGAACTCATGCGGCATAGAGCCCATGTCGCAGGAACCCTGCACATTGTTCTGGCCGCGCAAGGGGTTAACGCCCACGCCTTCACGCCCGATATTCCCGGTAGCCATGGCCAGGTTGGCAATGCCCATCACCATGGTGGAGCCCTGACTATGCTCGGTCACGCCCAAACCATAATAGATGGCCGCATTGCCGCCAGTGGCAAACAAGCGTGCCGCCGCGCGTAAATCAGCAGCCTGGATGCCCAGTTCGCTTTCCAGCGCTTCTGGCGAATTTTCTGGCTTGGCGACAAAGTCGCGCCACATTACAAAGGAATCCCACTCGCAGCGGGCCTTTACGAATTCTTCGTCAACCAGGCCTTCCGTCACGACCACATGCGCCATGGCGGAAATCAGCGCCACATTGGTACCTGGGCGCAGCTTGAGGTGGTAATCCGCCTTCACATGGGGTGACGACACCAGGTCGATCGCCCTTGGATCGGCCACAATCAGCTTGGCACCCTCACGCAGGCGGCGCTTCATTTGCGAACCGAATACCGGGTGACCATCCGTAGGATTGGCACCAATTACCATGATGACGTCTGACTTCATCACCGAGTCAAAGGTCTGGGTGCCCGCAGACTCACCCAGGGTTTGCTTGAGGCCATAACCGGTGGGTGAATGGCACACGCGGGCGCAGGTATCGACGTTATTGCTACCGAACACGGCACGCACCAGCTTTTGCACGACATAGACTTCTTCATTGGTGCAACGCGAAGAGGTAATCGCACCGACCGACTCTTTGCCATACTTGACCTGAATGCGCTGAATCTCACTGGCGGCATAGGAAATTGCCTCGTCCCAGGACACTTCCGTCCACGGATCGGTAATGCTCTTGCGGATCATGGGTTTTGTAATGCGATCCTTGTGTGTGGCGTAGCCCCAGGCGAAGCGCCCTTTCACACAGGAGTGTCCATGATTGGCGCCACCATCCTTGTTCGGCACCATGCGAATCAGCTCTTCGCCTTTCATTTCGGCATTAAACGAGCAGCCAACGCCGCAGTAGGCACAGGTGGTCGTCACGCTATGCTCGGGCTGACCATGCTGTATCACCGACTTTTCCATCAGGGTAGCGGTCGGGCAGGCCTGCACGCAGGCACCACAGGACACACATTCGGATTCCAGAAAATTGTTCACGCCGGAAGCGACTTTGGATTCAAAGCCACGGCCTTGAATGGTCAACGCAAAGGTGCCCTGGGTTTCTTCGCAAGCGCGCACACAACGTGAGCAGACGATGCACTTGGAAGGATCAAACGTGAAATACGGATTGGAGGTGTCTTTTTCGGCACGCAGGTGGTTTTCACCTTCGTAGCCATAGCGCACTTCGCGCAGGCCCACGGCGCCCGCCATGTCCTGCAGTTCACAATCGCCATTGGCGGCACAGGTCAGGCAATCCAGCGGGTGGTCGGAGATGTAAAGCTCCATCACACCGCGGCGAATATCGGCCAGCTTGGGGCTTTGCGTGCGGACTTTCAGCCCGTTATCCACTGGCGTGGTGCACGAAGCAGGATAGCCGCGGCGGCCTTCGATTTCCACCAGGCACAACCGGCAGGAGCCAAATGGGTCCAGACTGTCGGTCGCGCAGAGTTTGGGGACGCTCACGCCTGCGACCATGGCCGCATGCATGATGGAGGTGCCAGCAGGTACCGTGACGTCGGTGCCATCAATATTGAGGGTCACTTGCTGATCGGAATGGCTGGCTGGGGTACCGTAATCTTTTTGGTGTTCCATGGCTATCTCCTAAATACTGCTCAGGCCGCTTGTGCTTTTTTATTAAGGCCGAAATCTTCTGGAAAATGGTTGATCGCGCTCAACACCGGGTATGGCGTCATGCCGCCCAGTGCGCAGAGGGAACCATTCAGCATCGTGTCGCTGAGATCGCGCACCAGGGCAATGTTCTGCGCGTGGTCGCGGCCTTGCATGATCTTGTCCATCACTTCCACGCCACGGGTTGAACCGATGCGGCATGGCGTACATTTGCCGCAGGACTCAATGGCACAGAATTCAAAGGCATAGCGGGCCATTTTGGCCATGTCCACCGTGTCATCAAACGCCACAATGCCACCATGACCAAGCACCGCCCACAATTTGGAAAACTCTTCGTAATCCAGTGGCGTGTCAAACTGCGACTCCGGCAGATAAGCACCCAGCGGGCCGCCAACCTGCACCGCCCGGATAGGACGCCCGGTGGCTGAACCACCGCCAAAGTCATACAGCAACTGACGCAAGGTGACGCCAAAGGCTTTTTCCACCAGGCCACCATGTTTGATATTGCCTGCCAGCTGAATAGGCAGCGTGCCGCGGGAACGGCCCATACCGTAGTCACGGTAAAAAGCGCCGCCTTTATCCAGAATAATCGGCACACTGGCAAAGGAAATCACGTTATTGACCACAGTCGGCTTGCCGAACAAGCCTTCGATCGCAGGCAATGGCGGTTTGAAACGCACCAGGCCACGCTTGCCTTCCAGGCTCTCCAGCAGCGAGGTTTCTTCACCACAGACATACGCCCCGGCGGCGCGACGCACCTCAAGCTCAAAGGCATGGCCGCTGCCGAGAATATTCGGCCCCAGGTAATGCTTTTCACGGGCATGCTGAATGGCTTCATTGAGCACGGCCAGCGCATGCGGATACTCGGAACGCAGGTAGATATAGCCCTGCGTAGCCCCTACTGCCAGCGCCGCAATCGTCATGCCTTCAATCAGGACAAACGGGTCACCTTCCATGATCATGCGATCTGAATAGGTGCCGGAATCGCCTTCATCGGCATTGCAAACGATGTATTTCTGGTCGGCCTTGCAGTCGTGCACGGTTTTCCACTTGATACCCGTCGGGAAAGCCGCGCCACCGCGGCCGCGCAGGCCTGAGTCGGTCACCTGTTGCACAATCTCGGCAGGCTGCAGTGCCAGGGCGTTTTGCAAACCGCGATAGCCATCGTGCGCAAGATAATCGGTGAGGGATACGGGATCGGTAATGCCGACGCGGGCAAAGGTCAGTCTCTCTTGCTGCTTGAGCCAGGGCAGCTCATCGGTCACGCCCAGCTTCAGGGCATGGGCACCGCCATTGACAAAGTCCGCAGCAAACAGCGATGGCACATCGGCGACATCGACTGGACCATAGGCAATCCTGCCGGCAGGCGTTTCCACCTCTACCAGCGGCTCAAGCCAGAACATGCCGCGCGAACCATTACGTATGATTTCAACCGCCAGATTCTGGCGTGCTGCGTGCTCGGCAATCGCCTTGGCGACTTTTTCCGCTCCCAGTGACAAGGCACTGGAATCGCGGGGAACATAGATACGGGTCATCACACCACTCCCTTCGCTTCGGCAATAATCGCATCCAGCCGCTTGGGGCTGACGCGGCCATAGACTTCTTCATCCACGGTAATCGCCGGTGAGCAGGCGCAATTGCCCAGACAGTACACCGGCTCTAGCGTGATACTGCCGTCAGAGGTGGTCTGATGGTAATCAATGCCCAGCGATGCTTTCGCATGCGCTTCGAGTTCGGTGGAGCCCATGGACTGGCAGGATTCGGCGCGGCATATCTGGATGACATGGCGTCCGGGAGGATGCGTTCGGAAGTGGTGGTAAAAAGTGACGACGCCGTGAATTTCGGCCACAGAAAGATTAAGGGCTTTGGATATGCTGCCATAGCTCTCCTCCGGCACATATCCCACGTCGTCCTGTATGGCATGCAGCAAAGGCAACAACCCGCCAGGCAGTGCCTTGTGTGCAGTAATGTGCGCGTCTATACGCGCTGCTTGCTCAGGTAACACAACATCTCCTCTACTACAAAACAACTTGGTTTTTATTATTCGAGTTCGTTGAGACTGCCTGTTTACATTTTGATACAATTTTAGAAAGCGTGTCAAATCACAAGTTCATTAATTTTGCATGTGCTGACATGCGAATTGCCGAGCTTATGAAGCATGCCTGTGAATTAAGTTGCGCCATCAGAGTCGGAGTTGCATCAGTTCGGCTTCGCTGAAAAATGATTTATGTGGGATAGCGCTAGCCAGAAGCCATGGATTGTGCCTACACTAACCTATTAACCCCACAAAAAATCAGGTTAAGAAGGACATGCTGATCCAATCGGCATGGGCTGTACAGTAATTTATAAGTCGTTATAAAAAAATGTTTTATGTCGTTGTTTTTTAGTATTTTTCAATAACTCTTGGAGGAGTTGCTATGAGTCTGGAAAGCTTGAAGGGCCTGGGTGTTGAGATTCCATATCAGGCCAAATATGACAATTACATTGGCGGTAAATGGGTAGCTCCTGTAGACGGCGAATATTTCGATAACATCAGCCCGGTGACTGGCAAAGTGTTCTGCAAGGTCGCCCGCTCTAACGATAAGGATGTCAACCTGGCACTGGATGCGGCACATGCTGCCAAGGAAGCCTGGGGCAAGACCTCGACCACAGCCCGCTCCAATATTCTGCTTAAAATCGCCGACGCGATGGAAGCCAACCTTGAAAAAATCGCGATTGCCGAAACCATAGACAACGGCAAGCCTATCCGCGAAACCATGGCGGCAGATATCCCGCTCGCCATTGATCACTTCCGTTACTTTGCTGGCGCGGTGCGCGCTCAGGAAGGAGGCATCAGCGAAATCGATCACGACACCATTGCCTATCACTTCCATGAACCACTGGGCGTTGTCGGCCAGATCATTCCCTGGAACTTCCCGATTCTGATGGCGGCATGGAAACTGGCACCAGCCCTGGCTGCTGGCAACTGTATTGTCATGAAGCCGGCCGAACAAACGCCAGCTTCCATTCTTGTGGTTATGGAAATCATCGGTCACCTGTTGCCACCCGGCGTGCTGAATGTGGTCAACGGCTTTGGCGTAGAAGCAGGCAAGGCGCTGGCCACCAGCCCACGCATCGCCAAAATCGCCTTTACCGGCTCCACCTCCGTGGGTCGCCTGATCATGCAATATGCATCGCAAAACCTGATTCCAGTGACGCTGGAACTGGGTGGCAAATCCCCGAACGTCTTCTTTGAAGACATCATGGATGCCGACGACGCTTACTTCGACAAGTGTCTGGAAGGCTTTGCCCTGTTTGCACTGAATCAGGGCGAAGTCTGTACCTGCCCTTCGCGTGCATTGATTCAGGAATCGATCTACGAAAAATTCATGGAACGCGCACTGAAGCGCGTCAAGGCCATCAAGCAGGGTAACCCGCTGGATGCCTCTACCATGATCGGCGCGCAAGCATCGAGCGAGCAGGTAGAGATCATCATGTCCTACATCAAGCTGGGCCGTGAAGAAGGCGCAGAAGTACTGACCGGCGGCAACGTCACCAAGCTGGCTGGCGAACTGGGCGAAGGCTATTACATCGAACCTACCGTGTTCAAGGGCCATAACAAGATGCGCATTTTCCAGGAAGAAATCTTCGGCCCTGTGCTGTCGGTAACCACCTTCAAGGATGAAGCCGAGGCTCTGGCGATTGCCAATGACACCATGTACGGCCTGGGTGCCGGTGTGTGGACGCGTGATGGCAGCCGTGCCTTCCGCATGGGCCGTGGCATTCAAGCTGGCCGCGTGTGGACCAACTGCTACCACCTCTACCCTGCGCATGCCGCCTTCGGTGGTTACAAGCAATCGGGTATCGGTCGTGAAAACCACAAGATGATGCTGGATCACTACCAGCAGACCAAGAACCTCCTGGTCAGCTATAACCCTAACGCACTGGGCTTTTTCTAAACCCTGGCTGTTTTAAGGTGTCATACCAGCGAGAGCGACGGAGCTATTACCCGTCCTCTCGCTTTTTCATTTTTATTGTGTGCTACATTCAGTAGCGCTTGAACAGGAGTTACCTATGACAGCAGCACGTATTGTGGCAACCCCCGCAGCAGAAGCGCTTATTGATGAGCTGAAAGCCAGGCATGGCAATCTCATGTTTCACCAGTCCGGTGGCTGTTGCGAAGGCAGCGCCCCCATGTGTCTCCAGGAAGGTGAATTCATGATAGGCAGCTCGGATGTCAAACTGGGCGATGTGCATGGTGTGCCTTTTTATATGGCGAAATTCCAGTTTCAATACTGGGAGCATACGCACATGACACTGGATGTGATTGCCGGTCATGGCGGCATGTTTTCGCTGGAGCAGGCAACCGGCAAACATTTCATCATACGTTCCCGACTGTTTACTGACGAAGAATGGCACCAGCTCGCCCCGATTGAAAGCTGCAGTTAGCCAAAACCAGAGGTAAACGTTACCCTAGCCACACACGAGCTTTTCAATAAAATACGGCACAATAGCAAGCTGATTATCAGCAAACTGACTATTCCGACCAACCCATCGCACACGGTCTTAATAAACACGGCCCAGCCACTTTGAGCGTTATGCAAAGCAGCCAAGCCTATGGAAACCGATGAAACTCTTTAGCCGAAAACTACGCTATGCAGCCATTCGCATCCCGCTGATCTATTGCGTATTTGCGGTACTGTGGATCATGGCGTCGGATCAGATACTGGCATTACTCCTCCCCGAAGCCGCCAGCATTACCCATTTTCAAACCCTCAAGGGCTTGCTGTTCATTCTGCTCACAGCCGCCCTGCTCTATCATCTGATTCACCGCCAGCAATTGCTGGCATCGCGTTATAACAGTCTGACGGTGCATGCTAATGACAGCATTCTGCTGTTCGACCATCAGGGCAAACTGGTGGATGCCAATGACCGTGCCTTGCGCATGTATGGCTACACGCGCGATCAGATGCAGCACATCCACGCCCGCCAGCTGTTGCCGGATGCCGCCAGCGATTGGCGCAGCTCCTTTCTGGCAGAGGCGCAGCATAACGGCATTATTTTTGAATCCGAGCACAAGCATGCGGATGGCAGCACTTTTTCGGTAGAGGTCAGCGCCTGTCTGCTGAAAATTGGCGGTAGCGATTATATTCAGGCCATTGTCCGGGATATTACCGAGCGCCTGCGTGTTGTCGAAAAACTGCGTGAGAGTGAGCAGCTTCTCGCCCATATGTCGGCCATTGCTCATATCGGTGGCTGGGAATTTGATGTGGAAACCGGTATTGGAAGCTGGACGCGGGAAGTCGCGCATATTCATGGAGTGGAGTTCAAGGACAACATTTCTGCCGAATTCGGCCTTGGATTTTATGAAGCAGAATGCCGCGTGAAAATTGAAGCCGCCATTCAGCAAGCTATTGAACATGGCAAGCCTTACGACCTGGAGCTGGAACTGGTCACCGCCCGTGGCATCCGAAAATGGGTGCGCACCGTCTGTACGCCGCACATCATTGATGGCCGCGTGCTGAAGCTGCAAGGCTCGTTTCAGGATATCAGCGATCGCAAGGTGGCCGAAGATAAAATGCGGCTTGCCACGCTGGTGTTTGAAAATAGTAGCGAGGCCATCATGGTGGTGGATGCGGAGAGCCAGATTTTGTCGGTGAACCCCGCATTCACGGAAATGACCGGTTACACCGCGCAGGAAGTGGTGGGCAAAACGCCTAAAATCCTCGCCTCTGGCAAGCAGGACCGCAAATTCTACGAAGAAATGTGGCATTTGCTGGATAGCAATGGCAAATGGCAAGGCGAGGTGTGGAACCGCCGCAAGAATGGGGAAAGTTACGCTGAGTGGCTGACCATCGATACCATTTACAATGAACACGGAGAAGTCATCCGCCGGGTGGCTTTATTCTCGGACATCACCAAGAACAAGCAGAATCAGGAAGTCATCTGGCGGCAGGCCAATTTTGACCAGCTCACCGGCCTGCCTAACCGCCGTATGCTGCATGACAGACTGAATCAGGAAATCCTGAAAGCGGACCGCAACCATCAGATGCTGGCGGTATTGTTCCTGGATCTGGACCGCTTCAAGGAAGTCAACGATACCTACGGTCACCTGATGGGTGACCAACTGCTGCAGGAATCTGCACATCGCCTACTGCATTCCGTGCGCGAGTGCGATACGGTGGCGCGCCTGGGTGGGGATGAATTTGTGGTGATTTTGTCTGGCCTGCAAGATAAGGATGTGGTGCAGGATATTGCCCAGTCCATCCTGAAAAAATTCGACACCCCTTTTCAGCTCGACAATGACCTCACCCATGTCTCTGTCAGCATCGGGATTACCATTTATCCGGAGGATGGCAACGCGGGGGAAGTGCTGTTCAAGAATGCGGACCAGGCCATGTACGTCGCCAAAAACAATGGCCGCAATCGCTATTCCTATTTCACCGCGTCCATGCAGGCCCATGCCCAGAACCGCATGCGGCTCAGCAACGACTTGCATCTCGCGCTGCCGGGGCAGCAATTCGAGTTGTATTACCAGCCGATTGTGGAGCTCGCCACTGGTCAGGTACACAAGGCCGAAGCGCTCTTGCGCTGGCAGCACCCAACCCGCGGCATGATTCCTCCTGACAATTTCATTCCATTGGCAGAAGAGACCGGGCTTATCGTAGATATTGGCAACTGGGTATTTTACGAAGCAGCCCGTCAGGTCAAACGCCTGCAGTCGCTGCATCACGCCAGTTTCCAGATCAGCATCAACAAATCTCCCGTGCAATTTCATAACGAGACGCACGGGCATGAGGCATGGATTTCGTTTTTGCTGATGAATGATCTGCCCCGTCAGAGCATCGTGGTGGAAATTACCGAAGGTCTGCTGATGCATACCGACGAAAGTATTTCCGCCCAGCTGCTGGGGTTCCGCGATGCGGGCGTGCAGGTGGCGCTGGATGACTTCGGGACAGGCTATTCATCCCTCTCATACCTCAAGAAATTCGACATCGACTACCTGAAGATAGACCGCATTTTTGTACGCAACCTCAGCCGCAACTCCAGTGATATGGCCTTGTGCGAGGCCATTGTCATGATGGCGCACAAGCTGGATATCAAGGTGATTGCCGAGGGTATCGAAACAGAAGAGCAGCGCGAACTATTGCAACAGATCGGCTGCGATTTTGGTCAGGGCTACCTCTTCTCGCCGCCCTTGCCCGCGCCAGCCTTTGAAGCCTACCTTCGTCCCTGAAGTCTGCCGCAGAAAATGGGCAAAAAAATACCCGCCATCGGGGATAACAGCGGGTATAACAGGCTCACTCATCAGAGAGAGTCACAACATTAAGAGTCAGGAAATGTTGTGAGTTCATAATAGTGGCCTTCTGATTTCTTATCTGTCGGCATTTGTCTGATATGCATGTCAGACAGCGGATTTAAACGCCTGGCATGCCATCCGGGCTCTTGAAATCCCCATTCGCTGGTAATACCCTTTAAAAAAACAGAACGCATATCCCTCGGGCTCCCTGCCTCAAGGATTTAGCTGGCATTGGTATTGCTAGGATTAACCCCATATATTCATGTAAAGCTTCGTTCTATATCGCCTTGGCCGTTGCAGGCTTCAGGCAAACGCGTTCATCCAGTTCTTGTTGATGCTTAACCGTGGCGCCCTGCGCCGCCTTAGTCATGGGAGTGAATGGTTGTGCACAAGCTAACAGAAACCACGCCGTTTTTTCATCAACCATCGCGGCCGCAACCTGAGCCGCCGCGGGTGATCAGCGACCTTCTGGCCGATGTCGGGCTTTCCATCAATGGCAACCAGCCATGGGATATCCAGATCTACGATGAAAAAGTCTACCGGATGATTCTGTACAAAGGCTCGCTGGGATTTGGCGTGGCCTATATGGAAGGCTTGTGGGAAGCAGAACAGCTGGATGAAACCTTTCATCGCCTGCTGAGCGCGGATCTGGATCGCAAGTTGAAAGGCTGGGCTCGTGTTCGCTTATTGACGGAAGCCGTGCGCCATCGCATCTTCAATTTGCAGTCGCAAGAGCGCGCATTTACCGTGGCCCACAAACATTATGACATCGGCAACGATGTATTCGAGGCCATGCTCGACTCCACCATGAGCTACTCCTGTGCCTATTGGGAGCACGCCGACAATCTGGAACAAGCCCAGCAGCACAAGCTCGACATGATCTGCCGCAAGCTGGCGCTAAAGCCAGGTGAGCATCTGCTGGAAATCGGCTGCGGCTGGGGCGGCCTCGCGCGCTATGCGGCGGAGCATTATGGCGTGAATGTCACCGGCATTACTGTTTCCAAAGAACAACAAGCATTGGCCCAGCAACGTTGCGCGCACTTACCCGTTGAGATCAGGCTCATGGATTATCGTGATCTGCGCGGGCAGTACGACAAAATTGTGTCCGTTGGCATGTTTGAGCATGTGGGGCCCAAGAACTATTCAGTCTACTTTCAGCAAGCGCACGACCTGCTCAAGCAGGATGGGTTATTCCTGCTGCATACCATAGGCAATTATGTGACGGCGCCCAACACCGATGCATGGATAGACAATTACATCTTTCCCAATGGCAAGATTCCGTCGGCTAACGAAATCTCGCACGCCATTGAAGACAAATTCATCCTCGAAGACTGGCACAACTTCGGACAGGATTACGACCGCACGCTCATGAGTTGGTGGCAGAACTTCAACGAGGCCTGGCCTACGCTTTCAGAGCAATATGGCGAGCGCTTTTATCGCATGTGGCGCTATTACCTGATGTGTTGCGCGGGCTACTTCCGCTCGCGGCAAGGCCAGCTATGGCAGCTGGTATTGAGCAAACGTGAAAAGAGGCAGGTTTATCGCTCTGTCCGCTAGCGCATACGCGTCAAAAGCCAGTAGAATCGATAGACAAAAAAATACCCGCCGTTGGGGAAACGACGGGTATATAACGAAGGGTTGTGCAATACTTCTATTAGGGAATGAAAATATTGCAGAACCAATGGTATATATTTCCCGCTCATGCTCTCAGACGAGTTTGTCTGTCGACCTTGTAGGATTAGTCCTACAAGCCTTGACTGCCAATAAAACGCCGTTTGAGAGCATTTATTTTTTTATGGATTATCAATTACTTAATAAGTAATGCTTACTATCCACATAGGGTTTGATAGCTAATTCTAAAAATGTAACAGTTTGTAAAAGTTTTAAAACCCCGGCTTCTCTCCGCTCGTTCATCTCATTTTTTATTAAAACCGCCTGCTCCACTGTACGGAAACAATATTGACGTCGCTGTCATAACTTCCGGTAATACGGCCATTAAAGCCGGCAGATGCACTACTCTGGTTGTCATCTATACGCGCATCCCTTAAAAACAAATGGGCATAGCCCACATCAAGACGGTCCTTTTCTGAAAAGGCCCAGCCTGCGCCCAGGGTGAGCCAAAGCCGGTCATTGCCCGGAATGCGCGTGGTGCGATCACGCTCGTTCATGGCTTCTTCATCGTAAGCCAGACCGGCACGCAGCTTCCATTGCGGGTTATACCGATAGCTGACACCGATCGAATAGCGCATGGTGTTGCGCCAGTTTTCCGGGGTCAGGCTAAGCACAGTGCCGTTGCTATTGAGAATCCGCAATTCATTGAACTGGCTCCAGCGCGTCCAGCTGATATCACCCAGCAGCTCCCATTGTTCATTCACATGATGAACAGCGCTCAAGGACAGGGATTCAGGCAAATCCAGATTGGCGCTGATCTTGCCGTTATTGGCCGCCAGCGCCTGTCCGAACTTCACCGTGCCCTCCAGATGCTGCACTACGCGCGAACGGTAAGTAAGGCCAATGCGCGTATCGCTGGCTGGCTGATAGATGGCGCCGAGGTTAAACCCATAGCCCCAGTCATCGCCTGAAATATTGGCCGTGCTCTCACTCGTGACCAGGTTGACCGCGCGCGTCAGCTCGGCATCGGCATACATCACCGATACACCCAAGCCCAGTGACAAGCGATCATTGACCCGAAATGCCACGGCGGGGTTGATGTTGTATGTTTTGAGTTCCGACTTCACGGCCTGAAAGCGGCCTATCCAGTCCTTGTCATATTCCGTTTTGAGGCCAAAAGGTGCGTTCACGGCAATACCAATCCGTATGTCCGGCGTGACCACATGCGAGTAATAAAAATTGGGTACTACCGCCCAGCTGCCGAGGTCACCGCCTTCCCCAGTCCCGGGCCGGCCCAAGGCACTCACCGAGCCCTCGTTGTTGAAATGGCCCGATGGGCGAATGGCATGCGCCCCCACCACCAGTTGCGATTGCGGCAGATAGACCATCCCGGCCGGATTGAAATACACCGTGGTGGCATCCTCCGCACCGGCGGCGGCGCCGGCATAGGCATTGCCCATGGCGCTCACGCTTTGCTCAATCAGCGAAAAGCCTGCGCCATGTGCCGCCGAGGGCAGGAGAATGGGAATCGCCACCACCGAAAGTGTCCTGAACAGCAGACCCATCGTAACCTGATTATTCCGCATAATCCCCCCGCTTTTTTATTTTAGTAAGGTGTCTGGTGTTTAAAGTGTGTGCTCAAATACCGATAACTCACTGGGTCTGCCATACAGATACCCCTGATAGGCATGGCAGCCCACCTGCTCAAGAAACGCCTGCTGATACGGCTCCTCTATGCCCTCTGCAATCACATCCAGCCCCAGGTTTTTACCCATGGCGACGATGGTTTGCACAATCACGGCGCTGTCGTTTTTGGGCGCATTGTCCTGGATCTCGCGCACAAAGCTCTGGTCTATCTTCAGCGAGTCCAGCGGCAAGCGCAGCAATAGTGAAAGCGAAGAGTAGCCTAGCCCAAAGTCATCCATGGAAAGCGAAACGCCGATACTTTTGAGTGCCTGCATCTTGCTGACAATGTCATCAATATTCTGAATCACCAGACTTTCCGTCAGCTCCAGCACCAGCAATTTTTCATTGCAGCCGCTTTCCAGCAAGGCATGGCGCACTTGCTCGACAAAATCTGCCTGCCCGAACTGCATCGCGCTGACATTGACGGACAGTCGCAGCTGGCTGGTCTTGGCATGGTGGCTCCACTTGCCCAACTGCATGCAGGCTTGCTGCAGCACCCAGTTGCCAATAGGAATAATCATGCCGGACTCCTCTGCCAGCGGAATAAACTCCCCGGGCGGCACCATGCCACGTTCGGGGTGGTGCCAGCGCAGTAACACCTCCGCGCCCGTTGTCCGCAATTCGCCATCCACTTGAGGCTGGTAATAAAGCTCAAACTGGCCCAGCGACAGGGCAAAACGCAGGTCATTTTTGAGGCTGGCCCGTGAATCAATCACCGGCAGCATGCTCTCATCAAAAAAGCGATAGTTGTTGCGGCCCGCCCTTTTGGTCTCATACATGGCGGCATCGGCGCGCTTGAGCACCTCTTCCACGTGCATGCCCTGACGATAAAACATGCAAATGCCAATGCTGGCAGAGCATTGATGCTTGTAATTCCCCAAGTCAAACGGCAGGCTGATATCGGCAAGAATCTTTTCGGCAATCTGGCTGGCGGTCTGGATGGCGGCGCCTTCATCGCGGCCAATGTCTTCCAGCAACAAGACAAACTCATCCCCGCCAATGCGCGCCACCGTGTCGTGATTTCTCACGGCACGCAGCAAACGCGCCGCTACCTCTTTCAGCAGCAAATCACCAAACGCATGGCCGCGGCTGTCGTTCAGGGTCTTGAAGTTATCCAAATCAATAAACATCAGGCCGCCAATGCGATGGGAGCTTCGACTATTGTTAAGCGCCTGCGAGAGCCGCTCCATCAATAGCCGGCGATTGGGCAGATTGGTCAAGGCATCAAAATACGCCAGGCGCTCAATCTCATCCTGCGCCTTCTTGTAAGCCGTTTCATCCTGAATCAGCGAGGCAAACCCGATAATGCGGTTCTGGTCATTCTTGATCGCGGTATTGAACCATTCGCAATGAATCACCCGGCCATCACGCCGCACATTGTCATGCTGCCAATGCTGACCGCCGGCCTCATGCGCCAGCTTGCTCATGATGTCCTGCGCCATCATCTGTCCGTCGGGGGGCACAATAAAGCTCATGTGCCGCCCCAACGCCTCCGACGGCGGATAGCCGAAGATATGCTCGGCAGCGGCATTCCAGGAGGTGACCCTGAAATTCAGATCCCACTCAATCACGGCAAGCGGGGTATGGTCGATATGCAGCTTCTGGCGCTGAGCCATCGCATTGATGGCCTCCTGGCTCTCGTGCGCCATGATGCGCAACACGATGTTTTCACGTAGCCGATTGGCTAATTTAAAGCTGGCAATGGTGACATATAAGATAAACAGCAGCAGATTGACGGCCATCAGCATGGAGAAGTGATTGCCGCCCCAGAAAAACCGAGGCAAGCCCAGCAGTATCAAACCACCCGCAAAAGCATAGGCGGTAGGCTTATCGGTGGCATACGCCATGACGGCGCCGCCACACACCCCTGCCAGTGCCAGCGTCAGAAAAGCCTGATGCGCTGTATCGTGAGGATAAAAAAGGAAAATGCCAGACAGGCCCCAGGCAATACCGCACAACCCCGACAAGGCGCGGAACCAGTTAAGCCAGAACCCTGGAGGATAAGCATGCACAGGCGTGCGCTTGTATACCCAGACCAGCGCCTTGCGCAAGCCATAGACAATCAGAAAAAATGTCATCCAGGCCAGGCATACCGCCAGTGGAACTACATCCAACTGCACGTACACCAGCAAACTTGCCACAATCGCCGCAAACACAAACGACCGCGTGCTACTGGCGTAGAGCATCTCCACGATTTCCAGCGTTAAATCTGAATGCTTACCCGAATATAACAATGCTTCTGGCGACGGCCGATATCCATTCCCTGACATACCCTCTCCGCACTGATCTTATTATTTTTTTACTGTTAATTAAGGTATCGTCGCATGTGCTTTTTTCTTTAATAATCCTCATGCAGACAAGTACATGCTACTCCTCTACTGCGAATACAGCACGTCATTGCTTTCGCATGAAAATCTGCACAACATGGCATGCATAAGCACACGAGCAAGCGCAATTGCACTACCATACGCATGCGTTGCACCATGAACCACGAAAACCAGACAGGACATCACAAGCACATGAGCAAGATCATCGTTGAACACAATCCATCCAAAGACCATCTGGCCACGCTGGGCGTCACCAAATGGCCTACCTGGAAAAAAGAAGTCTCCGTATTTCCATGGGTATTCCCCGAGCAAGAGGTTGCCTACCTGCTGGAAGGCGAATGCATCGCCACGCTGGAAAATGGTGACACCGTCAAATTCGGCAAAGGCGATCTCGTCACCTTCCCTGCCGGCCTGAAAATTCAGTGGGAAGTAAAACAGCCTCTCTACAAACACTACAAGCTTGATGGCAACGCCCTGACCCAGGTCTTCAGGAGAATCCTGCTCAAAATCAAAGGCTAACCCCAGGCGCCAAGAGCCTTGGCCTGCCATTAGGCAATAAAAAAGCCCCATGCAAGCATGGGGCTTTTTTTATGGGATTACGCCTGAGTGTAATCAGTGATGCCTCAGTTCAGCGCTTGATCTGCACGCTGATCGGGTCGCACAGTGGTACTCAGGCAATCCGCATTTAACTTAATGTTTTCTTCTTGCTGGCAGGCTTCTTCGCTGGCGATTCTGCTTTTTGTGCCGCAGGCGTTACCGCCTCTTTCTCAGCCACGGCCTTCTTGACCGCTGCTTTGACGGCAGCAGGCGCTTCTTCCACCGCCTGCTTGGATGACTTGGCTTTCACCTTGGGCTCGGCATCCGCCTTGCTTTTAGCCTTGATGGCATGCATGCGTGCACGCCACTCATGCAGCTGCTCATCCTCGATTTCCAGCTGAATCGCCAGGGCCTCTTCCTTGCTGAGCTTGTCTTTTTGCAGACGGCGTGGCAACTTACCTGCCATTCTGGAAAGCAAACGCTCCTGCTCTTCCGCACTCAGCTTTTTGGCCTGCTCCAAATACTCCGGACTACTCATCTTCATAACTACCCCCGATTTACATCATAAATTCAAGGGCTCAAGTCTATAGCAAGGCGCCACACGCATGCGTTACAGTTTTGCGTCACTTTAATGACAACTCGACATCACCCCAACAAAAAAGCCTGATTCGCCCACGCAACAAGGTAAAATCACCCCATGAACGGAACCACCCTACAAGCACTCCGCCTCTCACTAGGCTACACCCCGCAAGAAGCCGCCTACATGGTCGCCGCCGTCCCCCTCGCCACATGGAAAAACTGGGAAAGCAACGCCCAGCCTATCCCCGACGAAATAGAAAATACCCTGCGCAAGCTCGTCAGCTACAAACGCCAGCTGATTGAAGAAGCCCGTGGCCAACTTCTGCACATCTGCAACGTGCAAGGCATGCCCGAGTCACTCACCCTAACCTACTACGGCACCGAAACCGACTGGCTCACACAACAAGACGCCACCGCCGTGCAATGGAAACCCCACTGCATGGCCATGGCCGCCCTGGCGGAAGAGTTTCCCGTGATTGAGTTAGTGCTGTTTGACAACAACGCCTACCAAAGCTGGCTAGATGGCCGCCTGGATAGCCAATTGATGCGAGATCAGTGGGCGTCGGTGGTGACGCGATGAGATGAGTATGCAAATAAAATGGCGATTAATTTATCAAGTGCGAATTACTTAAAGAGCATCATCAGGCGCACACTCACTACTTATGCTAATTACCCTGAGTGATCTAAACTCCTCCCCTTCTGTTGTAATACGCAAGCACTTATCACCTTTAACGTAGTTGAATATAAAAAAGCTTTTGTTATCTACAGAACAACTCTCAAGCTCATAAAATTTTCTACTTATAATATATTTCTCAAACCCAATGTAATCATATTCGTTTACTCTATGCATTCTCTTCGGTTGCCAACCTTCAGACAAAAGACGATCTCTTTTTTTTAAAAAAATGAACCAACCTCCCCACCCCATATTGCGTCAACATTAGCAGAATATGAGACATTTAACGTACAAAAAAATATAAAAAATAAGGCAATATAAAGTTGAATATATACCATTTTAAATTAGAAATTATAACGGGATTTTTTATTCTGATTTTATCAAATAAAAATTATTGTTTTTGAACTCATAAAAATCAGTCGAAAAAGCACCAAGCTCAAAACTATCTTTGTCTATTCTCCTACCTCTTATGATAAGCAACCGACTACTTTTTTTATAAACTATCTCGAACTCCGATTCAGCACTGTCAGAAGTATCATACATAGCTGGAAGTTGGCTCACTACTTTTCCACTCTTTGTATCTATCACCCCACCATAAAGGCAACCACCACCACATGCATATGTAAAAATAATATATTTTCCAGAAAAGTTTACTGGTTGTTTATAAGCATTAATTAAGATAGTTTTTATTGATCTATTTTCTTTCGAAACAACAAGATTATTTTTTTTAAAATCGGTTACCAATGGAGCTGGATATTTTTCAAATTCATCTTGAGCATATATGTTTATTGAGAAAAAAAATAATATAAATATAAGTAAATTTTTCATATCCTAATAATTAATTTTCACCCTTCGATGTTTTTAATGCCTTAATCATTTCCTCGGGCGTCAAATGCGCCTTATTAAGACCATCTCCTGAATAATATGACTCGCCACCCTGTGCAATTCGCCCGCCAGATATTTTTTTCCAGCCATAACTCCGGCAGATGAAAATTCCTTTGCCCAGTCATATATAGCCTCATCGATTGTTTCACTGCCTTCAGGGTAATCATAGCATTCCAATCAAGATTATCCCGCAGTGAAACTCAATTGACGCACATTGGAAGACTGAGCTGGGTCAGTCTTGAATTTCAAGACGGCGCCAACCAGATTATCCGCTTGCTCCATTAAGGATTCGGCGGCGGCGGCAGCTTCTTCAACTAACGCGGCATTTTGCTGCGTGACCTGATCCATCAATGTGATCGCGTTATTGACTTGATTGATACCGGAGCTCTGCTCAGCCGATGCCGCTGCAATTTCGGCAATAATCTGTGCCACGCGTTTAAACGCAGTCACTGTTTCATCTATCGTCTTTCCCGCGGCTTCCACTTGCCTTGTCCCATCAATCGTTTTCGAAACCGAGGCCGTTATAAGCTCTTTAATTTCTTTTGCGGCGGTAGATGAACGTTGTGCCAGGTTACGAACTTCTTCTGCGACGACGGCAAAGCCTCGGCCATTTTCCCCGGCTCGTGCCGCTTCCACCGCTGCATTCAATGCGAGGATATTGGTTTGAAATGAAATGCCATTAATGACACTGATAATTTCTTCAATCTGGTGCGCGCTGGAGTTAATGTCGCTCATGGTGTTAATCACTTCGCTCATGGCCTCGCCGCCCTTGACCGCGATACTGGAGGCTTCATTGGCAAGTTCGTTGGCATGTCTTGCGTTGTCGGCATTCTGCTTTACCGTAGAGGCCAGCTCTTCCATGCTGCTGGCGGTTTCTTCCAGGGAGCTGGCCTGCTCTTCCGTGCGTTGAGAGAGGTCATTGTTTCCGTTGGATATTTCGCTGGCGCCTTGATTGATGGTTTCGGCAGCCAGCTTCACGACAACTATCGGGTCCGCAATTAATTGCAGGGTTTGGTTAATTCCCTCCACAATTTTCTTGAAATCCCCTTCATGCTGGCGAGTATCCGCCCTCACATAAATGCGGCCATCCTCAGCGGCATCGACCAATACTTTGGTGTCCTGAATAAGGCGATTAATGGCGAGAATACAGGTATTCAAATTGGATTTAATGATGTTGAAATCGCCTTTGAATTCCTCATTAATCGACTTGGGTATTGAGCCTTGTGATATCTGGCTGATGTAGGAGGCGGCAATATTCAATGGGCCGATCACCCCGTCCAGAGTGGCGTTAACGCCATCGACAATTTTTCTATATTCGCCAAAGTGTTTCTGAGCATCGGCTCTAATCGCCAAATTACCTTCTGCAGCACTAGCCGCCAGTAATGACGCATCTTCAACCAGGCCATTGATGGCATCTATGCACTGGTTGATATTGAGCTTCAGGCGCTCGAAATCTCCATGGAATGATTGATCAATCTTCTTGGGAATACTTCCCTTGGATAGATCGTCGATATATTGGGCGGCCAGATTCAAAGGCCCGATCACGGCATCCAGTGTATGGTTGAACCCATCCACAATCCGCTTGAAATCTCCCTGATGCTTCGCGGCATCCACGCGTACAGAAAGGTTACCTTCCTGAGCGGCTTTTGCCAGGGTATCAACGTCGACAATCAGGTGTTTGAGGTTATTGCGCACCTGCTCAATTGTGTCGTTTATAAAGGCTTGCTTCCCGGGGAAGAGCTCTAATGGCGCGTTGAAATTTCCCTCGCCAAACTCCAGCACCACCTTGAGTGCCCGACGATTGAGGTCAATATGATCGGCGACCATATTGTTCACCCCTGCGACCATGGCCTGGTAAGCACCTTGAAACTTTTCCGCCGCGACATGCACATCAATGTCGCCAGCCTTGTGCGCAAAAGACATTTGCTGAACATCCGAGATAAACGTGTTAATTGTTCTGGCCATGGATTGCATCTCGATCAGCAGCTGACCCGTTTCATCGCGATGTACCGGAATGGAAGTTTCTTCCAATTGGCCATGCGAAATTTTTTTTGCCATTTGCAGAGCTTTGTTTAATGGCTTGGTAATGGAATGGGTCAGTATCCAGGCGATCAAGAACCCCATGATTAATATAATCACCGACAATATGACCACCCACTTGATGGCGGCACTTACCGTCGCTTTCATATGGGCTGAAGCAATCGAAGTATTACGATGATTAAGCTCCAGCAGCTCCGCGAGCGCAGCATTCACGGGTTTGTCAGCACCTTTGACGGATTTATCCAGCGTAACAATATCCGTCCCCGCAAGCTTCAGCTGCATGACCTGCGCCTGTGCCGCCTTGTAATCGGCCACACCCTTTGAGATTTTTTCCAGCAAGAGAGACTCTTCGTCTGACATCGCACCCAGGCGCTTATAGCTTTCCATGCCTTTTTCAATATTCGCCATGCTCTGCGCAAATTTACCCGCGTATTCCCCGCCGCGCAGAATGTAATTTTTAAAATAATGTATCCCATCTGCGAGGCCTTTAGAGGCGGTGTCGATGGCATCGCGCTTTTGCAAGGTTATGGACTCAAAACCTTCCCATGTTCGGCTTACATCATTCACCTGCAAAACGGCGAACACTGAGCTGCCAATCATTAATGTCATGATGACGACGAAGCCTATGGATAGCCTGGTACCCACACGAAAATTCTGTAGTTTGGAGAGCATATGCAACCTCTAATAGGTAGGATTGACGTACAGAAATTAAAAGGATCAACTACTTATCGTCAATTTATAGATAAACCTTAGATGAACTATTTATGACAATTTGATGAAATGCGGGCGGGCTGACGAAGGGGGGAGACCAATCCGTATGATGGATCAGCGGATAGCGCCCTGCGCCATTGAGCGAGGTCTTTAGTTAACCAATAGAGCGCTACGCTATGAATATCAATAGCGAGTAAGGTATTCGAGGCTAGCTGGGGGGAGTGTAAGAGACGCGGATGGAGAAATCAGCAAAGCTGAGTGTGCGGGGACAATAGTTCAGTGAAGGTGGAGGCCGGCCTTAATCAGACGTTACGGGGGTTTTCCTACTCCGACAAAAACAGTCCGCCGCATGATCATTCACAATACCTACGGCTTGCATCCAGGCATATACAATCGTCGGCCCCACGAACTTGAAGCCCCTTTTCTTGAATTCCTTTGAGATGCGCTCGGAGAGCGGGGAATTCGCCACCCAGCTTTGACCATCGCCCTCGATCAGCTTGCCATCCGTAAACGACCAGCAAAAATCAAGGAAGCTTTCCCCACGACTTTCCATTTCACAGTAAATCTGCGCCCCACGAATCGTCGCCTCAATCTTGGCCCTGGCGCGGATGATGCCAGGGTTCGCCATCAATCGCAGAATGTCACTCTCCCCGTAGCTCGCCACCTTCACAGGATCAAAGTTGGCAAATGCCTGGCGAAAAGCCTCACGCTTGCGAAGCACCGTAATCCATGACAACCCCGCCTGAAAACCCTCCAGCATCAGCGTTTCCCACAACAAACGTGAGTCATGGATGGGTATAGCCCACTCGGTGTCGTGGTAGGTTTGCATCAGCGGGTCGCCTTCGGCCCACGAGCAGCGGATAATCGGTTGATTGGTGGTCATTTTTATCGATAGTTATTCATATGTTATTAAGCTGGACACTACCATCGCTGACTGTTAGCATCCACTGTACGATTGTACAATTCGCCAGCCATGAAAACCACCCCTTCCGCCAGCGATCAGGATTTATTCCATATCCCTTTGCCTTTTTACGATATTCCCGTTTCGGCCGGGCAATCCCGCTTTCCTTCTCCGGCACAGGATTACGAGATAGCCGAGATTGACCTGAACAAGCAGCTGATTACCAACCCACCTGCTACGTTCTTAACCCGGGTAACCGGGGATTCCATGACTGGCGTGGGCATTTATCCAGGCTCGATTCTGGTGGTAAATCGCGCGCTCAAGCCTCGCTCTTCAAGCATTGTCGTGGTATTGCTGGATGGGGAGTTGATGGTGAAGCGGCTTTATAAACATGCCGGGGTGGTAAAACTACTATCGGAGAATCCAACGTATGCGCCGATTACGCTGACTGAAGGGCAGGAGCTGATGATCTGGGGAGTGGTGACCTATGTCATTACCGCAACCACTTAAATCGGTGTATGCGCTCGCGGATGCCAACTCGTTTTATGCCTCTTGCGAAAAGGTATTCAGGCCCGAGCTGGAAGGCAAGCCGGTGGTGGTGCTCTCGAATAACGATGGCTGTGTGATTGCACAAAGCAAGGAAGCCAAGGCCGCGCTTGCGCTGTATATGTGCCGTCCCTGGTTTGAGGTAAAAGAGGCCGCCGAGCAAATTGGCACTATCGCTTTCTCGTCTAATTACGAGTTATACGGGGCGATGAGCAATCGCTTTGTGCAGACGCTCAGGCATTTCAGCCCCCGAGTCGAGGTGTACTCCATCGACGAATCGTTTATGGATATGACTGGTCTCAAGCGCGATCTCAATGTGTATGGTCATGAGATCAAACACACCGTCAGGCAATGGACCGGCTTACCTATTTGCGTAGGGTTTGGTCACTCCAAGACTCTGGCCAAATTGGCCAACCACTGCGCAAAAAAACAGCCTGGATGGGATGGCGTATGCGACCTGACCAGCTTGAGCGTGCCTGAACTTGACCACTTACTTGCATCGTTGGAAATTTCGACGGTCTGGGGAGTAGGTAAACGCCTTGAACGACGGTTACATGCCGTGGGGGTCACTAACGTGCTGCGGCTGAAACATGCGGACCCTAAACGTATCCGTGACAAATTTGGCGTACTGCTGGAACGCACGGTGCGCGAGTTGAATGGCGAAGTATGGCTTGAGTTGGACCAGATGATGCCCGAGGCCAATCAGGTCATGTCATCCCGCTCGTTTGGGCATCGCCTTGATTCGTTAACAGACCTTCAGGCCGCCATCAGCTTTCACGCGGGCAATGCCGCCGAGCGCATGCGCAAAAAAGGGCTATATGCAAACGCCGTGTATGTGTTCATACAGAATAGCCCGCATGACGAAGCCCCTTATTACTGCGGCCAGCAGATGATTGCCCTGCCCTCACCCACCAACAGCACCCAGCAAATTACCAAGGCGGCGTTATGGCTGCTGAATAAAGTTTATCAACCGGGTGTTTACTACCTCAAAGGCGGCGTCATGCTGATGGAGCTGGTGGCAGAAGGCGGCCAGCAACGCGAACTCTTTGGTTTCAGCCAGCAGGACAGTAAAAACCATCGTTTGATGGGGACGATCGACCAGGTGAACGCCAAATATGGCCGGGGCACGGTCAAGACCGCGGCTGAGGGCGTCAGGCAGGATTGGCAGATGCGACGTGTGCTTAAAAGTCCGGGGTATCTACATCAATGGAAGGATTTGCTTAAGGTCAGATAAGCATTTGAAAATTCACCCGCGTTAAGAGTGACGGTATTTTTTTTCAGTATCCGAAATGATCAATTTGAAGATACTGAAAAAAATACCTTCAAGGCTGTGACTCTAAACCATCAGGCAAATAAAAAAAGCCCAAACGGCCTAGGCCATTGGGCTTTTCTTACATCAGCATGAAGTCTTACTAATACTGACAGCTTTACAGCAATGACAGCATTTGGCCGTCTTCTTATATCCGCATCACTGGCTTTGCTGCCTGGCCGCCGAGCGGTATTAGAACTTCCACTGGCCAATTACTTGACCGGTGACAGCACTGTATCCACTTGCCCGTTCCCCATCTAATTGCAGGGACATGGAGAAGGTTTCGCTTTTTTGATAGCGAATGGCTCCCCCCAGGCTGTAAGTATCGCGAGCAATCTCTTGGCCAGGCGTCTTGAATGATGTTCCGCCACCGACAAAACTGGTGGTGGTGTTAACACCATCATTCTTGAAGTCATGGCGCCAGCCAACCTGAACAGAAGGGATCAGGTATGAGCCATTGCTCAAGGCGTGCTCAGTAGAAAACTTGAGTGCTATCAGGCTACGAATACGATCAGCAGATTGATCGTTAAACTTCATGGACAACGGGCCAGCGCCCTTTTCGGTATAACCTTCCTGCTGCAGGTTAATCCACTCCATGCCGACAATAGGGGTAAGTTTTGCCTGATTACCCAAAGCAAATGGATAGCCAACGTTTACACGTGCGGCCCATTGATCACCATTGTAATCACTCGTTGCTACACCGGTAATGGTTGTATCACGTGCACCTTCATAGTTTTGTCTTGCATAGGCAAGCATGCTTTCCAGATACCATTTGCCAAAATTTTTACTTCCATACAGCGTGGCTTGGTAGGTTTTGATATCGCTATGGTCACCATCTCGAAAATTATTCATATTGACGTTGGTGTTGGCATAGGTAAATGCCCCACCGAGCACCCAATTACTTTCCAGCAAGGTGTCCAAACCAAACGCCATGCCTGTCGTGCTCATGTCATAACCGGCAAATCCAGATCGCATGTCCTGATTGCCTCGACCGCCAAACACCTTGGTCCAGAAACCATACTTTTTGCTGTCTCCATTAAACAACTGTGACAAATCACCATTGGAGGCCAACTTGATTTTTCCCGACTGCAACTGGTCTAGCGCGCTCACTTGGAACCCATCCGCACGAAGCGTATCCAGGCGCATTTGCACGGTATCCAGGTTTCCCGTCACTGTTTGGGTGGCAGCAAAGCCCGAGGCCTGACTGGTATTGGGAGCAATTCTTGATAATGCGGCTGCCTGATCCTTATCAGACAACGTTACGAGGCTCGCCAAGGCATCGCTCATGGGAACGTTAGCATTACCCACCAGGCTATCAAGGACAGCGGCAGCGCCACCACTTGTTGCGTTGGAGTTGGGGGTAAACAGGCCTCCGCCCAGAACGGAAGCATCCAATACGACCGTACTGGATAAAATAATGAGGTCAATCGGCTCCCAGGTTTGAGTGGGGCTGCCGATAGGAATATAAGTGAATCGATAGGTGCCTGGAGTCAGGTTGCTGAACGTAGATCCTTGCCAGGCAAGAATGCTGTTGCTATACGAGCCCGTTCCTACCAGCGATGTTCCATCGGAGTAAAAATTGGTGACCCCATCAATCAGACCGGCTGGCTTGTTGGTGACCAATAACGTAAAAGGAGTGGTGACAGAATAACTATTGGGTCCGGTGACTTCCAGGCTGCCTTCAGTAAAATTGACACCGGAATGGTAAGTGCCGTACCAGAAGGTAACAGCGCCTGCGCCCGCATTTTCATAGCCGACAGACGAAGTGTGGGCGTATATATTCGATGAGAATAAAACACTCACCATGGTAGCGATAGTGGCCTTTTGACTTACGCGAAAGGCTGATTTCCGTGCTGTATGCATTTGAACTTCCCCCAAGTATTTTTTATTTCCCATAACGCACTGAGTTCGCCCCGTGCGATCTCGTGATTAAGGGTGTTTATGGGGGGATGCTATCAAAGCCGCTTAAGTTAAAACCTACAAAAACCTACAAGTGTTAAATAATCATGACAATCGTAAAGCGCTCAATCAGCGAGCCCAAGCTCCTCGCATAGCTGATAGCCATAGTTACGGATAGCCCTGATAGGATGAGGCGCGGCTCCAACTTGGACGAGTTTTTTCCTCAGCCGAACGATGGCCACTTCGAGCGAAGCCTTGGTGTACTCACTGCCATGACTCCCCATCAGCTCCAGTAACTGCCAGGATTCAAGTCGATGATCCGCAGCGCGCACAAAGGCAATCAGGGCGGAGGCTTCATGCTGGCTGATTTGCACTACCATTCCAGCCCCTTGCAAAGTCAATGATCGCAGGCAAATCTGGGGGCTTGAGGTATTCGTTTTATGAGACTGCTTTAATCTTCGGGCAAGGGCATTGACGGCCGAGCTTAACTCATCAAGCGAAGTGGGTTTTGTAAGGTAAATGTCCGCCCCACTGTCATAACCCAGCCGTTTATGCTCCGCCAGATTATTTGCGCTCACAATAATAATGCCAATATTGGGATACACATTCCTTATGCGCTGAGTGAGGCTTAAACCACCTTCGCCGGGCAGGTTTAAATCGATGATCATGAGGTCTATCCATTCGATATCCTTACGCTCATACAAAGCCTCGGCACACTCCAGGCCGATGACCTTGTGACCATGGCCAGCCAACGCAGCAACAGTCACGTCGCGCAAGGCATCATGGTCTTCAATTACCACGATATTCAGGTTGGTAGACATACTTGGAATATTATTTTCTGATCTTTAATGTCAGCCATGAGCTCGCCCCCAAGCAGGCTGACTATCTTCCTTGATATATACAGACCCAGGCCAAATCCGGTATAGCGTCTTGCGCCTGGTGCCCGATAGTATTTATCAAAAATTTTATCTATTTCGGGGGTATTGCTTGCCAGCATCTCATTCTCAACAATTACACATAGATGCTTGGGGTATAGATTTCTTTTGCAAGAAGCTCGCACATTCACCATGGAATGGGGCGGCGAATATCGGACAGCATTCTCCAGAAGATTTTTGAACACGATCCGTAACAAAAATCGATCGGTCACTATTTCTTCAATCGCCTCAGCAGAGATATGTACCCTGTCCCGGTAACCCAGTTCCTGGCGCAGCTCATCGATTATCAAAATCACATTGCAAGATCTCTTTGAAACAGGAATAGCATTGCCTTCCAGATTATCGATCTGCGCACAGCTATCAATGATATTGCTAACATCCAGCACCGCTTGATCCGTATGTTTTTTCAATGGATTTTTCACCTGCATGGCATCCAGTGACATACGGATGACAGATAAAGGCGTTTTCAGCTCATGCGTGATCATTGCCATAAAATAACTTTGTTCATCCCTTTTCTGCCGCTCAAATACCAGAGCCTGCTCCGCCAGCTGCAATGCAGCTTTTGCCTGCTTTGCAGTTTTAGTAATCGCTGCCGAACGCGTATGCAGAATGAAATACATGAGCAAAGCGGAAATTAATCCATGAATCAAGGTCGCACTCAAGTTCCACTCGGTAGCAGGAACCCAGCCCAGCAAAGGAAGCATTGAAAGAAGCAACGAGATCATTTGTAAAGTACAGATGACTCTCAGAGTTATGCGACTTGGAATCGCATCTTTAGTCGTGGTATAGGCAAGGAAAACAAACAATACTGCAGCGATCAACACTATCTGCGCATTCGCCTGCAGCACCTCCATCGCATAACCGTGCATTAAGCCATAAACAGCCAATGGGTAAAAAATGCACAAGGCCATCAGCGGACGCAGAAGTATTTTCGGTGGAGAGTAAAGTGCAAATAAACTATAGTAAAAAACAATGCTGATAAACACATTTGTCAGTACAAGAAAACTGGTAACAGCATCATTTAACCATGCTGAATCTGGGGGAATAAACGGTGCGATGTGGCCCGTAATTGCCAGTGAGTAACTAAAATATACCAACTGATAAATAATGAAAAACCCTGTCAGCCTATCCGGTCTTCTGAAAAAATCCTCAACCGCCCAGAATGTGATCCAAAGCATAAAGCCAAGATAGATCATCATGAAAATATCTTGCCGCAGATCATTAACCCTAGCCTCAGCCGGCGGCAATGCCTGCACATGCAACAAAGCACTACTGCTGGTCTGCAATCGCAAATAATAGGTTTTACTCTCCGAACTTCCTGGAACAATAAACCCTAGCGAAGCGGAATTCCGGTCACGATTCTCATATGCATACTTATCGCCTGTCACTCGCTTTATCCATAAATCAGGATTCTTTGAATCAGGGTAATAAAGCGTTATCTCATCCAAATACGTTGGGCGTATACGTAATTCAATATTTTTTTCTTTACTCGGCAGTACTTTTATTTTAAGCCAATGCGCTGCATGGCTATATCCTTTGGTCAGGATAGGTGCAGCCGATTCAAAATCAAGCTGAGAGACTTCTTGAATGGTCAAGGTACCGGCTGCATCCCGCAGATACTCGCGCTGCGCGATGAGATCACTAGCATTAGCAGCACTAACGCTAAACATGCATACAATAAAAAATATCAGGCGATATAGTAAGTTATGTTTATCCACTATTTAGGCATTACAATCATCCAGCATTTCGAGCCAAGTAATGATTGCTAAGCTCCCCCTTTCCCAATAATCGCGGGCGCTTTTCCGCTACCTCTTCTGATTTCCAAAATGAAAAACCACCTTGGATATACACACGATCATTCATCTTAACTAAAAACAATTCGCCTAAAATAAAAAAGCCCAAATAGCGTTTACCATTGGGCTTTTTATCTTACGTCATCTTGCTTTGTACTGCTTTAGACTACTATACATCCTTAAATGGTGGAGCCGGGGGGAATCGAACCCCCGTCCGCAAGCCCTCCACAGACAGTTCTACATACTTAGCTGTGTTGTTTGATTTAACTTGATACACACCAACGAGCAAGCAAATATCAAGCGAGTTACCTTGGATTTAATGCGTTATTAAGTAACCCAATAGCGCACGATCCTCTCTATATGACGCTGCTGCGGGTTTTACCCCGCCCGACCGAGAGGCTCTTCGGTGCAGCGTTCAGCCGGGATTAAGCGGCTAAAGCGTAAGTTTCGTCGTTTGCGACTATACTTTTTCTAGTTTATTTACGAGGTGACTAGGCCTCGGTATGCCCTGCACTGCTTTGCAACCCACGTCGAAACCTGGTCGGCCCCTGTTGGTTTTGCATCTGCAACACTATGACAATGGGGATTGTCATTCGGTTTGCAAGAGTGCAATTATACGCGTTAATCGCTGAATCCCGCAGCACAAGCTGCATATCGGCTTGGCCACCGCTCACATTACTTGCCGGAGTAGATGAATGCCCTCACTGGATGCTCTGTTTGACCGTTTGCAACAGTCGGCTTTTCGCCGTCAGTTCAAGCTTGGGCTCAAGGAGCAGGTGTATTTGCGTGACAAGGGCTTGCCAGTGGTGATGCAGCACGCGGGGGAGATCGTGGCGAACCGGTTGGCTGCGGCACTGCCTGCGCGTGATGGCAAGCAAACGCCGTTTCGCGGGCATCCGGTATTTATTGCGCAGCATGCCACGGCGTGCTGTTGCCGCGGCTGTCTGGCGGAGTGGCATGGCATAGCCCAGGGCAGCGCGTTAACGGCGGATCAGCAAGCGTATATTGTGCGGGTATTGGCACGATGGCTGGAGCAGGCGGCTGGCAATCTGCCGCCGGTAGCGGAGTCGGCCATTCGCCCCGCGGCAAAACCCAAGCCTAGGCGAAACACTGACAAGCATCTCGGACAACTCCCGATACTGTTTGCGGATGAGGCTGAGTAGTATGAATCACGCGGCATGACCTCTCTCACTTCATGCCGAAATACTCCGCAAGGGGTTATACCTGGCAGCGGTAACGTTGCCAGGTATTTTTATGCCCGGCGCAAAGAGGCGTGCAACACGAGGCCAGCCAGCAGCACCAAGGGCACCACCAGCGCATAAAACGAAACATAGAGAAACGCATAAGCACCTGTTACCACGCCCGCCATAAAGGCAAAGATGGCGGGGCCGATGATCTTGAGGCGTTTAAGCGCGGTATCGCGATGCGTGACATCGCGACTGAGGATATCGACCATATCAATCACGGCCTGGGTGATATTGCCGGTCATGATGGTGGTGGGCACCTGGCCCGGGTTGATGAGGCGTGCCTGCGCATTCTGTATGCTCATGGCAGCCACCCCCATCATGCCAGCGAGAATCGCCATGGGGGCATCCGGATCCGTAATGGGCAGCGCAGACAGGCCGATCACCATAAACAGCAGCAAAAACAGCATTTGCGTGCAAAACAGCAGGCGCCAGCATTGCTGACCGCGGCGCTGGTAGTACAGGACCACCAGGCGACACAGCGCTACGCACATCACAAACACGGGGATCGCCAGCAGCTTGGGGATAAGGCCATCGGCATGGGTGGTGAGCAGGCCACCGATCATCACGATATTGCCCGTCACGTGATTGGTAAACAGCCCAAATAGCGCGACAAACCCCAGCACATCCACAAACCCCGCCACATACGAGAGCAGATTGGACTGGCAGATAATGGCGAATTCATCGCGCGCGATCGGGCTGATTTCGGGCTCTAAGGGGTGGTCTGGTAGTTTCATGCGTTATCCGGCGGTCAATCTTATGCGAGGCAAACAAACAGCGCTGTTGTCTGCGATAGTAGCATGCAACCGTCGCTGACTTGAATCACATCCCAAGCGGGCTGTGCCGAAAGCAGGTCTGGCCATGCATCTGTTCCAGACTTGCCTTCCGCATTACGCCGCCATCGGGATTCCCGCTAAGGATTGGTTTTGCTCGATTCGTTCCAGCCGCCACCCAGCACTTTATACAGCGTCACCTGATTGGTTTGCGCCGTCAGGTTTACGGTGATCAGCGTTTGCTGCGCAGAATACAGCGTCCGCTGGGCATCCAGCACCGCCAGGTAGCTATCAATCCCGCCACGAAAGCGGGCATCGGACAGCTTGTAGCTTTCTTGTGAGGCTTCAACCAGCGATTGCTGGGCTTGCAGCCGCTCGGTCAGGTTCTCGCGGATCGCCAGCGCATCGGCGACTTCCTTGAAGGCACTCTGGATGGCTTTTTCATACTGAGCCACGGTGATCTGCTGCGCAACTTCGGCACTCTTGAGTTTTGAGCGATTACGCCCGGCATCAAAAATCGGCAGTGTCAGCTGCGGAGCAAACGACCAGACCTTGGAGCCCGAGGCAAACAGCCCGGAAAGCTGATTGCTGGCGCTACCCAGCGTGGTGGTCAAGGTAATGGTGGGGAAAAACGCCGCCCGTGCCGCGCCAATATTGGCATTGGCCGCCTGCAGGCTATGTTCGGCTTGCAGGATATCCGGGCGCCGCTGCAAAACTTCAGAAGGAATACCTGCGGGCAAATCGGCCACGCTAGTGACCTGATCAGGCTGTGATTGCGGCAGCAGGTTCTCCGGCACTGGCTGGCCTACCAGCAGCACCAGCGCATTCTGGTCCTGCTTCACCTGGCTGCGATAATTGGCCACATCAGCACGCGCCGTATCCACGCTGATCTGAATCTGACGCAGCTCCAGCGCAGAATACACGCCGATATCGAAGCCCTGTTTGGTGAGATCATACGAGGCCTGCTGGCTTTGCAAGGTATCTTGCGCAAGCTTCAGCCGTTGCATATCCGCCGCCAGCGTCAGCCATGCCGAGGCAACTTCGGATACCAGCGAAATATGCGTGCTGCGTCTGGCTTCCTCGGTGGCAAAAAAGCTTTGCAGCGCCTGCTCATTCAGGCTGCGGATACGGCCCCAGAAATCCAGCTCATAGGCGCTAAAGCCCACGGTGGCGCGATAGCTCTGCACTACCGAACCGCCCGAGCTTGAAGTCACGGCACCGGTCGTCGCATTGGTACTGCTGCTGGTGCTACTCGCACTGCCCAGTTGTGCCGTGCGGCTGGCGATCACATTCACGGTAGGGAACAAGTCAGCGCGCTGCACCTGGTACTCTGCCCTCGCCTGCTCAATATTGAGGGCAGCCACCCGCAGATCGCGGTTGTTTTGCAAGGCTAGCTCAACCAGCTGCTGCAAACGGTTATCCAGCAAAAACTCGCGCCAGCCGATATCCGCCGCTGGCGTGCCCTGGTTCGATGCTTGCGCCGGCCATTGCTCGGCCACTGGCGCTGCCGGACGCTGATAATCCGGCGCCATGCTCGCGCAACCCGCCAGCATGGCCGCCAGCACGGCCTGGGTGATCAGGGAATACTTCATGATTTCTGCTCCGTCGCTTCCGCCTCGGGTGCTTTATAAGGGAACCATCCCCTGACCAGCACAAAGAACAGCGGAACAAAAAAGATACCCAACAAGGTGGCGGTCAACATACCGCCCAATACGCCGGTGCCAATCGCCTGGCGGCTGGCGGCGCCTGCGCCACTGCTGGCTGCCAGTGGCAGCACCCCGAAAATAAAGGCCAGCGATGTCATCAGAATAGGCCGTAAACGCTGTTGCACGGCTTGCAGGGTTGCCTCCATCAAGCTCAGCCCCTGCTCTTGCAGATGCTTGGCAAATTCCACGATCAGAATGGCATTTTTTGCCGCCAGCCCCACCGTGGTCAGCAAGCCCACCTGGAAGTAAACATCGCCCGACAATCCGCGCAGCGTGGTCGCCAGCAAGGCGCCAAGTATCCCCAGAGGCACGACCAGCATGACGGAGAAAGGCACCGCCCAGCTCTCGTACAGCGCTGCCAGGCATAAAAACACGAACACCACGGACACGGCATACAGCATGGGTGCCTGGGAGCCGGACAAGCGCTCCTGATAGGACTGGGCTGCCCACTCATAGCCTATGCCGGTCGGCATTTGCTTCATCATGTTTTCCACGCTGTCCATCACGTCACCCGAGCTGGCGCCAGGGGAAGACTCCCCCACCAGCTCGATGGACGAGATGCCGTTAAAACGTGATAACTGCGGCGAACCATAGGTCCAGTTGCCCTGCGAAAATGAGCTAAATGGCACCATGTCGTTATTCGCATTGCGCACATACCATTGGCCGATATTCCCCGGCAGCATGCGGTAAGGCGCGTCCGCCATGATATAGACACGCTTGACCCGGCCACGGTCAATAAAGTCATTGACGTAACTGCCGCCCATCGCCAGCGCCAGCGTTTCATTGATATTGCCGGTGCTTAGGCTGAATGCGCCGGTTTTCTGGTCATCAATCTGCACGTTATATTGCGGCGTGTCGTCGAGGTCGTTGCTGCGCACGCGGGTCATGAGCGGATCCTGGCGCGCCATTTTGAGGAACTGATCGCGTGCGGCCACCAGGGCCTCATGCCCCAGACCGCCCAGATCCTTCAGCTCTACAGTAAAGCCAGCGCTCGCACCCAAGCCACGCACACTCGGCGGCTGCGTCACAAAAATGGTGGCATCACGGATCTTGCCCAGCGCACGCGTAGCTTTGTCCGCAATTTCCGCAGCGCTCTGCCCCGGCCCTGTGCGTTCATCCCAGTCTTTGAGGCGTATGAAAATCCGCCCGGTATTCTGGCTGTTTCCGCTCACGCCCAAGCCTGTGAAAATATTGATCGCCACAATATCGGGCTCTTTGAGCAAATACTCCTGTACCTGATCCATCACCTTTTGCAGGCGCTGGTCAGTAGCGCCCACCGGCAATTGCACCTGGGCCATCAGCACGCCCTGGTCTTCAGTTGGGATAAACGAAGTGGGCAGGCGTACATACAGCACCGCCATCACGCCGACGATAGCCGCATACACCAGCATGGCGAGCGCCTTGCGCTTGAGGATGCCCTGCACGCCACCATGGTAAGCCTTGGAGCCCCTGTCAAAGTTTCGGTTAAACCAGCCAAAGAATCCGCGGCGAGGTGCGTGCTCCCCTGGCTTCAGCACCGTGGCGCAGAGCGCAGGCGTCAGGGTCAGGGCGACCAGTACCGATAGCAGCATGGCCGACACAATGGTGATCGAAAACTGACGGTAGATCACCCCGGTAGAGCCGCCAAAGAAGGCCATGGGGATAAATACCGCCGACAGCACCAGGGCAATGCCGATCAGGGCGCCGGTAATCTCATCCATGGATTTGCGGGTAGCCTCGCGCGCCGACAACCCCTGCTCGCGCATGACGCGCTCCACGTTTTCCACCACCACGATCGCATCATCCACCAGCAGGCCAATCGCCAGCACCAGGCCAAACATGGTGAGTGTGTTAATCGAATAGCCAAAGGCCGCAAGAATGCCAAACGTGCCCAGCAGCACCACAGGCACCGCCACCGCAGGAATAATAGTGGCGCGCCAGCTCTGCAGGAAGATGTACATGATGAGCACCACCAGCAGAACCGCCTCAAACAGGGATTTGACGACTTCCTTGATGGAGATGCGCACAAACGGGGTGGTGTCGTAGGTTACCGCGGTTTTGAGTTTCAAACTGGCGGGGAAATAAGGCTCCAGCTCTTTGACTTTGGCCAGCACGGCCTCGGAGGTCTTGAGCGCATTGGCGCCCGATGCCAGCTTCACGCCCATACCGGCGGCCGGTTTGCCGTTATACCGCCCGGCAATCGCGTAATTTTCGCTACCCAGCTCTACCCGCGCCACATCGCCCAGATGCACCACGGAGCCATCCGCCGCCGCTTTCACCACAATATTGCGGAACTGTGCGACCGTTTGCATTTTGCTGCGCGCGGTAATGGTGGCATTCAGCTGCTGCTGGCCAACGGCAGGCAAGGCCCCCAACTGGCCGGAGGACACCTCGGTATTTTGTGCCTCAACGGCGGAGGTAATGTCTGAGGGGATCAAGGCATATTTCTGCAGTTTTTCCGGGTTCAGCCAGATGCGCATGGAGTACCCGCTGCCCATGGTCTGCACGTCACCCACGCCATCCACACGGCTGATCTGATCCAGCAGGCTGCTGCTGATGTAGTCACCAATATCGGTGGTAGTGACCTTGGGGTCATCAGAGTAGATCGACATCACCATCAGGAAATCGGTGCCGGTCTTGTTTACCGTCACCCCCAGGCTCTGCACAATCTGCGGCAAGCGCGGCAAGGCCTGTTGCAGCTTGTTCTGCACCTGCATCTGCGCCACATCGGGGTCGGTACCCGCATCAAACGTCAGCGACACGCTGGCGCTGCTCGAACTACTGGTCGAAGCCATGTAGGTCAGGTTATCGATCCCCTTCATGTACTGCTCAATAATCTGGGTGACCGAGTCTTCAATGGTTTTGGCGGAGGCGCCGGTGTAAGTGGCATTGATGGAAACGCGCGGCGGCGCGATATCCGGGTATTGCTCCAGGGGCAAGGTCTCAATGGCGGCGAGACCCGCCAGCATGATGACAATGGCAATAACCCAGGCAAAGATAGGGCGGTTGATGAAAAAACGGGCCATGCTTGCCTCTACTTCCCAGCGGCCGGAGCAGCAGCACCAGCTGGCGACGGCGTAGTGTTAGCCACACCAGGTGCAGCTACTTCCACGCTTTTTACCGTGTCACCAACCTTAACCTTCTGCAGGCCCTCGACAATCAGCTTTTCGCCAGCGCTCAAGCCCTTGCTGATCAACCACTGATTGCCTATCGCCCGCTCTACCGTCAGCGTGCGCAGCTCCACCTTGTTTTCAGCATCCACCACCAGAGCCGTGCCTTCACCACGGTTATTGCGGCTCATCGCCAACTGCGGGATCAGGATGGCATTGGTATTCACCGCTTCCTGCAAAATACCGCGTACATACATGCCCGGCAGCAGCAAACCCTCGGGATTGGGCACCACAGCGCGCAAGGTCACGGCACCGGAGCTTTGGTTGACGGTTACACCCGTCACGCTCAGCACGCCATCGTGCGCATAGCGGCTGCCATCCTCCAGCACCACCTGCATGCGCGTGGCATTTTCACCGGATTTTTTCAGGGCGCCACTGGCGAGCTGGCGTTTCAGCTGCAGCAAGGCGCTGCTGGGCTGGGTGATATCCACATAAATCGGGTCCAGCTGCTGCACGGTAGTCAGCGCTGTGGTCTGGTTCGCCGTTACCAATGCACCCGGTGTAACCGTTGAGGTCTCTACCCTGCCGGCAATCGGCGACACGATGCGCGTATAGGCCAGATTGATGCGGGCGGTTTCCAGCGCCGCCTTGGCCGATGCCAGATCTGCCTCTCCCTGACGCAGGGTAGCCTGAATGTCATCATTATCCTGGCTGCTGACCGCGTTAATCTTCACCAGCTGGGCATAGCGCTCTGCTTTCAGCCGCGTTGAGACCAGACTGGCTTCCGTCTTCTGCAGCGCGGCCTGCGCGCTGGCATACGCAGCCTGATAAGGCGCCGGGTCAATCTGGTACAGCAACTCGCCTGCCTTCACATTGGCACCTTCAGTAAAGGCACGCTTGAGGATAATACCGCCGACCTGCGGCCGTATCTCCGCCACCATGTGCGCCGCCGTGCGGCCCGGCAGCTCGGTTTCGAGTGGCTGCGACTGCAGCTTGATGGTCATCACCCCAACTTCAGGCGCGGGTTTGTCTTTGGGGGATTTGTCGCCAGATTGGCAGGCAACCGTCAATACAGAAATAAGAGCAAGCACCGCAACGGATGCTATCTGCTGGTAAGGTATTGTTTTCATTTATTCTCCGCTTTCCCGTTTTTTTGAGCGCCGGGAAATACGTACAGGATCAATTCAATCATCAAATTCCATACGAAAGGCATGCTGGGCAGGCTCTGCATTCAAACATGGGACGGAAATTCAGCCAAGACTGGCATTCAAGCACGGAAGAACCCGGGCAGAGCACAAGCATAACATTGGCATTATTCAACGTCATGCACATAGACATAAAAACAGGACGCAGCCATTTCACTGCGCCCTGCTTTATCTCGCACCCAAGGAGCCCGCATGCTTGTGGCAAGGGCTCTCAGGCCATACACCCATCGTGACGGGTATTACTCCAGACTGAAAGATAGATCGGCGGAGTAATGAGAGCGATAAAAACCGGACCTTCTATTAGCCACGATCATCCGGCTTTTTAGGTCCACGCTCAGGCCGGTCATTCCACTTCTGCTTCTGCTCCGGCGTCAGCAAGGCATACACCTGATGCGCCGCATCCGTGCGCAAGACAATCAGGTCCGCCTGAATCTTCGCCTGCTCGGCCGCTGCCGCCTGTACCTTGGCAGGGTCGTAAGGCTCAGCCTTCGCCAGGGTTTGCAGATTCTGCATGCCATCATGCAAGGCCTGCATCTTCTGCTCACGCACCGGCTTCTGCTTATCCATAATCTGCTTTATCTGCGCCTTCTGATCCCCCGTCAGATCCAGCCCACGCAAACCGCGATGAAACCCGGCATCTTCAGCGCCAGGGCCACCGGCATGCGCATGTTTGCCATGCGGACCGGCACAAGCCTCATCGTCACCGGCATAACTCAGCGCCGTACCAAATGCCGCAAGTGAACCCAGCAGCAACAGGCCTGGCAAAATAATGTGTTTATTGATTTTCATGTCTCGCTCCTTTAACTCACTCAGTATTAAGTGTCACGCAAAGTAAGACGCCGCGTGGAGCAAAAGGTTAAAGGCGTTTGAATCAAAGTATGTTAACTGGGGTAAATAGTTGTAAAGACCATCAAACCGAATAAAAACGCCCGACTAATCGGGCGTATTAAAATTGATTCAGTTAAATTTTTTAATCCGGGTTCAATCATCTCCCAACGCACTAAGCTGCGAAGTCGCAGGGATTTTATGAATACTCAGATCAGCGCCCATGTACTCCTCCTCCTGCGTCAAACGGATGCCGACCACCGCCTTCAGCACGCCATAGACCACCAATCCGCCCGCCAACGCGATCGCAACACCTAGCGCCGTGCCGATTAACTGCGAAACGATGTTGACGCCGCCCATGCCGCCCAGGGCGTGTGATCCGAAGATCCCAGCAGCGATACCGCCCCACGCGCCACACAGGCCATGCAATGGCCATACGCCGAGGACGTCGTCGATTTTCCAGCGGTTTTGCACCAGGGTGAAGGTCCAGACGAACAACACGCCGGCAACGCCACCAGTGACCAAGGCGCCCAGGGGATGCATGACGTCGGAGCCTGCGCAGACGGCGACCAGGCCCGCGAGCGGGCCATTGTGTACAAAGCCGGGGTCGTTGCGGCCGAGGATGACGGCGGCGATGGTGCCCCCGACCAGTGCCATGAGGGAGTTCAGCGCGACCAGGCCGCTGACGGCATTCAGGGTTTGGGCGGACATGACGTTGAAGCCAAACCAGCCGACGGTGAGTATCCATGCACCCAATGCCAGGAATGGGATATTGGATGGTGGAAATGCATGCAGACGGCCATCTTTGCTGTAGCGGCCGTGGCGGGCGCCTAGCATGATGACGGCGCCGAGGGCGATCCAGCCGCCCATGGCATGTACTACCACAGATCCGGCAAAGTCATGGAAGGCAAAGCCGAACTGCTGGGTGAGCCAGGCCTGAATACCGTAATGGCCGTTCCAGGCGATGCCTTCAAAGAAGGGATACACCAGCCCGACCAACGCAAATGTCGCGGCGATTTGCGGATTGAATTTGGCACGCTCGGCAATGCCGCCAGAGATAATGGCGGGAATCGCAGCGGCAAAGGTCAGCAGGAAGAAGAACTTGACCAGCTCATAGCCATTTTTGGCGGACAGCACATCCGCGCCGTGCATGAAATCCACGCCATAGGCAATGCCATAGCCAATGAAAAAATAGGCAATGGTGGATACTGAAAAATCCACCATGATCTTGACCAGGGCATTCACCTGGTTTTTGCTGCGCACCGTGCCTACCTCCAGAAAGGCAAACCCGGCATGCATGGCAAGCACCATAATCGCCCCGAGCAATATAAAAACTACATCATTTGCTGACTGCACTGTCTCCATTACTTACTCTCCTGTGAAATTTTTGTTTGGCTCAGAAGAGCAAAATTCAAGCCAATACAGCAAGTTATTGTTTCTTCAGGATTTCAGTTTTGGGGCATTTTAGATTTTGCACGATTAAAGTGCATTTATAAGTGCATTGCACGTTTAATGTGCATTAGGAGGATTTAAGCTTAAGAATGTAGCTTCCGGCCGCGATATCGCGCCTGAAAATGGAGCATCAACGCTTTGCCTCATACCAATACTGACTGCGATTCACCACTTGCACGATAAGCAGCATGACGGGCACCTCGATCAGCACACCAACCACGGTGGCCAGCGCCGCCCCGGAATGAAACCCGAACAGGCTGATGGCGGTGGCCACAGCCAGCTCGAAAAAATTGCTGGCGCCAATGAGGGAAGAAGGTCCGGCAATCGCATGCACCTCGCCCACTTGCCGATTCATCCAGTAAGCCAGCCCAAAATTGAAGAAGACCTGCACCAGAATCGGCACCGCGAGCAGCAGGATCACCAAGGGCTGCTCCATGATGGCCTGCCCCTGAAAGGCAAACAGCAGCACCAGCATAAGCAGCAATGCCAGCATGGACCATGGCCCGGTTTTCTCCAGCACGGCATTGAGGCGGGGCGTGCCTTGCTGCAGCAGGTGTTTGCGCCAGCCCTGGGCAATGATCACGGGGATCACGATGTAAAACAGCACCGACACCATGAGGGTGGTCCATGGCACATGGATGGACGATAGCCCCAGCAACAGTGCCACGATAGGCGCAAAGGCAATCACCATGATGCTGTCATTGAGCGCCACCTGCGAGAGCGTAAATAGCGGATTGCCATTCACCAGTCGGCTCCAGACAAACACCATGGCGGTACAGGGTGCGGCGGCCAGCAGAATCAGTCCAGCGACATAACTATCAAGCTGCTCTGCCGGTAAATATGAGGCAAACACCTGATGGATGAACAGCCAGGCCAGTAACGCCATGGAAAAAGGCTTGATCGCCCAGTTGATGAAGAGCGTGACAGAGATGCCCTTCCAGTGCGATTTCACTTCGCTCAAGGAGCGAAAATCCACTTTCATGAGCATGGGAATGATCATGACCCAGATCAGCAGGCCCACCAGCAGATTGATTCCCGCCCACTCCAGGCCAGCAACGGCTTCAAACCACGCGGGCAGCCATTGCCCCAGCATGACGCCGACCACAATGCACAAGCCTACCCATAGCGAGAGATAGCGCTCGAATATGTTCACGAGGTCTGCTCCTGTTGTTTTTGCCCTATCGCTTGCATGTGCTGGCGAATGGCATCGGGGCCCAGCTGGCTCAGGGGCAACGCCACCAGTTGAGCAACACAGCTTTCTATCTGCTGAAAAATACGCTTAAACGCGGCGCGCTTTTCAGCATCCGTGCCCTGTACGGCCGCCGGGTCTTCAAATCCCCAGTGGGCGGCGATGGGCTGACCGGGCCATACCGGGCAAAGCTCGCCTGCGGCGTTGTCACATACGGTAATGATGAAGTCCATTTGCGGCGCATCCGCTTGGGCAAATTCATCCCAGCTCTTGCTGCGCAAGGCGCTGGTGTCATAGCCTATCGCCGCGACTTGCTCGATGGCATACGGATTCACCTTGCCATTGGGATGGCTGCCTGCGCTGTAAGCCTTGAAGCGGCCCTGTCCCAGAATATTAAACAAGGCTTCCGCCATGATGCTGCGGGCGGAGTTCCCCGTGCATAAAATCAGTACCTTCACCATGTTCTCGCTCATGTTCGTGCCATCCAGATGATCAGCAGCAGCCGGGTTTGGCGTCTGCCGGTTTTGTTGCTTTGCCTATCATGGTGATCGGCACACAGCATTCGCCCTGCGTGGCGGGTTCCGCCGACGACGCGCCAAATACAGGGATAGCTTCTAACGTGTGATAGGTTTCCCATGGCACGCCCTGGGGATCGGTAACCCAGTATTTGTCTGACTTGGCATAACAACAGGCCGCGCCCAGCTCAGGCTTTAACTGCGCTGCTGTCTGCTGCTCTATCGCCTGCAGGCGACTGTGCATCTCCGCCAGCTCGCCTTCGCTTTCGACTTGTATGCCCAGGTGATTGAGGCCAGCGGGCGCGTTGCGCATGGAGATGGCAAAGTTGATGCGGGGATCATCCAGCAGCCACTTGGCGTAATCGGGCTTGAGCACTGCCGGGGCCGCGTTGAACAGCGCCGAATAAAACTGGATATTGGCGTCAAGGTCGTCCACCGCGATATGGATATGCATGCGTTTCATGGTTAAGCTCCTTTGCTTGCGCAATCGAGAGAGATGCAGGCGGTTCCGCCGCAACAGTTTTCAGTGAGGAATGCCAAGAGATCATTCATGCGGGCAAAGTTGGCCGAGTAAATGACAAAGCGCCCTTCTGTCTTCGCGCTCACCAGCTCGGCATGCGCCAGCTCCTTGAGGTGGAACGACAACGATGAAGGCGGGATAGAAGCCAGCTCGCTGATCTTGCCAGCCGCCAACCCCTCGGGCCCGGCCTGAACCAGCAGACGAAATATCCCCAGGCGTGATTCCTGAGCCAATGCGGCGAGTGCTTTTACTGCTGATGTGTTTTCCATATTTCGATAATAGTCGAAATATGGAAATGGTCAACCGGTTTTTATTAATATGCGAGACTGATATTGCAAGGCTGAGTCAGCTAACTTGGGCTTGCCCATTCGCCGCTACGCGCCGTGCAGCCCCGCGCCCACTCATCAGAAAATTCAATGGTAAGAATCGGAGTGCGGGCAAAAAGCCAACGCGCTAGATTGGTACTCCCCAGATTCATTGAGCGTAAAATCATGTGCAGTTCATTAACAAGCACGCCCTACTCCATGCCCTTGATTGATCCCCGTTGGCAACAGATCCAGCAGCGCGACCCGGCGGCTGAGGGACACTTTTTGTATGGGGTGCGGACTACAGGCATCTATTGCCGCCCCACGTGTGGCGCACGCACGCCCAAACCGGAAAATGTGGAATATTTCAGCTCGGCGGCGGAGGCCGAACTGGCGGGGTTTCGCGCATGCAAACGCTGCAAGCCAGACCTGGCAAAGGCGGATGCGCAAGCCGCTCATGTTGAAATCATTGCCCAGGCCTGCCGCCAGATTGAGCAAGCAGAGCACATCCCCAGCCTGCAACATCTGGCAGAGATGGCCGGGCTCAGCGTTTCGCATTTTCATCGCCTGTTCAAAGCGACCACAGGACTAACCCCCAAGGCATATGCCACGGCACACCGCAACCAGCAGCTACGGGAGCATCTGCAAGCCAACCGCAGCGTCACCGATGCCATGTTGGAAGCTGGCTTTAACAGTAGCAGCCGCTTTTATGCGCAATCTGGCCGCCTGCTGGGGATGACGCCCACGCGCTACCAGCAAGGCGGCCGCGGCATGCTGATACGCGCGGGAGTCGCGCCATGCAGCCTGGGCATGGTGCTGGTCGCCGCCAGCGAGCGCGGCGTGTGCGCCATTGCCATGGGCGATGATGCCGCGATGCTGCTGCAGAATTTACGTGCCCGATTCCCCCATGCCAGCGTCGTGGAACAGGATGCTGCGCTGGAGCAGCAGCTGGCATCGGTATTGCGCTTTATCGAGACGCCGGCGCTGGGCCTGGATTTACCGCTGGATATTCAGGGCACGGCGTTTCAACAGCGTGTGTGGCAGGCCTTGCGGGATATTCCTCGTGGCAGCACTATCAGTTACCGCCAGCTCGCCGAGCGCATAGGCGCGCCCAAGGCCATTCGCGCGGTGGCAAGTGCCTGTGCGGCCAATATGCTGGCAATGGCTATTCCATGTCACCGCGTAATAGGCAGTGATGGCCGTTTAACCGGCTATCGCTGGGGAATTGCGCGCAAGCAGGAATTATTGAAGCGCGAAGCCAGTCAATGAAGAGGCACCCATGTCATACGCCTGTCGACTTCGCGGGTATACACTGGAGCCCTTACCCTTAAACATACCGCCATGGCTGCGCACCCATGGCCTTATCACCGGAGCCACTTAGCCATGTTTGAATCCGCCGAAATTGGCCACAAGATAGACCGGGAGGAATACAAGAAACGCCTGCCAGCACTACGCGAAGCCCTGCTCGATGCGCAATACGATATGCTGCAAAGCCGCAAATTTCCGGTGATCGTGCTGATCGGTGGCGTCAACGGCGGCGGCAAGGGTGAAACCGCCAACATCCTCAACGAATGGTTTGATCCGCGGCACATCAATACCTTTGCCTTTGGCCCGGCCACCAGTGAGGAAAGCCAGCGGCCGCCGATGTGGCGTTTCTGGCAGGCACTGCCGCCGCAAGGGGAAATCGGCATACTGTTTGGTTCCTGGTACAACGACCCCATTACGGATAAATCGCACGGCAAGATCAAGAAAAATGCGCTGGATAAAGCCATTGAAGACATTGTGCGGCTGGAACGCATGCTGACCGATGAAGGCACGCTGCTGATCAAACTGTGGTTTCACTTGAGCAAGGACCAACAGAAAACCCGCATCAAAAGCCTGCAGAAAGACCCGGCCACGCGCTGGCGCATTACCGACCAGGATATGGCCGAGCTGAAACTCTACGACAAGATCAAGAATGTGAGCGGCCATGTGATCCGCGAGACCAGCACCGCGTTTGCCCCATGGGTGATCGTGGAAGGCTATGACGCCAACTATCGCAATCTGACGGCGGGCCAGGTAATCCTCGAGGCCATACGCAACCGGCTGGATAACAAGCCGCGCCCACCCAGCGCACTGGCAGCGCCCTTCATGCCGCCATTGGACCAGTTACGCATAGTCGACACCCTGAATCTGGATCAGTCGCTGGGCAAGGAAGAATACAGCCTGCAACTGGAAAAAACCCAGGGCAAACTGAACCAGCTGACCCGCCATCCTGCCTTCAGGAAAATTTCGGTGGTGATTGTGTTTGAAGGCGTGGATGCCGCAGGCAAAGGCGGCAGCATACGGCGCATTACCCAGGCGCTGGACGCCCGCAGCTACAACGTGGTGCCGATTGCCGCGCCCACGGAAGAAGAGCGCCAGCACCCCTACCTTTGGCGTTTCTGGCGGCATCTGCCCCGCCGTGGGCGCATTACCATTTTTGATCGCAGCTGGTATGGCCGGGTATTGGTGGAGCGCGTGGAAGGCCTGTGCGCCGATGCCGACTGGCAACGCGCCTATGCCGAGATCAATGACTTTGAAGAGCAGATCGCCGACCATAAAACGCTGGTAGTGAAATTCTGGCTGCAAATCAGCCCAGAGGAACAGCTGGCGCGGTTTGAGGCACGCGAAAAAACCTCCTTCAAGCGGTTCAAGATCACCGAAGAAGACTGGCGTAACCGCAGCAAGTGGGATGCATACCAGGATGCCGTGTGCGACATGATAGACCGCACCAGCACCGGTCAGTCCCCGTGGACATTGATCGAGGCGAATGACAAATACTTTGCCCGCATCAAGATACTTAAAACACTATGTGCGCGACTGGAAGACGCGCTGGACGATCAGGAGAAATCGGACAACAACAAAAAGTAAACGCTGGATTTAAGTGGAGAGCAATGCAACTTTGAGCGATATCACCCGCGGGGAGTGCCTGACCGGGCAAGCAACTCGCTAATGAATGTCTAGCCCAGTACGATATGGTTGAGCGCTTCCGGATCGCCTATCCAGAAGTAATAAAACTCGCGCACCACCACCAGAAACAGGCGACGCGTTTCTTTCATGTCAAACAGGGGCAAGGTGTTGTCCACCGCCAGACGATACAGCTTGGCATCCTGCGCGGGCGCATCGCGCAGTCGCACCAGCAGCAATTTCACCAGCTTGATGCGGGTTTCCACCACGTCCAGCTCGGCGCCTTCCTGGCGCAACGCATGACGGTAAGCTTTGAGCGGCCAGTTTTCAGCAGTGCTGAACTGGGTTTGATCGAGGCTATCCCACAAGGCTTGCAGGCTCTGCGCCAGCGGCTGCCAGGAAATGGCCGGCGGCGCAAAGCCCGCCTCGGCATTCATGGCCGCCACGGCCTTGATATCCTGAATCCAGAAAGGGAAGTATTCGCGCGCTACCGCCAGCAGGAGCGGCCAATCGGCGCGTGGCAATTGCTCCAGATGCTTTTCGACCACATCACGGTAAACCATGCTGTCCGCAGGCTGGTCTGCGAGATCCGCCGCCAATGCCTGTAAAAAACGTTCGCGATGCTGCAGGATAGCGGCATCCACGCCTTTGGCTTTCAATAAATTGAGGTAGGCCTGACGGGCCTCTTGCTCACGACTATTGCTCATACATGCACTTGACAATGGAAAGCCTGAATTCTGACGAATCACTATAACTGATAAGCGCTGCAGAATGAAAGGTGCATGCGCGTAAGCCACACATCCACACGCCTGGTTACCATGGCTCTTTAAAAGTGGGCTGTCAGCCCCATCTCTAATTTGCTTTTCAGGGCATGGTCTCCGTGCAAAAATGGGCAGGGCCGCCATTCAGTATGCATGGGAGAATGTCGCGGACACACCTAAAACCTTGTTTACTGTAAAAATAGTCAACCTGGAAAAATAGTGAAGCTAAAAAAATAGCCATCTTAGAAAAATAACCAACCAAAAAGTCCTGACCGTGGAAATTTTACTGATCGTGATTCTGATCGCCAGCGCCTGGTTCTGGCTGGACAGCATTGGCAGCCGCGAGGCCGCCATCCAGCATGGCAACGCACTGGTGGATCGTACCAACTTGCAATTGCTGGATGAAACCGTGGCCTGCACGCGCCTGCGACTGGGCCGCAACAGTCGTGGCCGTGTGCAATTGCTGCGCACCTATGAGTTTGATGTCAGCGCCCATGGCAGCGACCGCATGGCCTGCCAGCTGCAATTGCTGGGGCGCCAGCTGCACTCCTGGCACATTCCGCCTTATCTGCAGGCCGTGCATTAGGTCATTATCCGCATGCCCTATCGCGGCCGTTTTGCCCCCTCGCCTACCGGGCCTTTGCATTTCGGCTCGCTGATCGCAGCCACCGCAAGCTACCTGCAGGCGCATGCCATGCAGGGCGAATGGCTGGTACGCATGGAAGACCTCGATACCCCGCGCACCGTGCCCGGCGCCGCCGACCATATTCTGCGCACGCTGGAACACTATGGCTTTGAGTGGCACGGCCCGGTGATCTACCAAAGCCAGCGCCAGGAGGCGTATGAAGCCGCGCTGGCCCAGTTGAAAGAGCAAGGCGCCATCTATGGCTGCGGCTGCTCGCGCAAGGAAATTGCCGACTCCGGCCACCATGGTATTGATGGCGTCGTCTATCCCGGCAGCTGCCGCGATGGCCTGGCGCCGGGAAAATCCGCCCGGGCATGGCGTATCCGGGTGGGTGATCAGACGATTCGTTTTGAGGATGAAATACAGGGACCACAGGCTCAGCATCTGGCAAACGACATCGGCGATTTTGTGCTGAAACGCGCCGATGGCCTGTTTGCCTACCAGCTCGCCGTGGTAGTGGATGATGGCTGGCAAGGCATCACGCATGTGCTGCGCGGCGCCGACCTGCTGGATTCCACCCCCAGGCAGATTTTTCTGCAGCAAGTGCTCCAGCTGCCACAGCCCGGCTATGCCCATGTGCCCGTGGCCACCAATGCCGCAGGCGAAAAACTGAGCAAACAGACACTGGCACCCGCGCTGGAATGGCAGCATGCCAGCGAACAGCTCTGGCAGGTATTGCAGTTTTTGCAGCAATCGCCGCCGGATAGCTTGCGACAGGCACCGCTTGCGGAGCTATGGGCCTGGGCCCGTGAGCACTGGCGGCTACAGGCTATCCCGCGCACCCGGCATATCCCCCACCCGATTTAGCCTCTTGCAGCAGTTTGCGCCAGCCTGCTTGCAAAGCACCGGCTAAGCCTCCATGTTAAAATGACACCATGAATACTTTATCTCTCCAGCACCAAGATCTCCTGCACCGCTTCGTTTTCGACAACACGCCGATACGTGGCAATACCGTGCATCTCGACCGTACCCTGCAAAGCGCGCTGCAACACCAGCACTGCCCACCTGTGCTGAGAAGCGCCCTCGGCGAACTGATGGCCGCCAGCGCCCTGCTCTCCGCTACGCTCAAGATGCAAGGTGGCGCACTGGTACTGCAGATTCAAGGCCAAGGCCCAGTCAATCTGCTTGTCGTGGAGTGCACTGCGGAACTTGGGCTGCGCGCCACGGCCAAATGGACAGGCGACCTCGATGGCATGAGCTTTACCGAACTGGTCGGCAATGGCCATTTTGTCATTACCCTGGACCCTAAGGATGGCGGCCAGACCTATCAGGGCATTGTGCCGCTGGAGGGCGACAACATCAGCGAAATCCTGCAGAACTACATGCAGCGTTCGGAGCAGATTGCCACGCGCATCTGGCTGTCCGCCAATGAAAACAGTGCCGCCGGCATGCTGCTGCAAAAGCTGCCAGATCAGCCTGAGCAAGACCTGGATGCCTGGGACCGCATGGGCTTTCTGGCCGACACGGTCAAGCCTGAAGAGCTGCTGGGATTATCCGCCGAGCAAATGTTGCAGCGCCTGTTTCATCAGGAAGATGTGCGGCTGTTTGAGCCGCAGGCGGTGAATTTCCATTGCAGCTGCTCACGCACCAGCGTAGGCAACATGCTGAAAATGCTGGGCCCGCAGGAAGTGGCCGAGATACTGGAGGAACAAAGCACCATTGAAATACATTGTGATTTTTGCAACGCCGAATACACTTTTGACAAGGTCGACACCGAGCAGCTGTTCAGCCCGGACATTGTCATGCCTGCCACGCAAAGCCGCCACTAGGCGGCGTGGCCTTAGCTGGTCATCAAGCTGTCACGAGGGCCGTGCTAATCTGCACGCCCTCTCCCCTCAGGCATAAGCATGGCCTTTTCATTCAAGCGCTTCCAGCAGCATATTCCAACCCGCGATACCATTCTGGCTTCACGCTGGCTGGGCCCATTCCGCAAGCAATTGCAGGACAGGCGCCTGTGGCGTCTTGAGCGCAAGGCCGTGGCGCGCGGCGCGGCCATCGGTATTTTCTTTGCCTTCATCATTCCATTCGGGCAATTTTTCGCCGCCGCGATCACCGCACTGTTCATGCGTGCCAACATCAGCATTGCCATGCTGGCGACGCTGGTGACCAACCCATTCACCTTCCCCCCGGTGTACTGGCTGGCGTACAGCATAGGCTCGCTCTTGATTGGCCAGCAGGAGATAGCACCGCTGCTGGAGCATGCCATCGAAGCTGAACCCATGATGGTGGACATGCACTGGATAGACAGCAGCCTGGCCTGGCTGAAAAGCGCGGGCTTGCCGCTGGTGACGGGATTGGCCACGCTGGCCGTGGTCGGCTCCATCGTGACGTATTTTGGGACGCTGGTGATCTGGAAATGGCGGCAGGATCAACGCCGCGCCAAACGACGCAAACCTGCGGCCTGATAGCGCGGGTTTGGTCCAGCCAGACCCCGGGGATTAACCCTGGTTCAGATTCTGCCGCAGACGCTCAAACACACAGATAGATGTTGCCGCGGCTGCGTTGAGTGACTCCACCTGCCCCTGCATGGGGATATGAATCTTGCGGCTGGCCGCTGCTTGCAGTTTGAGGCTGAGGCCGGCGCCTTCATTGCCGATGAGGAATGCCACCGGCTGACGCAGGTCTTGTTCGTACAAGGACTCTCCCTGCATGACCGTCGCCAGCGTCTCCCCCGGGAAATTCCCGGTCAGTGCCAACAAGTCCGAGCGCTCCACCACCGGCAGCACAAACTGCGCGCCTTGCCCACCGCGCAACGCCTTGGGTGACCACGCTTCGGCACAACCTTCCGACAAATAAACCGCCTGCACGCCCGCGGCGGCGGCCGAGCGCAATATGCTGCCCAGATTGCCGGGGTCCTGAATATCTTCCAGCATCAGCACAAACTCCAGCGTCTCGGGCAAAGGCAGCTGGGGGGTATCCACCAGCGCCAGGATACCGGTCGGCGTTGTCACCGGCGATAACTCGGCGAACATCAGCGTGGTGACCATCAGGGTGGGGATATCCGCCAGCTCCTGTATCAGGCCATTCACTTCATTGGTGGACTGCCCTTCGGCAATAATCAGCTGGCGCGGCGTACCGAACACCGTCATGTAATCCCGCAGCAAATGCGGGCCATCCAGCAGGGTTTGCCCCAGGCGGCGGCGCTCGCGGGAAGACTCCGCCAGCTTTTTCAGTTGCTTGAAGACAGGGTTGTCGCGCGAGGTAATATGTTTGAAGCTCATGGCAGGTTCCAGAGGGGAATGCCGGCATTTTACCCGATTACGCCAACGGGCCGTAGGCAAGCCCGCGACGAGGTTTGCAAAAGATGGCGTTCGGGGTAATACTTTTGCACCCGGACCTGTCGCCGGCATGGCGCTTGATCTTCACCGATCGACACCATCAGCCATCCGGCTACGCCAGCACGAGCCTAAGGAGTATCCAATACGTGAAGACTGATTTCATTCTGGCGGCAATTGATGCCGTCAATTCTGCCATCCTCAGCCATGAGGCTGATATCGAGGGTCTGGACCGCGATATTGGCGATGGCGATCACTACATCAACATCAAGCGCGGTTGTGCAGCCGCCGCTGCCATGCGGCCAGAGCTGGAGAACCTGACTCCGGATGCCGCCCTGCAGAAAATCGGCATGAAAGTGCTATCCAGCATAGGCGGTGCCTCCGGCCCCTTGGTCGCCAGCTTTTTTCTGGAGATGGCCAAAGCCATCAAGCTCAAGGAGCCTGTTTCGCTGGCTGATCATGCGGCACTGTTTGCGACTGGCGTTGCTGGCATCCAGCATCGTGGCAAAGCCCAGGTCGGCGAGAAGACCATGATGGATGTCCTGATACCGGTATCTGCCCTTTTCACCCAGCTTGCCAGCACGCATGCCGAGCTTGATGCAGACCTCCTCAACGCCATCAAGGCTGAAGCAGAAAAAGGCATGCTGGCCACGCGCGACATGCTGGCGACCAAAGGTCGGGCGGCCGGATTGGGTGAACGCGCCATCGGCCACATCGACCCTGGTGCAAAAAGCTGCCAGGTGATGATCCATGCCGTGTGCGACATGCTGCTGGGCCAGGCCCATTAAGGCATTGCCCTGACTCAAACAATAGCCATTACAAAAAGCAGGAGGAGACCCCATGAAAAAATTCATGAACCAGCCCGACACCATGCTCACCGAGAGCCTGCAAGGGTTTGCGGCTGCGCATGCCGATCTGGTGACACTGCATCTTGAACCCAATTACCTGGTACGTGCCAAAAAAGCCCAGAACAAGGTGGCCGTGATTTCGGGCGGCGGCTCCGGCCACGAGCCGCTGCATAGCGGTCTGCTGGGCTATGGCATGCTGGATGCGGTGTGCCCCGGCTTTGTGTTTACCTCGCCCAGCCCGGACCAGATGCTGGCCGCCGCCGAGGCGGTGGAATGTGGCAAGGGCGTGCTCTTCATCGTCAAGAATTACGCGGGCGATGTCATGAACTTTGAAATGGCGGCAGAAATGTTGTCCTGTGAAAGCGCCACCGTGCTGACCAGCGATGATGTGGCAGTGGAAAACTCCACCTACACCACGGGCCGTCGCGGCGTTGCGGGCACCGTGATCGTGGAAAAAGTGGTTGGCAGCCTGGCAGAAACCGGGGCTGACCTGGCCACCTGCAAGGCGCTGGGCGACAGGGTCAACCGGCGCACGGCCTCCATGGGTGTGGCGCTCACCAGCTGTACGGTACCGGCCGCAGGCAAACCCACCTTTGAGCTGGGCGAGCAGGAGCTGGAAATGGGCGTTGGCATCCACGGTGAGCCCGGCCGCCGCCGCGAAGCGATGCGTCCTGCGGATGACATTGTGGCGGACCTGGTCAAGGCGATACTGCATGACCTGGCCCCCGCCGCTGGCAGCGAAATCCTGCTGCTGGTCAATGGTTTTGCCGCTACACCCCTGATGGAGCTTTATCTCTTGTACAACAGCGCCGCACGTTTGCTGCAATCGCATGGTCTCATCATCAGCCGCTCGCTGGTCGGCAACTACACCACCGCGCTGGATATGGCAGGCGCCTCGATCACCGTGTGCCTGCTTGATGACGAGATCAAGCAGCACTGGGATAGCCCGGTACATACCGCCGCCCTGCGCTGGGGCATGTAACGCCGTACTCACGTCCGAATAACCGCTCACGCGAAAAGGAGCAGCATCATGAACGACAAACAACTGGTAGCCGAGCATGCCGCCAGCCTGGTGGAAGACAGCATGATCGTCGGCCTGGGCACCGGCTCCACCGCCAATTACTTCATCGAAGCGCTCAGCCGGCGTCAGCGTGACGAAGGCCTGCGTATCACCACCGTGGCGAGCTCCACCATCAGCGCGATCAAGGCAGCCGAGCATGGATTGCCACTGCTGGATATCTCGCAATTGGGGCATCTCGATCTGTATGTGGATGGCGCCGATGAAATCACACCGGGTCTGACCCTGCTGAAAGGTCGCGGCCAGGACCTGGTGATGGAAAAACTGCTGGCGCGTGCTGCCGAACGCTTTGTGGTGGTGGCGGACAAGAGCAAGCAAGTGAGCCGCATAGGCGAGAAATTCGTGATCCCGGTGGAAGTCATGCCAGCCGCCTGGAAGATCGTCCGCCACGCGCTGGAAAAAGCCAACGGCGAAGCCGAGCTACGCCTCAACGCCAGCAAGGATAACGTCGCGGTTACCGCGCACGGCAGCTATGTACTGGATGTGCGCTTCCCCGATTGGCTGGACGATGCCGAGCTGGACATTCTGCTCAACAACACCCCTGGCGTGGTTGAGCATGGCGTATTTCGTGGCCTCGCCAGCCTGGTCCTGATTGCCGACCAGGGACAGGTAGATGTGGTGCATGCATGAAGGCGTTATGCGCCGAGTGAGGCTTAGGGTTGAGGCTGGAGTTTAAGGCTGATTTTTTCTGCAATAACGTTGCTAAGGATGCATGTGCCAAACACTCGATGTTCAATCAAGGCCCTTTCGCTAACTGTTGGTTGGCAGCTGGGGGCAGGCCTGATGCTGGGTCTGGTGCTGCTCGCCAGCCACCCCGCGCATGCAGCCGATGCCCTGCGGCCGGGATTATGGGAAACCAGCATCAAGCTCAAGCTGCACAATATGCCGCAGATTCCTGACGAACAGCTTCAGCAGCTGGAAATGCTGGGCATACAGCTGCCGGTGGGCAACCAGCCCATGACCGTGCTGCAATGCCTGACGCCCGAGCAAGCCAGGCTGGACAAACCCATCGTACCGGCCAATGACCAGGGCTGCGTCATTCGCAATTACCGCCACGCGGGCAAACAGGTAAATGGGGATGTGGTATGCTCCGGCAGCTTGCAGGGAACCGGCAAGTTCAGCATGCAGGTGCAGAGCGATACGGCATTCACAGGGCAATTGACGGCGCAGGGCAACAGCAATGAGCTGGGCCCTATCGACCAGACCACCGACTTCAGTGGCCGCTGGGTACAAGCGGCCTGCAATGCCGATACTCCCACGTTTCCGTAATGTCCGCGCATCACTGCCTATGCGGCATCTGCCCCTTTAACCCTGGTCTTTAACCCGTTTATCACCGAGTCTTTATTTCATGCATCTTGAACGTATCCTTCACGCGCAGGGCTTCGGCTCCCGCAAAAACTGCCGCATCCTGATCCGCCACCATGCGGTGACTGTCAATGGCGAGCCTTGCGATAACCCCTTTGCCGACTTTGACACGGACAAGCTGGCATTCACGGTAAACGAGGAACCTTGGGAGTACCGTGAAAAGGCTTACCTGATGCTGAACAAGCCCGCCAATTATGAGTGCTCGCACAAGCCGCAGCATCACCCCAGCGTGTTTGCCCTGCTGCCACACCCGCTGCTCGAGCGCGGCGTACAATGCATAGGGCGGCTGGATGAAGACACCACCGGCCTGATCCTGCTGTCAGACGATGGTCAGTTCATCCACCGCATGAGCTCGCCCAAGTGGAAAGTGCCGAAAATTTACGAAGTCGGCGCCAAGCATGCGGTGGATGCCGACCAGATCCGCCAATTGCAGGAAGGTGTGCAACTGGTGGATGAGCCCGCCCCTATCGCCGCCCTGGCTTGCGAGCAGATCAGCGATCAGGTGCTGCACCTGACCCTGGCAGAAGGCAAATACCATCAGGTAAAGCGCATGCTGGCCGCCGTGGGCAATCGCGTGGAAAGCCTGAAGCGCATCCGTATCGGCGAGCTGGTATTGCCAGACGACCTGGCGGAAGGCCAATGGCGCTGGCTGACGGAAAGCGAACTCGCCTCGCTGAACGGCGCCGCACGCGCCTGAGTGACGATCCCGGGCATGGAACCGAATCTCATGCCCGCAAGTCACAGGCATTACCGTATAATGCGGGTTCCTGCGCTTCACCAATGACCGCAGCGTCCCTCACACCACCCCATCTCGTTGCCTGAATTGGTATGCTCACAAAGCAATAGGCAGCTGCAGGAGTTTTAATCTTGTCTACCGTAGTTGAAAACGCCGCTGGCTTTGCCCAGCTCGGCCTTGCCGAACCCATTTTGCGTGCGATTGCCGATGCTGGCTACACCACGCCCACCCCCATTCAATTGCAGGCCATTCCCCAGGTATTAACCGGGGGAGACCTGCTGGCTGGCGCCCAGACCGGCACCGGCAAAACCGCCGGTTTCACCCTGCCGCTGCTGCATCTGCTGCAAGGCCGCCCCGGCAAGAACAAGGCCGGACAGCCTCGCTGCCTGATCCTGACACCCACGCGCGAGCTGGCTGCCCAGGTAGAAGAATCCGTACAAACCTATGGCAAATACCTGCCACTGAAATCCATGGTGATGTTTGGCGGCGTGGGAATCAATCCGCAGGTTGCCCAACTGAAAAAGCCGCTGGATATTCTGGTAGCAACCCCCGGCCGCTTGCTGGATCACGCCAATCAGAAAACCGTGGACCTTTCCGCGGTGGAAATCCTGGTGCTGGACGAAGCTGACCGCATGCTGGACATGGGGTTTATCCGCGACATCAAGCGTGTGCTGGCCCTGCTGCCAAAACAGCGGCAGAACCTGCTATTTTCGGCCACCTTCTCCGATGAAATCAAGGCGCTGGCCGATGGCCTGCTGCATAACCCGGGTTTTGTGGAAGTGGCACGCCGCAATACCGCGTCTGAACTGGTGGAGCAAACCGTGCATCTGGTGCGCCAGAGCCACAAGCGCGACATGGTCAGCCACCTGATCAAGCAGAACAACTGGCAGCAAGTGCTGATTTTCACCCGCACCAAGCATGGCGCCAACCGCCTGGCAGACAAGCTGGTCAAGGATGGCATCCCGGCCGCTGCCATTCACGGCAACAAGAGCCAGTCTGCCCGTACCAAGGCACTGGCGCAATTCAAGGATGGCAGCCTGCCAGTACTGGTCGCGACTGACATTGCCGCGCGCGGACTGGATATTGACCAGCTGCCGCAAGTAGTGAATTTTGAGCTGCCGAATGTGGCAGAAGATTATGTGCACCGTATTGGCCGGACTGGCCGTGCGGGCGCTACTGGCGCCGCGGTATCGCTGGTCGATGAAGAAGAAATCAAGCTGCTGAAAGGCATTGAACGCCTGATCAAGCGCGAAATTCCACGTGTGGAAGTCGAAGGCTTTGTACCATCGCCGGTAGACAAATCGGCCGCCAGCGAAGAGCGCGAGCCACGCGCTCCGCGCCCACGTCAAGGCCAACCACGTCAGGGCCAGCCGCGCCAGAATCAAGCACGCCAAAGCCAACCGCGTGATTCGCAAGCTTCACCATCGCAACCGCGCCAGCCAAGAGAAAATGCAGCCCGTCCCGGTGGTCAGCCACGCCAGGGCAAACCGGCTGCGGCCAATGCGAATGGCGCACGCAATGGCGCCCAGCCGCAAGGTCAGCGCCGCCCGCAGTCTGGCAAGGCTAACGGCGCCAATGCTGCCGTGCAAGGCAACCGCAAACCGCAGGCAACTGCTGATGCGGGCAAGCCATTATCTGAAGCAGCCCGTCATCAGGCCCTGCCGCAGACACCGATATTTGCCCCCAAGCCCGGCCCACGCCACATGCCCAAGGGTCCACGTAACGGCAGTGGCGGCGGAGGTGGCCGCGGCCGATGAAGATATGGGTAGACGCCGACGCCTGCCCGGTCGTCATCAAGGAAATACTTTACCGGGCGGCGGAACGCTGCCGCCTGCCCACGGTGTTTGTTGCCAACAAGCTGCTGCGCTTGCCGCCCTCCCCCTATCTGCAAGCTATGCAGGTGCCGGGCGGGTTTGATGTGGCGGACAATGAAATTGTAGAAAAGCTGGAAGCGGGCGATCTGGTCATCACGGCCGATATTCCGCTGGCGGCCGCGGTGATCGCCAAGGATGGGCATGCGCTCAACCCGCGCGGTGAAATGTACGACAAGGCCAATATCCACGAGCGGCTCAGCATGCGCAATCTCATGGAAACCCTGCGTAGCAGCGGCGTGGAACTCTCGGGCCCTGCCACACTCAACCAGCAGGACAGGCAAGCCTTTGCCGCTTCGCTGGATCGTTTTCTGGCGCGCCTGCCGCGCTCTGGAACTTCACCTGAGGAATCATGACATGCTTCATAGACTGTTTGTAATTGCACTGCTCAGCCTGCTGACCGCGTGTATGGGCGTGCCACCTGGCGCCGAACCTGTTACCAAGGTAGACGCCCAACGTTATCTGGGAAAATGGTATGAAATCGCCCGCCTCGACCACAGCTTCGAGCGTGGCCTGGAGCAGGTATCTGCCAACTACTCTCCGCGTGAAGATGGCGGCATCAAGGTGATCAACCGTGGCTATGACCCGGAAAAGGCCAAATGGCAGGAAGCCGAAGGCAAAGCCTATTTTCTGAAACCTGCGGATGCGGATGGGCGCTACCCCGGCATGCTGAAAGTGTCTTTTTTCGGGCCATTTTACGGGGCTTATAACATTCTGGTGCTGGATCCCGACTATCAGCATGTACTGGTCAGCGGGCCGGATACGTCTTATCTCTGGATACTGTCCCGCACGCCGCAACTCCCGCAAAAAACACTGGAGCCCCTGCTGGCAAAAGCCAAAAGCCTGGGCTTTGCCACCGACAAGTTGATATATCCGCGTCAGCCGGAGAAGCCATAAGCATCGAACTACACAAGCAATAAAAAAGCCGGAGCATGCCCCCGGCTTTTTTACGCCTTGCGTTTGAAAGCTAGCGTTTTACGATCAGGCTATTCTTCACGGATATCACACCTGTGGTTTCACTGGCCAGGCGCTCGGCCGTGCTCACTTGTGCCTGCGCATCCACAAAACCGCTGAGTAGCACCACGCCACGATGGGTTTCCACACTGATCTGCAAGCCCTTGAACCCCTCTTCTTTCAGGATCGCCGCCTTGATACTGGCAGTAATCACGCTGTCATCCGCGATACGTTCCACCTCTTTGTTTTGTTCGGCAGATTTGTAATCCATGTATTCCTGCTGATCCAGTGTGCCGCTTTTGTTGAGGTCGGCCTTGGCAAAATGCGTGGTATTGAACAGGGAATCCTTGCCCGCTTCTTTTACGCTGAGCACGCCATCCTTGTTCACATCCAGCTTTTTGAATGCCTCAATCTGGGGATTTTCCGTGATATCGTCGGGCCTGGCCATGGCAGGCAAACTGGCGGCCATGCCTGTGAGCGCCACCGCCATGAGAAGATGTTTCATAAACGCTGTGTTCATACAAACTCCCTTCCATTGCTGATGAATATGCATTCAGTCTACAAGTGCCGCGCGAGCTCAGCCGTCGGCAAGTGCCACTTTTTGATGTCGGCTTCAACCTACAACAGGTTTGTTAACGCCATGCATGTTTGATGCCAGCCCATAAAAAAAGCGCCCCTAGGGCGCTTTTTGCAATTCAACATCAGACCTGTCAGGCAGTGACTTTTCTCACGCGCGTAAACGCATTGTTTTCAGCCTTGGGCTTGAGGTTGAGAATTTCCTTGTCCGGGCTCGCTTGATGCAGGTAGCTGCGATCAAAGTCATCCTGTCTGATGGTATTGGCCTGGGTATGCGGTGTGATGGCAGATTGCTTGATCTCGGGAGCAAACAAGGACACGCTGCCCACGACGGCAAAAAGAATCAGACTGGATGCGGCAAGGTTCACTAGCCAGTGGTATTGGCCCTGATGAAAATTCTGATGTTGGTTCATGATGCGTCTCCCTGAAATCATGTGGTGAATATGGCTTGCCGGGCTCTCGCTTTAGTAACCATTGTTAAGTTGCGATTGTTGGCCCGTGCAAGTGATAAACCAGTAATGGCATTGTAGGAGTTGGTTCCCTTGCTGTCCGTCCGCCGAGTTCCTGAATTAGCGTAGGAAAACACCTACAACACTCTACTAATCGTTGTTAGTGGTAGTTGCAGACCAGCCCGTTGTATACGGCCTTGACGCCCTCCACGGTCACCGCATGGCGATAAGCGCAGGCGATCTGGTCGTAGCTGCCGAGCTGGCCTTTCAATACGACGATGCAGCGCTTGGATTCCACCTCAATATCAAACCCCTTGAAATACGGATCGGCAGACAAGCGTTGCAAGACCGTGTTGCGAATCTGCTCATCCTGCGTCAATACGACAGGAGGCTCCAGCTCACGGGCTTTGGCAATATTGTCCGGCATGCGGGCTGGGGGCGAGAGGGTGAAGCTATCAGCAATGTAATCTGACATCGTGAATTCGGCGGACAAGTCATCCATGATTAGCTCTCTTTCTGTTCAAACTTGAGGAAGGACGCCGGTCTTGCCGGGCGGCCTTCGCAGAGGGTTAACGAAGTAAGGGCATGATAATCAAGGCTTATGCAAGCAGCAGTCGGCAGCATGCTGATTGTCGTGTCAGTCAGTTCCGACGCGCATATGGGAGAAACTCACAAGCGGAGTTCAGCTGCGTTAACAGGCGTAATCTGGATGGTTTAAGGGAAATAAAAGGTGAAGAAGAACAACGAAGGAGTATGGCATCTGCAAACATTCATGCCTGCAGACCATGGTCTATCAGATGAGGATGACACCCGTGCTGGGTGGCAATTCTGCCGGTGCTTCCTGAGGCGTATGCTCGGTAGGCAGCTCGACAGCATGATGTGTTTCAGGGGAGGCAGCTTCCGCATTCAGGTGAGGTTGTTTGATAAACCAGCCCACCATGATGACGCTGGAACTGAAAGCAAAAATGATGACACTGAGGGCGGCCATGTTGATGAGCCGCTCGTGTTTTCTCACCTGTTTCATGTCGAATCGTATGCTATTCATGATGCATGGCAATGTGCGTCAAGCATGACGGAGTTGGCAGCCGTTTTGTACCGAGCGCACGCCCGCCACGCCACGCGCGATTGCCATCGCCTCGGCAATATCACCATAGGAAGCAATCTTGCCGCTCAGGTACACCACACCATGGCGTGTTGCCACGCCTATGGTGAGGCCGAGCAAACCCGCCTCTCGCAGCAGGCTGGTTTTTACGCGTAATGTCGTCATCATATCGCCCAGCATGCTAGAGAGGTTCATGATTTAGCCCTTTACAATCAGACTGTTGTGTACGGATTTAACACCTTCGGTACCGGCAGCAATTTCCTTGGCGCGGTCAATCTGGGCTTTGTTTTCAACAAAACCGCTTAATTGCACGACGCCATTGTGTGTTTCCACGGAAATTTCCAGACCCTTGAAACCTTCATCCTTCAGGATGTTGGCTTTGATCTTGCTGGTGATCACGCTGTCGTTGATAACGCGCTTGGCATTCTTCTGCTGGTCTTTCGACTTGTATTCAGAGTATTCCTTTTGATCCAGCGTTCCATCGCCATCCACATCGGCTGCCTTGAAGTGTTTTTTGGTGAACAGCTTGTCCTTGGAGGCTTCTGCTGGTGTCAGCAGGTCATTGCTGTTGGTATCCAGGTTGCGAAATTCGGTGGCCAGAGGGGTCTGGTCTATGGTGTCTGCGGTGCCAAAGGCAAATGCAGCGGTACTACCAAAACCTACACCAGCGATCAGCGCCAGTGTTGCGATATGGGATGTGCGGATTTTTTTCATGATTTCTCCTTGTTCTTGTCCGGCATCGAAACGAGCCGGAGACAATTTGCCAGCAGGAGCTCTACTGGCATTGGAGGCATGCTACGGGATGCGCGACCTGACAAACAGTCAGCGCTATTCTGTAATTGATGTCAGATGAAGACTACAACTGGAAAGGCCGGATTGGCGGGCCTGTGCGCGATTCAAGGCAAATGGAAAGGCTGATTAGGCCTGATTGATATCCAGAGGGACCAAGGCACGGGTCAGCATGCCATGACCGGGGGAAGATTGGATTTCAAGATTGCCACCAATCGCCATCACGCGGTGCCGCATGCCTGACAGGCCATGAGTGGTGCCGCCACTGACGCTAAGATCCGCCCCGACGCCATTGTCTTCGATTTCCAGCTTGACGAAGGACAACTCCGCCATCAAGTGGATGGAGACTTTGGTCGCCTTGGCGTATTTGCTGGCGTTATTCAGGGTTTCCTGCACCACGCGGTAGACAATCAGGCCTATGGTATCGCCAAACTTCACACTATCATCCGGCAATACCAGGTTGAGCTCCCATTGGTTGCGCTCGGCCATATCGGAAATCAGCGAGCGCAACGCTGCCCAGAAACCAAATGTTGCCAGCATGGAGGGATGCAGATCCTGCACCACCTGGCGCTTGAACTGAATGCCCTGATCAATGTAGCGCATGGTTTTGGCGAGCTTGTCTGCCACATCCGGGAATGTATCGCGGGTTTTGCGCGTCACCCAGGAAATATCCATCTTGGTCGCGGTCAGAATCGAGCCCAGCTCATCGTGCAACTCACGGGCGAGTTTCTCGCGCTCGCGTTCCACGTCCGACTGATAGCCCAGGGCAAGGGTCCGCAGCAACTGGGTACGTGAATTCAGCTGGCTTTCATAGGTATGGACTTCCTCTTCCAGGCGCTGGCGCAACTTGTCGCGCATGGACATTTCACTCAGCAACTGCCGGATGACCAGTATCACCAACACCAGCAGAACCAGCGACGTACCGACAATCGCGATACGGGTATAGAGCACACTGCTGCGACGCTTGACCACCAGCTTGTTAAGCGCATCATTCTGCTGGTTCAGCAGCGTGGTGATATAGCCATTCAGCTTGAGCATATCCTGCGCACCCTGGTCGAGGTCCACAACGCTATTGGCTTCCTTTGTGCGATTGGCATTCGCCAGTGCCATGGTCAGCTTCATTTCCGCCGCTTTTGCTTCTAGCGTGCCGCTCACCGTCATCAGCCAGTCTTTTTCATTATTGACGGGCATGCGACGGCTGTCTTCCGTCACCAGCCCGCGTAGCCTGCGTATATCGAGCCGCGCAGCTGTCACCGCTTCGTTGAAGGTCGTGGCGTAGTTTTCTTTTTTGGTCAGCAAATAGCCACGCTGGGCGCTTTCGGCTTCGGTGGCGCGATAGCGCAAATCCGACAAGGTGGAAATATTGTTGCGGATGACAAAGATATCCTCCGCCAAGCGGCTGATCGAGACGATCCAGCCATCGGCAATCACCACGGCCAGCAAGGTCAGTGTCATTGCGGCGATCAGGGTAGCCACCACGCGGCCACCCAGCTTTTCAATCACACGTTCCGTCTGGGTCCAGATTTTTTTCATTAAGGTCATATTTGAATTTGTCAGCGCTCTCTTACAAGCGTTTCAGAGTATCCCCTCTCATGGGGAAACGCCCAAGCCATTAAGCTGGAGGCACTATTTAGCCAAGCAAGGAAAACGCAATGCTCAACTATTCTATCGTGTTTTTGGTCATCGCCTTGATTGCAGCCCTCTTCGGGTTCAGTGGAATCGCTGCAGGGGCTGCCGAAATTGCAAAAATCCTCTTCTATATCTTTCTTGTGATCTTTGTTATTTCATTATTAACAGGATTTTTCTCAAAGTAATCAATTATTTCAATTAATTTTTTAAAAGAAGGTAACGATTATGTTCAGTACATCCAAAACACAAGATATCCAACAAAAACTCGAAACAACTGCAGAAGATGTCAAAGATAATGTCACCGACATTGCCGAAGAAGCAAAAGTTGCCACGGCGAAACTGAAAGACAAGCTGCAGGATAAATCCAATGCATCCAAGGATGAAATTCTGGCTTTACTGGAAAGTGTAAAAGACTTGCTGGAATCCAAGGATCCTGGCGAAAAGCTGGAAACGCTGAAAGATCAGCTGTCCACCAAGCTCAGCGACTGGAGCAGCACTTTGCGCGGCGAAGTCCAGCAAGCTATTAAAACCGGCGAAACACGCTCCAGGCAGATCGTGCGCAAGCGTACCCTGTTGAGCCTGTCTGTGGTCTTTGGTACAGGTGCCGCCCTTGGCTATCTGCTGGGCAGCCAGCATTCCGAAGACTGAAGCCTATACCGCCAGCCCACATTGCCAGCTAACAGACAAGGAAAGAGATCATGGACGAAGTGACGAATCTGCAAACTGCCGATCAGTTATTCAAACTGGATATGGCCACCATACGCAAGAACGCACGCCAAAGTGTGGAAGATGGTGCAGCGACGGCCGGCTATGAAGCCAACCGCGAAGAGGTCATCCGCCACCTGAATGCGGCACTCGCCACCGAACTGGTGTGCAGCTTGCGTTACAAGCGCCATTACTTTACCGCCAAGGGCCTGAATTCCGAAGGCATTGCCAAGGAATTCAATGTCCATGCGCAAGAAGAACTGGAGCATGCCGACCAGATTGCCGCACGTATCGTGCAGCTCGGTGGCGAGCCTGATTTTTCGCCCGATGGTCTGGCAGGCCGCAGTCATGCAGACTACGTACCCTGCCTCGATTTACGCGAGATGATCAAGGAGAACCTGGTGGCCGAGCGTATCGCTATCGACACCTATCACGAACTCATCCATTATATTGGCGACAAAGACCCGACAACACGCCGCTTGCTGGAAAGCATTCTGGCGACCGAGGAAGAGCACGCCGATGAGTTATCGGATTGGCTGGCCCGCTCCTGATCGTATTAACTTACCCTTAAGAGCAGACATAAAAAATCATGAAAAAAATATTATTGGTGGACGATCACAGCATTGTGCGGCAAGGCCTGCGCAATCTGATCGAACTGGAGTCGGATCTGGAGGTAACAGGTGAAGCTGCCTCCGGCATCGAAGCGATCAAGCTGGTGCGCAGCAATACCTACGACGTTGTGGTGATGGATATCTCCATGCCGGATAAAAACGGGGTGGATACCTTGCACGACCTGAAGCATGTCAATGCTGACCTGCCCGTGTTGATACTGAGTGGCTATGCAGAAGAACAGTATGCACTCAACCTGATGCGGAACGGCTGCAAGGGCTATTTATCAAAAGATGCAGAGCCTGAGGAAATCATCTCGGCGATTCGGGCGATTGCCAATGGCAAACGCTACATTTCATCCGAACTGGCTGAGCTGATGACCAATGAGCTGAGTCATCCGACGGAAAAGCAGTTACACGAGACCTTGTCAGATCGCGAGTTCCAGGTCTTTTTCAAACTTGCAGGCGGCCTGAGTGCCACCGAAATTGCAGACGAGCTCTGCATCAGCGTGAAAACCGTCAGCACCTATCGCACGCGGATTCTGGAGAAGATGAGCTTGAAAACCAATGCAGATTTGACGTATTACGCCATCAAGAACGGCCTGATTACATGAACTGGAATCACGATCACATCGATATTTTGTCAGCGTTTGTAGGACAAGCGCGGATAGGAGCGATATGGATATTTCATTATCATGCCACGAGTTTAACCATGGAAAACAATCCTTCCAGCAGTATGGATTAACAATGTCTGTAACCAATGCACAACTTTCTACACAGCAGCCCTATATGAGAGTCTTGCTCATTGAAGACTCGGCCTTGTTGCGAGAAACCATTATGGAGACCTTGTCATCATGTGATGGCCTGGTGTTTGATGGGGTCGCCGCCACCCAGTCCGAAGCCTTTAAAATCCTGCGAGACCGCCCATTCGACTTTTTACTGGTCGATATTGAGCTGGCTGAAGGCAATGGGTTTGAGGTGATCCGCATGACGCAGCGCGAAGATTTCCCTTATCCGCGGCCCAAGTACATGATCCTGACCAATCATGCCCATCCGCATTACCGTCAGGAAGCCCAAACCTTGGGCGTGGAATACTTTTTCGACAAGTCGATGGATTTTGACAAGGCCATCGACACGCTGGAAGCCGAAGTCAAGAAATTCGTTCCTGAAAACGATTAACCCTGGCGATCCATCGCCGGGCGCTTTGCCTCTCGTTATATAATCCACGCTTTCCATCCGCCACTCGGGGACGACCCTGAGCTGCATTTTTTATTCGGGACGACCCGGCAAAGGGGTCATATGTCCTGGATACTACTCATACTGGCGGGGCTGTTTGAAATCGGCTTCACTACCTGCCTCAAGCTCTCTGATACGTTCAGCAAGCCTTGGCCGACGCTAGGCTTTATCGTCTGCGCCGGGATCAGCTTCTGGCTGCTGATGCAGGCCACGCGCGACATTCCGCTGGGAACCGCCTATGCGGTATGGACGGGAATAGGCGTGCTGGGCACTGTCATCATCGGTATTGTTGTGTTCAACGACCCGCTGAGCCCCCTGCGCCTGTTGTTTCTAGTATTATTGATTGGCGCGATCATCGGCCTCAAGGCAGTCTCCTGAGCCGCCATGACGCGCTGATGGATGCCTGATCAACCTTTCGCTATCGATAGAACATCATGTCACTCGAAACCTGGGAATTACTGAGCTACGTTGTTACCGTGTTCGGCTTGCCGCTGGCGATCTTTTCCTTTGTGCTGGAACAGCGCAAGGAACGCGAAAACGAAGAGGAAGAGGTCTACCAGGAGCTGTCCGACGCCTATACCGATTTTCTCAAGCTGGTGATGGCGAATCCGGACCTCAAGCTGCGCTCACAGAGTGCCAGCCAGGAGCTGAGCGAGGAGCAGCGCGAACGCAAGCTGGTGCTGTTTGAAATCCTGGTATCGCTATTTGAACGTGCCTACCTGCTGGCATATGAGGAAAAGATGGTCGGCAAGCAATTGCGGCGCTGGCGCTCGTGGGATGACTATATGCGCGAGTGGTGCCGGCGCGATGACTTCCGTAACACCCTGCCGCGCCTGCTGCATGGCGAAGACCCAGATTTTGCCGCGTATATCCGTAAGCTTGCCCTGCAGGAAACCACGCGCCTGCCTGAAACCACGGTTTCTAATTAATTTCGACTTAAGGGGCATTCCCTACTTGAGACGTTTCAGCTTGTAACCTGCCTGTTGCAGTTGAGCCAGCAAACCGCGCTTGCCGGCCAGATGCGCCGCACCGACCGCCACAAATACCGACTTTTCCCGTGCTTCAGCATCAATGCGCGGCGCCATGAGATCATTTCTATCATCCAATAGTTTGACGCGCAGCTTGGCCCACAGCGCCGGAGGCAGCAGATTGCCGGTCATGCGCGTATCAATGTCAGCAATCCTGGCCGGATCGCCTTTCAGATAGGCTTTCACCAGCATCTCGTAATCACGCTCCTTGTCGCGCTGACTGCGCTTTAATACCGCTCGCAACATGCCCAGCTGCTCGTCCTGGCTCAGGCTGTCCAGCAGGCCGAAGTGCTCTTCCGACGTTTCCAGGCCTTTGACATCGCGCCCCAGGTCACGGGCTTTGGCATAGAGCTGAATGTCCTGGGTATAAGGCCCCTGCGGCCGCGGCAGATCAAACACCACCGCCAGCAGCCAGGGTTTCATCTTCATGGCCATATTGCCTATGGCGTGCACTTCCGCCAGCGCCCTCACCTGCTCCAGCTCCTTGGCAGTCAACAGCTCCTGAAACTGCTGGTCAGGATTGAGATAAACGCCTTGATCCTTGGGCGGCAGGGTTTCCATCATGAAGACATCCACCTCGCCCAGCGCCGTTAACACGGCAGGGGCAAAATCATTCACTCGGGCATCATCGGTATGCACGGTGCCAAACAGATAGCTCACTTTGCCGCCTGGCGCCTGCAGTTGCCACAGCAAGGGGCGATCAGCCGCCTGGGCTGAAACACCAGCCAGCAGGCTTAGCCCAAGCAGCCATCTGGCAGTGAGGGAAATGGAATACGATGTGAGCGACATAATGAAACACCTGAACCAGAGGTAAACAGGTGTCCATTCTCGCATTGATATGGCCTGGGGAGCAGCCTGCATTGCTTTGGTCATTTGCAGGGCAGCGCAAGACACGCACAGTGATTCAGGCGCAGGCCTGAATCACCGGGGGAATCAGCGCGTGGTCTGCTTTTGCTTGAACGGCGTTTGCTTGAACGGGGTTTTCTTGACCGGGGTTTTCTTGGCAACCAGGGCACGGCCGTTCATCTCGGGGCGGCGCGACTTGTTGACCGCAGGCACGATAGGCTGGAACGCAGGCACCAGGTGCTTCTTGCCATTTCCTATCAGGTCTGCCCGACCCATTTTCTTCAAGGCTTCACGCAGCATCGGCCAGTTGTTGGGGTCGTGGTAGCGGATAAACGCTTTGTGCAGGCGCCGCACGCCACCGGCCTTGGGGATAGGCACGGCTTCACTGTCCGCCGTGACCTTGCGCAGCGGGTTCTTGCCAGAATGGTACATGGCGGTGGCCATCGCCATCGGTGTGGGGGTAAAAGTCTGCACCTGATCCAGCTTGAAGTCATACTTTTTGAGCCACAGGGCCAGATTCAGCATGTCTTCATCCGTGGTACCAGGATGGGCGGCAATGAAATACGGGATCAGGTATTGCTGTTTGCCCGCTTCCTTGGAGAAGCGTTCAAACATTTCCTTGAACTTGTCATAGGCGCCCATGCCGGGCTTCATCATCTTGGACAGCACGTTTTCTTCGCTGTGCTCGGGTGCAATCTTGAGATAACCGCCCACGTGATGCTGCACCAGTTCCTTGACGTACTCCGGGGATGTCACTGCCAGGTCGTAGCGCAGGCCGGAGCCGACGAGGATTTTCTTCACACCCTTGATATTGCGGGCCTTGCGGTAAAGCTGAATCAGCGCCGAGTGATCCGTATTGAGGTTTTCGCAAATACCGGGATACACACAGGATAGCTTGCGGCAGGACTGCTCGATTTTTTCGCTCTTGCAGGCCATGCGGTACATATTGGCAGTGGGGCCACCCAGATCGGAAATAATGCCGGTAAAGCCTTCGACCTTGTCACGGATTTCCACAATCTCGTTGAGGATGGACTCCTCGGAACGGCTCTGAATGATGCGGCCTTCATGCTCGGTAATCGAACAGAAGGTACAGCCGCCAAAGCAGCCACGCATGATGTTGACCGAAAAGCGGATCATCTCCCAGGCCGGGATGCGGGCATCCTGATACACCGGGTGCGGCTTGCGCGCGTAGGGCAAGTCGTAAACGTAATCCATTTCTTTAGTCGTCAGCGGAATCGGCGGCGGATTGAGCCAGACTTCACGGTCACCATGGCGCTGCACCAGTGCACGGGCATTGCCGGGGTTGGCTTCCAGATGCAACACGCGCGAAGCATGGGCATACAAAACCGGGTCCTTGATCACCTCTTCATAGGCAGGCAAACGCACCACCTGCTTGCTGCGGTCAGCCTTGGGTTTGCGCACGATCTGGATGGCACTCACGCCTTCAGGCAAGGCGGGCTTGGCATCAATCTTGTCGTCGGTTTCGCAACTGGAGCCCGCACCCATTTTCATTTCATAGGGGTCCACATGCACATCGACCTTGCCGGGGCGATCCAGATTGGTGGATGCAATTTCATCCCAGCCTTCGGGGATACGCTTGCGCAGGAAAGCCGTGCCGCGAATATCGGTAATATCGGCAATCTTGTCGCCCCGCGCAATGCGGTGGCTCAGTTCAACCAGTGCGCGTTCGGCATTGCCGTAAAGCAGGATATCGGCCTTGGAATCCACCAGGATGGAGCGTCGCACTTTGTCGGACCAGTAATCGTAATGCGCAATACGGCGCAGGCTGGCCTCAATACTGCCAATGACCAGCGGCACATCGGCATAGGCCTCGCGGCAGCGCTGTGAATAGACCAGCACGGCCCGGTCCGGACGCTTGCCGGCCTCGGCATTGGGCGTATAAGCGTCATCTGAACGTATCTTGCGATCCGCCGTGTAGCGGTTGACCATGGAGTCCATATTGCCCGCAGTCACGCCGAAATACAGGTTGGGCTTGCCTAAAGTTTTGAAGGCATCGGCCGATAACCAGTCAGGTTGGGCGATAATGCCCACCCGGAAGCCTTGGGCTTCCAGTAGACGTCCTACCAGTGCCATACCGAAACTCGGGTGATCAATGTAGGCATCGCCCGTCACCAGAATAATGTCGCAACTATCCCAGCCGCGGGCGTCCATTTCAGCGCGGGTCATGGGGAGTACAGGGGCAGTACCGAAGCGTTTTGCCCAGTACGGGCGATAACTATTGATTAAGCGTGGTGTTTCCATAGTTGACTATTTTACTCTGGAAACAAAAAATCGTCGCGACTGTATAACTATAGGCCCTTGTTTTCGGCCAAACTATCAATTACACGAACACCGGGAAAACCGGGAACAACGGGAAGACAAATGGGAGCATCTCAATTTGCAGGGGGTCGCCGAGCGGCCATGGTCATTCTGGCGACATGCAGTCTGCCAGCCTATGCCACCAATGGATTCAACCTGATTGGCTTTGGCGCTGAATCCACCTTGATGGGGGGAGCCGATGTTGCCGTGGCACGCGATCCTTCCGCACTCAACACCAACCCGGCAGGCCTCGCGCAAATTCAGGGGCGCATGTTCAACGGCTTTGCCTCGCTGCTGCGCACCACCGACTTGCGGCATGAAGACCAATGGGGCAATGATGAACACGCCTCCAATCGCTACACCGGCCTGGGCGGCGGCGGCTATGCCCAGTCGCTCGAAAGTCTGCCCTGTACGGCAGGTGTAGGCATGTTTGCTCAAGGTGGCGCTGGCGGCGTATTCAAAAACATCACGACACCCGCAGGTAATGAAGACAAATTCTCTGCACTGTTTGGCATTGCCAAGCTCACCGGTGGCCTGGGCTGTCAGGTGACAGATGATCTGGCGCTGGGCGGCAGCTTTGGTCTGGTTTATGCCAGTCTGGAGCAGAATCTGTATGGCAATACGACCAATGGCATCAAAATTGAAGATGCCAGTACCATACGGCCAACCTTCAAGCTGGGCATGCAATATAAACTGACGCCGCGCATTGTGCTGGCGGCGGCTTATACCGGCAAAACCGAATTACCCATGACCGATGGCGAAATGAAGTTCAACACAGGCGCGGGTTACGTCACCTATCACGACGTGAGTTTCAAGGGCTTCGCCTTGCCACGCGAAATTGCCGTCGGCGCTGCGTTTCGCCCCAATGATGACTGGCTGCTCTCCGTCAAGCTGAACTGGCTAGAATGGTCAGATGCCCTGACCTCCAGTACATTGCGCGCCACCCATCCGGATAGCCCGCTTGCGCCCACCATTACGCAAACCAACACCCTGGACTGGAAAAACCAGTGGGTGATTGCCACCGGCGCTGCGTATACACTGAATGAACGTACTACGCTTTACGCTGGTTACAACTACGGACGCAATCCTATCCCACGGGGCAACACCACCCCATTCATCGCCGGCATTCTGGAGCACCATTACACCGTGGGTGCTGCTTACAAATGGAATGAAGAATGGACAGTTACCGGAGGCGTGGAATACGACGCCCGCATTCGCGTCAAATACAACAACGATGAATTACCCTTTGGCAATTCGGCCCTGAGTAATGAAGCGGTATTTTTCCACTTCATGCTTACGCGCAAGTGGTAACAAAAAAACAAGTATGAGCGCGGTTGGCATGCAGTGGCGCGTGCTGATTAAAACCAGAAGATGCCTTTTGCGAAAGTGATAAAACCGGCCACCTTGCGAAGAAGGTGGCCGGTTTAATTTTAGTGACTCAGAAAGAAATCAGCAGTGTTTACAAATGCATCGTGGTATTGAAAGATTGAACCATGGTTTGCATCTGGGTATAGCACCAGCTGAGCATTCTTAATCTCTTTAAACAAGGTAATGGAACCCTCCGTAGGCAGCATGGTGTCATTACTGCCTGTCACCACCAAGACCGGTTGCTGAATGGCTTTCAGTGTTTTGAATTCAGGGTCGGGGGTGCTAGTCCACACAATTAACGCTTTGCCATGTGCATCTGCAATCTCCTTGCCACTCTCTGGGTCGCGCCCTGCTTGTCTGGCATAAACTCTCGATAAAAATGCAGCCGCCGCCTGTTTGCCTGCATCGCTTTGCGAGAAGAACAGATAGTCACGAGGGTCCTGCGCGTTTTCTCTTGAAAAAGCCTCGCCCAACACTTTCATCAAATTATTCCCGCCGCCTTGATAGGTAGTCCCGGCAAGGATTACCTTACGCACCAGTTCTGGATACTGTGCGGCGAGTTCTTGCGCAATAAATCCGCCCAGTGAAAAACCCAACAAGTCCACCTGCTTGTAGCCCAGTGCCTGAATAAACGCATAAGCATCCGTCGTCATTTGCGTAATGTTATCGGCCACAACGCCGTTAGTTGAGCCTACCCCTCTGTTGTTGAATACCACCACTGGCCGGTTTTTTGCCAGGGCATTCACGACGGCTGGGTCCCAGGCATCCATGTTGCCAGTAAAGTGCTGAAGGAATATCAGGGGAGTGCCTGCTTTGGGCCCCAGTGTTCGGTATGAGAACTTGACGCCATTGGCATCCACAAACTTTGTAGTCGCTGTTTCCAATTTATCGTCTGCAAAAGCCGTACCCGATGGAATGATGGAGATGGCAGCAGAAAAGAGTAAAACTGTTTTTAGTAATTTGTTCATGAATAGGGCTCCTGTTTAGCTTAAGTGATAAATGAAGATTTCTTATGTACGATGTTTAGCTGATATAGCGATTGTTTCCACTTCAGCCAGTTAAATTTCACATTAAAATACCAACTGGTATATAAATACTAATGAGCAACATTTGCCATGTCAACAGTTTTTTGTAACAATTGGTATATATTAATTTCATTGCTCTTGAGAAAATGACTGAACAGGAAAAAAAATTGCGTGGTCGTCCCAAACTCTTTAATAACGACCAGGCCTTGGAAAAGGCGTTGGAAGTTTTCTGGAAACGGGGATACGAAGGCGCGTCCATGGCAGAGTTAACAGCTGAACTTGGCATCAACAAACCCAGTTTGTATGCTGCGTTTGGCAACAAGGAAGAATTGTTCAGGCAAGCGCTGGATAAATATGTATCAGGGCCCGCTGCATTTATTGGCGCAGTTGTAAAGGAACCGACGGCACGCATGGTCGCCGAGAGATTTTTATTCGACACCGTGGGATTTCTGGCAAATGACCAGCACCCCAAGGGGTGCATGATTGTCCAGGGGGCATTGTCTTGCGGACAAGGTGCAGACATTATCAAAGAGCAGCTGATACGATACAGGCAGCATTATGAAACCTTGCTCAGTGAACGATTCAAGCAAGCGCAACAGGCAGGTGATCTATCTCCGGAACTGGACCCTGCTGCTTTGGCGAAATATTTAGCTACCCTGCATCAAGGAATGTCAGTCCAGGCGATTAATGGCGCGACACGGGAGGAGTTAACAAACATGGTGAATGTGGCCCTATTGAATTGGCCAAGCAAGTAATTCAGAAAAAATGCATAAGCATCGTTAGCGCACAAAAAAAGGCTCCCGCGGGAGCCCTTTTCACATTTAGCAATAGCGCTAGTTTTTGGTATTGGGTGTCAATTCAATATCGGGATCAAAGCCAAACAGCTGTCCTGCCCAGATAAACACCACCCACACCAGCACGCCAAATGGCAGATAGCCGAAGTAGCCCAGCAAAGGCATTTCGGCAAAAATGTGGATGACATTCACGTAGGGAATCTCATAGATCCAGTAATTCGGATTGGTCTGCAATTCCGGCATGGGATGCGCACTGCCATAATTCCAGATCTCCCAGAAAAAGCCATTAAAGAGCGATGCTAGCGCCACCAGCAGCAGTGGGTTCCAGTTGCCCTGCGCCAGCGCAGTGAATGGACTGCTTACCTGCTTGCGTATCAGCTGGCCGCTCAAGATCACCAGCGGGCCTATCCACACTACCCAGAACAAGGGGTAAGGCAGAAATACCATGGCGAAAATCGAGATATAGCCTGCCAGCATCATCAGGTTGCCTGGCAAGGGCAGCTTGGGACCATTGCTGTAGCGGTTTGCCAGCTTGGGGCAGGTTTTGAGCAGGGTATACCACTCAAAAATGGCGGGCCACACGGTGGTGTAGGCAATCAGGAACAGCGCAACGATCATCGCATGGCTGAGTTCGGGCATGGTGCCGTTGGGGTAATACCAGTTGGCCAGCACGAAATAATCGTAATACTCGAAGAACAACCAGCCGAACACCGATACCAAAGCGCTGATCGCCAGGGTCTTGGGTTTGGAGGACAGCAGCGACACCCCGTTATTGCGACTGTAGACCAGCCCATCCAGTGCGAGGATAAAGCCCCACCAGAGAGGGGAAAATGCATAGTAGGCCCATGGGATTACCCTGCCCCACATCAAGCCCAGGAACACGACGGTAAAGACCAGGCCAATCCAGAACCAGACCGGCAATGCTGCTTTGGGCACGGGCGGCGGCGGAGCAACAGGCTTGAACCCGAACCATTGTGGAAACAGCAGAAACGCCAGAAATGCCAACTCAACAGCCAGCACAAGCAGAAACACGAGCAGATTGAAGCCGGGATCCGGCTGGACGTATTGCGGTGGAAACACACCGAAGCCGGGCGGCAGGTGATCAGGATAGGCGAACCACGCCGCAACTAACGGCAAGGCCAGGCACAGCAGGATAGGCCAGATAAAACTCCACTTTTTGGACATTGCGAACTTCCCCCTTGGGTTGATGAAACAGCATGTTTTTATTTGTCTTGTTTGTTGGCAGCACTGGCGGCCGCGCGCAACCCGCGGTCAGGACGACAGGCTGCGCTTCTTGCGCTGGCGCTTATGCTCATACATGCGGGTATCCGCCAGATGCTTGAGCACATTCCTGTCCGCACTCTCGCTCACCATGGCGATACCGTAACTGATACCGGAAAAATCAAAGCCCTGGGCATGCACGCTCTGCATGGCTGCATGCAGCTTGGTCTCGATAGAGGTCAGATCGCCGCTGGGAAAGGTAATGGCGAATTCGTCACCGCCTATGCGGTGCAGGGCGCCGTATTTCATGAGCTCACTGCGCATGGCAGACGCGAAGGCGCACAGTAATTCGTCACCACGCTTATGCCCAAAGTTGTCGTTGTAAAACTTGAGGCCATCCATATCCACAAACACCAGAAGACCGCTCTGCGGCAGATGTTCCAGCTCTTTGTCCAGCGCATAGCGGTTGGGCAGGCCAGTCAGGGCGTCGGTGTAGGCAATCTGCAGGTTATGCTCAGACTGGTTGAGGGCGTACTCTTTTTCGTAATGCAACTGGGCAAACTGCCGTGCCAGCACCAACGCCAGCAGGATCATTTCCACCGTCACAGCGAGCAAGCCGATATGCTCGATGTAAATGGTGTAAACCCCTTCCAGCCCGGAGTTGGTAATGGCATAGGAGCCGATCGCGAAAAAAGCCACAATCGCCACCAGGTACATGCGCGCCGTGCGGTTGCCGCGGTATGAGCAGACGATGCCTGCCAGCAGGCCATACGACATGATTACGCCGACCCCGTAGCGGTCCATTTCCATGGACCAGTTGGGGAACAGCAAGGCGACCAGCAGGAATATCCCCAGCAGCCCCAATGACCAGCGCCGCAGGGCATGCAGCTTGCGGTAGATATGGCGCTTGATGCCGAGCAGGCTGGACACAAACAGAACATAGGCAAAATTGGAAAACAGGATGGGAATACTGACCAGATAGAACCAGTGCACCCCAAACAGATCAGGAGCAACCAGCATGGCCATGCTGTTGTAGACCAGATTACCGGCAATAAACAGCGCATACATGGTATCGGTGCGCTGGCCGCGCACATAACCCAGCACCGAGTAATACACCATCAGAATCAGCATGGCCCCAATGCAAATGAGCACAATCGCATTGCCCGGCTTGATGGCCTGGCGATAGTCATCCAGCGTATCGATATAGGGCTGCGGCTGGGCCAGGTAAAAGGAAGAATAAAGCTCGCTGATGATGCGGTAATGACCGGCGGGCAGTTTGATTTCGCGCCCATGGCGCAGCATGAAAGGATTATCCGTCGCCGAGGAAATACCACCGGTCAGCTTGAGAACCAGATCGCCGTTGTCATCAAACACATAATGGGTAAACCGCTCGATGACACTGGAGTTCTTGAAATCAACCACATAGGTGTTATTGCCATCCAGATGGATATCCGACTGGTGCAGGAAGACGCCGCCGGTTTTTTGGGGATGCGGAACCTTGGGCAGGCCGGTTTCCGACATATCGTATTGCAACTGGTAATCCCAGACTTCCGCCGCCTTGTACCACTCCCCCTTCAGCTCTACGGGAGTTGCCGATGCCGGCATTGCCAGCACGAATAGCCAGATGCATAAGCAGAGGTTTAACACCATGCGAAACGTCATATTTGTTTTATGCAATTTTTTTAAGCCTGACAAACCTTGAATCAAAGCTGAAACTCCCCCTCAGCTCCCTGAACCTAAGGGGCATTAGACCACATCATAATACATAAAACATATCTGACAACGCTCATCGATTTATACCACTGGGTATAGGCTGCCCAGCCTTGTCTGCCAAGCGCTATATTATTTGCGATGGCTTGCCATGGCGGATGTCAGCAGTGATATGATTTGTACAACACTGTGCGTGAATCAATATCAAAATATAGAAATTCACTCCATGAAGAGAATCAGTACCGTACAGAGGTTTCTGCTGCCGATCGCCATACTAATCATTCTGGCGGCGATACTGCAGGCATATTTCGAATACCGGGGCAAACTGGCCACCGTGGAGCAGGATGCCCAATCCCAGACACGGGCCAGCATACAACTGCTGCAAACCACCGAAAACCTGGTGCATTCCCAAGTGCTCGCCTCCATGCGACTGCTGCGCCAGAACGCGCTTAATCTGGGCCTGCCTGCCATTAACAGCAGTACGGTGCTGAATGGCAAACGCATCCCCAATCTGGTTTTTGGCAATCATCCGCAAACCGGTAATTTCAGTGTGGTGGACGAAGTCACCCGCATCAATGGCGGAACGGCCACGCTGTTTGTCAGGGCGGGAGATGACTTCATTCGTATCTCCACCAATGTGCATCAGCTGGATGGCAGCCGGGCCATCGGCACCCTGCTCGACCCCAAGGGCCGCGCTATTGAAGCCCTGCGCGAAGGGAAACCGTTTTATGGCGTGGTGGATATTCTTGGCAATCCCTATATCACCGGCTATGAACCCATGTTTGATGCGGAAGGCAAACTGATCGGCATCTGGTATGTCGGTTTTCAGGCAGATATGGATGCCCTGCGCACCACCATGGAAAACACCCGCTTTCTTGAAACCGGCTTTGCCGCCATGCTGGACAGCCACGAGCATATTCGTTTTCTCTCATCGCACATCAAAACCGCTGCGGCCGAGCGCCTGCTCGCCGAGCGGCCTGCCACATGGCGACTGATCAGCCAGGATGTCCCCAGCTGGCGTTTCAAGGTGGTATACGCCTACCCCAAGAAAGAAGCCGCTGTCCAGGGTCTGATCAAGGCACTGTATGTGCTATTGAGCGGTTTGGTGGGCTTGGGCGTGCTGGCCCTGATTGTGCAATCGCAACTCACACGCCTGGTGATCAAGCCTATCGGCGGTGACCCTGCGCTGGCGGTAGCCCTGGTGCGCAAGATTGCCAGTGGCAATCTGCAGGATGACGGTCTGACAGGCCAACCAAATACGCTAATTGCCCACATGATCACCATGCGCAACAACTTGCGCCGGATGATGGATACCCTGCGTTCCAACAGCGAAAACCTGAGCCTGGCGGCCAGTGTGTTTGAGCATGCGGGGGATGGCATTTTCATTGCCGATGCCCGCCTATGCATCGTGCAAGTGAACCCGTCGTTTGAAAAAATTACCGGCTTCAGCGCCGAAGAGGCCAAAGGCAAAAACCCGCAGGAACTGTCATTTGCCATCCATGACCCGAAATCCTTGCTGGAGATGATTTACTGCGTGAAAAAAAACGGCCAGTGGCGTGGCGAATTGCAGAATATCAACAAACGCGGCGAGACCTACCTGATCTCGATTGATGTCTCCAGCGTCGCGAATCAGGATGGCCTGATCAGCCATTACGTGGGCACGTTTTCCGACATTACCCTGATGAAACGCCAGCAGGAAAGCCTGCAGCACATGGCCTACCACGATACGCTAACGCAACTTCCCAACCGCGCCCTGTTTGCGGACCGCCTGCGGCAAGCGCTGGCGCGTGTTTCACGCACGGAAGAAACCATTGCAGTGTGCTACATGGATCTGGATGGCTTCAAACCCATCAACGACACCCTGGGGCATGAGGCTGGCGACGACTTGCTGATCAAGCTATCAGAACGCATCAAGGAAAGTTTGCGCTCCGGCGACACCATCGCCCGCATGGGGGGCGATGAATTTGCCCTGCTACTGTGCAACCTGCGCTCAGGCGCGGAAGCGCGCGACACGCTGGATCGCATTCTGCAGAACATCAAGCAGCCTTTTCAGGTCAAAAATACCGAAGTGCATATCAGCGCGAGCGCAGGCATGTTTTTGAACCCCTCTCCCGATCACGATCTCGACTTTATCCTGAGCCGCGCAGACCATTGCATGTATCTGGCCAAAACCAACAAGGCGCTGGATTTTTATGTGTATGACTCCACCATGGAGCCATTGAGGCCGGTCTGAATCCCCTATGCGTGAAGATTGCCCTGCCGATTTGGCACAGTTACCAGACCTATCAACATGAGTAACGCTTATTACCAGCTTCCCGGTGGCCGCGTGGCGGCGCTGGATATTGACTCGCCCTTCCCTGCCCCCGAACGCGCACTGGCGGAGCCCAACGGGCTGCTGGCAATTGGTGGTGACCTGTCTGCTGAACGGCTGCTGAATGCTTACCGGCAAGGCATTTTCCCCTGGTTTAGCGAAGGTGAACCCGTGCTTTGGTGGAGCCCGAATCCACGCATGGTGCTTTTTCCTGAGGAGCTCAAGGTATCGCGCTCCTTGGAAAAGCGCTTGCGCAAGCCTGACTACGAGGTGCGCTACAACACCTGCTTTCTGCAGGTGATGCGCCGTTGTGCAGAAATCCCGCGCGCGCACCAGGACGGCACATGGATTACCGAAGAAATTGTGGCCGGCTACCATGCCTTGCATCAGATGGGACATGCCATGAGCGCGGAAACCTGGATGGCGGGCGAACTGGTGGGTGGCTTGTATGGCGTGCGACTAGGCGGGATGTTTTATGGCGAATCCATGTTTCATGCCCGAACCGATGCCTCGAAAATAGCCTTTGTGCATCTGGTACGGGATTTGCAGCGGCAAGGAGTAAGAATGATAGACTGCCAGATGAAAACCGCCCATCTGGCCTCGCTCGGCGCCCGCGAGATTCCCCGTGCGGAATTTTTGTCACGCTTGACTGGACTCATTGATGACGCTGCCTAATGACATTCCGCTGCAAAGCATCCAGTTCTACACCACCACTTCATACCCTTGCGGGTATCTGGAGAACCGGTCGGCACAATCGCTGATTGCAGCACCGCACCATCTGATTAACGCCAATATCTATAGCGGTCTCATCCAGCTGGGCTTCCGGCGTAGTGGCAAGTTTGCCTACCGCCCCCAGTGTGGCGAATGCCAGGCTTGCATCCCGGTGCGGCTGCTGGTCGATCAGTTCAAGCCCAACCGTAGCCAGAAGCGCGCATTCAAGCAGCATTTATCGCTGCAAGTGACAATACAAGACCTGCATTTCAGCGAGGAACATTTCCAGCTTTATCAGGCGTATCAGATTGCCCGCCACAGCGGCCAGCAAGATGGCGAATCGGACACGGAAACTGAAACCAAAGACCAGTACCGTAATTTTCTGGTTCAAAGCAACGTCAACAGCAGGCTCATCGAGTTTAGGCAGGACGGCATCCTCAAGATGGTCAGTGTGGTGGATATCGTTCACGATGGCATCTCCGCGGTGTATACCTTTTATGATGCCAGCGAGAAAGGCTGCAGCTACGGCACATTCAATGTCATCTGGCTCAGCGCGTGGTGCCATTCGCTTGAACTGCCGTATCTCTATCTTGGCTACTGGATCAAGCAAAGCCAGAAGATGGCCTACAAACAGAACTTTACTCCGCAGCAGGCCCTGATTAATGGTGAATGGCAGGACATGCACTTTGACTGATGCATTTAAATTACACAGGCTCTGAACTTTTTGCATAGCCCTCGCTCTTATTCAATGTCATCTCCATCGCAAGCGGCATCCCACATGAATTGAGCCTTATGTCGGGATGCCGTTTTTGCATTCAGGCCTCAGCACTATGCCGCATGTTACAATGCGCGCTTTAATAAACTTCGGCATTTCCCCTTGAACAAGCTGGTCATTTTCGGTGTTGGCCTGATCGGTGGCTCGGTCGCACTGGCCCTTAAACAAGCACAAGCCGTCAGGCACATTGTGGGTATCGGTCGCGATGGCGATCACCTGCAAACTGCCCTGGAACTGGGCGTGATTGATGAGGCACAAACCAGCCTTGCCAGCGCGCTGGACCAGGCGGATATGGTGCTGATTGCCGCGCCTGTCGCCCAGACCTTCTCCATCCTGCAAGCCATTGCCCCGCACTTATCACCAGAGACGATCGTCACCGATGCTGGCAGCACCAAGTCTGACATCGTCGCTTATGCCGAAACCGCGCTGGGCGATCGCCACCATCAGTTTGTGCCCGGACACCCGATTGCCGGCGCTGAGAAAAGTGGCGTCACCGCCGCGCGCGCCGATCTATTCAGCAAAAAGAATGTCGTTCTCACCCCATTCAGCAACACTAAAGCATCCGATATCGGCAAAGTGCAAGCCATGTGGGAAGCCTGCGGCGCACACGTCATCAAGATGACGGCCGCCGAACATGACCGCATTTTTGCTGCGGTCAGCCATCTGCCACACCTGCTGGCGTTTGCTCTGGTGAATGAACTGGCCAATCGGCCCAATGCCGATCAGCTGTTTGATTTTGCTGCCAGCGGCTTCCGCGATTTCAGCCGCATTGCAGGCAGCCACCCGGAAATGTGGCGCGACATCAGCCTGGCCAATCAGGCTGCCCTGCTCGATGAAATCGATGCTTACCAGGCCCAGCTCAGCCATGTGCGCGAGCTGTTGCAACAACAGGATGGCTCAGGCTTGCAGCAGCTGTTTGAGTGCGCCAGCCATGCCCGCAATGCCTGGGCACGTCATAAAAAATATTGAGGCTATCGTAATGCAGACCCTGGACCTTGCTCCCATTCACCACGCGCATGGCGACATCGTGTTGCCGGGCTCAAAAAGCATTTCCAACCGCTGCCTGTTGCTGGCCGCCCTCGCCGATGGCGTCACTGATATTCGCGACCTGCTGGACTCGGATGACACCGCTCGCATGCTGGAAGCGCTGCAAACCCTGGGCGTGGAGATGAAGCAGCTGGCAGCGCATGACTGGCGCATCACAGGCTGCCGTGGGCAATGGCCGGTGCGAAAAGCCGATCTTTTCCTGGGCAATGCCGGTACGGCATTCCGCCCACTAACCGCCGCGCTCGCATTCTCGCAAGGCGAATACCGCCTGTCGGGCGTGCCTCGCATGCATGAGCGGCCCATTGGCGATCTGGTGGATGCCCTCAGGCAAGCCGGGGCCGATATTCAATACGAAGGCAATGCCGGTTTTCCTCCCTTGCACATTCTTCCTGCACGCATCGCCGGACAGCACACCCTGCAAATACGCGGCAATGTCTCCAGCCAGTTCCTGACTGCATTGCTGATGGCATTGCCACTGCTCAACGAGCAAACACGGATTGAAGTAGTCGGGGAGTTGATCTCGAAACCTTATATCGAAATCACCCTGAATCTGATGGCGAAATTTGGCGTCAAGGTTGAACGCGAAGGCTGGCAGGCATTTACCGTCCCTGCCGCCAGTAAGTACAGCAGCCCTGGCGAACTCTATGTAGAGGGCGATGCTTCATCGGCGTCTTACTTCCTCGCAGCTGGTGCGATTGCCGGTGGCCCGGTGAAGGTGCATGGCATTGGCCTTGACAGTATTCAAGGCGATGTACGTTTTGTGGATGCCCTGCGCGAAATGGGCGCGGTGATTGAACACGGGGATAACTGGATCAGCGCTTCCGCCCCGGCCTCGGGCAAGCTGAAGGCGCTGGATATGGATTGCAACCATATTCCCGATGCCGCTATGACACTGGCCACCGCCGCACTGTTTGCCGATGGCACCACCCGCCTGCGCAATATTGCCAGCTGGCGCGTCAAGGAAACGGACCGATTGCATGCCATGGCGACTGAACTACGCAAGGTAGGCGCGACCGTGGAGGAAGGTCAGGACTATATCTGCATCACACCGCCCGCCAGCCTGACGCCAAACGCGACGATTGATACCTACGATGATCACCGCATGGCGATGTGCTTTTCGCTGGTTGCTCTGGGGCAAACCCCGGTGACGATTAATGACCCTGGGTGTGTTGCCAAGACATTCCCGGATTACTTTGAACGATTTGCCGCCATCACGGGCGCTGGCGCCTGAATATCCAGCCAGCGCCGTTTAAATTAATAGGCGTTATAAAGCTCGATTTCCGGCCCGTTGTTCTGCTCAATACGCTGCCAGACTTTTTCATGGAAAAAGAAAGCAATCGTATTGCAGGCCGGCTCCACAAGCGCAATCGCACTGCCCAGCGCCCAGCTGCCGGTCAAGGCGTACCCCACGGAAAAAGCTACCGTGAAGTGAATAATGGCAAAGGTAAATGTTTTGGTCATGATGCGATCCCCTTGAGGTGATAATAGTGTTACGGCATGATCGCGCACGGCATTGAATCAATCCAATTGATTATAAAAACCAGTTTGATAAGTTAATTAAATATGACTATTCCCGTAATCGCCATTGATGGCCCCTCCGCTTCCGGCAAAGGTACTGTTGCGCAGCGCGTGGCAGACAAACTCGGCTTTCATTACCTTGACTCTGGCGCGCTTTATCGCATCGTGGCCTACGCAGGCAAGCAATACAACATTGCCTGGAATCAGGGGGAAACACTGGCCGAGATGGCAGCAAAACTTGAAATCCGGTTTGAAGACGGCCAGATTTACCTGAATGGCAACATCATTACTGAAGAAGTAAGGTCTGAAGAAATCAGTCGCGGTGCGTCTGAAGTCGCCGTGCATCCGGCCGTGCGCACCGCCCTGCTGGCCTTGCAGCATAGCTTCCGGCAAGCCCCTGGACTGGTGGCGGATGGACGCGACATGGCCACCGTGGTTTTCCCCGATGCCATTGCAAAAGTGTATTTGACAGCCAGTGCTGAGGTACGAGCTGAGAGGCGCTATAAGCAGTTGAAGGAAAAAGAAATCCATGCTAATCTACAGGATATTTTGCAGGATTTGCGAAACCGCGATACTCGCGACCAGCAACGCGCTACGGCGCCCTTGCAAAAAACAGATGATGCCATGCTTTTAGTCACTGATCAGCTCTCCATAGACCAGGCGGTTGAAAAAGTTCTCCAGCATTATCGACAGGCGTCGCAACACCTGGCGCCACAAGCGTAAAAGCAAGACCCTTTAATTATGCAGCACCCGTGCTATGAGCCTCGTGGTTCATGGCTTTTTTAACTTTACCCCGCTGCCCGGCGGGTTTAATCAGGTAATTTTATTAATGGCTAACCTTTCCACCCCTACCTTTACCGAAAGCTTTGCAGCTCTTTTCGAAGAAAGCCTGGCTCGCCAGGAAATGCGCTCCGGTGAAGTGATTACTGCAGAAGTAGTTTCCATCGACGACGACTTTGTTATCGTCAACGCCGGCCTCAAGTCGGAAAGCGTCATCGCAACCAGCGAATTCCGTAACGACCGCGGCGAACTCGAAGTGGCTGTTGGCGACTTCGTACAAGTTGCTATCGAAACCCTGGAAGACGGCTACGGTTCAACCAAGCTCTCCCGTGAAAAGGCGAAACGTCTTGCTGCATGGCTGGATCTGGAAAACGCCATGAACGAATCCCGCATCATCAAGGGCATGATTAATGGCCGCGTCAAGGGTGGTCTGACTGTTATGGTTAACAGCATCCGCGCCTTCCTGCCAGGTTCCCTGGTTGATCTGCGCCCTGTTAAAGACACCACGCCTTTCGAAGGCAAAGAGTGGGACTTCAAGGTTATCAAGCTGGATCGCAAGCGCAACAACGTTGTGGTATCGCGCCGCGCTGTTCTCGAAGAGAGCATGGGTGCCGATCGCGAAGCTCTGCTGGGCTCACTGAAAGAAGGCGCAGTTGTTAAGGGTATCGTCAAGAACATTACCGATTACGGCGCATTCGTTGACCTGGGCGGTATTGATGGCCTGCTGCACATCACTGATCTGGCATGGCGTCGTGTTAAGCACCCATCCGAAGTGCTGACTGTAGGCGAAGAAGTTGAAGCCAAGATCCTGAAGTTCGATCAAGAAAAGAACCGCGTATCGCTGGGCATCAAGCAACTGGGCGACGACCCATGGGTTGCTCTGACCCGCCGCTACCCAGTAGGCACCCGCCTGTTCGGCAAGGTAACCAACCTGACCGACTACGGCGCATTCGTTGAAATCGAGCCAGGCATTGAAGGTCTGGTACACGTTTCCGAAATGGACTGGACCAACAAGAACGTACATCCTGCCAAGATCGCCCAACTGGGTGACGAAGTAGAAGTCATGATTCTGGAAATCGACGAAGACCGTCGCCGCCTGTCCCTGGGCATGAAGCAATGCCAGGTTAATCCATGGGATGAGTTTGCTGCCACCCACAAGAAGGGTGACAAGGTTAGCGGTCAGATCAAGTCCATCACTGACTTCGGCGTATTCATTGGTTTGCCTGGTGGCATCGACGGCCTGGTTCACCTGTCCGACCTGTCCTGGAATCAAACTGGCGAAGAAGCTATCCGCAACTTCAAGAAGGGTGACGAAGTCGCTGCTGTTGTTCTGGCTATCGACGTTGAAAAAGAGCGTATCTCTCTCGGCGTCAAGCAACTGGACAATGATCCATTCAGCGCTTACACCACCACAAATGACAAGGGTGCCATCGTTACTGGTACCGTGAAGTCTGTGGATGCCAAGGGTGCTGTTATTACTCTGGACGGTGAAGTTGAAGGTTACCTGCGCGCATCTGAAATCGCTCGCGAGAAGATCGAAGACGCTACCACTGCCCTGAAAGAAGGCCAGGAAGTGGAAGCACGCATCCTGAACATTGACCGCAAGAACCGCTCCATCAACCTGTCCATCAAGGCTAAGGACATCGCTGAAGAAGCGGATGCCATGCAGAAGTACAGCAATGATGCTGGCGCTGCAGGCACCACCAACCTGGGCGCATTGCTTAAAGCGAAACTTGACGGCAAAAACAACGAGTAAGGCAGTCACGCCATGACCAAATCTGAGCTGATTGCCAATCTGGCTGCGCGTTTTCCGCAACTGGTGGTCAAGGATGCCGAGCTTTCTGTGAAGGCCATCATTGACTCCATGGCGGATAACCTGGCCAGCGGAGAGCGCATCGAGATAAGAGGGTTCGGTAGTTTCAGTCTGAACTATCGCCCTCCCCGTCTCGGACGCAATCCCAAGACTGGCTCTAAAGTGCAGGTACCTGAAAAATACGTACCCCACTTCAAGGCCGGTAAGGAATTGCGTGAACGCGTAGACCTCGTTGAGTAAAACTTGACGTTACTAGCAGTACAAAAAGCAGCATCTTCGGATGCTGCTTTTTTTTACGCCTCTGATCTTATGACCTGCTCACTTTCCCTTATGTGATTTAAATTCGCCACATCAGACCGGCTTAGGTAAAATCCTTACCATGCGCTATATATATATCCCCTTGGGCACCCTGCTCTTCATCATGTTGCTGGGGTTTGCCCTCAAAAACTCCCAGCCCGCCGAGTTGCATTATTATCTCGGCCTGATTTGGCAGGCTCCACTCTCGCTCATGCTGCTGATCACCTTCTCCATAGGCGTGCTTGCCGGCATCCTTGCCTGCGTCGGCGTGATGATCAAACAAAAGCGCCAGGTCATGAGCCTGCGTAAAGAACTTAAAACACTTAACAAAAGCACCCAGCAGGAACCTTGAATTAATGATGGAATTTGAATATTGGTGGCTATTGGCCCTGCCCCTGTTTTTTGCGTTGGGCTGGGTAGCCGCCCGAGTTGATATCAACCAGCTGCTTTCTGAATCGACCACACTCCCGGCCGCCTATTTCAAAGGTCTGAACTTCCTGATCACCGACCAGCACGACAAAGCCATAGAAGCCTTTGTCGAGGCGGTGGAAGCCAATGCAGACTCTCTGGAACTGCATTTCGCGCTGGGCAGCTTGTTTCGTCGCCGTGGCGAAGTGGATCGGGCGATTCACTTGCACCTCAATCTGCTGGATCGCAAGGAACTGCCCGAACAGCAAAAACTGGCCGTCATGGCAGAGCTGGCTCAGGATTATCTCAAGGCGGGTCTGCTGGACCGTGCGGAAGAACTCTTCAAATCGCTCGATGGCAGCCGCTACAAGCAGCCCGCCTTGCGCTCGCTGCTGGAAATTTATGTACGTGAACGCGAGTGGGAACGCGCCATCAAATGCGCGACCGAACTGGAACGCATCTCAGGCATTCCTTTTCGCAAGGAAATCGCCCAGTACTACTGTGAAATGGCGGTTAAATCCATACTCAACAACGACGCCCACACTGCGCGCTACGAGCTGGATATGGCACTGGATGCCAACAAGGCGTGCGTGCGCGCCACCATCATGCTGGGCGACATGGAAGCCGCCGCGGGAGATCACAAAGCCGCCATTGCCATCTGGAAACGCATTGAATATCAGGATTCAGAGCGCATCAGCCTGGTGGCAGCCAAACTCCTGAAGAGCTACCGCGCCCTGGGCCAGAGTGAAGAAGGCCTGAATCTGCTCGCGAGCTACCTGGAAAGCTACAAGCTGCCCACCCTGCAAACCGTGGTGTATGAAGCCACCATGGCAGAAAAAGGCCCGGAGCCTGCCGCAAAGCTGGCACGTACCGAATTGGCGAGAAAGCCCAGCCTGCAGACATTGGATCAGCTGTTACAGGCCAGAATCGCGCTGGAACCTCAGGATCAGCAAGAGACCCTGTTGATGCAGCAGACCATCCGTCGCGCCATAGGCAATCGCAATGTGTATTGCTGCGACCAGTGCGGCTTCAAGGCCAAAAACTACCACTGGCAATGCCCGGCATGCAATGCCTGGGAATCGCTCCCCTCAGAACCGACCGAAGCGCTATAAATGACCACGCCCGATACCAAGATCAACCCCAGGATCGTAGTTGCCCTTGATTACGCCGATGCCCCAAGTGCATTCGCGCTGGCAAATCAGCTGGACCCCAGCCAATGCCGCCTCAAGGTGGGCAAAGAGCTTTTTACCGCCGCAGGTCCGCAGCTGGTGGAAACGCTGGTTGATAAAGGCTATGGCGTATTTCTTGACCTGAAATTCCACGATATCCCCAACACCGTGGCCAAGGCTTGCGAGGCCGCTGCCAGACTCGGCGTGTGGATGCTGAATGTGCATGCCTCGGGTGGCCAGCCCATGATGGAAGCTGCCAAAGAAGGCGTCGCCAAAAGCGGGCACCAGCCTTTGCTGATCGCCGTTACTATCCTCACCAGCATGGATCAGCAAGTGATGCAGAGCCTGGGCATTCCAGGCACCTTGCAGGATCAGGTATTACGGCTTGCCCGCCTCACGCAAGCAGCAGGCCTGGATGGCGTCGTGTGCTCCGCGCAGGAAGCGCCGGTTTTACGCAGCACCCTGGGCGAAAATTTCTGCCTGGTTACCCCTGGCATACGCCCGCGCAACGCCAGTCTGGATGATCAATCCCGTGTGGTCACCCCCGCCGATGCATTGCGCCAGGGCTCAAGCTATCTGGTGATTGGTCGCCCCATCACGCGCGCAGCCGATCCGCTGCAAGCCCTCCGTGACATAAATCACGAGATCAGTTTGATTTAAAAAGGTTTTTTCAGCGCCAGAGTAATATCCCATGAGGTCACCACGGCGTGACCGGATTTCGTCAATATCATCATGGGAGTTAAGGTAATGAAAAAGAGTTTGCTTATCGCACTGGCCACCCTTTGCTTTGCGTTGAGTGCGCATGCTGCGGTGAACATCAATACAGCCTCCAAAGAAGAACTGGAAACCGTGAAAGGCATTGGCCCGGCCAAAGCCCAGGCCATCATTGATTACCGCAAGAAAAACGGTAACTTCAAGACAGTGGAAGACTTGAACAATGTGCCTGGTTTTGGCGACAAATCGCTGGCCAAACTCAAAGGACAAGTCTCTGTCGTGGGTAAATCTGCTGCGGGCCCCATTACCACCAAAGAAAAAACCAGCCCTTAAGCATCCCACCCATAAAAAAAGCCCCGAACTTGCGGGGCTTTTTTATTGCGCTAGACATTGGCCTTCGGCCTTGGGAGCCGACAAGCCAATATCGCAGCCAGGCTTACTTGACGCGCATGCCTGGCGCAGCGCCACTATCCGGACTCAGGATATAAGGCCCGCCACGCTCATCAGAAGCTGCCAGCACCATGCCTTCTGACATGCCAAACTTCATCTTGCGTGGCGCAAGATTAGCCACCATCACGGTCAAGCGGCCTTGCAAGGTGGCTGGGTCATAAGCCGATTTGATCCCGGCAAACACCTGGCGTGGTTTTTCTTCGCCAATATCCAGTTCAAGACGCAGCAGTTTCTCGGCGCCTTCCACATGCTCCGCCGTCACAATGCGGGCGATACGCAGATCCACCTTGGCAAAGTCATCAATGCTGATGTAGTTGGCTTCAGCAGGCGCGCTGGCTGCAACGGGAGCCGCAGCAGCAGGTGCAGCAGCAGGCGTTGCCTGCAGGGATTCTTTATTGGCTTCTATCATGGCTTCTATCTGTTTGGGGTCAATGCGGGTAATCAAATGCTGGTAAGCGGCAATCGCATGGCCTGCTGGCAAGGCATTGTCCACTTGTGTCCAGTCCAGCACGGCAATATTCAGGAAGGCTTCAATCTGGCCCGCCAGCTTGGGCAATACCGGCTTGAGATACAGCGTGAGCAGGCGGAACATTTCCAGCGCAGCGGTGCACACCTGATGCAGCTCCGCTTCACGGCCAGCCTGTTTTGCCATATCCCACGGCGCGTGCTCGGCAACATAACCATTGGCTTTGTCAGCCAGCGCCATGATTTCACGCAGGGCACGGCCGTAGTCGCGCGTGTTGTAGCACTCGGCAATGCTGCTTGCCGCCTGACGCAACTCCGTGATGACAGCGTTATCCGCCAGCGCAGCCAGCTTGCCGTCAAACCGCTTGCTGATAAAGCCTGCGGTGCGGCTGGCGATATTGATGTATTTGCCGACCAGATCGCTGTTCACGCGCGCAGTGAAATCGTCCAGATTGAGGTCGATATCTTCCATCGAGCCATTCAGTTTGGCGGCATAGTAATAGCGCAGATATTCCGGGTTTTTCACATGCTGCAGATAGCTGCCAGCGGTGATGAAGGTGCCGCGCGACTTGGACATTTTCTCGCCATTCACCGTCAAAAAGCCGTGCGCGAAAATCTGCGTCGGCTGGCGATGACCAGAATACTTCAGGGTCGCAGGCCAGAACAGCGCGTGGAAATACAGGATGTCCTTGCCGATGAAATGATAAAGCTCGGTCTTGCTATCGGCTTTCCAGTATTCGTCAAAATCCAGCCCTAAGCGGCTGCACAGATTCTTGAAGCTGGCCATGTAGCCGATAGGCGCATCCAGCCATACATAGAAATACTTGCCGGGGGCATCCGGAATCTCAAAGCCGAAATACGGCGCATCGCGCGAAATATCCCAATCCGACAAACCAGAGGCAAACCACTCGCCCATTTTATTGGCGGCTTCAGCCTGCAGGGTGCCAGAGCGGGTCCACTGCTGCAAAAACTCGCCGCATTCAGAAAGCTTGAAGAAATAGTGCTCGGTTTCCTTGCGCACCGGCGCCGCGCCAGACACGGCCGAGTATGGATTGATCAGCTCGGTCGGACTATACGTCGTGCCGCATACTTCGCAGGAATCACCGTATTGATCCTTGGCATGGCATTTGGGACATTCGCCCTTGATAAAGCGATCCGGCAAGAACATCTGTTTGACCGGGTCAAAAAACTGCTCAATGGTCTTGGTGGCAATCTTGCCGTTTTTCTTGAGCTCCAGGTAGATATTGCTGGCCAACTCGCGGTTTTCCGGGGCATTGGTCGAATAGTAGTTATCAAACTCCACCAGGAAACCCGAGAAATCCGCATAGTGTTCGGTGTGCACTTTGGCAATCAGCTGCTCAGGCGTAATGCCCTCTTTCTCAGCGCGCAGCATGATGGGGGTGCCATGCGTGTCATCGGCACAGACATAATGCACGGTATGGCCCTGCATTTTCTGGAAACGCACCCAGATATCGGTCTGGATATACTCAACCAGATGCCCGAGGTGAATGCTGCCGTTGGCATACGGCAAGGCGGAAGTAACCAGGATTTTGCGGGATGATGCGGACATAGTGTTTTTGAAATCGGCCTGAATGCTTGAATAGACCTGCATTTTAACAAATCAGCCCGGCTTTCACATGCGTTAACTTGGCGCATGCGTTAAAATTTGTTCTTTCAGATGCCCACCCGCAGGAAGCTTCGCCATGGCCTTGACCGAATCCGATATCCAGAATGTCCTGAAAACCATCACCGACCCCAATACCGGCAAGGATTACATCAGCAGCAAATCGGCTCGCAATATCCAGCTCAAGGGCAATGACCTTTCACTGGACATCGTGCTGGGCTACCCGGCCAAGAGCGTGATCAGCGAGATTCAAACCCAGGTAAAAAGCGCGCTGGAGCATATTCCCGGCATTGGCAGTGTCACCGTCAATGTGGGCAGCCGCATCGTGTCGCATAGCGTACAGCGCGGCGTGCAGTTGCTGCCTGGCGTCAAGAACATCATCGCCGTGGCCTCCGGCAAGGGCGGCGTAGGCAAATCGACCACCGCCGTTAATCTGGCGCTCGCCCTGGCCGCCGAAGGTGCCAGCGTGGGGATACTCGATGCCGATATCTACGGCCCATCGCAACCGCAAATGCTGGGCATCAGCGGTCGCCCGGACAGTGCCGATGGCAAGAGCATAGAACCCATGCAAAGCCATGGCATACAAGCCATGTCGATAGGCTTTCTGGTGGATGTGGATACGCCCATGGTCTGGCGCGGCCCCATGGTCACGGGCGCACTGGAGCAACTGCTGCGCGATACCCGCTGGAAAGACCTCGATTATCTGATCATCGACCTGCCGCCTGGCACTGGCGATATTCAGCTCACGCTCTCGCAAAAAGTCCCGGTTACTGGCGCCATTATCGTGACCACCCCACAGGACATCGCCCTGCTGGACGCGCGCAAGGGACTGAAAATGTTTGAAAAAGTCGGCATCCCCATCCTCGGCATTGTAGAAAACATGAGCACGCACATTTGCTCAAACTGCGGTCACGAGGAGCATATTTTCGGCGCTGGCGGTGGCGCGGCCATGGGCAAGGATTACAACGTAGACCTGCTCGGCAGTCTGCCGCTGGATATCCGCATCCGCGAACAAGCCGACGGCGGCACACCCACCGTAGTGGCCGACCCCGACAGCAAAATCGCAGCCACCTATCGCAGCATTGCCCGCACAACGGCCATCAAGATCGCCCAGCTGGGGCTGGACCACAGTAGCAAATTCCCCAGCATCGTCATCCAGAATACCTAGCGCATCGGATCGCCTCATGGATAACACGCTCCCCTGCCCGGTTTGCAATAACCAGGCCGCTTTCTTCGATACAGCTGATTTCAATAAATCCTGCGAGGAACGCCGGGGGATAGCGCTGCAACCCACGGGCGTGATGATTCAATACTTTCGATGCCTGGGCTGCGGCTTCTGCTTTGCGCCCGAGTTTGAGCAGTGGACGCTGGAAGACTTTTCCACACACATTTACAACGAAGATTATGTTGCGGTAGACCCGGACTATCTCAGCATACGGCCGCATGACAATGCTGACCTGCTGTCACGCAACTTCGGCAAAAATAAAGCGCGCATCCGGCATCTGGATTACGGCGGCGGCAATGGCATGATGAGCGAGCTATTGCAGGCCGAAGGCTGGAACTCGAAAAGTTACGACCCCTTCAATGACCCGGACATGCAAATCAGCTCGCTGGGCAAATTCAATTGCATTACCGCGTTTGAGGTTTTCGAGCATGTGCCCGATGTCTCCGTGCTGATGCAAAACCTGAACACCTTACTGGAAGACAAGGGCGGCATTCTGTTCAGCACCCTGCTTTCGGATGGTCAGCTGGAAGACGGCACACTGGGCTGGTGGTATGCCGCCCCGCGCAACGGCCATATCAGCCTGTTTTCAGCGCAAAGCCTGAAATGGCTTGGCCAGCGCTACGGGCTGCAATTGCGCAGCCTCACCAACGGTACACATTTGTTTTATCGGGATGTATTGCCTGACTGGTTAAGCTAGAACCCAGCGATTGAAAAAATAAAGCCGGAATGGCATGTGCCCATTCCGGCTTTATTTTTTACTGGCTGCCCTGACGACTAATCCAGCGCAACACCAAACACATACACATCCACGCCATTCGCTGGCTTGATCACGGTGGCAGGAATCGCCACCCCACTGCGCCAGTTATTCACGGCCTCCTGCTTGCCAGCGCCCGTCACCAGAAAAATCACCGCCCGTGTATGGCTCAAACGACGCGCACTGATGGAAACGCGCTCTGCCGGTGGCTTGGGGGAATTGTAGACAGGGAACGCATCCACGCTGTCGTCCCACGTATGCCCGGGGAACAGGCTCGCCGTGTGGCCATCTTCGCCCAGGCCCAGCAGCACCAGATCAAACTCGCCCAGGCCTTGCAGAGTTTTAGCATACGCAGCGGCACCTTCCACAGGCCCACGCTCAGCGGGAATATCGTGTATCTGATCGGCAGGAATCGCCACATGGTCCAGCCATGCCTGACGCGCCATCAGACTGTTGCGCTCGGGGTGATCCGCAGGCAGACAGCGGTCATCGTTATGGTAGACATGCCATTTGCTCCAGTCAGCCTTGGCATGACGCAGCAACTCATACACCTGCTTGGG